>NZ_JABUMU010000027.1:0-166590 GCF_013336625.1 Myxococcus sp. CA033 | reverse complement strand
GGCGCTCGCGGGGATACGCGGGGTCCAGGGGAACGTAGGCGGCGCCGGACTTGAGGACGGCGAGCAGCGCGACGACGAGGTCGAGCGAGCGCTCCAGGCAGACGCCGACGAGAGAACCCGGGCGAGCACCAAGGGAGCGCAGGTGCCACGCCAGTTGGTTGGAGCGTGAGTCGAGCTGCGCGTAGGAAAGAGCAGAGTCTTCGAAGCGCAGTGCCTCCGCGTCGGGAGTGCGACGAGCCTGGGCCTCGATGAGTGAGTGCAGGCACACGTCGCGCGGGAAGTCGTCCTGCTGGCCCTGGAAGTCGGAGAGCAGTTGGAGCTGCTCCTCCTGGGTGAGCAGGGGCAGCTCGGACAGACGGGCGTCGGGGTTGGCGGCCACTGCGCCGAGCAGCGAGTAGAAGTGCCCGCGCATCCGCTGGATGGTCGCGACGTCGAACAGGTCGGTGTTGTATTCGAGCCAGCCGAAGATTTCGTCCGGCCGGTCCTCGCGCAGCTCCAGCAGCAGGTCGAACTTGGCCGAGCCCGGGTCCACCAGCAGATAGGTGGACTGCAACCCCGGCATCGACAGGTCCTGGCGCGGGGTGTTCTGGAAGCTGAACATCACCTGGAACAACGGGTGACGGCTCAAGTCACGCGGGGGCTGCAGCTCCTCCACCAGCTTCTCGAAGGGCAGCTCCTGGTGTGCGTACGCGGCCATGCACACCTCCTTCGCGCGGCGCAGCAGCTCGCGGAAGGTGGGGTTGCCGCCCAGGTCATTGCGCAGCACCAGCGTGTTGACGAAGAAGCCGATCAGCGTCTCCAGCTCCGGCACGTTGCGGCCGGCGATGGGCGAGCCGACGGTGATGTCCGTCTGTCGAGAGTGCCGGTGCATCAACGTCTGGAACGTGGCCAAGAGCGTCATGAAGAGGGTGGCCCCCTCCTGCTGGCTGACCTCCTTCAGCGCACGCGTGAGCGCGACGGGGAGCGTGACGAACTGGCGGGAGCCCCGGTACGTCTGGCGCGCCGGGCGCTGCCTGTCCGTGGGCAGCTCCAACGGCGCTGGCAACGTCTTCAGGTGCTGCTTCCAGAAGTCCAGCTCGACGCGCAGCCGCTCACCCTGCATCCGCTCGCGCTGCCACTCCGCGAAGTCGGAGTACTGGATGACGAGCTCGGGAATCGCGGGCGCCTGTCCCGTGACCTCCGCCGCGTAGAAGGCCATCAGCTCGCGGACGAAGACACCCAGCGACCAACGGTCCGTCACCAGGTGATGCATGGTGACCAGGGCCACGTGGTTGTCGGGCCCCAGGCGCAGCACCTTGCCGCGCAGCAGGGGGCCTCGCGCCAGGTCGAACAGGCGCTGGGACTCCTCGCTCGTGCGGCGCTCCACCTCCTCGTCCTGCTCCGCCTTGCCGAGCCGGGAGATGTCCTCCACTGGGATGGTCAGCAAAAGCTCCGGCACGACGACCTGGATGGGGAGCCCGTCGTCCCTCGCGGCGAACACGGTGCGCAGCGACTCGTGGCGTCGCACCACCTGATTCACACACCGCTCCAGCAGCGGGACGTCCAGCACGCCGGTGAACTGCACGGTGATGTGAACGTTGTAGGCGAAGGCCTCTCCGCCCTCGAGCTGATCCACCACCCACAGTCGCTGCTGCGGGAAGGAAGCCGGTGCGGGCTCCGTTCCGGCGCGACGCGGAATGGTCCGCTCGAGCGCCTGCGTCGTCGTGGCCTGGAGCTGCCCCTTCTTCTCCTTGAGGAGCAACTCGTACAGCGCGCGCTGCTTGGGAGTGAGCTTGTCGAGATTCTTGGAGCTACCGCTCATTGCTGGACTCCAACTTCGGTGCCTCCGCGACCCGGGGGAACCCAGGGCGGAGGAGAAGGTTGCGGGGGGCCGATGACGTGTCCTGCTCGGCCCGGCTGAAATTCAGTGCGGGCTAGCGCGAGCGTCGCGCCAGCTCGGCTTCAATCTCTTCGTCGCTGAGGTTGGACAGCTCCTCGAGCGCGGCTTGACTGGCGGCCTCTTCGAGCGCGGTCTGGTGGTCGGCCACCAGCTTCGCGAGAGAGGCCACGGTGGCGGCCTCGAAGAGCTTCGCCAGGGGAATGTCGAACTCGAACTGGGTGCGCAGGCGTCCGGCCACGCGCGTGGCCAGCAGCGAGTGGCCTCCCAGGTCGAAGAAGTTGTCGTTGAGGCCCACGGAGTCCACGCCGAGGACTTCCTGCCAGATGGCCGCGAGCTGTTTCTCCAGCTCGCTCGCGGGCGCCACGAAGGGCGTCTTCGCGCGACGCGGCTTGCCGGCCGCCCGCGCACCCGACGTGGGCTGGGACGTGTCGCGCTGAATCCAAAGCTTCCAGCGCTGGGCCAGGTCTCCGGTGGCGACGATGACGTGTCCATCCACGCCGAGCGTCACCAGGCGACGGACGGCCTCGGCGCCTTCCTGGGGCGTCATGGCGTACTGGTCCATGCTGGTGCGCACGTGGGTGTGCTTCGTCTCTTCCGGCCACGGGTCCCACGACGCGCTCACCCAGCGAGTCCCAGTTCCTCCGGAGCGGGCTTGAGCGAAGGCGTCCATGAAGAGGTTGGAGGACGCGTACGTCAGGTAGCCGAGACCACCGAGGACCGCGGCGTTGGACGAGAAGAGCAGGGCGAAGTCCACCGAGCGACGGCTCAGCACCTTCTCCAGCGCATACGTGCCGTAGACCTTCGGGCCGAACTGCGTCTCGGACTCGCCCCGACCAATCTCCGTCAGCGGGTTGTAGAGCGACGGGCCGTGGGTGACGCCCGCGCAGTGGAGCACGCCATGCAACGCGCCGAAGCGGGCCTCCACCTGCGTCACCGCCGCCTCCAGTTGCTGGGCGTCCGCGACGTCCGCGCCCACCACCATCACCTGCGCGCCGCTCTGCTCCAGCTCCCGTACGCGGAGGATGCGCTGGGCCACCGCGTCAGTCTCCGGGTGCGTGGCCAGATACGAATCCCATTCGGACGGCGCCGGCAGGGTGGTCCGGCCCAGCAGCGCGAGCCGTGCCTTGAGGGTCTGCGCCAGGTGCCTGGCGAGCATCAGGCCCACGCCGCCAAGGCCTCCGGTGATGAGATAGACGCCCTGCTCGCGCAGCGGCGCGTGCGCCTCTCCCGAGGGTTCCAGGCGGAGCGGCGCATGGGTCTGCGTGAAGCGCTGGTTGGAGCGCCACGCGACGACCGCGTCACGCGTGCGTTGACTGAACTCGGCCAGCAGGCGCTCCGCGAGCTTCTCCACGCCCGCGCTCCGAGGCTCGGGGGCAATCAGGTCGATGCAGCGCGTGGTGACGTGCTCCTGCTCCTGCGGAATCACCTTGCAGGGCCCCAGCAGCGTGGCCTTCTCCGGGAGGGCTCTTCCTTCGCCCGCGACGTCATGCAGCCGGTCCGTCACGACCTCCAGCCGCACGGGGCGGGAGGTGTCACCCTGGGCGAGCGCCTGCCCCACGTGCAGGAGGCTGTAGTAGCCCGTGTCCTGGACCTTGCGGAACAGCTCCGGCCCCGGGAGGTCCTCGCCCGACGAGGCGAGGCTCCACAGGTGGACCACCACGGACGGGCTCAGCTCCTGGTCCGCCAGGTCCTTCCACAGCGTGGCGTAGTCACCGCGCAGACGCGGGTCGAGCGCGTAGCGGCGCGCGGCGTCTCGCATGAACGCGCTCCCCTGGCGCACGCTCACCACGTCCTGTCCTGACTCCTCCAGTCGACGGCACAAAGCCTCGCCGACGCCCAGTCCATCCACGAAGACGACCCAGCAACGACGCTCGGCCAGGGCCTTGCGGTCCAGGGCCACGGGCGCCGTGCGATGCCAGGCGGGCACGTGGAACCAGTCCGCCATGTCCACCAGCTTGCCCTGCGGCACCTGTGCCTGCGTGGCCTCGACGCGCGTGCCCGGAGCCACCCAGTAGCGCTGGCGCTCGAAGGGGTACGTGGGGAGCGGCACGCGGCGCAGGACACGGCCCTCGCTCACGGCTTCCCAGTCCACCTCCACGCCCTCCAGCCAGAGCTGGCCCAGCGTGCCGAGCACCGCCACCGGCGCGGGCTGGCTGTCTCCAGACGCGGGCAGGCAGCCTCGCACCGAGCGCGTCCCGGTGCTTCCCGCCAGCGCGCGCGCCCGCTCGACGATCAGCCCCGTGGCCCCCATCGCGAGCACGACGCGAGACGGCTCCTTCACCAGCTCACGAAGCGCGTCGTCCAGGCGCGGCGCGCGGCTCGCCGCGTCCTTCCACGTCTCCGGTCGAGTCGCCTCGGCGGCGGTGAGCAGGGCGCCCGTGACGAGAGAGTAGAGCGGCACTTCTGGCGCCTTCAGCGTGGAGGCGCTCGGTGACAGCTCGCGGCCCTCGCCTCGGGCGACCACCAACGAGAGGGCTTCCTCCAGCGGGAGCGTGCCCGCGAGGCTCGCGGCGATCCACGCGCCCATGCCCTCACCGAGCATCGACTCGGGCTGAACGCCCCATGACATCCACAGGCGCGCCAGGGCATACGGCTCGACGAAGCGCGCGGCGGCGCTCACCGGTCCGGAGCGGCTGGGACGGCTCCCGTCCTCCGGATACAGCACGGCGCGCAGGTCCACGCCGAGCCGCGACTGGAGCAGCTCCGCGCAGCGGTCCACTTCCGCGCGAAAGGCGGGCTCCGAGCGGTACAGCGACTCCAGCGGAGCCTCCGCTCCGGCGTCGGAGAAGAGGAAGGACACGGGGCGGTTGCCCGTCTCGTGCGTGCCCGAGAGGACGCGCTGGGGCTCCGCCATGCGCAACACGCGCACGGCATCCTGCCCGTCGCGAGCCACCACTACCCGACGGTGCGCATGGGCCTTGCGGCCCACCTGGAGCGTGTACGCCACGTCCGCCAGCGCCTGTTGCGGCTGAGACTCCAGGTGCTGCGCGAGCCGAGCGGTGGCCGAGTCGAGCGCGGTGTGGCTGCGCGCGGAGAGCACGAGCAACTCCCACGGGCGTCCGGTCGATGCCGACGGCGCGGGAGGTGCTTCTTCCAGGACGATGTGCGCGTTGGTGCCGCCAATGCCGAACGAGCTGACGCCCGCGCGCCGGGGCGTCCTGCCGCGCGGCCAGGGCTGCAGCGCGGTGTTCACGTAGAAGGGGCCGCTGTCGAAGTCGATCTGCGGGTTGGGGGACTCGAAGTGGAGGCTGGGCGGAAGCTGCTGATGCTTCATCGCGAGGATGGCCTTGAGCAGGCTCGCGCTGCCGGCCGCCGCGTCCAGGTGGCCCACGTTCGTCTTCACCGAGCCGATGGGCACCGTGCGACGGCCCTTCGCCTTAGCGCCGAACACCTTCGTCAGGGCGCGCAGCTCGATGGGGTCTCCCAGCGCGGTGCCGGTGCCGTGCGTTTCCACGTAGGAAATCGTGTCGGCGGAGACTTCCGCCGCGGCGAGGGCGTCCTTGATGACGGTGGCCTGGCCCTGCACGCTGGGCGCGGTGAAGCTGGCCTTCACTGCGCCGTCGTTGTTGATGGCGGAGCCCTTGATGACGGCATGGATGGTGTCGCCGTCGGCCAGCGCGTCCTCCAGGCGCTTGAGCACCACCAGACCAATGCCGCTGCCGAAGATGGTACCCGCCGCCTTCGCATCGAAGGCGCGGCAGTGGCCGTCCGGCGAGGCGATGCCGCCGTACTGATACAGGTAGCCCACCTTCTGCGGGACGTTGATGGCGACGCCGCCCGCGATGGCCATCCGGCACTCGTCCGCGAGCAGGGCCTGTCCCGCCAGGTGCAACGCGACCAGCGCGGTGGAGCACGCGGTGTGCACGGAGTACGCGGGCCCGCGCAGGTTGAGGCGGTGAGCGACGCGCGTGGTGAGGAAGGCCAGGTCATTGCCCAGGCCAATCTCGAACGGGTCCAGTCCACCCAGCGCGGCGGGGTTGGAGAAGAGGTTGAAGACGTACGTGTCCGTGCGCGCGCCGGCGTACACGCCGATGCGACCCTTGTAGCGCTCGGCGTCGTAGCCCGCGTGCTCCAGGGCCTCCACGGCGCACTCCAGGAAGACACGCTGCTGCGGGTCCATCACCTCCGCTTCCTTGGGGGTGACGCCGAAGTAGCCCGCGTCGAAGAGGTCCGCGTCCTCCAGGACGGCGGCGGCCTTCACGTAGTTCGGGTCCGAGCGGATGGCGGCCGTGTCCAACGCGCTCGCCTCCAGGTCCGCGTCCGTCAGGAAGCTGATGGACTCCACGCCGTCCCGCAGGTTGCGCCAGAAGGCCTCCAGGTCGCGTGCTCCCGGGAAGCGCCCGGCCATGCCGACGATGGCGATCTCCAGTCCCGTGGTGTCCGCGTTGGAAGAATCCGTGGCCATGTCTCTCTCCAAAGTCCCGCTCAAGTTTCGACCTTCCTCGCCCGCTGCTGCTTCAGCGCCATCCGCCGGCGCTGTTGCCGCCCCTCGTCATCCGCGTCCGCCTCGTTCTCGGTGCCCGAGTCCGAGGCGAGCCCTACTCGACGGACCAGGTCCTCGAGGAGGTGACGCGCCTTCATCGTTCCGTGCTCCGCGCGGAGCTGCTCGCCCAGCCGCGCCGCTGCCGCCTGGAGGTCCGCGCGAGCGTGCACCGTGCTCAGCGCGTCCCCGAGTCGCTCCGCGTTCAGCTCCCCGATGGGAAGCGCCGCGGCTCCACAACCCAGCTCCTGGACGACCTCGCCCCAGGTGAACTGGTCATACGTGTGCGGCACGACGACGTGCGGGACGCCCGCCCGGAAGGCCGCGCCCGTGGTCCCCGCGCCACCGTGATGCACCACGCACGACACCCGCGAGAAGAGCCAGGCGTGCGGCACCTGTCCCAAGGCCCTCACTGTCGACGGGAGGGCGCGCTGCCCCAGTCCGCTCCAGCCGTGCTGGATGAGGGCCCGTCGTCCCGAGCGCACCGTGGCCTGTACCAGCGCCTCCGTCAGCGCCTCCGGGTCCGCGTGCGTCATGCTGCCGAAGGTGATGCAGACGGGAGGTTCGCCCTCCGCGAGGAACGCGGCGAGCTCCGCGTCCGGCGTGAAGCCCGGCTCATCGAGGAAGCAGTACCCGACGGTGTGGTGGTGCGGCGGCAGGTCCGCGGCGGGAGGCCGCACGTGCCGGCTCAGCGCGGTGAGCACGAGCTGATTCGACAGGCCATCCACCAGCGGATTGTCGAGCGGTGGCAGGCCGTGGGCTTCGCGCAGGGGATTGACCAGTCCGCGCACGGCCGCCTGGAAGGCCGGGCCGCCACCACCACTGCCGCTGTGCTCCACCAGCACCGTGACGAAGGGCAGGTGCGTCAGGTCATGCACCATGCGCGCGGCGGGCTGGACGCGCCCGCTGATGAGCACGTCCGCGCCCCGACACGCGGCGCGCAGGTCCTCGAACATGCGGGGCAGCGACTCCACGAGCGGCTGGAAGAGCTGGAGCATGCCTCCGGCGGAGTGCACGACGTCCGGGCTCCCCATCATCGCCTGGGTGATGCCGCTCTGCGCCGCCCTCAGGTCGGGACCCACCGGGATGAAGTCGAGGTCATGGAGTTGCGCGAGCGCGCGGTACGAGGGCGCGGCGGCGAGCACGGGCTGATGGCCGTGGCGCTTCAGCTCGACGGCCAGCGCCACGAAGGGCTGGATGTCGCCGAGGGTTCCGAAGTTGGTGAGGATGGCTCGCATGGGGTGAGGGCGCGGGGAGGTCGAGGCGGAGCCGCGACGACTCAGTCGCCGTCCTCCGGCTCTTCGTCGTCCGCGCGTCGACGAGAGCGCTGACGCTGGAGGTTCTGTTTGCGGCGCTGGACGGTGGACTCGCGCTCGTCGGCCTCGTTGTTCGCCGAGCCCGGTCCCGCCTCGGGCGGCTGGAGCAACGCCGCGAGGGCCTTCACCGTGACGCCTTCGTAGAGGCTGGACGCGGGCACGCTGACATTGAGCCGCCGCTTGAGCCGGTCGCTGAGCTGCACGGCGATGAGGGAGTCACCGCCCAGCTCGAAGAAGTTGTCCTGGATGCCAATGGGCGCCACACCCAGCGTCTGCTGCCACAGGTCCGCCAGCGTCCGCTCCATGTCCGTCGTGGGCGCCACGTAGGCGCTGCGCAGGTTCGACGGCCGAGGATGCTGAGGGCGCGCCGCGGGCTCTTCGCGGAGCTCCTCGGACACGGAGGCCCGGGAGCCCGAAGACTGGCGCGCGGCCACGTCATGCGTGGACACCACCAGCCAGGGGCCCGTGGCATGCGCGAGCGCGCGGCTCAGGGCCTCCGCGCCTTGCTCGGGAGAGAGCGCCAGGCGGTCCAGCGCCTCGCCACGTGCGCCCGGGTGCGCGCCGTAGTCCTCCACCTTCACCACGTCCCAACCCAGGCTCAACCACCGCCGGCCTTCATGTGACGCGGCCTGGGCGAAGGCGTCCTGCCAAGCGCTCGCGGCCGTGTGCGCGACCGTGGCCATGCCGCCGAGCACCGCGGAGATGGACGAGGCCACCACGCGGAAGTCCAGCGCACGCTCACCCAGCACCGCGTCGAACAGGGCCAGCCCTCGCGCGCGCGGGTCGAAATGCCAGGCGCTCTCCTCGGGCCCCGTCTCGGAGACGAGTCGCGCCACCTGGTCTTTCGGGAGCCACGCCGCATGCACCACGCCGTGGAGCGCACCGAAGCGGGCCACGGCCGTGTCGACGGCTTCGCGCAGCGACTCCTGCCGCGTCAGGTCGACGGGGAGCACCACCACCTCCGCGCCCAGGGCCTCCAACTGCCGTGCCCGGCGGATCCGCTGCGTCCAGGCCTCGGTCTCACCGTGACTTGCGACGTGAGCGTCCCAGGTGTCGCGCGACGGAAAGCCCAGCGGCTCCAGGCAGACGAGCTTCGCTCCTGGCGACAGGCTGGCCAGCGCGCGCCCATTCATCGCGCCCAGACCGCCCAGCCCATGGACGAGCAGGTACACGCCACCGGGGCGCGCGCTCGGGTGGGGCGTGGGGGCATCGGGCAGCGGCAGCGGCTCCAGGGACTGGACCCAGCGATGCGGACCCCGCAGCGCGACCACCGTTTCCACGGGCACCGAACGCAGCTCCGCGCGGAGGGCCCGCAGTCCGGTGGAAGAGAGGTTCGCCGCCGGGCCCGTCACCACGTCCACGTGATGGAACCGCAGGCTCGGGTGCTCCTGCGGAATCACCCGGCAGGGGCCGAGCAGCGTGGCCTTGTCGGCGCGGAGCGACTCGTCGCCTGTCACGTCGTGGACGTGGTTGGACACCACCCAGACGGTGCAGGGCCGCTCGGGCGCGAACTCGACGAGCGCCCGCGCGAGCGCGACGAGCGTGAAGTAGCCGCTCGCCTGGACCTGCGCGAAGGAGGCGGGGACGTCCGACGTCAGGCTCCAGAGATGCAACACGGTGTCGGGGAGCCTGCTCGCATCCCGCAGCGCACCGAGGAGCGCGCGCAGGTCCGGAAGCGAGCCCGGCGCCACGGTGTAGTCCCACTCTCCCGTGCGACTGAAGCCCGCACCCGGCCGCACGCGGAGCACCATCCGCTCCTCGCCGGGCTCCGGCGTCAGCAGGGCCTCGGTGGGAGACGACTCGTCCTCGAGCACCAGGCAGACGCGCGGGTGTGTCGCCTTCGCGGTGCGGCCGGGAGGAAGCGGCGCGCGCTTCCACGACGGGGCATGGAACCAGCGCTCCATCGGCGCCTGGGCGAGCGGCACCCCGAGCGTCTCGGTCGTGACGGGCACGGCCTCGGCGTGAGGCTTCGTGTCGGGCTCTACCCAGAAGCGCTGTCGCTCGAAGGGGTAGGTCGGCAGCGGAAGGCGATGGCGACGCTCCTCGCCGTGGAAGCCTCGCCAATCCACGGTGACTCCGGCCTGCCACAGTCCGCCCAGCGTCGTGTACGCGAGCGGCGGCGCGTCCGTGGCCACGGTGTCCTGCGGCGTGGGCATGGAGGCGAGCACCGGGCGTCCCGGGGTGGTGTCGGGATACCGCCGCGTGAGCCGGCTGAGCACCTGTCCGGGTCCCACCTCCAGCACGACGCGCTTCGGGTCCGAGAGCAGCGCGTGCAGTCCATCCGCGAAGCGCACCGCGCCACGCAGGTGCTGGGCCCAGTACTTCGGGCTCGTCGCCTGCTCCGTGGTGATCCACGTCCCGGTGACATTGGAGACGAAGGGCAGGGTGGGGGGCCGCAGCGTCACAGCCGCCGCGCGCGCGGTGAAGGCCTCCAGGATGGGGTCCATCATCGCCGAGTGGAAGGCATGAGACGTGACGAGCACGTGGCTGCGTACGCCCGCCTCATCCAACTGGCGCTTCAACTTCTCCACGGCCTCCGTCGGCCCGGAGGCGACGCACTGCATGGGTGCGTTCACCGCGGCGAGGCTCAGCTCGGTGCCGAGATAGGGACGGACCTCGTCCTCGCTCAGCGGCACCGCCAGCATGGAGCCGGACGGCAGCGACTGCATCAGCCGGCCGCGTGCGGCGACCAGTTGAAGCGCGTGCTCCAGGGTGAAGACACCCGCGAGGCATGCGGCCACGTACTCGCCAATGCTGTGACCGAGCATCGCCGCGGGCTTCACGCCCCAGGACATCCAGAGCCGCGCGGTGGCGTACTCGAGGGTGAACAACGCGGGCTGTGTGAACTCCGTGCGCGCCAGCGTCTTCTCGTGCTCCGCGGGCTCTCCCGACTTCGGGTACATCACCTCGCGCAGGTCGCGCCCGGCCAGATGCGCCTTGAGCAGCTCGGCGCAGCGGTCCACTTCGGCGCGGAAGACGGGCTCCGCGTCATACAGTGCGCGCCCCATGCCCACGTGCTGCGAGCCCTGACCCGGGAAGAGGAACGCCACCGGGCGCTCCACCGCGTCCTGCGTCTCCGTGTGGCCGCGTGCATCCCCTGTCGTGGAGAGCACCTCCACCGCGTCACCCACGCTTCGCGCGAGGACGAAGCGTCGCTGCGAGAAGCGCTGGCGTCCCGCCTGGAGCGTCCAGGCCACGTCCGCGAGCTTCGCGTCGGGCTGGGACTTCAGGGCCTCGGCCAGTCGCTTCGTGCTGGCCTCCAGCGCGGAGGGAGTGCGCGCGGACAGCGGCAACAACTGCCACGCGCGACGCGAGGCCGCGCTGTCGGGCGACCGAGGCGCCTGCTCCAGCACCACATGCGCGTTGGTGCCACCCACGCCGAACGAACTCACGCCGCCGCGCCGGGGCAGTGCGCCGGCGGGCCAGGGCTTGAGCGTCGCATTGACGTAGAAGGGACTGCCGTCGAAGTCGATGGCCGGGTTGGGCCGCTCGTAGTGGAGGCTGGGCGGCAGCTCTCCGTGCTTCACGGCCAGGGCTGTCTTGATGAGGCCGGTGATGCCGGCGGCGGCGTCCAGGTGGCCGACGTTGCCCTTCACCGAGCCCAGCGCGCAGAAGCGCCGCCGCTGCGTGGAGGAGCGGAAGGCGCGCGTGAGGGCCTCCACCTCGATGGGGTCTCCCAGGGGCGTCGCGGTGCCGTGGGCTTCCACATAACCGATGGAGTCCGCGTCCAGTCCGGAGGCCGCGAGCGCCTCCGCCACCACCTGGGACTGCCCTTCGATGCCCGGGGCGGTGTAGCCCGCCTTGAGCGCGCCATCGTTGTTGATGGCCGAGCCCTTGATGACGGCGTGCACCGTGTCGCCATCTCGCACGGCGTTGCGCAGCTTCTTCAGCAGCACGACGCCCGCGCCGCTGCCGAACAGCGTGCCCCGGGCCTTCGCGTCGAAGGGACGGCAGCGGCCATCCGGTGACGCCATCCCACCCTCGGCGTGTCGGTAGCCATGGAGGAAGCTGACGTTGACGGACGCTCCGCCCGCGAGCGCCATGTCGCACTCGCCATTGAGCAGGCTCTGGCAGGCAAGGTGTACGGCCACCAGTGACGTCGAGCACGCGCTCTGCACCGCGTGGCTCGCTCCCCGGAGGTTCAGCTTGTACGAGACGCGGGTGGCCAGGAAGTCGGTGCCGTTGCCGATGTTGACCTGCACCGGCTCGACGGACTCCAGCACGCGGGGATTCCGCGCCAGGTTCATCAGCAGATACGTGTTGAGCGTGGCCCCGCCGTACACGGAGATGGCGCCCGGGTAGTCGCGCGGCGAATAGCCCGCGTGCTCCAGCGCCTCCCAGCAGACCTCCAGGAAGACGCGGTGCTGCGGGTCCGTCAGCTCCGCCTCACGCGGCGGCATGTCGAAGAAGGCGGCATCGAAGGACTCGGGCTCGGGCAGCACCGCGGCCGCGCGCACGAAGTCGGGGTCCTCCACCAGCTCCGGAGCAACTCCCGCCGCGAGACACTCCTCGGGGGTGAAGAAGCGGATGGACTCCACGCCGCCGCGTACGTTCGCCCAGAACTCCGCCGTGTCGCGGGCGCCAGGAAAGCGCCCGGACATGCCGATGATGGCAAGGTCCGCGTCGTCGATGTCTGCTGGCTGCTTCACGTCCACGTCATCCACTCCTTGACTGCTTCACTCACGGCGACTGCGCCGCTCCCTGCGCTGGGCTCCCCGGTTCTGACTCGTCTCGAAGCTGGGGGACTCCTCCGGGGCGGGCAGTCCTCCCAGTCGCTTCGCCAGCGCGGCCACGGTGGGAGCCTCGAAGACGGAGGTGAGGGGGACTTCGCGCCCCAGCTCCCGCTTCAGGCGGCCGACAATCTTGAGCCACAGCAGCGAGTTGCCACCAAGGTCGAAGAAGTTGTCGTGGATGCCCAGCCGCGCCAGTCCGAGCTGCTCCTGCCACACCTTCGTCAGCGCCAGCTCCACGTCATCCGTGGGCGCCACGTACTCGGTGCCGAGCTGGGGCCGCTCGTGCGTCGCGCCACCCGCCGCGTCCGCGTGCTTCCCCGTGCCCTCGCGCCGCACCCACCGCGCGACGCGCGCGACCAGGTCGCCGGTGGACACCACCACCTGTCCACTCAGGGGAGACTCCACCACGCGGCGGAAGGCCTCCACCGCTTCGGTGGGCGACATGGCGAACACGTCGATGCTCGTGCGGACCTCGCGAGTCACCTCGTCCACGCCGGGCCAGCCGTCCCAGTTGGTGCTCAGCCACCGGGTCAGCCCCTCGCGCGAGCGGGAGATGGCGAAGGCATCCAGGAAGGCGTTCGCCGCGCCATAGGCCGCGAGCCCCAATCCTCCGAGCACCGCGGCGTTGGAGGACACGAGCAGCACGAAGTCCAGGGGCCGGCCCGTCAGCGCGCGCTCCAGCGCGTAGGTGCCATGGACCTTGGCCCGGAAGTGGGGTGCGCAGGCCGCCGCGTCCAGTCCGGAGAGCAGTGCCACCGCGCCTTCACCCGCGAGTCCCGCCGCGTGAATCACTCCGTCCACCGCGCCGAAGCGAACGTCCGCCTCCGCGAGCGCCATGCGCAGCCGCGACTCGTCCGCCACGTCCGCGCGGACCACCAGCACCTCCGCGCCCGCTGCCTCCAGGTCCTTCACCGCGCGCTGCTTGTGCCCGCCCGGGTCCACTTCCAACCCCGCGCGGCTCACCAGGATGAGCCGGGCCTGATGGGCGCTCGCCAGATGCCGCGCGAGCAGCAGGCCCACGCCACCCAGGCCGCCGGTGATGAGGTACACGCCGCGCGCCTTGAAGGGCTGCGCCGGCACGCCATCCTGTTCGAGCCGCAGCGACTCATGCGTCTGCGCCAGTCGGTGCGTCCCTCTCCAGGCGACCACGGGCTCCGGGGTGTCGGAGGTGAGCTCGCGCAGAAGGGCGCTCGAGGTCATCGCCACGCCGCCAGGGCCCAGGTCCACGTAGCGGCAGGCCAGGGTGTCGTGCTCCTGGGGAATCACCTTGCACAGCGCGGGCAGCGTGGCGTGCTCGGGATTGACCGCGTCCATGCTCTCCACGTCGAACGCTCCGCGCCCCACCACCGTCAGCTCCACGGGGCCGGGAAGGGACCCCTCCGCCAGCGCGCGCGTCAGCCGCAGCAGGGGATGGAACCCGCGCTCCTGAAGTTGGTCGAAGCGGGCCTCGGCCGACTCGTGCTCCGCGCCGTCGAGTCCATCCAGGCTCCACAGGTGGACGATGCGCTCCACCTTGAAGTCCTTCGCCTTCAGGGCCAGCAGCAGGAACGTGGGCTCCTCCGCGTCCATCGGGTCCAGGCTGAAGTGGTGCCCGCCCAGCTCCTGAAGTCGAGCACCGCGTGACACGCGCGCCACGCGGTGACCCGCGCTCTCCAGTCGGGCGGCCAGCGCCTCGCCCACTCCACCCGCATCCACGAACACGACCCAGTCGCGCACCGTGCTGGCGCCCGCACGAGGCAGGGGCAGCGGCGCGCGACGCCACGAGGGCAGGTAGAACCAGCCGCCGACGTCCGACGTCTTGCGCGCCGCGCCTCGCCGCTGAGCAGACGGGGCCTCCGGTGCGAGCCAGTAGTCCTGTCCCTCGAAGGGATAGGTGGGCAGGGGCACGCGCAGGCGCCGCTTGTCGCCGCGCACCGCGTTCCAGTCGACGCCGATTCCCGCCGCCCAGAGCTTGCCGAGCGTGGCGGTGAGCAGTTCCTCGTCGGGCACCGGGTCCTGCGGATGGCGCAGCGAGGGAAGGACTGGTGGCGCCTGGGGCCCCGTGAGCTGGAGGCGCGCGAGCGTGCTCAGCGTGCGGCCGGGGCCGACCTCCAGGTAGACGCGGTGGGGCAGCTCCGCCAGCGTGCGGATGCCATCGCCAAAGCGCACGGTCTGCCGCAGGTGACGCGTCCAGTAGACCGGGTCCGTGGCCTCCTCGGGCGTCATCCATGTGCCGGTGACGTTGGACATCAGCGGCAGCGTGGGCGCGTTGCGCTGGAGCGTCCCGATGAACTCCTGGAAGCGCGCGAGAATCGGCCCCACCAGATGCGAGTGCGCCGCCACGTCGATGGGGATGTGACGGAACTCCACCTCACGTCGCGTCAGCTCGGCCGCCAGGGTCTCCACGGCTTCCACCGTGCCGGCCACCACGCACTGAGAGGGGCCGTTCACCGCCGCCAGGGACAGCGTCTCCCCCAGCAGGGGCCGCACTTCCGACTCGGGCAGCGGCACACTGAGCATTCCGCCACCCGGCAGTTCCTCGAAGAGCTTGCCGCGCAGCACCACCAGCGCCAGCGCGTCCTCCAGCGAGAAGACGCCCGCGAGACAGGCCGCCGTGTACTCGCCCAGGCTGTGGCCGATGACGGCCTCGGGCTTCACGCCCCAGGACTCCCAGAGTCGGGCCAGGGCGTACTCGATGGTGAACAGCGCGGGCAGCGCCAGCGAGGTCCGCTTGAGCCGCTGGCTCGCGCTCGCCGCGGAGTCCGCGTCCGGGTACATGACGGGCTTCAGGTCGAAGCCGAGTCGGGGACGCAGCAGCGTGCAGCACTGGTCCACCGCTTCGCGGAAGGCGGGCTCGGCGGCGTAGAGACCCCGGCCCATGTCCGGGTACTGCGCGCCGCCGCCCGGGAACATGAAGACGGCCGAGGGCGTGGCGGAGCCGGGCGCGAGCGTGAAGAGGCGCTGCGGATCTCTCGTCTCCAGCACACGCACGGCATCGTCCCTGTCGCGGCACACCAGCACGCGACGGAGGTCCAGCGCCTTGCGCCCCGACTGCAGCGTCCACGCCACGTCCGCGAGCTGCTGCTCGGGATGCACCTT
Source organism: Myxococcus sp. CA033 (assembly GCF_013336625.1). Lineage (NCBI taxonomy): Bacteria > Pseudomonadati > Myxococcota > Myxococcia > Myxococcales > Myxococcaceae > Myxococcus > Myxococcus sp. CA033. Next base: position 151,104 of record NZ_JABUMU010000027.1, on the reverse strand, counting down.
CAGGTGCGCCAGCAGGGCGGTGGTCTGTTTCTCCAGCGCCGTCTGCGTCCGGGCGGAGAGCACCAGGAGCTGCCAGTCGCGAGGCGCATCGCCCGGCCGGACGAGCGGGGACTCTTCCAGGATGAGGTGCGCGTTGGTGCCACCGATACCGAACGAGCTCACCCCCGCGCGGCGCGGCGTGGCGCCTTCGGGCCAGGGCGTGAGCGCGGTGTTGACGTAGAAGGGGCTGTTGGCGAAGTCGATGCGCGGGTTGGGCGTCTCGTAGTTCAGGCTGGGGGGCAGCTCCGCGTGCTCCAGGGAGAGCACCGTCTTCACCAGTCCGGTGACTCCCGCCGCGGCGTCCAGGTGGCCCACGTTCGTCTTCACCGAGCCCAGGCCGCAGAAGGCGCGCTTGTCGGTGCCGGCGCGGAACACGGTGTCGAGCGCCTGCACCTCGATGGGGTCTCCGAGCGGCGTGGCGGTGCCGTGGGCCTCCACGTAGCTGATGGACTCCGGTGTCACCTCCGCGATGGCCTGGGCCCGGGCGATGACCTCCACCTGTCCCTCCACGCCCGGCGCGGTGAAGCCCACCTTCATCGCGCCGTCGTTGTTGATGGCCGAGGCGCGGATGACGGCGTGGATGGTGTCGCCGTCGTTGAGCGCATCCTCCAGGCGCTTGAGCACCACCACGCCCGCGCCGCTGCCGAAGAGCGTGCCCTGGCCCTTCGCGTCGAACGCGCGGCAGTGGCCATCCGGAGAGGTGATGCCGCCCTCTTGATAGTGGTATCCGGTGCGCTGAGGGACGTGCACGGACACGCCGCCCGCGAGCGCCACGTCGCACTGGTAGCCCAGCAGCGACTGGCAGGCGAGGTGCGTGGCGACGAGCGACGTGGAGCAGCCCGTCTGCACCGTCAGGGCCGGACCCTTGAGGTCCAGGTGATAGGCCACGCGCGTGGCGAGGAAGTCCTTGTCGTTGGCCACCATGGCCGGGAAGGTGTCCTCGGCCTGCTGGAACTCCGCGCGCGAGAGCAGGTTGAAGAGCAGGTAGCTGCTCAGGCTGGAGCCCGCGTAGATGCCCGTCGTCCCAGGGATTCGCCCCGGCGCGTAGCCCGCGTGCTCCAGCGCCGTCCAGACGCACTCCAGGAAGATACGGTGCTGCGGGTCCAGCAGCTCCGCCTCTCGCGGGGCGTAACCGAAGAAGCCCGCGTCGAAGCGGCCCGGCCGCTCCAGCACCGGCGCCGCGCGGACGAAGTGGGGGTTGGCCAGAAAGGCCGGGTCCACACCCAGGGATTTCAACGCGTCGTCGGAGAAGAAGGTGATGCCCTCTACTCCGTCGCGCAACAGGCGCCAGAAGGCGGCCACGTCCTCCGCGCCGGGCACGCGCACGGCCATGCCAACGATGGCCACCGCCAGCCCCAACTCCCCCTGGTACTCCGTGTGACGCCCCATGAAAGTCCTACCCCTGTTTCCTGGCCCGTTGCTGCTGTCGTTTCAGGCTTTCGAGCTGGCGCTTCGCCCGGTCCTGCGCCGTCTCCACCGATGAGGCACCCACCGGAGTCCCCTGCCGCAGGAAACGCGCGAGCGCGCTGACGGTGGGGTGCTCCAGCAGCTTGAGCAGCGGCAGCTCGCCCCCGAGCGCCGCCTTGAGTCGTGCGTGCACCTGGACCATGAGCAGCGAGTGCCCACCCAGGTCGAAGAAGTTGTCGTTCACGCCCACCTGCTCGACCTTGAGCACTTCCTTCCAGATTTCGGAAATCTGCTGCTCGAGCTGGCTCTGCGGCGCCACGTAGGCCGCGCGTGAGGAGCGCGCCGCGGTGGGCGCGGGCAGGGCCTTGCGGTCCACCTTGCCGTTGGGCGTGAGGGGCAGCGCCGGCAGGTCCACCACCAGCGACGGCACCATGTGCTCGGGCAGCCGCTGCGCCACCGCATCGCGCAGCGCCGCCGCGTCGACGGCGTGTCCGTCACGCGCCACCACGTAGGCGACCAGTCGCACGTCGCCCGGGGTGTCCTCGCGGGCCACCACCACCGCCTCGCGGACCTCGGGGCGCGCGCTGAGGACCGCCTCGATTTCACCCGCCTCGATGCGGAAGCCGCGCACCTTGAGCTGGTGGTCCACGCGGCCCAGGAACTCCACCGTGCCGTCCTCGCGCCAGCGAGCCCGGTCTCCGGTGCGGTACAGCCGCGCGCCCGGCTCGCGAGCGAACGGGTCCGGCAGGAAGCGGTCCGCCGTCAGCTCCGGACGTGCCAGGTAGCCGCGCACCACGCCCGCGCCGCCGATGAAGAGCTCTCCGGGCACGCCCACCGGCACCGGGCGCAGCCGCGCGTCGAGCAGGTAGAACTGCGTGCGCAGGAACGGCGTGCCGATGGAGACCACCGGCCCGGCCTCGCTCTTCACGTCGTGCGTGGACGACCAGATGGTCGTCTCCGTGGGGCCGTACATGTTGAGCAGCCCGGAGCCCTCGCCCAGGACCTGGCGCAGCGACGCACCCAGGGAGGAGGGGAGGGCCTCGCCGCCGACCATCAGCCGGCGCAGCCCGCCCACCGCTTCGGAGGACTCGGGCTCGGCCAGCAGTGCGCGCGCCAGTGACGGCGTGCATTGCAGGTGCGTGACGGCGTGCTCGCGCAGGTTGAGCGGGATGGAGCGCGCGGTGCCGGAGCGACGGCCATCGCGGTCCGCCTGGAGCTTCACCTCGAGGAGCAGGGGGAGGCTGGCCAGCACCGTGTCCGCCGGGATTCCGAAGTCGATGAGGCACCCCACCTCGTCCACGCCCAGGGCCCGCAACCGCTCCATCTGCTCGCGCACGGAGCGCGGTGTGCCGAACAGACCGCTCGTCTCGAAGTAACGCTCGAACGCCTGCGCCGCCAGCCGATCCAGATCCGCCTCGGTGGCCGTGTTCAGGTCCACGCCCAGCGTCTGCCCCAGGCCGCGCATCAGGTCCGCGGAGCTGCGCAGGTAGTCGCGGAAGGGCTTCTCCACCACCGAGCGCACCTTGGCGGCGTCCTCGCCGATGAAGGTGTGCAGCATCAGCGTGACGTGGCCGTCACCCGCGTGGCCCGCCGCGCGCCAGGCATCGCGGTAGAGGACCAGCTTCTTCTCCAGGTCCTCCCACGTCTGTCCCAGCAGGTGGGTGAGGACATGGCAGCCCAGGCGCCCCGCCGTAAGGAACGTTTCGGGGTTGCCCGCCGCCGTGAGCCACACCGGCAGCTCCTTCTGCACCGGACGGGGCCGCAGCGTGACGTCCACCTGCGCGCCCGCGCCGCCCGTCATGCGCAGCGTGTCGCCGCGCCAGAGGCGGCGCACCGTGTCCAGCCCCTCCAGCATCAGCTCGCGCCGCTTCTCGTAGCGCTCGGGCGCGAAGACGAAGTCATTCGCGTGCCAGCCGGAGGCGACGGAGATGCCCACGCGGCCCCGGGACAGGTTGTCGACGAGGGCCCACTCTTCCGCGACGCGGACCGGGTGGTGCAGGGGCAGCACGACGCTGCCGGCGCGGATGGCCACGCGCTCCGTCACGGCGGCGATGGCGGCGCCCGCCACGGAGGGACTGGGGTACAGGCCTCCGAAGGCGTGGAAATGGCGCTCCGGCGTCCACACCGCCGCGAAGCCATGGCGGTCCGCGAACTTCGCGCCCTCCAGCAGCAGCCGATAGCGGTCTCCCGACGACGCCTCCGCGTCATCCGCGAAGTAGAAGAGGCTCAGCTCCATCGACTTGCGCTTCGCGGCCGAGGCCCGGGCGGGCGCCTTGATGGACGCGCCCTCGCCCTGCACCACGACCTTGAAGCCGCGCGTGAGCGTCCACAGCAGCTCCAGCACGGAGATGTCGAAGGAGATGCTGGTGACGGCCAGCCACGAGCCCACGGGCTGGTGGCCGATGCGCGCGTCCATCGCGGTGAAGAAGTTGGCCACGCCGCCGTGGGGCACCATCACGCCCTTGGGCCGCCCCGTGGAACCCGACGTGTAGATGACGTACGCCAGGTGGGCCGGGCTCATGCCGAACGGAGGCGGGCTGTCGCGCCGCTCACCGTTGGCCAGGGCCACGCTCTCCAACGTCACGACGCGCGCCTTCCCCGGGGGCACGGTGCCTTCCAGGTGCGTCTCGGTGAGCAGCACGGCCGCGCCGGAGTCCTCCAGCATGTATGCCAGCCGCTCGCGGGGATAGTCCGGGTCCAGGGGCACGTACGCGCCGCCCGCCTTGAGCACCCCCATCATCGCGACAACCATCGCGGCCGAGCGCTCCACGCACAGGCCCACGCGCACCTCGGGCCCGACACCCATCAGCCGCAGGTGCCACGCCAGCGCGTTGGAGCGCGCGTCCAGCTCCGCGTACGTGAGCGTCGCGTCGTCACCCACCACGGCCACCGCGTCGGGCGTCTTCGCCGCCTGGGTGCGGAACTGCGCGTGGATGCACGCGTTGTCGTCCTCCGACTCCGAGGGCGTCAGGTCATTCCAGTCCACCAGCAGCCGCCGCGTCTCCTCGGCGTCGAGCAGGGGCAGGTCCTCCACCCGCGTCTCGGAGGAGTCCACCGCCGCGCGCAGCAGCGTCTCCAGGTGCTTCGCCAGGCGCGCCACGGTGGCGGACGAGAAGAGGTCCGTGCGGTACTCGAGCGCACCCGTCAGGCCGTCTGGCGTCTCCGCTAGCGACAGCTGGAGGTCGAACTTCGACGTGCCCTCCACCGCGCCATCCGGCACGGGCAGCACCGGCTGCCACTGCATGCCCGGCACCGTCAGGTCCGTGGGAGGCAGCGCCTCCAGCAAGAGCGCCGTCTGGAACAGCGGGTTGTCCGCGCCACCCCGAGGGGCTCGCGCCGCGCCGACGACTTCCTCGAAGGGAAGGTCCGCGTGGGACAGCGCCTCGTGGAAGGTCTGCCGCGTCCGGGAGAGCAGCTCGCGGAAGCTCGGCTGGCCCGCGAGGTTCGCGCGCAGCACGAGCGTGTGCGCGAAGAAGCCCACCACGTCACGCAGCTCGGGGCGCTCGCGGTTGGCCACCACGGTGCCCACGGCGAAGTCCTCCTGCCCGCTGTAGCGGTGTAGCAGCGCCGCCCAGGCCGCCGACAGGGTGACGAAGAGCGTGCAGCCCTCGCGACGTCCCAGCGCGCGCAGCGACTCCACCAGTGGACGCTCCAGCGTGAGCCGGTGCAGCGCGCCCTGGAACCCCGGCTCACGGGGGCGAGGGAAGTCGGTGGGCAGCTCCAGGCGGGACAGGCCCGCGAGCTGCTTCGCCCAGTACGCGCGCTGTCCGTCCAGCAGCGCGCCCAGGCCCTGCTGCCAGCGCGAGAAGTCCGTGTACTGGAAGGCGGGCAGCGGCAGCTCGGCGGTGGCCCCGGAGACCTGGGCCCGGTACAGCGCCGCCAGCTCACGCGCCAGCACGCCGATGGACCAGCCATCCGTGGCGATGTGGTGCTGCGTCATCAGCAGCACGTGCTCGTGCTCACCCAGGGCCACCAGCGACGCGCGCACGGAGGGACCCTCGGCCAGCCGGAAGGGCTCTCGCGACTGCTCCAGCGACAGCCGTCGCAGCTCTCCTTCGCGCACCTCGGGCTCCAGCGTGCGCAGGTCGAACCGGGGGAGCGCCAGCGGGGCGGGGGCTCGAGTCACCAGGCGCGGCTGTCCCTCCACCTCGGGGAAGGCCGCGCTCAGCATGGGGTGCCGCGCCAGCAGCGCGTCCAGGCTTCGGCGCAGGGCCTCCGCGTCCAGGGGGCCCGTGAGCCGCAACTGGAAGTGGAGGTTGTAGAGCGCGCTGTCCGGGACCAGCCGGTCCAGGAACCACAGCCGCAGCTGGCCCGACGACATGGGCAGCTCACCCTCGCGAGGCCCCGAGGTCAGCGGCGGCGCGACGAGCGAGGCCACGGGCCGGATGCCCTGCCACGCCTCCAACAGCCGCGCGGCGGCCGACTCCAACGTCGGGCTGGTCCAGAGGAAGGCCGCGGGCAGGGCCACGCCCAGCTCGGACTCCAGCAGGCCGTGCAGCTCCAGCACCATCAGCGAGTCCAGGCCCAGGCTCGCCAGCTCCGTGTGGGCCTGGAGCTTCGCGGCGTCCAGGCGCAGCGTGCGCGCCACGGCGTACCGCAGGAAGTCCGCGACATGCGCGGGGCGCTCGGCCTCGGACGCGGAGGCCAGCAGCTCCTTGAGGGGCAAGGAAGGCGTCGCGGGTGCTTCGATGACCTCGGGCTCCGTCACGGAGGCCTCGACGATCTCCAGCTCACCCGCGAGGTATGCGGCCTTCGTCGCGCGCCGCTGGATCTTCCCGCTCGACGTCTTCGGGATGCTGCGCGCCTGGAGCAGCACCACGCCATGCGCGTGGACCGAGTGCTGCTCCGCGAGCACGCGGCGCACCGAGGCCACGACGGCCGAGGCATCGAAGCCGTCGCGCACGTCCACCTCCGCCGCGAGCACCAGCCGCTCCTCGCCCTCCACGTCCACGCTGAAGGCCGCGCAGCAACCGGCGCGGATGGCGCGGTGGGCGCGCTCCGCCTCCAGCTCCAGGTCCTGGGGATACAGGTTGCGGCCCCGGATGATGAGCAGGTCCTTGAGCCGTCCGGTGACGAAGAGCTGCCCTTCGGGCGACAGGAACGCCAGGTCTCCGGTGCGCAGGAACGGGCCCTCGCCCGAGGCCAGCCGCGCCTCGAAGGCGTGCGCCGTCTCCTCGGGCCTTGCCCAGTAGCCTTGCGCCACGCTCGGACCCGACACCCAGACCTCGCCCACGGCGTTCGCCGCGAGCGGCTCACGCGTCTCCGGATGGACGATGAGAACCCGCTGATCCGGCGCGCTGATTCCCGCGCCCACCAGCGTGCGCACGCGCGCGCCCTCCACATCCGAAGCCGGCGCCTCCGCGCGACCCTGCTCCAGCGACTCCGCGGTGAAGCGTCCGTGGACGAAGGCTTCGCCCTGCGTGCCACCCGTGACGATGAGCGTCGCTTCGGCCAGGCCGTAACAGGGGTAGAAGGACGTGCTGCGGAAACCACAGGGCGCGAAGGTGTCCGCGAAGCGCTCCAGCGTCTCGCGCCGCACCGGCTCCGCGCCGTTGAACGCCAGGTCCCAGCTGCCCAGCTTCAGCTTGGCCCGGTCCTCCTCCGTCGCCTTCCGCACGCACAAGTCGTAGGCGAAGTTGGGGCCGCCGCTGCACGTCGCCTGGAAGTGGGAGATGGCCTCCAGCCACCGCAGCGGGCGCTGCAGGAAGGAGATGGGCGACATCAGCGTGCAGGGGAAGCCGAGATACATCGGCTGAAGCACTTTTCCGATGAGCCCCATGTCGTGGAACATGGGCAGCCAGCCCATCCCCGACGAGCGCGACGCATCCAGCCCGAACCCTCGGGAGATGAGCGCTTCGTTGTGGAGGATGTTGGCATGGCTCACCATCACCCCCTTGGGATTGCCCGTGGAGCCGGACGTGTACTGGAGGAACGCCAGCGTGCCGCCCTCCAATTCCGGGCGCCGCCATTCGGCCGCTTGAGACTCCGGCACCGCGTCGCTGGCCAGCCACGGCAGCTCCGCCAGCTCCGGCGCCTGCGGCTTGAACAGCTCCGACATCTCCAGGATGAAGCTCGTGGTGAGCACGTAGCGCGCGCCGCTGTCCTGGGCGATGGCGCGCAGGCGGGGCAGGGTGCGCTCCAGGCGTGTCGGGTCCGGCGGATAACAAGGCACCGCCACCACGCCGCCGTAGAGACAGCCCATGAAGCCCGCGACGAACTCCATGCCGGGCGGATACAGCAGCAGCGCACGCTGTCCCTGCGCCCCGGAAGCCCGCAAGAGCGCGCCCAGCGCGCGCGCCCGCGTGTCCAGCCGTGCGTAGCTCCACTCCTCGATAGGGCCGTCGACGTCTCCCGATTCGAGAAAGCGATACAGCAGCGAATCACCCTGTGTCTGCGCGCGATGGCACAGCAGATCCACGAGGTGGAGAAAGTCACCCGGTGACGGCTCGTTGCGCTGTTTCATCCCTGCTCCCAGGCGGACGGCTCGCGAAGTTGGTTCCGCGGGCCCGAGGAGTAGGCCGCTCCTGGGACCGCTTCAGTCCAGTTGGCTGCTGGTGAAGACCTCGCCCCTCAACAGCGGGCGGATTCGACAATCCGCCTCGCGGGAGGTACGGCCATGGAGCTCCCCCCGATCTGCCGCGAGAGGCCCGCTACCGCGCGGTGGCACGGCACCGTTGCTGGGAGCCGTGAACGAGGAAAATTAGGTCGGAGGTGAAGCATGCCCTCTGCCTTCATCCCTTGTTTTATCTGGAATGTCTAGTCAGCCTCGAACCGCGCTAACTCCTTGGTTTGTCAGGGGGTCAGGCACTTCTGATAAACTGGTGGGATTCGCTCCCGAGACCGCATGGCTTCGACTCCAGCTTCGCCTTACCCCCCGGGTCCCCGGGGTCTCCCCATCTGGGGCAACCTCCTGAGCCACGAGAAAGACCCGTTGGGTCTCTTCGTCGAGAGTTTCCGAGCGCATGGTGACGTGGTCCGCTTCAAGTTGGACGCCAAGCCCACCTACATGTTGAGTCATCCGGACCACGTCCGGTACTTCCTCACCGAGAACGCCCCCAACTACGCGAAGCCGGAGCTGGTGGACGACCCGTTCCTGGGCAACGGGCTCTTCGTGAGCGAGGGGAACTACTGGCGGCGGCAGCGGCGGCTCGTCCAGCCCGCCTTCCACCGGGAGCGGCTGGCCGGCCTGCTGACGGGCATGGTGGACCTCATCCAGCGCAAGCTGGCGCAGTGGGAGGCCGTGCGGGAGCCGGGGCGGCGGTTCGACATCGCGGAGGAGATGGGGGTGCTCTCGCTGCGGATGACGACGCGGGCGCTGTACTCGGATGAGCCCGACGAGCCGACGGCGGAGGCCATGCGCCGGATGATGTGGATGCTGAACGACCGCGGCTCGTTCCTGTACCGGCTCCTGAAGTTGGAGCGGCTGCCCATCTACAAGAAGAAGTGGGCGGACTTCTTCGCCACGTTGCGGCTGCTCAATGGCAAGGCCAAGGAGGTCATCGTCCAGCGCAAGCAAGGCGGTCCCGAGGACGACATCATGGCCATGCTGCTGGCGGCGAAGGACCGCGACACCGGCGAGGGCATGACGGACAAGGAGCTGCGCGACGAGTTCATGAACCTCTACTCCGCGAACGAAGGCGCGGGGGCCGCGCTGGCCTGGGCCTGGCATCTGTTGTCGACCCACCCGGAAATCGCCGACCGGCTGGCCGCCGAGAGCGCGGCGGTGCTCGGTGGCGGGGCGCCGACCCTGGAGTCCCTGCCGCGCCTGCGCTACGCCATGCAGGTGTTCGAGGAGACGCTCCGGCTCTATCCCACGGCCTGGAAGCTGGTGCGCGTGGCCAAGGAGGAGGACACCGTGGGTGGCTACCGCGTGGAGCCGGGCACGGTTGTCGTCGCCATCACCTACGTGCTGCACCGGCACCCGGAGTTCTGGTCGTCACCGGAGACCTTCGATCCGGACCGCTTCGCCCCCGAGTCGCGCGGGGCGCGCCACAAGTTCGCCTACATTCCGTTCGGCGCGGGCCAGCACATCTGCATCGGCAACAACCTGTCGCTGATGTTCGGCGCGCTGGTGCTGGCGATGGTCTCCCAGCGCTTCCGCCTGCGCGCCATTCCCGGGCGGAAGGTGGACATCTATCCGGGCATCTCGCTGCTCCCCCGGGGCGGACTGCCGCTGACGCTGGAGCCCCGGAAGTGATGTGACGTGCGTGGCCGCGGGCTCGTCTCAGCCCGCGGCGCGCGTGGCCTCCTGCTCCTTGGCCGCGTAGAGCGCCTGGATGTTGGCGCCACCGAAGCCTCGGGCCTGCTGCCGCTGGATGACCTCGAAGAAGAGGGTGCGCCGCGCGTGCTGGGAGCGGGTGAAGACCTGCAGCAGCACGCCCCAGGCGTCCCGGTCCATCAGGATGTTGCGCGCCTGGAGCAGCTCCCGGCGGAACGGGCCCAGGGTGCCGAGCCTCGCCTCCAGGTCCTCGTAGTACCCCCGGGGCGCGTCGAGCAGGCCCACGCCCCGCTGGGTCAGCGCATCCACCGCGCGGGTGATGTCGTCCGCGAGGAACGCCAGGTGCTGCACGCCCGAGCCACCATGGGCGTCGACGAAGTCCTCGAGCTGTCCCCTCCGCGCACCGGAGACGGGCTCCTGCAGCGGGAAGCACACCTGTCCCCCCGCGGCCTGCACCACCCGCGAGCTCATCCCGCTGTACTCGGTGCGCACGTCTTCCTGGTGCGTCTGCGCGAAGCCGAGCACGTCCACGTAGAACCCCACCGTGTCCAGCAGCCGGCCCCGCTCCAGGGCGAAGGCGAAGTGGTCCACCCCGGAGAACAGCGTCGCGCCGCCCGAGGGCCCCGCGTCCACCGGCAGGTATGCGCCCGGGAGGTACGCACCCGACGGCGTGTCGCGCTGGATGAACGAATGCACCCAGTTGCCTGGCCCCGCGATGGTGGCCTTCACCACGCGCTGGCCATCGGCTTCGTAGGTGAAGGGCTCGGCCACCGCCCGGGCGCCCCGGCTCACCGCCTCGCGAAAGGCCGTGTGCGCGTCCGGCGTCCCCAGCGCGATGTCTCGCACGCCGTCGCCATGGGCCCGCACGTACGCGGCGACTTCACCCTCGGAGCCCAGGGCGGACGTGACGACGAGCCGCGCGGCTCCCTGCTCGAGCACGAAGGAGCGACGGCCGGGCAGCCCCGTCTCCGGTCCACCGCTGGCCACCATCCGGAAGCCGAGCGCGTGGCAGAAGTAGTAGGCGGAGAGCGCCGCGTCGCCCACGAACAGCTCGGCATGCTCCACCCGCGTGAGCTCCACTCGGAGAACCTCGATTCAAGTGGGCGAGACCATTCCAGGCCAGCCCGATGGGAGCGCGAGACGGTGATTGCGTTGCAATAAGTCTTATCACGGATTGCCGCCGTAAACCTCTCAGCATGTCATCCGTGAAAAGTGTCGGACGCTGTATCACCCGGTGCTCACGCCGAGACATCACGTGGGGCGATGTATCACCCGCGGCTCACGCCGAGACGGCGGTGGGGGCGGTGTCTGGCATGGAGACGAGCTGTCCTGACTCGAGCTTGAGCAGACGGTCGGCCAGGTGGAAGTAACGGTCGTCGTGGCTGATGACGAAGACGAGCTTCCCCTGGTTCTTCAGCGCGGGGAGCATCTCCCGGTAGAACAGCTCGCGGAAGAGGGGGTCCTGGTCCGCGGCCCACTCGTCGAAGACGTAGATGGGGCGGTCCTCCAGGAACGACGTGAGCAGGGCCAGGCGCTTGCGCTGTCCCTGGGAGAGCGACACCGTGGACAGCTTGCCGTCCTCCACGCGCACCTTGTGCTGCAACTGGAGCCGGGACAGGAAACCTTTCGCCTTCTCCTCGAGCCCGGGTTGGTCCAGGCCGAGCATGCGCTCGAAGAGGTGGAAGTCGAAGAACACGGAGGAGAAGAGCTGGCGGTAGGAGCGGCGGTTGGCGGCGGTGATGGGCACGCCGTCCACTCGCAGCTCCCCCTTCTCCGGCGAGTACAGTCCGGTGAGCAGCTTGGCCAGCGTCGTCTTGCCGCTGCCGTTGCCGCCCACGAGGAAGACCAGCTCGCCCCGGCGCATCATCGTGTTGATGGGACCCAGGGTGAAGGTCGCGCCGTCCTGCTCGCGGTAGTAGGTGTGGGTGATGTCCACCAGTTCGACTCGCTCGAACTTCGTCGGCACGGCGCCGTCGGCGGGAGGCTCCGGGTCCGCCAGCGACAGGCCCAGTTTCTCCAACTTCTTCATCGCCACGTGGCTGCGAGACAGGGCGGGCCACTGGTTCATCAGGCCGTCGAGCGGCTGTTGCAGGTACAGCACCACCAGCGCGTACGCGGCCAGCGTGGACATCTCCACCGTCTGGAACCGGGGCACGCCGAAGAGGATGACGGCGATGACGGCCATCACCATGAAGCCGCCCCAGCTCCCGGTGATGATGAAGAGGTTGTTGGTCGTCAGCGAGACACGTGAGACCTCCTCGGCCGTCGGCTTGAGCTCCTTGTTGAAGAAGTCCTCGCTGCGCGCGTGGTGAAGCTGCAGCTCCTTGGCGCCGTCGATGAGCGTCCTGAAGTTGGAGTACAGGGCGTCCTGGCTCTCGCGCCGCTTGTAGAACTGCGAATACGCGTAGCGGTTGGGGATGGCCACGCTCGCCATCACCACGGCGATGACCGCGAGGATCATCATCAGGAGCGGCCCGGACAGCCACGCCAGGTAGACGAGGCAGCCCGCGAGCGTCGCCAGGCAGATGATGACGCCGGGGATGACGGAGATGGTGCTGTTGATGACGGCGATGTCCTCCGTCAGCGCGGCCAACAGCTTGTGCGGCCCGGCGCTCTCCAGCTTGCTCAGCGGGGCCTCCAGCATGCGCCGACACAGCGACAGCCGGAGGTCCAGCAAGGCCACCTGCTGCATGGAGCTGAGCTGCATCTGAGACACGATGCGCAGCACCAGCACCGCCACCGCGAAGCCGAGGAACGCGGGCATCAGCGTCAGCGCGTCCGCCACCGTCCGGGACGTCAGCGCCTGGTTCATCACCGCGACGAGCGCCGCGCTGCATGCACCCGTGAGGATGCCCAGGAGCGCCGCGAGAATGATGGGGAGTTTGGACTTCTGGAAGAGCAGGGCGAGCAATGACACGACGGCTCCCGGAGACCCGGAGGGACCTGAGAATCGGGCCCTCGCCGCTCTCATACGTCATTGCCGCGCGAAGTGATACCCGGGGACAGGCTGCTTATCGGGTTATCATGGTGCCAGGCGGGACGGGGTTGCGCCGCCCTTGGCGAGCGGCCCGGGGGCGCGGAATACTGGGCGGATATGCGACTGCCCGCCCTCGTCCCCAACGTCCTGACCGCCCTGGTGCTTTTCGGGGGGACCGCCTGGGTCGGGCTCGCGCTCGCCTTGACAGGGGCGGGGCCCGAAGGGGCGCACCTCCTCAGGGCATTGGGTGCCCTGGTCGTGGCGGGCCTGGCCCTCGTCGTGTGGCGGCGGTTCGGCTCGCGGTCGGGCGCGGTGGCGGTGGTGCTCGCGGCGTGTGGGGGGCTTCACGTCTGGGCCTGGTCCCAGGCGCCGTCGACCGAGCGCGACTGGGCGCCGGACCTGGCACGGATGGCTCGCGCGGACGTGGAGGGCTCGCGGGTGACGATTCACGACGTGCGCGACTTCCGCTACCGGAGCACGACGGACTGGGATGCGTCCTGGTACTCGGCCACGTATGACGCGCGCGAGCTGACGGGGGCGTGGTTCATCGTGGAGCCGTTCTCCGGCTTCTTCGGCGCCGCGCACACCATGGTGAGCTTCGGCTTCTCGGATGGGCGCTACCTCGTCTTCTCCGTGGAGATTCGTCGCGAGAAGGGGGAGACGTTCTCCGCCGTGGGAGGGCTGTTCCGCCAGTTCGAGCTCGTCTACGTCGTGGGCGACGAGCGGGACCTGGTGCAACTGCGCTCCAACCACCGACATGACGACGTGTACCTCTACCCGGTGAACGCGTCGAAGGAGCGCATCTCCGACTTCTTCCTGGACATGGTGGCCCGGATGAACGCGCTGCACGCGAAGCCGGAGTTCTACAACTCGCTCTCCAACAACTGCACCACCAACCTGGTGCACCACTTCGAGAAGGTGAGCGCGGTGAAGGTGCCCTATGACCACCGCACGCTGCTGCCGGCCTTCTCCGACGCGCTGGCGTACGAGCTGGGGCTCATCGAGACGGACGCGCCGCTGGAAGTGGTGCGCGCGCGGCACCTCATCAACCCGCGCGCGCTGGCGGCGGCGAACCAGCCGGACTTCTCGCGGCGCATCCGTGAGACGCAAGCGCGCGCGGCCGACTCAGCTCCCTGACGCCGCTTTCAAGACGGGGGCCGGCCCGGCCTCCAGGTGGCGGACGTAGTGCGCCTCCAGCGTGGAGAAGTAGCCGCGCTCCTCCCACAGCAGGGCGAGCAGCCGGTCCGCCAGCGACTTCACCTCCGCGCTCTCGCCCGGCTCGGGCGCGCGGGGGCCCACGTTCCTGGGATTGAGGAACACGCGCGTGGCCTCCGCCACCAGCAGCCGGCTGCTCGCGAAGAGGCGCCGCAGGGCCTGATTGACGGGCCTTGCATCCACCTCCGCGCAGGCCGCGACGATGGCCGCGTGGATGGCTTGAGGCTTGTCGCCCTGCAGGCTCAGCGCATCCAGGTCTCCGCGCTCCAGCGCGTGGTGGAGCAGGTAGCCGTGGTGCAGGGACACGGAGGCCACGTCCACGCAGTCCTTCACCCACAGGACGAAGAAGACCTTCCGGAAGAGCTTCTTCACCGGAAGCAGCATCATCCCCTTGAGGTAGCTGGCCAACCGCCCGCCCAGCGTGCGGCCCAGACTGGAGCCCGCGAGCGCCTCCACGGCCTGGTTCGGCGCGCGCAGCCCGCGCTCCTCCAACAGCGAGCGGACCAACTGCTCGCGCACCTGGAAGAGGGCGTAGTCATCCAGGAAGGGGACGGGGATGAGGGGCGTCAGCCCGGAGGCGACGGCATGCAGCGCCACGCGCCCCAGGGGCGGAGACGACGGAGGGCTCGGCGTGGGGCGGGGGCTCGGCTCGCTCATCACTCATCTCTATGCGAAATCCGGCGGACGATTGCGTCAGGCCGTCGGCCCGCTCGGTGGGTGGACGGACAGGCTCAGCCCTGACGCGCGCCGCGCACGTGGGGCATCAGCACGGAGTACAGGGTGCTCATGACGGGCGTGGGGACGCCGAGCGCATGGCCGCGCCGGGCCACCGTGCCCTGGAGGTATTCGACCTCCAGCGGCTTGCCCGCGTCGAAGTCCACCATCATCGACGGGCGGATCTCCGGGGCCATCGCCTCCATGAAGCGCATCACGTCGTCGGGACGCGTGGTGGTGGAGACGCCCTCCGCGGCGGCGACGCGGAGCACCTCGGCGGCGGCCTCGCGGAACATCTCCCGGAAGAAGGGGACCTCTCTCAAGGGGCCAATCGAGGAGCGCGCGGCGGTACAGAAGCCGGACATCGCGGCGAGGAAGGCGAGCTTCTCCCAGAGGGGCGCGCGGATGTCGGCCACCGCCTCCGCGTTGAGGCCCGCCTGGGCGAGCACGTCCCGCAGCGCCTGGACGCGCGGGGAGACGCGCGAGATGTCACCGAACGCCTCGCCCAGCACCACCCGGTGCAGCGTGCCCGCCTGACGGATGACGCCCGGCTCGGTGATGGCGGTGGAGATGTACGTCGTCCCTCCGATGACCGCGGCCTCGCCCACGGCGGCGGCCACCTCCGAGGGGCTGTCCACGCCGTTCTGGAGCGTGACGACCACCGTGCCGGGAGCGCCGTGCGAGGGCTGCTCCTTCGAGGCGAGCAGCGTCTTCACCTGGGCGAGCACGCTGGCGACGTCGTAGTTCTTCACCGCGAGCACCACCACGTCCACCGGCCCCAGCCGCGCGGCGTCCTCTTCGGCGCGGACGGGGACGGTGAAGTCCCCCTCCTGACTGAGGATGGTGAGGCCCCGCTCCCGCATGGCGCGCAGGTGCGAGCCTCGGGCAAGGAAGCCCACGTCGTGCCCCGCGCGCACCAACCTCGCGCCGTAATAGCCGCCCACTCCACCCGAACCGACGATGCCAAATCGCATGGCTCGCGAGGATAGCGAAGCGCCGCCGCTCCCGCAGGAGCGTTTCGACGGCGCCTCGCCCGGACTTCGAGTCTCAGCCGGCGAGAGGCCGGATTCTGGCTCCGGTGTCCCAGCCCATGGCTCCGGACGCGGCCAGCACGTCCGCGCTCGGCGTTCCCGCGTGGGCGATGAACTCCGCGGAGGCCTCGGGCGAGGCACAGGCGGAGAGGATGCGCTCGGGAATCATGAAGGCGCTGACGATGGCGTCGGCCACCCGGTTGTCCCGGCTGCCGGCGACCAGCAGGTCGACGACGTGCGGCGGAGGCGGTTGGAGCAGCGCGTTCGTCCAGTCGGTCGCCGGGGCGACGGCGGTCCACATCCGCGCCTCCGTGTCGCGGCAGAACGTCTCGTCGAAGGGGCGCTCGGACAGGAGCGCGTCCTGGATGGCGATGGCCAGCGTGAAGGCGGAGGCCGACGCGGCGTTGGCGCCCTGGCCCGCGACGGGGTCGTTCGTCACGTGGGTGTCGCCCACCGCCATGACGAAGCGGCCCTCGCCCACCTGGGCCCAGGCGCGGCGCACCACGGGCGTGAAGCCTCCCTGGAGGAAGTCCAGCGGACCTCGGACGCCGAACTCCGTCGGGTCGATGCGCTCGTAGGTGGCGGGCGCGTGGCGGCGCATGAGGTCCAGCAGCATCGCGTCGAAGGCGGCCGGGTCGTCGTCGCGCTTGAGGGAAATCATCGACGCCAGCTCGCTTCCGGGCACCGCCTCGATGAGCGTGCTGGGGACGCGGCCGTGGCGGGTGATCATCTGCGATTCGAAGACCTCACCCTGGCCCGGCACCAGGTTGACGTGCATGCCGAAGGGCTCCGGCATCCGCAGGCCCTTGAGGATCGCCGCGAACAGCACGCGAGGAGGCCGGGTATGCGGCGACAGCTCCGGCACGCGCGGAAACAGCGCGTTGAGCCCATTGCGCCCGGAGGCCACCACCACCAGCGCATGGCGCCGCGTCAGGCCCTCCAGCGCGACGTTGTCCACCGGCGCGACCTCCAGCCGCCCTCCGCGCTCCACGAAGGCCTCCGCGAGCCGGGGCTGATAGAGGCGATAGTCCACGCAGAGGCTCGGCTCGAGGACGCGCCCCTTCACGCTGAACGGATGCGGCCCGTGGACGTGGATGGCGCAGCGGTTCATCGCCAGCTCCGGCGCGCCCCAGAAGTCCACCCACAGCTCCCGCTCCCGTGCGCGAGTGGGCGCATGGTGAGTCACCGTGTTCAGAAGTCGGCCTGCGCGAAGGGCGTCTGGCTCCTGCTCCGCGTAGAGCGTGACGGGAATGCCCTGCGAGAGAAGCTTCAGACCCAGGTGCAGTCCGGCAGTGCCGGCGCCGACGATACCGATGCTCGCCATCTGTCTCTCCTTCACTTTTCCCGACTTGAAAGACTTTGCGTCGGGACGGCCCCTCAGGGGATGTGGGGTTCCCCGGGTGTTCCGGGGTGCGCAGGGCTCCATATCACAATGTGAATGGAGTTCTTTAGACTGGTCATACCCCGAGTCTCAGGAACATGGGGGTCCCCGGGCACCCGTTCGCGAGTGGACCGTTGGGTTCCAGGTTGGGGCCAGACAGTCAGCGGCCCTACAGTCGAGGGATGAGCGCGGCCCTCGACGTGGTGCTGGAAGTGGGCGACGTCACCGAGATGACGGCGGATGTCGCCTTGTTCAAATATGCACAAAAGCTGTACGGCGCGGCTGGCGAGGCGTCACGGCGGCTGGAGGCCGTGGGCGTGCCGCCGGTGCAGGTCGCGGTGCAGCCGGGCGAATTCCGCTTCGTGGAGACGCTGGGCGCGCTGGCCTCGCCGCTGGCGCTCTTCATGGGCACGGTGCGGCTGGGCGAGTTCGGCTACCACGAGATTCGCCAGTTCGCGTTGCGCGCGCTGAAGGCGCTGGAGGCGCACGCCTCGGTGAAGCACGTGGCGGGCACGGTGCACGGCCCCAACTACGGGCTCGACGAGGACGAGGCGGTGCTGGCCTTCGTGGGCGGACTCATCGAGGCCTTCCAGCGCGGCACGGGCCCCAAGGGGTTGGAGCGCTTCACGGTGGTGGAGCTGGACATGCGCCGTGCCCTGCGGCTGCGCAAGGCGCTGGAGCGGGGCCTGGGTGGAACGCCGGGCGTGGAGACGCTGCCAGGGGGAGGTTTCCGGGTGCGGCGCAGCAGCGCGTTCGTGCAGGCGCCGTCCATGGCCAGCGCGGGCACGGTGTCCATGGGAAAGCCTCACGCATTCGTGGCGATGCCCTTCACGCCCGAGTTGGAGGACACGTACCACTACGGCATCCAGGGGCCCGTGAAGGCGGCGGGCCTGCTGTGCGAGCGCGTGGACCAGGCCGTGTTCGACGGGCCCATCATCCAGCGAATCAAGGAGCGCATCGACACGGCGAAGGTCGTCATCGCCGACCTGTCGCTGGCCAATCCCAACGTGTACCTGGAGGTCGGCTACGCGTGGGGTAAAGGGCGGCCCACGCTGCTCCTGGTTCGCGACGTGAAGGAGCTGCGCTTCGACGTCGCGTCCTACCGGTGCATCGTCTATCGCAACATCCGCGAGCTGGAGTCGATGCTCTCGCGCGAGCTGGAGCGGCTCGACAAGCTGGTGTGAGAGGAAGCTACCAGCCGCGCGCGGCGACGGCCCACGTGGCCGTCACGGTGTCGCCGCGCAGCACGTGGAGCCGCTCGTGCAGGTTGACGGCGGCGCAGACGTGGTTGGGGACGACGCGCAACCGGTCCCCCACGCGGGGGCGCCAGGACGTGCCCGAGACGTCGAGCAGGCCGTGCTCCTCGGAGACGCTCCGGACGACGAGCTCGGGCCTGTCCAGCAGCGCGCCATAGCCACCCGTCGGGGCGAGCCCTTCCTCCTTGGCCAGGGCCTTGGAGCCCGCGTCGACCACCACCTGGCCGGGGACGGCGGTGCTCACCACGGTGGTCAGGACGGAGAACGCGCACTCGTTCCAGGCGCAGGCGTTGAGCGCGGCGGTGTTGCGGTCATTCAGCACGTTGATGCCGGGGCGGATCTCCGTCAGGCCTTCCACTTCGTGCGAGCGCCACAGCATGGGCGTGGAGCCTCCGCTGACGACGTCGGGGCGGAGTCCCTCGGAGGCGAGCGCGTCCACGAACTCGCGCACGCGTGCTCCCTGGTTCTTCAACGCGGACTCCTGCTGCTCCACCGGCACGCGCACGTGGCCTGGATAGAAGATGATGCCTCGGTACGTCGCGCCGGACGTGGCGGCGACCGCGCGGGCCAGGGCCACGGCATCGGCCGGGGTCTGCACGCCCACGCGGCGCATGCCCAGGTCCAGCTCCACCAGCACCCCCACGGTTCGCCCCGCGTCCCGGGCCGCGTGGCCCAGTCCCTCCAGCGCCTCCACCGAGTCGAGCGCCACCGTGAGCCGCGTGCGCCGGGGCAGGGCCATCAGTTGCGCGAGTCGGCTCGGGCCCACGGGTGGGTAGGCCAGCAGCACGTCGTCGCAGACGGTGGCCATGACCGCGGCCTCGCGCGGCGTGGCGACGGTGGCGCCCATGGCCCCGGCGGCGAGCTGGAGCGCGGTGAGCTCCGCGGTCTTGTGCGTCTTCGTGTGGGGGCGCCAGTGCAGGCGGTGCTCCCGCGTGTACGCGGCCACGCGCGCGAGGTTTGCTTCCACGCGGTCCAGGTCCACGAGGGCGGCGGGGGTCGTGAGCGCTTCGAGCGGGAGCAGGTCCATGCGGCGCAATCTGGCACCGCGCGCGCTGGCGCTCCAGGTGTCCGTGGCCCGCGCGTGCCCTTCACCTGACACGACGAGGCCCACCTCGGGCCCGGAGCGTTTCCTCCAGGTCCAGGGCGGGCCTCGCCAGCGTCAGCGTGTTACTGCGGCTTGGGGGCCGCGACCTTCTTCGCCGGCGGCAGGTACTTCACGCCGAGCTGGCTGAAGATGAACGAGTACGCGTCCACCTCCTCCTCGATGCGGGCGTTGAGCGGGGTGCCGGAGCCGTGGCCCGTCTCGGCGTCGGCGCGCAGCAGGATGGGGCTCTTGGCCGCCGTGGCCGTCTGCATCCGGGCCACCATCTTCCGCGAGTGGAACGGGTCCACGCGCGGGTCATTGGCGCCGGAGGTGAACAGCACGGGCGGGTACTTCGTGCCGTCCTTCACGTTGTGGACGGGCGAGTAGGCCAGCAGCGCCTTGAACTGCTCGGAGTCCTTCACCGTGCCGTACTCGGTGACGTTGAACTGGCCGTTGGACGTGCGCTCCGAGCGCAGCATGTCGTAGAGGCCCACGCGGGCCACCACGGCGCCGTACGCCTCCGGGTGCTGGGTGACGACGGCGCCCATCAGCAGGCCGCCGTTGCTGCCGCCCTGGATGGCCAGCTTCTTGGGCTGCGTGTACTTCTGGTCCACCAGCAGCTTCGCGCAGGCATAGAAGTCGTCGAAGACGTTCTGCTTCTTCGTCAGCGAGCCCTCGGCGTGCCACTTCTCGCCGAACTCCGAGCCGCCGCGCAGGTTCGCGATGGCGTAGACGCCGCCCTGCTCCAGCCACAGGCCCGCCAGCGGGCTGAAGCCCGGGCTGATGGAGATGTTGAAGCCGCCGTAGCCGGTGAGCAGCGTCGGGTTGGTGCCGTTGAGCTTCGTGCCCTTCTTCTTGAGGATGGTGAGCGGAACCTTGGTGCCGTCCTTCGACGTGGCCTCGGTGCGCACCACCTCCACGTCGCTCACGTCCATGGGCGAGGTCTTGGCCAGGGCCGTCTTGGTCACCTTGCCGTCCGCGGGCGTGAAGCGGTACCAGGCCTGCGGCTGCACGAAGCTGGAGTTGCTGAAGTAGATGTCCTCGCCGCCCGCGCTCACCAGTCCGCCCACCGACGATACCGGCGGGGTGGGGACCAGGCCCAGGTCCTTGCCCTTCAGGTCCACCATGCGCAGCTGCGACGGGCCGCCGAGCTGCTCGCTCACGTACAGGCGCGACTTCGTCGGGAAGAAGCCCTGGACGCTGGCCTCGCCCTCGGGCAGCAGCACCGTGGCCTTGTCCAGCGTCGGGGTGGCCAGGGCCAGGCGCAGCACCTTGCCGCGCGGCGCGTCCTGCCGGCTGAGCAGGTAGAGGGCGCCGTCATGGCCAAAGCGGGCGCGGATGACCTTGTCCGCGAACTTCGTCACCTGCGTCCACTTCCCGTCGGGGCCGTGGAGGTACAGCATGAACTCGCCGCCGTCGCCGTTGGCGACCATCGCAGTGATGTACTTGCCGTCGGGCGACGTCTCCAGCTCCGTCATGGCGATGCGTGGGAAGTCCTTGCCCAGCGCGTACGTGTCCTTCTCCGTGGGCGTGCCCAGCTTGTGGAAGTACACCTGCTGGAAGAAGTCCCGGTCCTCCGCCGGGCGCTCCTCGCCGCGCGGATAACGCGTGTAGAAGTAGCCCGTTCCGTCCGCGTTCCACGCGAGGCCACCGCCCGCCGTGCCGCCGTTCACGCGAGGGACGACCTCGTTCGGCAGCGGCTTGCCCGTGGCCACGTCATAGACGGACACGTCGCCGCTCTCCGTGCCGTTCTTCGACAGCGACACCGCCAGCTTCTTGCCGTCCAGCGTGGGCTCGATGAAGTCGATGGTGGTGTGGCCCGACGGGTCGATGACCATGGGGTCCAGCAGCGAGCGCTCCTTCGACGTGTCGTCAGCGGAGCCAATCACCACCACGTACGGCTGTTGCCGGGGCGGCTGATACTTGACGCCGATGAGGGTGCCGTTGGCCTCCGTCAAACCCGCGTAGCCCGGGGACTTCCAGGACAGCAGCTCGGCGACGCGCTGACGGATGCCCTCGCGGCCGGGCAGCCTGTCCAGGATGGCCCGCGTGTGGGCGTTCTGGGCGTCGTTCCACTGCTTCACCTTCGCGTCATCGGTGGCCTCCAGCCACTGGTAGGCGTCCTTCACCTCCGTGCCGTGGTAGGTGTCGACGACCTCCTTCTTCTCCGTGACGGGCGGCTTGGACGCGCCCTTGCCTGCGGCCGGGGACGTGAGTGGCAGCAGCAGTGCCGCCGCGGCCAGTGCGGTTGTCAGCTTCATGTTCACCTCGGGGATAGGGAAAGGCGGACGCAGCCTGCCACGTCCTATCCTCCGTGGCGTCGGTTCCCGACAGGGGAATGTCGCCACGGAGCCCGTGTTCCCTCGGGTTGCTTCCAGGCGTGCGCTGCGTCAAAGCCGCCGGGGAATTCGAGAACGCCCATCGTCACGGGGCGCGCAGGGGAAGCTCGACCAGGGCGGCGGCGAAGCGGTCGAAGGCCTCGTTGGCGGGGAGGGCGGTGGTTTCGTCCATGTTGCCGAGCATCAACGCGAAGACAACGCGCGGGTGCTCGGCGTCACCGGGCCGGTCCACCACGCCCGCGAAGCACTTCTGTCCGGAGAGCGTGCCCGTCTTGGCGCGGATGCGGCCCGCGGTGATGGCGGTGACGGGGCGGGTGGCCAGCGTGCCGTCCACGCCGGCCACGGGCAGGCTGTCCACCAGCGCGGCGCCGTAGGGCTCTCGCAGGCTGGTGAAGAGCACGCGCGCCAGGCCTCGCGCGGTGGCCAGGTTGTACCGGGACAGGCCGCTGCCATCGACGGGGCGCAGGTCTCGGGCGGGGATGCCGCGACGGGTGAGCTCCTCGGCCAACGCGCTGCGCAGCGTGGCGTAGCCCTCCGTGCCGCTGCGCTCGCGCGCGAAGCGCAGGCCCAGTCGCTCCGCGTAGAGGTTGAGGGACTCCTTGTTGGTGGCCTTCACCAGCTCCGACAGGGGCGGGCTGACCAGGGTGACGAGCGGCTCCGGCACGGGCGGGCGCAGGGGGCCGGGAGCCTCCAGGGTGGTGGGCAGGCGGGGCACGCCGCGCTTGAGCAGGGCTTCCTCCACGCAGGCGGAGAAGAGGACCTGGGGCTCGTCCACGGAGAGCTTCACCGCGGCGGAGCGGGGGCACTGGTTGACGGGGGAGCGCCACACGCAGCGCACGCCCGGGGCACCGCGCTGGCGCGTGCAGGAGAGGTTCGCGCGCTCCGCGTTCGGGTCCACGCGGACGATGGCGGAGAGCGTGGCGAAGGCCGGGGTGAGCTGCACGGTGGGAGGCAGCGCGCAGTCGGCGCCGTCCGCGCGGGACAGCGCGAGGTCCACGACGTTCTCCCGGAAGACGAAGGGCGTGGGGGCGGCGCTGTAGGCATAGGCGGCGTCATCCCAGGCCCAGCCCGGACCGAATGCGGCCTCCACGTCGTCGGTGCCTCGCACGCGCACCTGTCCGCGCCACTGTTGGACGCCGCGCGCCTGGAGCGCGTCCGCGACCTGCTCGCAGGCGAGCGCCGTCTCCGGAAAACGCCACGAGCCCAGCGACGGGTCCCCCGATGGGTCCACCACGAGGTCGCCAAGGTACAGCCCGTTCGTCAGCGTGCCCTCCAGCGTCACCGGCGTGTGGAAGCGGAAGTCCGGACCGAGCGCGGAGAGCACCGACGCGGTGGAGACGACCTTCATCGTGGACGCGGGCAGCAACCGGATGTGCTCCCGATGCGCGAACAGTGGCTCGCCGGTTCGCGCGTCCAGCACGAAGGCGCTCGCGAGCGCGCCCTCGTCCTCCAGGGTGGCGAAGAGGCTGCTCGCCACCGAGCCCACGGTGCGAGCTTCAGGGTGCTGCGCATGGCGACAGCCGGCGAGCATCGAGGTGGCCAGCAGCAGGGAGAGGGGCAGGGCTTGGCTCATCACGCGCGCCACGCTAACCCTGACGGCAGTGGGTGTCATGCGGCGAGGTGCGGGGGAGGGTGAGCCGTACGAACCCGGCCGTCCGGTATGCGACCCGGCTGTCCTCCCTTCGTGTGACTCGGCTCATCGTGTCACCGGGGCCGCATGAGAGGAATTGGGTGCGGGGCCTTGCTTCGGGGGGAGGGGGTGTTGGAGAAAGGGCGCGGGTTGTTCCCACCAGGGATGGTTCCGCATGTTTCCCGGCTTGTGGCTGTCGTTGCTCCTGACGCAGACGTCCGCGCCCTCGCTCCACTTCAGCGCCGAAAAGGTGAAGGAGGGGCAGCAGCGCACGCCGGAGCAATTCGCCTTCACGACCTGGGAGCCGTCCTGCGAGCTGGAGACATTGTTCGTGGGGGTGGATGAGGCGAACCTCCGGAAGGAGCCCTCGACGGAGGCGGCGGTGGTCGCCGTGTTGCCCCTGGGCGCGGCCGTGCGAGTGCAGGAGCGTGGCACGGCGCGTCTGAAGGTGGGGGAGTACGTCAACCACTGGTACTCGGTGGAGCATGTGGACACGAAGGGCACCGCGGAGAAGGCGGACGACGCGGTCTTGCGGGGCTGGCTCTTCGGCAACACGCTGACGCCCTTCCGGTTCGAGGAGGACTTCGACGGGGACGGAGAGAAGGAGGTCGCCACGGTGGTGATGAGTGGGGACTTCAAGATTCGCGTCCGGGTCCTGGAGCCGAAGCTGAAGCCTCCCTTCCGAGTCAGCAGCGTGGACGCCAAACCCGCGGGGGAGAACTGGCGCCAGGTCAGTGGCGGACCGGCGGCGGTGACACTCGTTCCCTCGAAGACCGCGGGAGTCGTCCTGCTGCGGGTGGACTCCACCCCCGAGGAGTGTGGCGACTACAGCACCACGTACGTGAGCTACACCGTGCCAGGGAACAAGAAGGGTGTCCTGGGCACGGCGAAGCTGGCGCTGTCGCTGGAGGGCGTGTCGGAGGCTCCCGGTGTCTCCCGATACGAGGTCTCCTTCCAGGCGCGGAAGAAGGAACTCACGATGGTGAGGACCGATGAGCAGGAGGATGAGTCCGGCAATGTGCTGACGACGAAGGCCCAGACGCGCTACCAGCTCAAGGACGGCGTCTACTCAGAACTGACGCCGGCGGGCTCCTCCGTCGCGGAGTCGAAGCCCTGACGGACGACGAGTCCCTGTCACGAAGGGACTCGTCGCCGAGCGTCAGTGCGTCGCGGGGACTGGACTCAGGGGCGTGAAGCCCAGCTCGTAGCCGATGTCCACGTTGGAGATAACCAACGGACACCAGAAATTCGGGTGGGTGAGCCGGGCCTTCCAGCAGAGCTGAGAACCTCCGGACGGCGGAAGGCTCATCACGGCTTCGTTCTGTCCGGGCTCGAAGGGTACGTTCAACCAGGTGGGCGCGGGATTCGTCTGGCAGCTCCCATTCGCGCACACGTTGCAGTCCGAGGCGACGGCGTACGCGATGCCGAAGTTGCTCGCTGATTGCTGGCACTCCAGGGGAGCCCAGTCGGTCTTGCGAACGCGCAGGCGGGAGATGGCGCACTGGCCATCCAGGGCGGGGCTGATGACGTTGGAGCGGACGTTGCCTGGCACGCGAGTGGCCTGAAGGAGGAGCACCACGTTCGTGAAGTCCCGATCGCCTCCTCCGTTGAGGTCCTCGATGCCGAGGATCCAGTTGCCCGGGCTCGTGGTCACCGCTTGCACCTGGAAGTGCGGCATGTTGCCGTTGCTGACCCTGGGCACCCAGCTTCGCGCCTTCGGCAGGACGATGTTTCCATAGGCGGGCGTCCCGAGCAGGTCGTGGGAGGTATACTGGAGCCAACCACAGAGCGGCTGGCTGGTGGAGGCATCGGGGCAGGTGTAGTCCATGGGCCTGATGGGATTGCAGCGCGGGTCACGCGCACAACCCAGGTTGTACTGGGCCACCGGCGAGGTTCCGCGGGCATCCTGATCCAGGTTCCAACCCGGCTTCGAGAAGAAGACGGACGTGGAGGTCTTCAGGTGCAGGCTGCACCGGCCATCTATCGCCTTCATCAGGCAGGGATACACCGTGCCGTCACCGTTCGGGTCGTGGGTGGCGTCGTAATAGGTGACGAGGAAGAAGACGATCTCCCGTCCCGCCTGGATGCGCCCCAGCTTCACGGTGCGGTCGGCCGGAGTGATGCCAGGGTCCGGGTTGGTGGTCCGAAGCACTCCGTCCGGCGTGTACGCGGAGGTGTCGTAGTCGGGAAGGCCGTCCTCGAAGGACTCGCTCCGGTCTTGGACCGGGCCCAGTTGCTTGAAGGTGGTCCTGTTGGGGTCGTCGTCAGTCAACAGGAAGGCCAGATGCCCGAGTCCCATGTTGGCATTCGCGGGCGCCGCGGGCTCGAGCAGATTGGGGATGCGCGCAAAGAGGCCTCCGTCCGAGAAACCGGTGGCTGGAGTCTGCGCGACAGCGAGTGCGCCGACGACATCCACGGGGATGAGGTTGTTTGTCTGTCCCGGTCGGGCGTCCGCGAGCAGGACATCGGGCGAGAAGACCGGGTTGCAGGTTCGGTCCATCGCCAGTTCCGGCTGGCTGAGGAAGCCATTGACCGAGAGGAAGGGTTGGGAGCACCGGCGAGTCGTGCCGATGTAGGGCCGTGATGCATGGAAGCCGGACGGAGGCGCGAGGTTGTAGATGTCCTCGTGGAGGTCGGTGATGCCGTTGTTGTTGGCGTCGCTCAGGAAGTCGTCGCCGGAGTATTCTGGGGTCCCGCGGGTGTCGACATAGCCGCGCGCGATGAGGTCGTCGTAGTACATCCAGCCCAGCGAATGGGATGCCAGGGCGTCGGTGCTCAGGAAGGACAGGGACAGCTCGACGTCCGAGGCGAACATCATCAACTCGCCGCCGAAAACGGAGAGGAGCGGCTCCGGATAATTCAGCGCCGAGTTCGATAGGAGGGACACGTTGTCGAGGGACTGGAACTGGCCTTCCGCGAAAGGGGGCTGGTGGTCGTCGTTGAGGGTGGGGCCCACTTGGAAGGAGAAGTCCACTTCGGAGGAGAGGCCCTGTGCGTTGGTGACGGTGACCTTCACGGGGGCGCTGCCGGGGATGATGCAGTCCGGGGCGGTCCAGGTGATTTCGCTGCTGTCCTCGCCGTTCAGCTGGGTGCTCAGCTCTCCCATGGTGGCGGTCCAGGTGAAATTGATTCGACCGCCCTGGGGATCACGTGCCCTCACCACCAACCGCGCGGTGCCGCGCGAGGGCACGACGGACTGGGACTGGCTGCTACCGAGAATCAGGGGCGGTGGAGGGGTCCTCGCGGCGGCTGCCCGGGTGCCCGTGGCCAGCAGTGCCAGCATGACGACGAAAGCCAGGCTTCGTGGAACTGGAGTTGGAATCAATGACAAGACAATCCCCCTCGGATTGACGGTTGATGGATGCTGCCCCCGTGCTGAATCCAGCCTTCCGAGGGCGCGCTCATGGACGCCGGAGCGTGCACCGACTGACGGTGCGCGCTCACGCCGCGATGCCACGCTTTCTCCGGGGGGTATGGGTCGAATCAGAACCGGCCGACGAGCCCCGCGAAGCCGCCATCCCTCGACGCGCCCACGGTGGGGGCGACCAGGAGCCCCTCGTCTCGCCGCGGACTTCGCGCGGAGAGCCCACCCCCGCTGAATCGGTGCGACAGCTCGTTGAGCAGGAGCGCGCCCACGGTGGGAATCAGCAGGCTGAGCACGATGTGCGTGCCTCCCTCCGTCACGAGCGGTTCGCCCGGCGCGTTGTCCCCCGTCATCAGGGCCACGACCACCGTGCCGAGCCCGCCGCCCAGCACGCTGAGCGCGAAGTCGCCGTTGCTCCCGAGGGCCCGGCCCGTGGCGAAGACCCCGATGCCCGAGCCGCCAGCCATGCCGATGAAGATGGGAATCAGGCTTTGTCCGCAGTGGATGGTGGCGGGGAAGGAGCCGCAGCTCGTGAGCCTGCCCATGGAGAAGAGCCCGCCAATGGTTCCACCCGCGGCGCCGCCCAGAAGCGTCCCCGCGAGTCGGACGCGGGTGTCCATGGGCGTGGAGGCGCCTCGCACGCCGCTCGGGTTGTCTTCATTCGCCGAGGTGAGGGGAGGGGGACTAGGCCTTCCTGGGCGAAGGACGTGAAGGACAGCAACGCGACGACGAACAGCGTTGGGAGACGCGCGGTCATGGCAGACACCCAAAGCTCGTGCGCCCGGCCGGGCACTTCACTTCAGGGTGGGGTGTGGGAATGGCCAGGAATGACATGCGCGAGTGGCCCGAGTCCGCGCATGACTGGCGCACCCACGATAGCCGAACGCCAGCTGGCCGACGCAAGTGACCGGTGGTCTCAGCCCCGCTAGAACCTGCCAGCGACTCCACCCATCAGCCCGCCGTGAGGCGTCACCCGGAAGGTGAACGCGGGCAGCGGCGCACCCTGGTTGCGTGTCTGGGAAAAGCGAGACACCGCGGGCGGCTCTGAGCGGGAGAGCTCATAACCCAGCATGGCGCCGATGGGAGGAAGGGCCAGGAGGGTGATGATTCCGAAGGCGTCTGCCCCTTCGTTGGCGAAGAACCCCAGCGCGCCCGCGCCAGTGCCCGCCAGCCCGCCCACCACGGTCGCCAGGAGCGACCCGCGCCCCCTCATCACGCTTCCGGCCGCGTAGGTCCCCATCGCCGAGCCCAGCGCCATGCCCGCGAAGCCCGCGACGATGGGGAGGGCGCAATCCTCGTCGATGAACGCGCAGTCCCCCACGAGGGTTCCTCCGAGCAGTGCCAGGACGCCGCCTCCCACCATCCCCAGCCCGCCCGCCACCGTCTCGATCATGACGCGCGGCACGGTGGACACCCCTGCCTTCTCGGGGGCCTCGGCCAACGGGGGCCGCTGAGGCACGAAGGGCGCGGGCTCCACGTCGTCCGGCGCGGAGATCAACGGTGGTGCCTGGACCGTCGTGGGCGCCTGGGCGTCCTCCTGCGCGAGCACTTCCCGGGGGAGGGTGGCACCCAGCAAGAGCACGGCGAGCAGGCACGACACAGGGGCGAGCTTCATGGGCGGTACATTCCTCCAACCGCGAGGTAGGCACCAGCGCACCCGTGTCCCGGTCGGGAGGGGGACAGCACCAAGAGTGCCTTGACGTCGTAGCTCGCGCCCCCCATCCTGCCGCGCCCCATGCCTGTCCTTCGTGGTGCCGTCACCTTCTCGCGCTTCCGGGTCGAACCCGCCAAGGAAGCGCCTTCCGACATCAAGCGCTGGCTGACCCGCGGTCTCAAGGCGCACGCGTTCGAGCCCATCGACCGTCGCTCCGAGGATGACCGCGCGGCCGGCTTCGTCGAACTGGAGAACGCGGACGCCGTCGAGTTCTCCGTCGGCCGCGTCTTTTACGGAGAGTACGTCCTCTTCTCCTTCCGCATCGACTCGTTGAAGGTCCCCGCGTCCGCGATGAAGGAGGAGATGGCGAAGTGGTCCGCCAACTTCGAGGCGGAGAATGACCGTCCGCCCAGCCGTGGCGAGAAGACGCAGGCGAAGGCGCAGGTCAAGCAGATGCTCCGCACCCGCGCCACGCCGCGCACCAACGTGCTGGACGTGAGCTGGAACCAGAAGACGCAGCAGCTGCAGATCTGGGCCGCGTCCCGCAAGGTGGTGGAGGAGATCATCATCGCGCTGGAGAACGCGCTGGGCCTGAAGCTCGTGGGGCTGACGCCGGCCGCCATCGCCCAGACGTCGGGAATCGACGAGAACGCGCTCGGGCCCACGGCGGAGCTGATTGGCATGGACCTGCCGGCGACGTCGGCGGAGGTGGCACATGGCGAAGCGTGAGCAGGCGCGGGCGGAAGCCGCCTTCGCGCGAGGAGATGTCGGCGTCGACGGCGCCGCCACCGAGGAGACGAAGGACGTCGCCGAGGTGGAGCGTGGTCAGGCGCGAGAGCAGCTCCTGCGGGGCCGGGCCTACCTGGGCCGCGAGCTGCTGACGTGGATGCTGTGGCGCTCGGAGACGGGTGACGCGCTGGTGGAGCTGGAGGGCACGGGCGTCAATGTGCTCTTCATGGGACGCATCACCCTGCGCGGCGTGGCGGGCGACGTCACGGAGCTGAGCGCGAAGGGCACGCTGGCGCCGTACTCGGAGCAGGTGAAGCACGCGCTGGACAAGGGCCTGCTGGTGGCCCAGGCGCGCATCCGCTTCACGCATGGCGAGAAGGAGTATGAGGCCACGCTCGACTCGGAGTTCCTCGACGTTCGCGCCGCGAAGCTGCCCGCGCTGATGAGCGAGGAAGAGGATGACCAGCTCAACGAGCGGTTGTTCCTCACCGAGCAACTGTCCGCGATGATCGACGCGCTGGTGGGGGACTTCCTCAAGATTCGCGTGGGGAAGACCTGGAGCAAGCAGGTGGTTCCGGCGATGAAGGAGTGGATGCGCGGCGACGAGCAGGGCGCCAACGCGCTCTCCAAGGCCGCGCGCGCCCGGGGCCGCGACGCCCGCGCAGCCCGGCACTGAGCATTGGGGCCGCTGACAGGGGCGTGTTCCCCTGTCAGCGCCTCGCGAAGCGTGGAACGGAAGCCGCGCGCCCGTTGTCGGCTCTCCACGATTCACGGACTCAACGCCATACGGACAGACGCCCGCTTCAAGCGAGCCGTCAATGATTCCTCCCGGTCGGGAGAGGCATTCCGTCAGGAATGTCAGACATTGACGAAAGAGGCGGCGCGGACCCGTCAGTGCCGGGGGGCCAAAACCGCACACATGTCAGTCCATGGGCGGAAAGGGAGTGGATGCGCGGCCGCGAACAACAGGCTTGGCGAATCCGCGAATCCAGGGTAACTGTTCCAGCCGCAGGGGCCGCAGCCACGGGATGGATCATCGATTCATCCCTTGATGGGACGTATATCCATGCAAGCAGCCCCCTTGTTCCGCTCTCCGGCGGTGAAGCTCCGTACAAGTCCCTGGATTCGTGCCCTGTCCCTGCTCGTGGTCCTGGGTGGGGGGCTGGCGCACGCCGCCAGTTCTCAGGCCGTGTCCCGCTCAAGTCCCTCGAGCCTGGCGTCCCTGCTTCCAACCATGTGCGCCCGCGTCCATGGGACCGCTGGCTTCCAGCGCGCTTTCTGCGCGGCCGGCAATGTCGGCGCCACCTGCGTCGGCGACGTCACCCGGACCTGCACCGATGATGGCAGCACCCTCCATCCGCGCTGGTATCAGGCCGCCATCGACTGGGCGAAGGCCAACGGTCACTCGAGGGTGGTGTTGGATCCAGGCACCATCACCATCTCCGAAGCCACGAAGCTCGCGTGGAGCTGGCCCTGGGGCAATGGCTTTGGCCTCCACGTCCCGACGGGAATCCACCTGGAGGGCACGTCGCTGTCCCCGCCCACCATCATCAACGTCGACCACGACACCACGAAGCTCAACGGGTTGATCATCGTCGCGGGCACGGGCACCGAGGAGGGCCTGCTCAACGACGCCAGCGTCTCCAACCTGACCCTGGTGGGCACCACGAACGTTGGCTACAGCCAGGGACAGGAGTGCCCGGCGCGCGCCCACTCACTCAACTCCATCCTGGAGCTGGATGGCCACGAGCCGCCCTCACCCGACGCCACGGTCTTCAACACGGGGACGATGCCGCGCCGGTGGACCGTCGGAGTCCAGGTCAACCACGCCGAGGCCATGAACGGCCCGGCGGTGAACGTCCACCACCTGCGCATCGTCCACCTCGGGGCGGGTATCGCGTATGGCTGGAACACGGCCCACGTGAAGGAGAACCCCACGTGCGAGACCACGCCCGGAATCAAGATCTCCATCCAGCCCGCCAGCGCGACGTGGAACGGGCCCACCAACCCCGTGACCTATACCTGCCCCAGCGGGTGGGATCTCAAGGCGCTGAGCCGCCGGCCCGGCACCGCCGAGTGCCGCCCCACGTCCTGCAACGCGGACGGCAGCATCCCCTCTGGACAGTGCCCGGCGCT
The DNA here is from genome assembly GCF_013336625.1 of Myxococcus sp. CA033. Lineage (NCBI taxonomy): Bacteria > Pseudomonadati > Myxococcota > Myxococcia > Myxococcales > Myxococcaceae > Myxococcus > Myxococcus sp. CA033. The sequence goes on along the minus strand of NZ_JABUMU010000027.1, from coordinate 119,930 downwards.
GCCCCCGCTTGGCGAGGGTGAGACCGTGCCGAACACGATGTACTGCATGCGAGTCGACCCCACCACGGAGTTCGGAACGCGGCGGTATTGCACGAACCAGCCCTTCGAGTTCCGAGGCAACGCCAATGCCCGCTCCCAGGTCCACCACAACTCCATCTGTGATGTGAATGTGGGCATCAACATCGTGGGCGGTAACGTCGACGTCTCCAAGAACGTCGTCCTGCGGGCGCCCCACAACGTGCCCCTCACCAGCAACTTCGGCCTGAGCACCGACGGGCACATGCCGTACACCAGCTCGACGACCCACACCGAAAACTTCGTCTCGGGTTTCTCGCTGGGCTTCCTCACCGATGGCAGCCAGTACACCGTCGCGCCCCCGTGCGCGTTTCGCCAGTTGACCGGCTTTGATGTCGGGGACTTCGGCGACTACAACCACGTGCTCGAGCTGCAGCAGCACCTGCTCGATGACGCGCAGAAGTACTACGCGTTGACCGAACCGATGCGCGGCTTCATCGACCATGTGTATGTGCGCGACAACCGCTTCTACAAGAACCCGATTGGCCTCACCTTCTACCGGGTCAACTGGGGCTTCGTCGGCTTCAACACCATCGACTCCCAGCTCACCGGCGTGAAGGGGCAGGTCGGCGTCCTCGTCGACAACACGCTCAACAGTTGGGTTTACGGAAACACCATCCGAGACTTCAGCACCAGCCTCGAGTTCCGCGGGTCGCCGGGCCATCAGTCGACGCTGGGCTCCTGCTACAACGGCAACCACGTGGTCTGTGATGCGCCGGGCTGCCCCAACTGGGCCAGCTACCCCAACGTGTTCTCGGGAAGCGATGTCGTGGGTGGCACGGCGTGCAACGTCGCGTACTCGGCGAACTACTGCGCGGACCCGACGTCGCTGCCCTCTCCCTCGTTCCCCGTGGGCGTCACGAGGCAGTGCTACTCATACTGAGGTCACGGTGGAGTCAGGGATGCGCGGCGTGGAATGGACCGCGCATCCCCACCGCGAGCCCGCGGAGCGCTTCACGCACCGTCAGGCCAGGGAGGGTGTCAGAGCTGCAGCTTGCCGTTGACGCAGGTGATCTTCGGGCTGCGGAACCCCATCGCGATCCATGCGCCCAGGAGCTTGGCGAAGAATGAGACCGATTGCCGCTTCCCGTTCGGGATATCGTCGGGAAGCGTCGTGCCGGGCGGAAGGTCCTCGGTCATCGTTCGCAGCTGGAGCGGGGGCAGCGTTCCCGCGGGCCAAAGACAGCCATAGAGGCTGAGCCAGTGGCCGCCCTGGAACTCGAGGAAGACGGGCGTGTTGCAACAGGTGGCGACGACCCGCCGGGTCTTCGCCTCGGGCGTGAGGCGGAACTCCTCGAAGTGGTCGGTGCCCGCGAGGAAGCGGACGCGGTCCTTGCGGTAGAGAACGAAGCGCGTCGCGCCGATTGGTCCCAGGATGCGCGGGGCCGAGGGAAGGGTCTGTATCCGGGCGCCGGCGGCACGGCAGCTATTGCAGCAGCATTCGGTGCTGACGATGGGCGCGCCCTCCACCTCGAGATGGACCTGTCCGCACGCGCAGCCGAGTCGAGTGGTCTGTGTCATGTCCGTGCTTTCTACCTGCTGGAGCCGCCGACGCGCAGGTGATTGTAGGGGCGCGTCGCGGGCTCACGGAGCGGGTGGGGCGAGCGCCCGGAAACCCTCCGCGAGCGCGAGACCGATGTTGCCCATCAAGTCCTGCCGCGCGTTGACCACGTAGAGGTGGGGCGTGAGCGCCCAGACCTCGCGGACGATGCGACGGGGAGGCGGGGCGGGCTGGGTGCTCAGCTCCGCCTGGAGCAGGGGCAGCACCTTGTCGGACAGCCGCAGCGCGGTGTCCATGACGAAGACGGACACGTGCGGACGCAGCGCGCGCACGCGCCGGAAGAAGGCGCCCACCTCGTCCGCTGCCAGGTGCTTGGGCGGCGAGGACTTCATCTCCAGATAGACGAGTCGTCCTTCCGCCGCGCCCACGACGTCCAGGTCTCCGCCGACGTCGGGCGCATGGAACTTCACGCCCGCGGCCACGTCGAAGCCGAAGCGGCCTCGCAGCTCGTGCGCGACGTACCACTCCAGCGTGCCTCCGAAGCTGGCGGTGGGGTGGCGCAGCAGGTAACGCCCGTCGGCCTCGCGCGTGGCCAGGTCCAGTGCCACCAGGTCCTCGGCGAAGGCCGTGGCGCCGGCTTCCTCCAGGTAGCGCGTGGCCTCCATCGGCGTGAAGCTCCCGTGCCGCAGAATGGCGCCGCGCAGGAACAGTCGGAAGGCGTAGTGGCCCAGGCGCTCCACGAGTCGCTCCGCCCGCGCGCCGCTCACGTCGGCGGGGAAGGGCAGGTCCAGTGGTGCGACGGTGGCCTGGAATCCACGGCGCGCCAGCATCGCCAGGGGCTCGTTACCCGGTGGCACCAACAGGCGCGGCGCGGGGGAAGCACCGGCCTCGCCCAGCTCCAGCTCACGCGCCGTGGGGAGGTCTTCCTCGGGGGGCGGCTGCTCCGTCATGGCCGCACCCTAGCCCGCTTCCGGACGAGAGGTGGGGCCGCGGCTCACTGCACGTAGACGGGGCAGTAGCGCAGGAACTCCGTCACCGGAGGCTGGCAGAGCTGGAGGATGCGGGAGTCGGCACCGAAGCTCTTGCCGCGCGCCTGGAGATAGCAGGAGGCCGGGTCATCATCGCTTGTGGCGAACTGGCAGAGCTGGAGGGCCTGCGCCTGCGTCAGCGAGCCCTCGTCCTGGACACGCAGGAAGCATTTCGCGGGAGCGTTGGAGCGCGCGCCGCGACAGAGCTGCGTGGCCGCGTAGTCATCGGTGAGCCCGCCCTGGCTCGCGGCCGTGTAGCAGGAGACCTGAGGAGCGACCGCCTCCCCATCGTCGTCATCATCTTGCGCGAGCCCACTTGCCGGGGCCACGAGCAGGAGCACCACGCCCAACCCTCCCGAGCTGGTGTGCCGCAGAAAGGACCGGAACCTGGGGCTGTCTGATTTCATCGCGGGCCTCGTGCCGAGAATCTAGGGAGCACTCCGCGAGGGATGAGCAGGCGAGGCATGAGGCTGGCCCCCGACGGGGCGAGCGATGGGGCGCCACCCGGGCCCCCGCGCCCCCAGGACTCGGGGAAGAAAGCCCGGGCCCGAGGCGGGGACGCCTGCCTGGTGGGCTTGCCCTGGAGGACCGAGCGCCTTGTACAGTGCCCACCGCGATTGTCAGCGGAGGCGGCATGGCCGACGTGGCATCCAGCCTGGGCTCGGAGTGGCGGGCGTGGCTGGCGGAGAACGTGGTGCGAGGCGTGGCCTCGGAGCGACTCGTCGACACGCTGGTGTCGGCGGGCGTGCCGCTCGCGAGGGCTTGCGCGGAAATCGAAGCCACGCGTGCGCATCCGGCCGTGGCGGCGGGTCTGCGACGCATGGCCCCTCACGAGGACGTGCTCTGCCTGCTCGACACCCGCGTCGCGTTGCACCGTCACTCCGGACGGCACCAACGCCTGGAGCGGCGCACGGACGTGTCGGTGCACGAACTGATGGCGCGCTACTACCTGGCGCACGAACCCGTGCTCCTCGCGGGCTTCATGCGCGACTGGCCCCTGATGGCGAACTGGCGGCCGGAGGCGCTCTCCCGGCGCCATGGCCATGTGGAGGTGGAGGTCATGGCCGGCCGTGAGGCGCGCGCGGACCACGACGTGGAGCCGGATGCCTGTCGCGCGGTGATGCGCCTGGGCGAGTTCCTCCGCAGGCTGGAGGAGGGCGGCCCCAGCAACGACCTCTACCTCACGGCTCGCAACTTCGCCCTGGAGCGAGAGGAGCTGCGCGGGTTGCTCGACGACGTGCGCTATCCGCCGGGCCTGCTGCGCGAGTCAGCGCGGGCCGGTGCGGTGAAGCTCTGGGTGGGGCCCTCGGGCACTCGGACGGAGCTGCACCACGACCTGGGCACCGTCCTCTTCGGCCAGGTCTTCGGCCGCAAGCGCTTCCGCCTCATTCCCTCGTTCCACACGCACCACGTCTACAGCCACCTCGAGGTGTGGAGTCAGGTCGACGCGGACCGCCCCGACCTCACGCGCTTCCCCTCATATCGCGAGGCCGACGTCCTCGAAGTCGTCGTCGAGCCCGGCGACATGCTGCTGATTCCCGCGGGGTGGTGGCACTGGGTACACGCGCTGGACGTCAGCGTGTCCGTCACCTTCCAGGAGTTCGACGTCCCGGACGGCAATACGTGGTGGAAGCTGGGATGAACCGCTTCCGCCGTGCCGCTACTTCTCCAGTGGCGGTGTGGTGGGGGGCTCGGTGGGGCGCGTGCGCTCCTGCGGAGGCGCGGAATGACCTCCCGGATTGGGGACGATTCGCGGCGCCTGGCGCGTGGCCGGGTTGGGCGGCGGGTTCGGGACGATGGTTGGAGCAGGATCCTTTGACGTGGTCATGCGGTCCCCAATGCAACGTGGTTGCCTACCCGGGTGGTATATCGCACCCCGCGAACCATGACTCCTGACGAGCGCGAGAGCCTGCCGCCCCCGGTGCGTTCCTGGCTCGCTGAGAACTTGACCTCGGGCGTGGACCCGTCCCGGCTCGTCCAGGCCCTCCAGGCCCAGGGTCTGTCCGAAGCGCGGGCCCGGGAGGCGGTGGACGTCGTCTCGGCCCACCCCGCGGTGCGTCACGGTCAGCAGGCCGTCTCCCGGCGCCGGGAGCTGGAGTCGCTGCTCGAAGTCCGGGCCGCGCTCCATGCCCAGTGTCACCCGGGCCCGTCGCCCGTGGCCGTGGAACGACTGCGCCACCTGGCCCCCGATGCGTTCTTCGAGCGCTACTACATTCCCAACCGCCCCGTCGTCATCGAGGGACTGCTGGACGACTGGCCGGCGCTGACACGCTGGTCTCCGGAGTGGATGGCCGAGCGCTTCGGCGACGAGGAGGTGGAGGTCATGGCGGGCCGCGACGCGGAGCCGGACCCGGACTTCCATGCGGAGCGCCTGCGCCGGACGCTACCGCTGCGCGAGCTGGTGGCGCGCTTTCGTGACACCCGTGCCTCGGACGATGTGTACCTCGTGGCCCGCAACAGCCTGCTGCTGCGCGCCGCGTTCCGCCCGTTGCTCGACGACCTGCGTCCGCCCCGGGGCTACATCCATCCAGACCTGAGCGCTCCGGACAGCGTGCACCTGTGGTTCGGCCCCGCGGGGACCTTGTCGAAACTGCACCACGACCACCTCAACGTCCTCTTCTGCCAGGTGCTGGGGCGCAAGCGCTTCTGGCTGTCTCCGTCCTGCGAGACGCCTCGGCTCTACAACGACCGGGGCCTCTACAGCGCGGTGGACATCCTGGCGCCGGACGTGAGCCGCTTCCCGGACTTCGCGCGGGCCACACTGCACTCGTGCGTGGTGGGGCCCGGTGACGCGCTCCTGATTCCGGTGGGGTGGTGGCACGCGGTGCAGGCGCTCGACTTGAGCGTGTCGGTGACGTTCGTCAGCTTCGACAGGCCGGAGCGCAACGTGGAGTGGCGCGACTATTGGATTGGCCCCAGGCCAGAGAAGGTCCAGCGATGACGGATGCGGACAAGCACGTTCCCGCGGCGCGCGGGACGAACACGCTGGCGCAGGAGTGGCGGCGCTGGGTGGTGGAGAACCTGCTGCGCGGCGCGGAGGTCGACGACCTGGTGTCCGTGCTGGAGCGCTCGGGAGTTGACTCGGCGCTCGCGCGCGCGGCGGTGCATGCCGAGGCGGAAGACCCCTGCTACCAGGGCGCGGCGCGAGCCGTGGCCATGCAGCGCAAGCTGGAGGGACTGCTCGACCTCTACGGCGACCTCCATCGCCAGTCGCCGGGCCACACTCATGTCCCCCGGCACGACGCCCTGACGCCCGAGGACTTCTTCGAGCGCTACTACTTCCAGAACCTCCCTGTGGTGGCGCGCGCCACGGTGCTCGCGGACGCGGGCTCGAAGGACACGCTGGGGCAGCTGGGCGCACTGGCGCGCGTCGCCGAGGCCACGAGCGTGTCGCCCGGCGCCTTCGTCGTGCCCGCGAGCGCGAACGTGACGTCGAGCCTGCCGGTGCGTGCGCCCCAGGGGCTGGTGCTGGAGAGTGCGCCCGTGGGCCTGTGGTGGGAGGAGCCGGGCGCGGACGTTCCCTTGGCTCCCTCGCGCCGCAACATGCTGCTGGGGCAGGTGCACGGGCGCAGGCTGCTCCAACTGGTGCCCGCGTACGCGCTGCATCGCGTCCTGGGCTCGGCCTCGGTGCCCGAGGGTGTACCGCGAATGGAAGTGGAGCTGTCGCCCGGGGAGCTGCTGCTGTTGCCCGTGGGGTGGTGGTTCGCGCATCGCTCACCGGAGGGCGGCGCCGCCATCGTCTTCGAGTCCTTCGCCGCGCCCGAGCCCAACGTGTCGTGGACGCCCCGGCCGGAGTCCCGCGAGCCTACGCCTCCTCCTCGCTCTCGAGTCGACTGAGGAGCTGTCGGGCGAAATCTCGCAGCGCGGGAGCCGAGGGCTCGCGGTCCAATCGCTCCAGCGAGTCACGGATGGTGGCGAGTCGTCCGGCCTGCGCGAGAATCTTCAGCGCTCGCAACTGCACCAGCTCCTCGGGAGGCATGGAGTGGGGGACGGGAGGTTGTCCTCGCAAGGGGACACGGCCTCGCTGCGCAAGCAGGTCCACCAGCACACCCACGTCCTCATCCTCCAGCGTGCTGACGGCCGAGTCCCTGGTGGCGGCTTCCATCTGCTCCAGGGCGTCCATCAGTTCGCTCCAGGCGAAGCCGCGGTGCGGGGGTTTTCGCTCCGCCACCATCCGCCTGAGCTGTTCGCGTGTCGTCGGCATGACAACTCCTAGCGTGTCCACATGATGTCTATCTCCGGGACTTGCGCCGTCCCGACGGTGATGCCGAGCTCATTGCGCCCCAGGTCCACCTCCCAGAGTCTTCCGTTCGCGCGCAGCGTCCCCATGAGGAAGGGCAGCGTCGGGTGCAGGTATCGACGCCGGAACGACGACTCCTGGCCCAGTCTGACGGGCCGGCCATCGGCCGGGGGCAGCGGCATGTCCAGCTCCACCGCCTCTGTCCGGAAGCAGGCGTCGTAGAGATACAGCCGCCCCGAGTCCTCCAGGAAGTTGAGGCAGTGGCCGTCATCCCAGCCGGCCATGAAGACATACCGGGACGCGACATGGCCCAGCAGCTCCACCGGCTCGTCCGGTGCGAAGGGATAGCGCGCGCAGTCGAGGAAGCGTCCATACAGACGCGTCATGCGACTGGGCTCGAGCTGGTTGATGCCCGGCGCCACCGCCACCATTGCCTCCCAGCGCGCCTCGTCCGTGCGTGGGTCGTCCTTGGGCACCAGGTGCAGCGTGCGCCCTTCCAGCGTCACGCCCTGACAGTTGGCGAGCTGTTGGAAGAGTTGATACCAGCCGCCACACATGCCGCCGCCGACGGCCAGCATGTGGCGCACCGTCCAGGCGGGCACGCCGTAGCGCAGGCCCGTCTCCGGCAGTCCCCGCAGCAGCGCGTCGCAGATGTCCTTGCGCGACTCCAGCCCCGCACACCAGCGCGAGGACCAGCGCACCAGGGGCGCGTAGGCGCCAGAGGGGGGCGCGCCCTGCTCTCCTTGGCGCATGGGCGCGCCCGTGGTGAAGAACTCATGTCTGCTGTTGCCGAGGAAGAGCTTGCGCGTGCTTCCGTCCGCGTCCGTCCACTCCGCGACCCACTGGAGCTCCAGCGCGTGCGTGCCGATGTGATTGGGCAGCGACCGATTGAAGGACACGGGCTCCGCGAGCGTGCTCCAGCCCGCCGTGCGCTCCAGGCTCACCGGATGTGGCCCGAGCCAGCGGACGGGCGTTTCCAGGCCATTCGCCGAGGACAGCGAAGGGCCGAAGGCGCTCAGCTCGAACGAGGCGGGGACGAAGTGGTTCGCCAGCAGCGCGATTCGGACGGAGGGACGTGTCCCTCGGACGTAGGCCACGGGCTCCGCGCGGTGGCCTCGAATCCACTCGGGCTGTTCGCCCAGGCGGGTGTCCGTGACGGGACTCCACAATGCAACCGCGCCGCACTCCGCGTCTCCCCGGTCGAAGTGCAGGCTGTAGATGGCCAGCGGTTCCGCGTCGTGCATGTCCACCCCCCCCTTGTCCGTGCCGGAGGGGCACGGTCACTGCTTCACGCCTTCCGGAGACGCCCCCACGGGCCTCCGGTGGGCCTATTCATACAACAACACGCGCGTCACCCACGGCGCGCCCTTCACGTCGCGCAACCAGCGCAGCCGCTCCGCGCGCAGCGCCACCGCGGGCGTCGCACCCGCGTGGATGCGCTCGCGCACGCCCTGGAAGAACCGGCCCGCTGAGTCCGGAATGTCCACCGTCGCAGCGAACACCGCGCGAGCCCCCGCGCCCACGAATGCCTGGGGCAGCGAGGACGTCTGGTGAAGGAAGGGCGGCAGCCGCGCCGCGCTGCACGCGCCCAGCAGCACCACCGGCGAGCCCTCCAGGCGCACCTGCTTCAGCGCCTCCGAGGTGAGCGCATAGCGTCCGTCATACTCGGGAGCCAGGGCGATGACCGGTGCTTCGGACAGGCTGCGGTCCACCACGCCGTGCGCGTGGAACTCGATGTCGGTGGCTCGCGACATCGCCTCCAGCACGCGCGAGGGCGTGGCCTGGGCGCCAGACAGCTCCATCGACTGGCCGATGGGCGCGGGTGTGGACTCCCACGAGGACAGCCGCGCGAGCCCCAGGCCCGAGGGGGTCTCCACGTTGGCCACCACCACATGCAGCGGAGGAGGTGGCTTCTTCTTCGGCTCTGGCGAGGCGTCCATGGCCACGCGGTAGCTCCACGCCATCTCCGGCGGGAGCAGTCCGGAGCGGCTGTCCAGGGGCGGCGCCGCGAGCACCTCCACCCGAGGGCACGAGCGCAGCAACGTCAGCAGCTTCTCCGGCACCAGTCCGGAGAGGTCGTCCCCCAGGGGCTCCTTGCGTGAGGCGTCATGGTGCCCGAGCACCTGTCCCCGGGGACCGAGCGCCACCACCACCGTGCGCTCGGCTTCCGCCGCGGCGATGAGCGCACACTGCTTCGGGCTGGCGACGCCCAGATGGTCGGCCACGACGCCTGGCACCTCGGAGAAGGCGCCGGCCTCTCCGGCGGTGACGGCCATCGTCTGATAGGCCACCGCCACCGTGTCGCGTGCGTCCGCGTCCGTGTTCAGGTACGGCGCGGCCTGTCGGATGACGGCGGCGAGCCGCGCGTTGCCCTGCTTCCGGTCCTTCAGCAGCTCGAAGCGCGCCTGGACCAACTGGGCGAGCATGCGACGGCCGGGAGTCTCCCGCGTGGCGTGGGCTCGCGTCAGCTCCGCGCTGATCTGCTCCGCGTCCTCGGGCCGAGGGTCCAACCGCATGAGGTCGGTGAGTGTCCACGCGCCGATGAGACCCACGGACGGATTGCATTCCTGCGCGCGCGACAAGGCGCGGCGAGCCTCCTTGGGCCGCAGCCGCATCAACTCCAGGGCCGCGATGTTGCGGTGGACGTAGTTCTTCACGTCGCAGGTGTCCGGGGCGCGCGCCAGGTACTCGGACAGGTACGCGCGCGCGGAGGCGACGCGGAACTGGAAGCGCGCGGCCTGGGCGAGTGCGCGCAGGGCCGCCGACTCCAGCTCCCACTCGCCCATCGCCTGGGCTTCGCGCCAGCTCGCGCGGCCCGTGTCCTCGGCCTCCGACAGCCGGTTGGCGGACGTGGCCCGGTGGCTCACCTTGCGCAGCAGGTCCGCGCAGCGCGGGCGAAGCCGCTTCTCCCGGCACAGCGTCAGCGCGGCCTTGAGTCGCTGGTCCGCCTGCCAGGCTTCACCCGCGAGGCCCTCCTGCCGCGCGAGTTCGTCCTGGACCAGCAGGTGGATCCACGGGTCGTTCCACTGGCGCGCCACGCGCTCCAGCTCCTCGGGGGGACTCTGGGCCTCCGGCGTCAGCAGCCTCGCGCCGAGCAGCAGGTCATGTTCGCCCGCACCGCGCAGACGGGTGAGGTAGTCCGGGGACGCGGGTTGGCGCTCTCGCAAGAGGCGGGCGTACTCGGCGGCCAGGGGCGCGCGTCGCGTGAAGTCCCGCGTGGCGATGTTCCGCGTGTGGTCCGCCAGGGCCGTGCCGCCGTGGATGCGGTCCAGCAGCTCCGCCAGCGGGAGCAACGCCTGCACCCGGGCCGACGTGGGCGCGGTGCGCACGACGTCGTAGAAGAGGCCGCGAGAGATGCCGGGATGTCGGCGCGCCTCCTCCAAGGGGATGGGGAGGTTCGCGTCCTGGGCCAGCTGGGTGAGCGCGGTCCTCGTGCCGTTCCAGGACTCGGCCCGCTGGCTCACGGAGGCGCGCAGCCAGGACGCGTGCTCACGGGCCTCCGCGCTCCAGCCGGGCTCGCCCAGGGCGGCCACCTCGTCGAAGACGGACGCCGCGAGCAGGTGCAGCCCCATTTCGCGCAGCACGAGCGCCCGGTTCCACAGGGCCTGCGGATGACGGGGCGAGGTCTCCAGCAGGCCGTCGAGCCAGGTCAGGGCCTCGTCGTTGCGCTTCAGCAGGAAGGCGGCGACGGCCTGGTCGTTGTCGCGATTCAGCGATGGAGGCGCATGCGCCAGGTGCGCGAGGCCCTGCTGGGGATCTCCATGGAGCAGATAGGAGGCGGCGATGCCCGCCCGGTCTCCGCTCTCTTCCAGCCGGGCCAGCTCCCTCAGGGGAACGGCGATGGAGGGGCGCTCCTCGCGAGGCCGGACGTAGGGACGATGGACGTCCGCGGCCGGGACGCTGAGGCGCGGCTCCAGGGGGCGGGTGCGTGTGTCGGTGAGCCAAAGCAGCTCGTCACGACGGCCGGGCAGCGGGCCCGAGCGCGCGATGAGGATGGCCGGGAACACGAGCAGGGGGATGAGATGCCAGGCACGCAGGCGCGGCGCGCGTCGCCCGCGAGTAGACTTCCCTGGTGCATCCAGCTCGGCAGCCATTCGCTGGACCCTCCCCGTCGCTCCGCGTCCCATGGCGCGAAGCCATCACTCAGGCCCCGAGTCTTAAGCCAAGAAGCCTGACTGAGACAAATGGTGTTGGTGAAAGTCACGATGGGTTGGGGATGACGGCCTGAGTCATGACGACCCGGGCGGTGCGTCCGGGCGGCGGGTGGGTGCTCTCCGGCGCTAGGGTTGCGCCATGTTCATCGTCATCCTCGGCGGTGGTGTGTCGGGCCTGTCATGCGCCATCCGGTTGCAGGAGGCCGGGCACACGGTGGAGGTGTGGGCGCGAGAGCTGTCGCCTCACACGACGTCGGATGTCGCCGCGGCCGTCTGGTACCCCTATCGCGCGTGGCCGCAGGAGCGCGTCAGTGCCTGGGCGAAGCGGACGTACACGGTGCTGGCGTCACTGGCCCAGGAGCGCCCCGAGGCGGGCATCCTGATGGTCCCCGGCGTGGAGGTGTTTCGTCGTCACGTCGAGGATCCGTGGTGGCGCGACAGCGTGCCGGACTTCCGTCGGGCGCGGGCGGACGAGCTGCCTCCGGGACTGTTGGAGGGTTATCACTTCACCGCGCCCGTCATCGAGATGCCGCGCTATCTGCCGTTCCTCATGGCGCGCCTGCGCGAGCTGGGCGGCCACATCATCCAGCGAGAGGTGCGCTCCCTGGACGAGGCGTGGGCGAGCGCGTCCCTCGTCGTCAACTGCACGGGTCTGGGGGCTCGGGACGTCGTGGGAGACGAGACGCTCTTCCCCGTGCGCGGTGAGGTGCTCCGGGTGAGTCCTCCCCCCACGGACCGCTTCATCTTCGACGACGAGTGCGAGAGTGGCATGGCCTACGTCATTCCCCGCTCGCGGGACTGCATCCTCGGCGGCACGGCGGAGGAGGGGAACGCGTCGCTCGTCCCCGACGCGTTGAAGGCCCGGGCCATCCTGGAGCGCAACGCGCCGTTGCTTCCCGACGGCGCGAAGCTGGACGTGGTGGAGCACAAGGTCGGGCTGCGCCCTGGACGCCCCACCGTGCGACTGGAGGTGGAGGTCCTCGGGGAGCGCGTCGTGGTGCATGACTACGGCCACGGGGGCGCGGGCGTCACGCTCTCATGGGGCTGCGCGGAGGAGGTCGTCCAACTCGTCGCGGCCCACTCCCGCTGAGTCAGGCCCCCGCGCGGAGCACACGTCCGAAGCCGCGCTCCTGGCCCAGGGCCTGGGACACCGTGCCGGCGCTCACCGCCTCGCGTCCGGCGATGAGCACCGCCTTCACCGCGGCATCATTGCGGCGCACCAGCCGCACGAAGCCTCCGAAGTTCTCCATCGGCGCCTCGGCGATTTCGTCGAGCTTCTCGTCCAGACCGTCGGGATTGATGACGACCAGGTCGGCGCGCCGGCCCTCGGCGAGCACGCCCGCGTCCATGCCGAACCAATCGCCAATCTCTCCGGTGAGCCGATGCACCGCGCGCTCCACGGTCATGAAGGGCTCGCCGCGCTTCTGGGCTTCGCGCACCAGCCGCAGGAGCCGCAGCGGGAAGTTGTAGTGCGCCATGTTGCGCAGGTGGGCGCCCGCGTCCGAGAAGCCGACGAGGATGTCGGGGTGCTGGCAGATGAACTCCAGCTCCTTGAGCCTGTCATTGGCCATGACGGTGTACCAGCGCAGCGCGTCCCCATGCGTGGCCACCAGGTCCAGGAACACGTCCACCGCGTCGCGGCCCTGCTCCTGGGCCACCTGCGCGAAGGACTTGTTCACCAGGCTTTTGTCCGGGCACTCGAGGATTCGCGACTGGTTGAAGTCGCGGTGGAAGGCGCGCGGCAGGAAGCGGTTGGTCCACTGGCTGCGGAAGCGGGCGCGGTACTCCGGGTCCTTCAGCAGCCCCGCGCGGGAGGCCGCGTCCTGGAGGTGCAGGGCCGCCGCGCCCGCGCCGAACTCCTCGAAGACCACCAGGTCGATGCCGTCCGCCCACAAGTCGAACACCTCCGGCAGCGCCTGCCAGCGGAAGTTCGCGCCGAACAGCGTGTTGGCCGCGCGCGACAGGACGCCGATGAGCCGGTGGATGCCTCGGCTCGCGCGCGGGTCCATCATCGAAATGACCGTCGTCTTCAGCGTCTTGCGCCACAGGCCCATGCTCTCGAGCAGGAACAGCACCACGTTCACCTTGGTGCTGATGTTGGGCACGCCCTGGAACACGCGGCCCCGTGCGCGCAGGAGCTTCGTCAGCCGGCGGTACTCGCTCCAGCGGGCATAGGTGGAGGGCAGGGGACGGCTGCGGATGTCGCGCGAGCCGCCCATCTTGTCCCACTTGAGCGTCATGATGGACATGCCCAGGTAGCCCAGGTCCAAGCCCTCGGTGACCATCGCCTCCATGCGCCGCAGCTCGTCCTCGCTGGGGCGCAGCCCCGGCTCCAGGCTGCGATGCAGACCCATGGCGTGGGCGCGCAGCGCGGAGTGCCCCAGCATGGACGCGACATTGGGGCCCAGCGGAAGCGTCTCCAAGTGCTCCAGGTAGCCGCCCAGCGAGTCCCACGTCTTGCGCTGCTCCAGCAGCGAGCGGACGGTGTCGTAGGGGATGGCCTCCACGCGGCAGAACATGTCCGCCAGGTCCTCGGGCTTGCCCACCGCGAGGCTGAGCGAGCAGCTTCCCACCACCACCGTGGTGACGCCGTGGCGCACGGACTCGGAGAGCGACGGGGCCAGCTCCACCTCCGCGTCGTAGTGGGTGTGCAGGTCGATGAAGCCCGGAGTCACCCAGTGGCCGGCCGCGTCGATGACGCGCGTGTGCGGCGCGCGCTCAATCGGTCCTTCCGTGAGGGCGGCGACCGTGTCTCCTCGGATGCCCACGTTCAGCTTGCGGGGTGGGTTGCCTAGACCATCGAATACGAGTCCGTTCTCGACGATGAGGTCCATGGGCCGAGCCTAGGCCCGCCGTTCTGTCCACTTCCACCCGGAAGCCACCGACAGGAGGGCGGCAAACAGTCGGGCGCGGTGCGTCAGAGTGGATGTACGCCCCTGGAACGAGGAGCGGGGCGCTTGCTCGCAGGCCCGCTCTGGCGTGCTCCCATGCCTACCTTGCCGTCCGGACGACACGAACGCGACCTGCGCGCGGGAGGCGAGAGATGGCACGGACACGGTGGAAGTGGCTCACGCTGGTGGGCTTGGGCGCGTCGCTCGCGGCCTTCACGGGATGCGAGGACGATGAGGTTCGCGACAACTCACGCAATGTCGGCCGCGAGATGGGCAAGGCGGCGAGGGAGGTGCGTGACGGCACGCGCGAGGCGGCGAAGGACATGAAGACCGCCGCGGAGGAGGCCTCGCAGGGCTTCAAGGAAGGCGTTGGCGGCTCGGGTGCGCCGGGCGATGCGGCCACACCCGTGCCGAACCAGTCAGAGGAGGACCGGGAACGTTCGGTGGAAGACCGCGACGTGCCAGGTGAAGCACCTCCGCGTTGAGGTCACATGGGCCCTCCTGGCGCCGTGACTCGGCGCGGTGCCAGGATGACGCTCACGGCCATGCAGCGGCTGGCGGGGGCCCCATGAGCGAGCTGGAGCTGGACAAGGTGTATCGCCGGGGCGAGGAGTCCCCTGGCGTGCGGCGCATCCAGGAGTGGCTGACCCTGAATGGCTTCGCGGTCGCCATCGACGGGGACTTCGGCCCCGCCACGGAAGCGGCGCTCAAGCGGTTTCAGGCCAGGTCGAACGTGCCTGTCTCCGGGGTCGCGGACGCGGTGACCTTCGAGCGACTGGTGGCGCCGCTGCGCTCGGCGCTCTCCCTGGCTTCTCCGGCGGGCCGCTCCCTGGGCTCGCTGACGGTGGCGTATGCGGCGCAGCACCTGCGCCAGCTTCCGCGCGAGGTGGGTGGGAGGAATCGCGGCCCCTGGGTGCGGATGTATCTGGATGGCAACGAGGGCGCGTCCTGGTGCTGGTCCGCTGGCTTCGCGACCTTCTGTCTGCATCAGGCGGCGAGGACGCTGGGCGTGCCCATGCCCGTGGAGCGGACCTTCTCCAGTGACTTGCTCGCGGCGCAGGGGCGCGCGCGGGAGAGCTTCCTCTCCACGCAGAGCGCGCCGCCGGACCGCACGCGCATCCGTCCGGGCAGCCTCTTCCTGCGGCGCCGCACGCCCGGAGACTGGGCCCACGCGGGCATCGTCACCGAGGTGGACGAGGAGACCTTCCAGACCATCGAGGCCAACACCAACGACGAGGGCGCGCACGAAGGCTACGAGGTCTGTGCACGCACCCGGGGCTTCAAGAACGTGGACTTCGTCCTCGTGTGACGAGCGCTGCCTTGGCTCACGTGGGCTTGCCCGGTGTCGGCTTGCCGTCGCGAGGCTTCGCCGGGCGCGGCGTGTAGTGCGCCAGGACGGGCTGGTGGTCCGACGACTCGGTGCTCCGGTCCACCTCGAAGAGGACAGGCTCCAGCTCCGGGCTGGCGTAGAAGTTGTCGAAGCGCTTGCCTGTGGCGGGCACGATGCCCGACTCGTCCGGCAGCGAGGTGAGGGTGGCGCTGTCGGCGATGTCCTGGAGCCGCAGCCAGTGCTCGCTGCCTCGCGGAACCTTCCCGGAGCGCAGCTCCGAGCACGCCTGCTTCGGCGTCATCATCTCTCCGTCTGGCATGCGGACCCTTGCGACGGCGGCGTGGGCGATGGTCTCCGGCAGGCCCTGCTCCAGCACATGCAGCTCGTGCCGCAGCCGAGGGTCCGCGATGTTGCCCACGCCCGTGTCGCCCACGCTCGTGTGCGGCACGCCGTAGCGCACGGCGTACTCCTCCACCGTGTCCGTGTCGTCGTAGGTGATCAGGTGGGCCATCAACCAGGAGCCGCCGCGCTTGATGGCGGTGTTGGCGTTGAAGTCACCCAGCGCCACAGCGTGAGGGACCTCCCGGTGGCGCAGCAGCGTGTTGAGCTGCCTCAGGTTGTGCGCGTTGATGCCGGAGTCTCCCAGCGTGTGGTGCACGTTGTAGAGGACGACGGGCACACCCTCCACGTCCAGCCGGACGTACAGCGCGCCCCGGTCCTCCGGTAGCTCGCACGGGTCTCCGCCCCGGCGATGGATGGCGGCGGCGCGCTCGGCGTCGGAGAGGGAGTAGGTGAAGTGGGCCGCGTCCACCAGCGGATGCCGCGTGAGGAACGCCTTGCCGTTGATGAGCCTCGCGCCGTTGCCACCGTCATGACCGAAGTACGCCAGGTGGAAGCCGTACCGCGCCGACAGCAGCACGGCGATGGGGACGTTGGCCTCCTGAAGCCCGATGACGTCCGGCATGCGGCCCTCCGCCTCCAGCCCGTCGAAATACGCCAGCAGGGCTTCGCGGCGCTGTCCTCCGAGCAGGATGTTGAAGCTCATCACGGAGAGCCCGGGGCCCGTGGGCGGCCGGGACTCCGGGTGTCGGACGAGCAGCGTGCGCCCATCGCCGAGCTTGCGCTCCGTTGCCGGCAACTTGAAGGCGTCGAGGCTTGGCAGGGTGAGGGTGGGGTCCCTGCGAGGACGAGGCTCCTCGGCGCTGGTCGCCATGCGGCCAAGAAGGGGCCCCACGCCCGGCAGGTGCTCGAGGACCTCGGGCACCTTCATACGGGCTCCTGGGGCAGGCCCCTCCCACGAGGGGCGCGAAGCAGCGAGTCGTGCTGGCGAGCGACGGTGTCCACCAATCCTCCTGGGTGTCCTCAAGTTCGGTGCGGATCCTCCGACTCGCCAGGGGGCAGGCTTCTTGGAACGCGTGGTTCGGCCATTCTCGCCGGGACGGAAAGCGGGCGGGCGGCGAGGCCATGGCCTCCTCTGCGGCAGACCGAGAGGCAGAGCGGGGGCACCTCGTGGTTGAATGCTGAACATGATGCGGGTGTTGCTGCTGGTGATGTGTGCTGTGGGAGTGACGGCGTGCGCGACCACGACGTCCCGGACCGAATGGGCGCCGCCTTCGTGTGAGCCGGGCGCGCTGCTTCCCTGTGCGGAGTGGGGCGCCAAGCTGCTGCGCGAGGGAGACCGTCCCCGAGCCATCGAGGCCTACGGCAAGGCGTGCGAGGAAGGCGACCTGTCGAGCTGCATGACGGAGGGCAAGCTGCGCAAGGAGTCCGGCGACCTGTCCGGTGCGGAGCGTCCGCTCACCAAGGTCTACGAGACGGGCGACGTGGCTGCCGCCCTGGCGCTGGCGGAGGTGCACGAGGCGAAGGGTCAGGCCGTGGACCAGCAGGCCGCGGCCCGGCTGCGCCACCAGGCCCCCGCGATGGACAAGCCCGCGACGGAGGTGCTCTTCGCCATGCGGACGGGCAGCGAGATGGGCACGGGCCTCGAGCTGTCCTTCAACCTCCAGCCGATGGCCTTCATGGATCGCCGGCTGGGCTTCGGCGCGAACATGGTGTTCGGTGGGGAAGACGGGCTGGTGGAGACCAACGGCTTCGCCGCGTATCAGCACTACGTCTCGCCCTATGTAGTCCCCTATGCGCGGGCGATGGTGGGAGGCATGACGTCGGGGCAGGACACCTTGCTGAACCTGGGCGGTGAGACAGGGGTGAAGCTGTGCCTGGAGGACATTGGCCACCTGAACGTGGCCGCTGGTGTCTCACGCGCCAGCGGGGGCTACTTCTCGGTGGGCCTGGGGCTCAATGGCATCATTGTCCTCGCCATCCTGTTGCAGTACCGCTAGCGCCCGCGTCAGGAGTGGGAGTCCGAGCACGTAGGAGATGGCCGCCTTCGCGAGCCGGCTTGGGCTGCCCGTGGAAGAGTCCCTGCGCCGTGAGTTGTCTGGGACCTACCTGCGGCGGCGGATGTCCATCGCGGAGGTCTCCTTTCTCCTGGGCTATGCCGAGCCGGCCGCCTTCCATCGCGCCTTCACGCGCTGGTGGGGCATAAGCCCGGAGCGCTTCCTCCGAGAGCACCTTCCGGCTTCACCGTGATGCCGCCGTGGTCCTCCGCGCGTCTGGGTCTTTGGAGACCGACCATGCGTGCGTTTTGACTGCCGTGACGGTTCGCGGAGGGCGTCCGCGCGGTGGATTGCGGCGGTGACAAGGACTGTTTGACTCGCTTGGCGACGCGTTCCTAGCATCACGCGACATCAAGGCGGGGGACTCACCACTCACATGCCGGCATTGACTGAGTCACCTGGGTATCTCTCCCAGGGCGAGGACTCGCTTTACTACGTTCATCACCGGGCGCTGACGGAGCGTCGGGCGGCGGTGTTGCTGGCGGGGCCGTTGGGGCTGGAGCGGGCGCATGGCTATGTCGTGTGGGTGAGATGGGCGCGCTTCCTCGCGGCTCGGGGCGTGGAGGTGCTGCGTCTGGATTATCGAGGCTCTGGCGAGAGCACGGGGCGCTTCGATGAGATGACTTTCCCGCGCTGGGAAGAAGATTTGCGCACGGGGCTGGAGCACTTGCGGCGCGTGAGTCCCGGTGTGCCGTTGACGGTGCATGGACTTCGACTCGGTGCGTTGCTCGCGGCGCGAGTGTTCCGGACGGAGCCGGTGGAAGGGCTCTTGATGTGGGAGCCGCCGGAGTCGGGGCGGGCGCATCTGATGGAAGTGCTTCGCCGGAAGGTGGCGGCGGACAACCTGGAGGGGACGGGAGGGGAGGCTCGCTCGCGTGAGGACTACGTGACGGAGCTGGAGGCGGGGCGGCACGTGGAGGTGGAGGGGTTGCCCTGGTCTCGCGGTCTGTGGCGCAGTTCGGACGGCTACGGGCTGGCGGTCCCTGAGAAGGACGAGGCGCGGCCGTGGCGGGTGGTGCACCTGGATGGCCGTCCCGCGGAGCGCTTCCTGGCGCCGGGACGGAGCCGCTCGGTGAGGGCACCTCGGCCCTTCTTCTGGACGATGAGCAACCGGCTCTTGCCGGAGCTGGCGGAACTCTATGAGGACAGTCTGCGGTTCATCGCCGGGACTGGGGCGCGCCACGAGGTGCGGTCATGAGGGAGTTGATCCAGCTCGACGTGAAGGGCCACAGGTTGTGGGGGACGTTTCATCCTCCGGCGACGGGGACTCGACGCTCGGTGGGCGTGCTCTTCCTGAACCCCGGGCATGTGCCGCGCTCCGGGCATGGGGGGCTGTCGGTGCTCGCGGCGGAGAGGCTCGCGGCGCGAGGGTTCCCGTGCTTCCGAGTGGACCTGCCGGGGTTGGGGGACTCGGACGGTCCGTTGCCGGAGATGACGTCGGAGCTGTACCAGCTCGTGTGCAAGGGCGGCTTCGTCGAGGTGGCGAGCGAGGTGCGAGAGGAGCTCCAGCGGCGATATGGGCTGGAGGGGATGTTGATGGGAGGGCTGTGCGGGGCGGCGACGACGGCGCTGTATCTGGCGGACCGTGAGCCGGAGGGGGTGCGCGGCCTGTTCATGTTCGAGCCGGAGTTCTACCTGTCGGAGCAGGAAGCGGCGGCGGTGGGAGGGGAGGGGGCCGAGGTGGAGGTTGAGTCCTCGCGGCTGTCATTGAAGCGGGTGACGTCGAAGCTCTTTTCGTATTGGGGCTGGATGCGGATGCTGACGCGGGAGAACGAGTATGCGCGGCTGTTCAAGTACGTGCCGTTCCCGCGACAGAAGCTGCTCGATTTGTTGATGGACTGGGATTCGCTGCCGGCGGTGGCGAACGTGCCGCTGGTGCGGGCGTGGCAGCGGGTGGTGGAGCGCGGGCAGCCGGTGCTGGTGTTGACGGCGGAGGGCAAGCTGCGGGACGTGTTCTTCGACCGTATCCATCGCTCGGCGCTGGCGGATCTGCCACATCCGAACCTGTCGCGGATTCGCCTCAAGGGCACCAATCACATCTTCACGACGGGTGGTGCGATTGAGTCGTGTGTGGATCACCTGTGTCAGTGGGCCTCGGAACTCTTCCCGGGTTCCAACACCACGCACCTGCCCATCCCGCCCGAAGCTGTGCGTCCGGGTATCGAGCGGGTGGTGGGCTGAGGCGCGCAGCCGTCCAGTCTGCAAGCCGCGCCACACGTGATGGACGCGCTCAACTTGAGCACTGCCTGTCCACAGACGAAATGTTTGTGTGTGTGATTTTGTCGCGCGCGGCGCGAGAGCTCACTCGGAAGGGGCACACTTCGTGGGAGTCCGGTTCACGAGGCGCTCCGCCCCAGGGAGACAGGGGCGGGCGCCGGGACTCCGTGACGGGGCGCCTTACGGCAGGAAGTAGCGGACGCGGAAGCCAAAGACCAGGTTGGACTGGATGGGGTCGCGCGTAGCGAAGCCAATCACATACCGGTTACCAGCCACCACGGTATGGGCGGGTTGGGATGCGGAGAAGATGGGGAAGCTGGAGTAGCCACTGTTGAATGCCACTCCCGAGTTCTGCCAGGTACCACCGAAGCTGCTGAAGTACGACACGGCGAGGGTCGCATCGGCCGTGCTCCAGATGGCGGCTTCGAAGTATCCGACGGTGGAGGAGTCGTAGCCGTAGGCAATGGCTTCCTGGATCTGCGCACCCGACGGAAGATTCAGACCGCACACGTACGTATTGAGCGTGGCATTGGAGTTCACTGCGCACGGGAAGGTATTGTCGCCGTCCGTGCGCAGCGTGCCGCCGCCGCCGCAGGTCATCGGAGCTGGCGGAGGAGCGCTTCCCTGGTGCACGCAGGTGATGGCGGGGATGGAGACGGAGTACGTCCCGGCCAGCAGCTCCTGGTTTCCTGTCCGAGCGGGCGTTGTGGTCTGGGGGGCCTGCGGCTTGCCGCGCTCCTCGGCGGATGCCGTGGACAGCGTGGCGAAGGCGGTGAGCGCGGTCAGTGAACGCAAGGTCGACAGATGACGAGGCATGTTGATGTCCCCTGTTCGGAGCGCGTGGGTGGGGTGTTCGCGCGCCGAGCGTTCAGTAAATAACTTTTGGTGTTATTTCCGCAATTGCGGCTTTGTCGGATTGTTGCGGGGCTCACGCCAGCCGCCGGATCTTGAAGATGATGCCCTCGGAGTCGGGCGTGGTCCCTGTTCCGGCGCAGGGACCGACGCGGACAGCTCAGACCCGGTGGAAGAGGCTCAGTCCCCAGGCACTGTTCGACGAACCCTCCGCCTCTTCCTTGGTCACCCCCAGCATGCGCGCGAGCTGGGCGAACTCCTTGTCGCCGACGAGCTTGCGGATGGCTTCCGGGTCTCCTTCCATGAGCTTGTGGAAGTTGCTGAAGCGCCCCGAGACTTCGTAGTGCTCGCTGTCGCAAGACCAGTCGTGATTGCCAATCAGGCCGAGCTTCGCGGTCGTCTTGCCGTAGACCCGGGAGATGCCCGCTTCGTAGAAGCCGTAGACGACACCGCTGAGCGTGGCATCCCCGTGAACCTCCAGGTTGCCCTCCAGGTAGAGGTGGTGGGCCTTGAGCTGGCCCATGACAGCCAACGTGCCCGTCTCATCCGTCGTGACCTCGCCGCTCACCGTCAGGTCCCCCAGGACCAACAGCGCCCCCTCCGTCACGCTGAGGTCGCCCTCAATCACGAGGTCTCCCTCGTGAACCCAACTGTCATCACCGAGGACTCCCGCGATGTCCTCATCACCAATCTGCTCGAGGTCCTCGTCCTTCACGGGCCGGAGCTTCGGCTTCAGCGACTGCAGTGTCTGCTCTTTCAAGTCACGTCTCCACGTTCAACGATGAATCGGCGCCCAGGACCTACGTCGCGACCAGTCCCGTCTCCGTCTTGCTCCGAGACTCGCGCTTTGCTCAGACCCGGAAGAAGAGCTTCATTCCGTAACCATCGCACTCCGTATCCTCGTCGGACAGACCCAGCATGGGCGCGAGAATGGCGAACTCCTTGTCGCCCATGAGCTGGCGGATGGCATCGGGGTCTCCCTCCTCAATCTCGACGAAGTTCGAGAAGCGGCCAGAGACCTCGTAGTGCTCGTCATCGCACTCCCATTCATGGTCGCCGATGAGACCGAGCTTCGCGGTCGTCCGTCCGTCGACCTGTGAATTGCCCGCTTCGTAGAAGCCGAAGAGGGCGCCTCGGAGCGCAACGTCCTTGTGCACCCGCAGGTCGCCTTCCAGATAGAGGTGGCGGGCATCGAGTCGACCCGTGACGACGAGCTTGCCGCTCTCGTCCGTCCCAACGGCATCGCTGACCCTCAGATTTCCCAGAATCAGCAACGCCCCCCGCTTCACCTCAAGCTCCCCTTCGAGCACCAGGTCTCCCTCGTGGACCCAGGTGTCACCGTCGAGGAACGTCGCGTGCTCCTCGAGCAGGAGGTCCGCGAGGTCCCCGGCCCTCCGAAGCCGAGGCTTCAACGACTCCAACGTATGTGTCGTCACATTGCTCCTGCTCTCGTGTGGTGAACGGCGCCTCGTTCCCACGGGGCGCCAGGAAGCTATGCCGCGACCACCAGCCGCGACTCAGACTTGCTCCGGGCCTCACGCCGCTGGATGGCCAGGAACAGGGCCTCGTGCGTGGCGGGAGCGGCCAGCTCCACCTCTCCGCCCGGAGCCCCGAACGCACCCACCGCATCCCTCAGCGCCTCGCGCACCGACAGCGCCAGCATCAGCGGCGGCTCGCCCACCGCCTTGCTGCCGTGAATCGTGTTGTGCTGCCGCGCCCGCTCCAACAGCCGCACACGGAAGTCCACCGGCGCATCGCTGAACGCGGGCACCGGATACGTGCTGGCCGAGTGCGTGAGCAACCGTCCCTTCGCATCCCAGCGCAGGTCCTCGCCCGTCAGCCAGCCCATGCCCTGGACGAAGCCGCCTTCAATCTGCCCCCGGTCCACACCCGGATTGAGCGAGTCGCCCACGTCCTCCAGCACGTCCACCCGGAGCACCCGCTTCATGCCCGTGTGGCCGTCCACCTCCACCTCCGTCACCGCCGCGCCATACGCGAAGTAGAGGAACGGCTTCCCTCGGCCCTTCGCCTTGTCGTAGCCGATGCCCGGCGTCTGGTAGTAGCCCGTCACCGAGAGCCCCACGCGCGCCAGGTACGCCGCGTCCACCACCTCCGCGAAGGACACGGACGCATCCGCTACCCCTACGCGCCCGTCCTGGAACACCACCGCCTCCGGAGCCACGGTGCGCCCGTGCCGCTCCGACAGCAGCTTCACGGCCACCGGCACAAGCCGCCCACGCAGCGTGACGCACGCCTCGCGCACCGCCGCGCCGTTCAGGTCCGAACCCGACGAGGCCGCCGTGGCGGAGGTGTTGGGCACCTTGTCCGTCACCGTCTTCGCCACCCGGATGGCGTCCGCTGGCAATCCCAGCTCGCGCATGGCCACGCCCTGAATCTTCGTGTGCAGGCCCTGACCCATCTCCGTGCCGCCGTGCGACAGCATCACCGAGCCATCCCGGTACACATGCACCAGCGCGCCCGCCTGATTCAGGAACGTCGCAGTGAAGGAGATGCCGAACTTCATCGGCGTCATCGCCAGCCCGCGCTTGATTCGCGGTGAGCGGGCATTGAACTCCTCCACCTCCCGACGCCGACGCGCGAAGTCCGCCGAGTCCTTCAGCTCACGCCACAGGTGCGGCAGTCGCTCGTCCTCCAGCTCCTGTCCGTAGTGCGTCGTGTTCGTCTCACCGGTGCCTCGGTAGAAGTTGCGCTCGCGCACTTCCTCCGGCGGCAGGCCCAGCGTGCGCGCCACGCGGTCGAGGACCTCCTCACCCACCAGCATCCCCTGCGGACCCCCGAAGCCACGGAAGGCCGTGTTGGACACCAGATGCGTCTTCGCCACGCGGCCCGTGTAGCTCATGGCCGGGACGTAATAGGCGTTGTCCAGGTGGAAGAGGGCACGGTCGGTAATCGACTCGGACAAATCCAGCGACCAACCCGCGTTGGACACGAGCTGCGCGCGCAGAGCGAGCAGCTTGCCCTGCTCGGTGAAGCCCACCTCGAACGTGGCATGGAACGGATGGCGCTTGCCCGTCACCGCCATGTCCACGTCCCGGTCCATCATCCACCGCACCGGCCTGCCCGTGTGCCACGCGGCCAGCGCGACAATGGCAGCGGGTGAGTTGCCCTGCGTCTCCTTGCCACCGAAGCCGCCACCCATGCGCGGTGACTGCACCACCACGCGACTGCGCGGCAGGTGCAACACGTGGGAAATCACCGCCTGCACCTCGGACGGGTGCTGCGTGGAGGACACCACCGTGATGTCACCGTCGTCGCCCTTCTCCGCGAAGGCCGCCTGCGTCTCCAGGTAGAAGTGCTCCTGTCCGCCCATCGTCACCGTGCCGGACAACCGACGCGGGCTCGACGCGAGCGCCGCGTCCACATCGCCGCGCCGGATGACGTGCGGCTCCGTGTGGTAGCTGCCCTGCGCCATCGCGTCTTCCACGGTGAGGATGGCCGGCAGCGGTTCGTACTCCACCACCACCTGCTTCGCGGCCTCGCGGCACGCGTCGATGCTCTCTCCCACCACCACGGCGACAATCTGCCCGTGGAACAGCACCTCGTCCTTCGCCAGGAGCGGCTCGTCGTGGCGGATGGGCCCCGTGTCGTTCATCCCGGGGATGTCCTCCGCGAGCAGCACCGTCACCACGCCCGGAAGCGCCCTCGCGGCCGTCGCGTCCCTGCGCAGGATTCGCGCGTGCGCATGGGGCGAGCACACCGGCCACACCTCCAGCATGGGCCGGCCCTGCGCCACATCGTCCACGTACTTCGCGGCCCCCGTCACATGGCCCAGCGCGCTCTCATGTCGCAGCACGCGGCTTGCGTCCGTGGGCGCCTCGGCGTCTCCCGTGACGAAGCCCGGCGCCGCGTCCAGCGAGGGGCTCTGCTCCCCCGAGAAGAACTTCTCGAACAGGCTCACGATGAGCCCGCGTCGGTACTCTGCGCTCCCGCGCAAGTCGCTGATGGGGGACAGCTCGCCCGAGAGCACGGGCAGCACCTTGTCCACCGTCTCCCGGGTCCACGGCTGGTCGACGAGCAGCTCCTCGGTGCGTCGCGCGCGAATGGGCGTGGCCGCCACGCCGCCGTACCCGAGCCGCGCCGTGCGCACCACACCGCCCGCATCCAGCTCCACGCAGAAGCCCGCGGCGACGATGCTGATATCCAGCTCGCGCCGCTTGGACACCTTGAACGAATCCGACACCCGCCGGAGTCCACTGGCCGCCGAAGGCGCATGCGGGATGACGATGAAGCGCACCACCTCGTCCACCTGGAGCGCCGTCTTCCGGTACGCGAGGAAGAAGTCCGACAGCGCCACCGTCCGCTCGCCCTTCACGGACGACAGCACCATCCGAGCATCCAGCGCGAGCAGCACCGGCGCCAGGTCGCCAATCGGCGACGCCGTCACCAGGTTGCCCGACAACGTGGCCCGCTGCCGGATCTGTCGCGAGGCGAAGACGTTGAGCATCTTCCCTATCTCGGGCACGTCCTTGCCGAGCGCATCCTCCAGGTCCACGAGCGTCGCCGCGCCGCCCACGTACCAGCCGTCCGCTTCACGGCGGATGGCGCGCAGGGACTCCACGCCCTCGGTGGAGATGAGGAACGGAAAGCGCCGGGCCTTCTTGGTGATGTCCACGCCCACTTCCGTGGCGCCCGCCACGAGCAGCGCCTCCGGATGCGCGGCCTTCAGCGCGAGCAGCTCCTCCCACGACGTGGGCCGCAGGAACTTCTGGCCGCCGGCCTCATAGCTCAGCGCCGACACCGGCGAAGCAGGGCCCCCGAGCGACGTGCCCGGCAGTGGCTGCAATCCCACCGCCGCATCCCTCGCTGCGAGCGCCTCCATCATCGCATCGCGGATGGGCCGATACCCGGTACAGCGGCAGATGTTTCCACAGAGCTGGTCCGCCACCGTCTCCGGGGTACAGACCTCCGGCCGCGAGTACGCCTCCGCCATGGAGACGATGAAGCCCGGCGTGCAGAAACCACACTGCGAGCCGTAGTGCTTCACCATCGCCTGCTGCACGGGATGTGGCTTCTCGCGCGAGCCCACGCCCTCCACCGTCACCACCTCGCGCCCGGCCACCATGGGCACCAGGGTGATGCAACTGTTGAACGCGCGCAGGCAGCGGTTGCCCTGGGCATCGCGGTCCACCATCGCCACGGTGCACGCGCCACAGTCCCCCTCGGCGCAGCCCTGCTTCGTTCCCGTGGCGCCTTGGGCGCGCAGGTAGTCGAGCAGCGTGGTGTTGGGCGACACGTCCTCGACGCGGACCAGGCTCCCGTTGAGCCGGAACTCGAACATGGTGCTCATTCTCCAGACGAAACCCCGCGCAGGCGGGGCGGCTCCGAGGCGGATGGCTCGGGGCGGGTTTCAACGAAAGGTTGGTGGTGGAGCTGGAGCAGCCCCGCGGCGATGCTCACCGCGACTTCCTGGGGGGACTTGCCCCCCAGCTCCAGCCCCATGGGGCACTGCACCCGGCTCAGCAGCGTCGCGGGCACGCCTCGCGCCTCCAGCCGCTGCCGGAAGCGCGCCCACTTCGTCTTGCTGCCGATGAGGCCGATGTAGCGCGCGGGCTTCTCCAGCGCGGCCGCGATGATGTCCTGGTCCAGGTCATGCCGGTGCGTCATCACCGCGACGTACGTCCGGCGCGCGTCCCACACGGCCTGGGCCACGAAGTCCTCCCAGGACTCCTCGTGGCGCGTCACCGCCGCGGGCACGCGCTCGCCGTGGAGCCACTCGGGGCGCTCGTCCACCAGGTGTACGCGGAAGGGGGTCCCATCGAGGATGCGGCACACCGCCTGGCCCACGTGCCCGGCCCCGAAGAGGTACAGGCGAGGCCCGTGGTTGACGGGCTCCACGAAGATGTCCACCACGCCCCCACAGCACTGGCCGAGCTTCGCGCCCAGCGGATAGCGATAGGAGCGGGACTCGCCGCGCTCCAGACAGGCCCGCGCGTCGGCGAGCACCAGTTGCTCCAGGTGTCCGCCGCCCACGGTGCCGTGGAACGCGCCGTCCCCACGCACCAGCAGCTTCGCGCCGGGCTCGGCGGGGGTGCTTCCCTGGCACGCTGTAACGGTGGCCACGGCGAAGGGCGCATCCTCGCGCGCCCACTCGCCCAGCTGGCGGACCCAATCCCACATGGTCCCTGTGAGTCTGCCACACCCGGAGTCCGACGGGGATGACTCTCACCCTGAGTCCGTGGGCTGGACGACGGCCTGGTGTCCAGGCCGCCCCCTGGGGATGTCCCGGGGCCCTCTCCCTGGGGCTCCGCGCCGAGCCTACGTGGCCACCGCCGCGCCGGCCGCCTCGGTGCTCCGGCGCATGGGCTGGAGCTTGCCGTACGTCAGGGAGCGCCACACCCACTCCATGGGCCCGAAGCGGAAGCGCGCGAGCCACAGGTGGCTCCACACGATTTGAACGGTGAAGACCCCCAGGCAGTACACGATGCTCATGCTGGGCGTCAGCTTGCCGACGAGCCCCAGGCCGTAGCCGTAGAACACGAGGATGCTGACGACGGACTGGCTCAGGTAGTTGGTCAGCGCCATGCGGCCCACCGGCGCGAGCACGGACAGGATTTTCTGCCCCGTCGCGCGCTGGAAGAGCAGGGTGATGCCCGACACGTACGTCGCGGCGATGCCCACCTCACCCATGGCGCGCACCGGGGCCAGCACCATGGGCAGCCACACGGGCAGCGTCTCCGGATTGATGATCTTGCGCAGCACGAGCTGCTGCGTCACCACGCCCACGCTGCTGCCCAGCACGCCCAGTCCCAGCGACCAGAAGAACAGGCGGCGGAAGAAGGCCACGTGCTGGGGCGCGTCATGGAACAGGCGCTTGCGGCCCGCATAGAAGCCCAGGAGGAAGCGGCCCAGCAGCGCCAGCGAGTTGACGCACATGATGAGCAGGAACTCGCGCCGGTAGAACGACAGGCCGCCCTTCACCACGGCCCACCAGTTCCCGTTCTGGAACACCGACAGGGTGTCCGCCTTCAGGGCCGCGGAGCGCTCCGTCTCCAGCTTCGCCAGCGCGGCGGCGGCCTCCGGCGTGGCGGCCATCAACTGCGGCAGCTTGAAGATGACCGCGCTCACGATGGGCCACGCGAAGAGCAGCACCGCGGCGACCTTGAGAATCGTCCGGTCCTCCCGGCGCCGGAACAACAGCAGCCAGAAGCCCAGCAGCGCGTAGTTGCTGAGGATATCTCCGTACCAGATGAGCGTCAGGTGCGTGAGCCCCAGCAGGAGCATCACCCCGAGCCGGCGCACATAGAGGCGCGTGACGGGCGAGCCCCGCGCCTCCGCTCGGCCCATCTGCACCGCGAAGCCCAGTCCGAAGAGGAACGAGAAGATGGTGATGAACCGCCCGCTCACCAGCGTCGTCACCACGGGCAGGAGCACCTTGTCGAGCATCGTCCCATTTGCGAACAGGGACTCGAGTTGCTCCCGGGGCATGAAGGCCCGGCCGCTGAACCACATAAACGTATTGGAGATGAACACGCCGCACAGCGCGAAGCCGCGCAGCGTGTCGAGCAACACCAGGCGCTCGCCCGAATCGACCGGGCGGGCCTCGGCGGTGGTCACCGCGGAAGGAGCAGAGGTCATGTGTTCGGAAAGAACGCCTGAACCTGAGCTTTATTGCCGGTATTCCACGGCAGCGGTGAATTGCGCGCGCTTCGAGCGAGTCGGGTGGGTCTACACGCCGATGCGTGGGCAGATGTCCTTCACGATGCACTCGTCGCACTTCGGCTTCTTGGCGGTGCAGGTGTAGCGGCCGTGCAGGACGGTGGCGGGGCCGAAGAAGGTCCACGCGTCCTGGGGCACCAGCTTCATCAGGTCCTCTTCAATCGCCTCCGGCTTTTCGTGCTTCGTCAGGCCCAGACGCTGGCTGACGCGGGCGACGTGCGTGTCGACGATGATGCCGGAGGCCAGGTTGAAGGCGGTGTTGAGGACCACGTTGGCCGTCTTGCGCGCCACGCCGGGCAGCGTCACCAGCTCCGCGACAGTGCGGGGGACCTCTCCGCCGAAGTCCGCGATCAGCGCGCGGCTCATGGCCTGGACGGATTTGGTCTTCTGCTTGAAGAACCCGGTGGGCTTGAGGTCTTCCTCCAGCTCCGCGGTGTCGGCGTCCGCGAAGGCCTGGGGGCCCGGGTATTTGGGGAACACGGTGGCGGTGACGCGGTTGACGCGCTCGTCGGTGCACTGCGCGGCGAGGATGGTGGCGACGAGCAGCTCGAACGGCGTGGACCAGTTGAGCTCGTAGCGTGCGTCGGGGTGCTTCTCACGCAGGCGCTCGAGGAGGAGGGCGGCTTTCTCAGCGGGTTTCATGGGGTGTGGAGGGCATCCTACCCGGGATGTCTGACAGGCACGGGCTCGGAAGTGGCGGCGCGGTGGCGGGTGCATGCCCAGATTGAGGGAGGGCAAGCAGTTACGGGGGGAGGGCCATGGCCGCTCCTCATCTCCAGTCCTTCGGGCACGTTCCGAGGTGTGCAGGGCCCTCCCGTGAGTGTGCACCCCACGGGGCGCGCACGTCCGGTTGTGATTATGGGACTTGGCGTCCCATGGCGAGCATCGCTGGACTCACTCCCGATGTTTCTGGCATCCCACCGTTAGACAGCAGCATCACTACATTCACTGCACCTGGGAGTCGCCCTATGTTGAGCGCGCCGCCGCTCGTGCAACCGGGAGCAAGCGCCATCTTCAAGGCCCACTTGGTGGGGCACCTAGCAAGAAGGCCAAGACCATCAGTTTTCGTCTGACGTCATCGAGAGTACCTGGCATCGCAGGCAACTCGCCACTGCCTGGGCAGGCGAACAGTGACTTCGACCTTGTCATGAACCAAGCTCCTGGAACGGTCCTGGCTCTCTCTCAGATGGGCGACCTCCAAATTGGAACGACTCCGGATGGCCAGCACCAGACGGCCACAGTCGAAGTGCTCGCTCGTGACTGGGGTGCCTATGGCAAGATCGAGGCAGGAGCGATAATGGAAGACGGAACCGCTGTTGTTGCCGTCCTTTCTGCTGCAGATGAAACGGAGCTGCGCATTCCTCAGCGTGCTCCCAATTCGAACATCGCAATATCTTGGAGGAACAGAACAGGCACCGGCGGGCAAGGTGATTCCGATGACAATGAATCTGTGCCTGCTGGTGATGGAAACAATGGCGATGGTTTGACACTCTATGAGGAGTATCGAGGTTTCTGGGAGCAGGGGAAGCACGTGGAAGGAAACCCAAGCAAGAAGGATTTCTTTGTTCATGTCGACCCAACAAGCATGGGTGTTTCCCCGGCTAGCGCTGTTGCCAAGAAGGGCGTCGCCCTGTTCGAAGCTGCATCTGGCCTGACCGTCCATCATTTGGATCGTGGCGAGTTCGAGCCACCCCAGAGCGGAACTGATTTCTCTCTCAATCGCCGGGTTGTTAATTTCAACCACGACAATGTGAATCACAGGGTTGATCAGCATCTGGTTGTTCTGACTGCAGTGAGGACGCCGGATGGCAACTCTCACGCAAGGCGTTCGAATACGAACGCCCTGAGAACACCCAAGGTTTTCTCCAGGATCGAGATTGCCGAGCAGGCGCTCAAGCAGCTCAGTCAGCAACAGTTGATTCGTGATGTTGCTCACGAGCTTGGGCATTCTCTCAATGTCTACCATCATGGAGAGGGGGGCGAAGTCATCCGGTATTTGGTCTTCAAGTCCGATGGCAGCCTCGTGGAGGCGGATGACAACGCCGGGACAAGGAATCCTGTTGTTATCCGACAACTCATAGATGAGACCACCAAAGCCGTCCTTCACGACAACGCCAATAGGGTTCCTGGTCCGCAGAGAAGCACGCCTGTCAAGGCGTCGCTCCCTCCCGGAAAGCAACATAGCGGTGACGAGAGCTGTATTCTTCGATACAATGATGCGAATGTCGTCGTGCGGCCTGGTCAACTAGATGTCCGATACTGGATTTCTCCAAGCGAAACCCCGGGTGGGGTGCTTTGCACGGACGGCCTTGGAAAGACATTCAATAAAACTGGAATTCCTGCTCAGCCGTCGCGCCACGGGAATGCAAGTGCAGGGCGCGGTAGCTGCGTTCATCAAATTCTCGTCAACGATGCGGTCCCTGCTCAACCCCGGTGATGGTCATGACGAAAAAATATCGCATGCTTTCAGTGTGGTGCTCTGCCCTGGCGCTTGTGCTGCCAGGAGCAGTCTTCGCACAGTCGCCTGGGGCGGAGGGACCCGATGTCGATCTGGGGCTTGTCGCAGGAGGTGAAGGAGGAACGTATCGGGGTTGGCCCATCGTCACCGAGATTTCTGTTGCCCACCCGAAAGCGGCACTCGCGGCAGCGAAGGGCGAAACGGTCCAGCCCATATCCGTTTCTGTCCCCAGCGGGAGATGGACGGCTCTCGTAAAGCTCGTTGTTCGGAACTCACAGGGCGAGATCCAACAATGGCCTTATCGATTGATCACAACCGTAGGCCCGTCCCTCACTTTGGATACGGAGCAGCGGGGGGAGTTGACCGTCGTGCTATCGCCCGAGGCCACTGCCACGCCGGCGGCCGGGCGCTACACGATGCAGGTCTTTTTGGACAGTCGAAATGGCACGAATGACGCGAGCTGGAAGGGGGTGGCGAGTTCGCAACTCGAGTTCGAACTCAAGGAGGCGCCGACGACTCCGAGTGATACTCAGACGTGTCAGAAGGGGTATGTCTTTTCGGAGTACCACAAGTCCCTTGGCCAGCTTACGACGGCAGCCAGCATGCTGGACACTGCCCTCACTCAGGCGCCTGACGAACTCCTGTGTCTTGTTTCCCGAGCCGAACTCGCCGACCAACTGGGCGACAACTACGGCGCTATTGACCATTACCACCGCGCCATTGAGGCCAAGGCGCGGCTGCCACAGGACGCGGACGGAGAGAGCGGCTCCGGTTCATTGCTCCATCGATGCCTGGGGATCGTGCAGAAGCTCCCACCATCCGAACGGCACCCTCTCAATATCTTCTGTAGTTATGTCACTTGCGAGGAGCGCATGGATGCTGGCACTTGCCCATCATCCAGCAAGCCTGCTTCTACCATTCCAGTGCGTGGCTCTCGAACAAAGCCTCGTAGTGACAAGAAGTGACAATGACCAGTTTTCATCCGCGTCCGTCTATTTTTAGAACAAAATTAGACTGCGCGGACGGCTGGCAGGGCCCCATGACAACCCCAAACGTGAGCTGACCTTCTGCCGGGATGCGCTGGGCCTGAACCTCGTGGCGGACGTCGCCAATGGCCCCATCCGCTGGCACACGCTAGTTTCCCTGGACATCGTGCGGGCCCCACGGCGCCACCGTGGGGTGTCCGAGACTGCGCAGTCCGCGACCCCGGTCCGTTACACACTGCGCGGCGAGGATGGTGGCGACGAGCAGCTCGAACGGCGTGGACCAGTTGAGCTCGTAGCGTGCGTCGGGGTGCTTCTCACGCAGGCGCTCGAGGAGGAGGACGGCTTTCTCAGCGGGTTTCATGGGGTGTGGAGGGCATCCTACCCGGGATGTCTGACAGGCACGGGCTCGGAAGCAGGGGAGAGGGATGGCGATGATGACCGCTCCCCATCTCCAGTCCTCGAGCACGTTCCCAGGCGTGCCGGACCCTATCGTGAGCGCGCACTCCATGGGTAAGGCGGTCGAGCTACATTGCGGCCCCATGAGCGAAACGGTCGCGAGTGAATCGCCCCTCCAGGCCTCCCAGCGCGGAGGCGGTTTCATCACCGGTGCGGCCATCATGCAGGCACTGGTGGTTCCCTACCTGCTGCTCGCGGGACTCATGGCCGCCGAGATGTCCGCGCTGCTGTCCACGGCGCTGCTGGCCCACGGAGTCGTGGTCGCCGTCGCGGCTGGGTTCCTGTTCCGCCGCAGACTCTGGGCCTGGCGCCTGTCGGCGGCCCTCGCGACCCTGGCCTTCCTCGTGGGTGCGGGCGCGACGTTGATGCCGCCAGCCTGGGTCGGGGGAATCCATGCAGCGGGCGCGGCCGCGATCCTGGGCCTCCTGCTCGCGGGCCGCCCCGCCGTCGTCGGCGCACGTCCACCGGGCGCCACGGAGGGCCTCTCCAGGACAGGCGGGTGAGCTGCCTCGGCGGCGCGCCGCCCTCGTCCCGGCCCGCGCCTGACCTGGTCCCATCGAGCACCAGGTCGCATGCGCCCGAGGCGAGGTCGACTTCCAGCGCTACCTCGCCGCGGCGCTCGAGGAGCGCAAGACCTCTCCCCGGGAGATGCGCCTTTGACGCGTCATCCGCTCCCGTTTGACATGTCAATGAGGGGCGAGCGGGCCTTGGGCGCACCTGTCGTGCCTGCACGGGGCCCCATCGCGCTTGGGCATGATGCTTGCTGTGTCGCCTCTGGCCCCACTTTCATGGGCCCTGCCGGAGATGACCCAAGCATGCGCGGATTCGTGACGTTTTTCTCATTGGGGAGCTGTCTGCTGATGACTGGTGCTGGTGCGCAGACGCCGCCCGCTCAAGCCGCCTCGTCGCAGGTGCCCGCGAACGCGTGCTACCTGTGGAAGGGGCGTGGCGGTGCTCCCACGGCGGGCTACATGGTGACGCATGCGAGCTGCCGCCCATGGAATCGCAATTACGGGTGGAGCTTCATCAAGACGAACAATGACGTGGGCTACTATCGCGGAACCTTCGAGGCCGCCGCGGCCACTCCATCCACCTGGGCGGTCTACGCTGACTTCGGCTCCGCGGTGGTCACGTCGCAAGCGGACTACACCTCCTTCATCGCCAATACCAAGCTGTCTGGCTCCTGTAGCGAGTGCCTGCACTGACAGCGAGCTGCCAGGGTTGGGAGCGCCTCACACGTACGTGCGGCGCTCCTCTGTGTCCGCACGTCGCGCACTCCGGCGCGAAATCCTTCTCATACGCGCTCTCTCCCATGTATCGAACGAGGACCGCGAATGCGTCAGGAGGATGAGGCGGAGGGTGGCTGACGACTCAGCGGCGTCCGCCCGCGCGGGAGCCAAGGATCTGGACGGTGCACGTTCCTGACAGCACGAGACCTCGGCGCTCCGGCCATTTTCAAGGCAGCGCTACGAGGAATGGGGGGATGTGCATGTTGCGTCGAATGGCGGGAGTGATGGCCTTGCTGCTGGTGGGTTGTGGCACGGAGCTCGAGGTCATGGAAGGTGTGCCCATGGAGGACACACCCCTGCAGTCACAGAGGGAAGGCCTCATCGTTGGCGGCAATGACCTCATCCCCGTGGCGGCGGATGGCTCGAACATCCCGGCGAGGTACCGCCCGCTGCTGGATGCCTTCGGCCTGCTGAAGATCGGCACTGCGGGCTTCTGTACCGCGACCCACCTGGGCAACGGCGTGGTGATGACCGCGGGCCACTGTTTCGCGGCGGGCTCCGGCGGACAGTCGAACCTCGCGTGTCCCGCGGACACGACCGTCTCCTGGGGAAAGCGCGCGGGGACCGGCCCCTATCTGGTCTCGAGTTGTACCCGCATCCTGGCGATGCAGAACTCGGGCGCCTGGGATTACGCCTTCTTCGAGGTGAGCCCGCCGCCCCCCGCGGCGGTGGGATTCCAGTCCAACGCGGGCGGTATCAACAATCCGGTGGGCTCCTCTGGGACGATCTTCAGTCACCCCCAGGGCAGGGACCTCGAGTGGTCGCAGACTTGCTACATCCCCCCTCTCGCCGCCGGTTTCCTCCACTCCTGCGACACGGAGTCTGGAAGCAGCGGTGCCGCGGTGATCGAAGACGACTCACTGCAGGTCGTCGGCGTGAACCACTCGAACAATGGCATCCACAACCAGGGCATCTTTCTGGACCACACCTCGCTCGGGTGGCTCTGGCGGGCGCACCGGCCCACCGGGGAGCTGAAGGCGTGGGGCGGCAAGTGCCTGGACGCGCAGGGGGGCGGCACCGCGAACCGCACTCCGTTCCAGCTCCACTCGTGCAACGGCTCCTCGGCGCAGACGTTCCGGCGGGAAGCCCTGGCCTTTGTCGGCAACGCGGGCAAGTGTCTGGACGCGCCCTTTGCGACAGCCGGTACCACGACCTGGCTCTTCGACTGCTGGGCGACTGGAAATCAGCAGTGGCGGATGGAGAACGTGGAGCTTCGTCACATCTCCGGCAAGTGCGTTGACGTCCCCTATGCGTATGACGGCTCGGGGACCTGGCTCTTCGACTGCTGGGGGGGCCCCAACCAGAAGTGGACGGTGACGGATTCAGGCCTCATCCGCGCGCCGGATGGCCGGTGTCTGGATGTGCCGTGGAGCACCGCGAATGGCACGCCGGTGTGGGCCTATGCCTGCCATGGCGGCGCGAACCAGCGGTGGACGTTCAACCAGGGCGGGGAGATTCGCGGCCTCGGCGGGAAGTGTCTGGACCTCGCCGATGGGAATACGACCAACCGCACCCCCTTCCGGCTCTGGGACTGCAATGGCTCATCCGCGCAGAAGTTCCATCTGCGAGGGGAGATTCGGGGGCCGGGCGGGCTGTGCCTCGACAACCCCTGGAGCACGTCCGACGGGACGCTGCCGTTCTTGTGGGAATGCCACGGAGGTGACAACCAGAAGTGGGAGCACCGCTGGTAGCGCGCCGCCCCGCTACTGACCTACGACCAGGCCGCGTCGCCGCCCACCGAGGACAGCGACGCGACCTTTTCGACTCAGGTCAGCGCGTCGCCGTGAAGCGACGCACCACGCGGCACTCCGGGTCGCCCGCCACCGTGTTCACATGGTTGGCATTGAACGTCCCGGAGAAAGAGGCCGGCGCGTCGACACTCTCGGGGCCCTCCGCGAACTGGCCTTCGATGAGGTAGAGCAACTCGGTGGGAGGTCCCTCGCGGCGCTGGAGCTGCACAATGGCCCTCAGCACGATGTGTTTGGTGGTGCTCCCGTAATGCGAGCCCGTGAGCTGGAGCTCTCCCAGCGTCGCGGTGATGTCCACCTCGCTGCCCTTCTGGACCACGACGACCCGCTCGCCCTCCGGCAGCGACACCCCCAGCAGGCCGCAGTCGGCGCTCAACGGCGTGGGGTCCTGGAAGCGGAACACATAGTCGCCGCTGATGGCGCAGCCTGATTCACAGCGTTCGGGCCCGATGTCGTCGTCGTCCTTGTCGTCGCCACTGCCGCACCCCGGATTGCCCATGCCACTGCCCATGGTCAGCATCGCCGTCATCAGCAACAACGGGACGCGCAGGTACGTCACGGCGGTTGGACTCTTCTTTTCTCGAGACACTGCGTCACTCATGTCGGCTTCCCCGCCACTGCTTTCCGGCCCAAAGACGATGTTTCTACTGCGTTTCGGGGCGCTGGAACAAATCCGCGATAGCCCCGTCAGCCCCGGTGACTCCACGCTGTTGAGCCTTCAATCCTTCTGGGGGCTCCGAGGTGGGGTGGAAGCCCCCTGGGACTCGGGTGCGCCACGGGTCCTCCCGCATTCAACCAGCACCTTCGCTCGCGGTCCGAACGACCAGCTTCCCGTCATGCCTCCGTAATGCCTCTTGAAAAAACACCCCGCTCACGGGGCTCTTTCAGAGGAAATCCCATGTCTCGACGTGGAAGTCGCAGCCCCTGGCTGTTGTTGACGGCTGCCCTGGTGGCGGGTCCCTCCCTCGCGGGGGAGGTGACGAACGTGGTCGCCTCGGACCGCATTCCGCTCCCCGCGGAACGGGAGAGCAAGTATCGCAATCGTATCGCTCAGGAGCTTGGCGGCGGGGGCTGGCAGGTCTTCCTCGGCGACCTGCACAGCCACCCCCGAGGCCATTCGGAGAACGAGGACACGGAGCTCGACTTCACGCCCCAGATTCTGCGGAGCGAGGTACTCCAGTCCGCGTTCCGCCATGGCTATGACTTCTTCGGTACCAGCAACCACACCTCGTCCTGGGACGACGGCTATGACGGTGATGACCCCATCTCCCAGCTGAGCCCGGAGCTGGATGCGAACGGTCAGCCCGAGCTGCTCATCCTCACGGGCGTGGAGAGCCACGTCGGTCCCGACGACGGCACCGGCCCCTCCCATGACCACCACTTCAACAGCTTCAACCGGCACGTCCACGTCCACTCGGACGATGTCTGGGACATGCATCACGAAATCCTCAACAACTACTCGACCAATCCGCTGCTCAGCACCCACGTCCAGTTGAACCACCCCAGCGACAACGTCTGGTTCACGCTGCCCACCGAGCCGGACCGCCGCCGCAACGTTCGTGACGCCATCGAACTCACCGAGTTCAACGGGCTCCCCAGGTACTTCGAGCTGCTGCGTCGAGGCTTCCGCGTCGCCCCGGTCTCCAACTCGGACGCGCACGCCACCACCCGCGAGCTGCTGGCGCATGAGTACCTGGACCGGAATCCCGACGGCTCCTTCGTCAGGCCCTTCATCGACGAGCCCGGCGTGCCCCGGGAGAAGCTCTACGGCGATGACTTCGCCCAGGGGCGCGGCGGTGTCGTGCTGCCACCCGGCACGCCGTTCAACTACAACAACTTCCTGACCGCGCTGCGCAACCGCTCGGTGTTTCGCACCGGGCTCGCGCCCGCCTCCGGCTTCTTCATGGTCAACGGGCGCCCCATGGGCTCCGAGTTCGAGCGCGCCGCCAACGAGCGGAGGCTGGACTTCACCGTGTGGGGCACGACCAAGGACGGCACCGGGTATGGTGGCAACGAGTGGACGAAGCTCCAGGTCTGGAACCCCTTCCAGCCCGGCGCGCCCCTCAAGGAAATCACCTACTCCGACCCGAACCTCATCAATGTGCGCGAGGCGTTCTCGCTGACGCCCTACGAGTCCATCTACGTCGTCACGCTCACCCAGAACTGGGGCAACTCCGAAGTCGTCATGGCCCCCATCTGGGTCACCAATCCCGTCAGCAAGCCGACCGTCTCCTTCGAGCACCCGGTGATCAACCGGCAGCTCGTGCCCATGCTGTTCATCAACGGCGGTGGTAACAGCCTCATCCTCCAGCGCGCGACCAACCCCTTGTCGCCTGACTGGAAGACCGTCGGGACCATCACCAACAACTATTACTACCCCATCGACTCCGCCACGCTGCCGACGACCTCGCTTTGGAGGGTGGTGGACCCCCACCAGCAGACCATCGTCTCCAACGCGACGACGCTGACCATCGCCAATGGCATCGAGGCCGAACTGCCCTGGGTCGGCACCACGACGCACGATGGCGTGAATGTCACCGTCCACTGGTCCCATCCGCAGGGTGTGGCGGTCGACTACTTCGCTTCGCGAGACAACGGTGCGACGTGGACCAAGGTGGGCGAGGACGTCGTGGCGAACACGAACAGGTACTGGAACTTCTACACGGGCGGCTGGGGCAACTCGAACGTGCTGCTCAAGGTGGTGGACAAGAACGACTCGGGCCGCTTCGGCATCGCGGGGCCCTTCTTCGTCGACGCCACCGTCGAGCAGAAGATTCCCGCGACGTCCAGCAACGCCACCATCAACGCCATCGCGGCCTACACGGTGACGGATGACAACACGGGCTCCTGCTGGTGGACGAGCAACGGGAACGAGCAGTCGGCGTACATCGACCTGGGACAGGTGCACCTGGTCAAGCGGATGGAGGTCCTCTTCGGCAGCGCGAATCCGCCGAGCTGGTACATGGGCCTCAGCCTCAACGGGAGCAGTTGGGTGATTCAGGACGGCGGCTCCCTGTCGTATGCGTCCGGTCAGACGCTCATCAGGGATTACAGCCAGCGCTCGGGCGGAGGGGTGAACACGCGCTACGTGCGGTTCTACGCGTCGGGCACCTTCCCCGGCATCACCCAGTTCTCCCAGATTTGTGACGTCCGCCTCTACCGGTAGGCACGACGCCCCAATCCTCGGGGCTGTGTGACGGGCCACTTCATGACGCGAGGACGGAGCGGAAGCCTCGGCTCCCGCTCCGTCCTCACGGACTCACACCCGCGCGCCCGGCGTCACAGCTCCGTGCTGGCGTGCAGCGCCGTCACTCCCGGCTCCACGGGCTGCCGCCAGGTGGCGCGGTAGGTGCCCCCCGCGAAGTCCCACGTCACGCTCCAGGTCTGGACGGGGAAGGGCCCCTGGTGGGGCGTGGCGCCGCTCCAGAACGAGCGTGTGCCCGACGCGTAGGACAAGCCCAGGTCCGTCGACTCCCCGAAGCCGGGCCCCGTCATCAGCCCACAGCCCTTCGCGTCGCACCGCAGGCTGCCAGACGGGTAGGGGCGGCTGACGTTCGTCGCTTCCTTCAACCACTCCGTTCCAGTCCACCGCCACCAACTCAGGTCCGTGTGCATCCGGATCCCGCTCGGGGACACGGCCAGCAAGCCCTGGCCGTCCCCTGACGACGCCACGGTGTTCTCGTTGGACCAGGCGACACCGTTGTGCACCATGTAGCGGAACTCATGGCTGAGGGGCGCCATCACCATCACCGCGCTGTCCGTGGCCACGATGTCGTAGATGCCGGTCCGCAGCACCGGCTCCACCCTCGGCTGCCAGACGCCCGAGGTGTGCATGCGCAGGATGTTCAGCTCGCGGTCCTCCCGCTTCGTCGACAACGCGAAGGAGGCTCCCGAGGGAATCAACTGGGTGTTTCTCCAACGCAGTATCGTCGACGTGCGCTCGGCGGCGAGCTGAGGCGTGCTCCACGTCGTCCCGTCCACGCTCTGCGCCGAGCGAATCTCCCACTCGCCCCATGCCGCCATGAAGCCACTGGCTCCGTGGACCAGGACCAGGTCGGGGTCCGTACCCGTCACGCTGTCCAGCTTGACCGGCGTCCCCATCCCCCCCGCCGCGTAGGACACCGCCCAGATGTCCACCTTGCCCGCCGTGGTGGCCGGCTGGAGGTATGCGACGACCACCCTGTCGCCATCCACGGCCACCCGGACGTTGGAGCCCACGGGCCCCAGACGCACGGGCTGGTGCCACACCTCCCCGTCGTACTCCGCGAGGAAGAGGCTCCACACGCCCCCATCGAACTGCTCCCACGCGGCGGCTCCTTGCCCGTCCGGCGCGAAGTGGACCACCGCCTCCCGCACGCCACCGACGAGCGGCGGCGTCACCATCTGCCTCGCCGCGCCCCACTGGCCGCCGCCCTGATAGCCACGCACGGAGAGCTGCCCCGGCGCCACATAGGACACACTCACCTGGTCCCCCACCCGATGCGGCACCACGGGAGTGCTCTCCGCGCCTCGAAGCTGGACGCTCGGCTGCCACCCCTGCGACGTGAGCGCGGTCCCCCAGACTTCATGCAGGGACGACGTCGGGCCGTTCTTCTTCATCAGGACCAGCAGCTCATTGCCCACCGCGCGCGTCTCGAGCACCGCGTGCATCCCTGTCGCGACAACACTCCTCGTCACCGACGTCCACGAGCCCCCCACTTGCGTGATGGAGTGCAGCCCCGAGGAGCTGCCCGACAACAACCCGACGTAGTTGCCCTGGTACGAAACCATCGCCACGGGGAGGAGCAGAGGCCCGCTGTCCGGCAGCCGCACGAGGGACTGCCACTCACCATTGACGCGAACCGACGCGGTGAGTTCATCCGAGCGGATGAAGAGCGCCGTGACGGTGCTGCCATCCGAGGCGATGCGCAGGTTGCGCGCCTGACTGGAGGTGATGAACTCGGCGGGACCCCACGCCCGGGTGGTCCGATTGAAGAGCGAGAACCACGTCCCCTCCGAGGTGGTCCACGCCCGGCCAAAGCTGTCTCCCACGAGGGTGTACTGCTCCTCCACGGACGAGGAGACGACGCTGGAATGCACCCACTGCACACCATCGAAAATCGTCGTGACGTCCTCGAAAGAGTCCGGCCCGGATATCAACATCACGGCCCCCGCGTTGGAGACGAGGGTGGGGGACGTCCCCAGGTTCTTCCGGGTCACCTCCAACCACTGCGCTCCGGAGCGCACACGGAAGGACTTCGCTACGGAGTCATAGGCATAGAGGTTGTCGCCGAAGCCGAAGAGGTGGCCACGGATGCCAGGCGTCACCGGGGTGAAGGCCGTTCCATCGAAGGTCGCCACCGCATCGTCGTTGGGCGATGGGGTCGACCACCCCACGATGAACCGCTGGTCCCACACGGCCGCCTGCGGCGACTCCTTCATCGAGCGCCCCTCGCCCACCAGGATGGACGCTCCGAAGCCAGAGCCTCGGTTGAGCGAGGCGCGGACCTGGACGCCCGTGCCCGTGTTCTCGTTCCACACGGCCAGCGTCCCCAGCGGCCCGGTGGCGAACACGGCCGGGCCCGGCTGGCCAGGACTGCCCGCGCTCACCCTCACCCCCGGAGCCACCGTGCGGAAGGTGTACGTGAAGGGCGAAGCGAGGCTCGCCCCCTGCGGCGTGCGTACGTCCCTCACGGTCACCGTGTAGTTCGTCGCCGGCGCGAAGGGCGACAACTGACGGTACGCCACCGTGTTCGTCGATGACTCGTAGTTGGCCACCCCCGTGACACCCGCGACGCTGACCGTCTCCGGGGTGATGGAGTCCCGGTCCAGCGGCCGGTCGAAGCGCACGCGCAGCGGGCCACTCAGCGGCACGAAGCGCGTGTCCGGAGCAGGCGTCGCGTCGAGGACCTGTGGAGGGGAGGGGGGCAGCTCCGTGACGAAGCCGAAACCCTCGAACGGCACCAGCCGGTTACCGACGATATCCTCCACGAAGCGGGCGTGTCCCCGGTAGCGCGTCTGGTACTTCAAGGGCTGGGCAGGAGTGAAGACCCCCTGGAGCCGCGCGTCGTCGTAGCGCAGGGCGCCCGGGACGAGGCCGACCACCTGGGTGCCATCCGCGTTCAGCTCCTCCAGGTAGAGACGGTCCGGCGTGATGCTCGCGGGCCGGAGCGGCTCGCTGAACGTGACGATGATGGGGGCGTTGCGCACGGCGACTCCCACCGAGGTTGCCTCCGGCAGGGTTGCCTGCACGCGAGGCGAGGTGGTGTCTCTCGACGACGCCACCACGAACGTGAGCGTGTACGGCTGAACGAGGGGATTGCCCGCCAGGTCCTTCGCCTTCGTGGAGAGCGTGCCCGTGACACGTGCGCCCGGCGCGGGCTGGGGGCTCACCCGGAAGTACAGCGACCGGCTCGCGGCTTCATAGGAGTACGTCCCGGAGAGTGGCGACGCGGGGTTCGGACCCAGCAACTGCTCGAACTGGAGCGACTCGGCCGTGAGGGTGCGCGGGTCCATGGCCTCGTTGAACGTGAGGACGTACACCGGCCAGGTCGACGGCACGTCCGTCACTCCGAGGAGGGGCTTCGTGGCCGTCACGCTCGGCGGCGACGAGTCCGACTCCAACCCCACCGTGAAGATGGAGTGATGGGGCACGCTCAGCGACTTGCCCGTCACCGAGCGCAGCAGCGAGGAGACCACCGCCGTCACCAACGCGTCGGCGGTGAACGGACGCGCCGGGGTGAAGGTCAGCGTGCGGGTGGTGGCGTCATGAGTCAGGGTGCCCTGGAGCGAGACCCCGTTCTCCGACACCGAGAGGACATGCTCGTTCACCGTGCTGACGTCGAGCGCCTCCGTGAAGCCCACGATGACCCGCGCGTTGCGAGGGACCGCCTCCGCGTCCAACGCGGGCAACACGTAGTCGATGAAGCCCAGGCTCTCCGAAGGCTGCGAGCCACCGTCTCCAGTCCCACCGTCGCCCGTGGGGCTGGAGCCACCATCGGAGCCTCCCGCGTCGGGATCGCCCGAGGCGTCCGGCGGGT
Organism: Myxococcus sp. CA033; assembly: GCF_013336625.1. NCBI lineage: Bacteria > Pseudomonadati > Myxococcota > Myxococcia > Myxococcales > Myxococcaceae > Myxococcus > Myxococcus sp. CA033. Next base: position 77,613 of record NZ_JABUMU010000027.1, on the reverse strand, counting down.
CATTGTCGTTCGGCGTGTTGTCCTTGCAGGCAGGGGTGAACACCATGAGGCCCAGGACAACCAGGGCCCATCTCATCCAGGAGGGTTTCAATGTCATAGGGGGGATGTCGCGGGCCGAACGGCTCGTGCGGCGCTTTCCGTTCCCGCGACTCGGGTGACGACGACAGGACCAAGAAGCAGCAAGAGGGACCACGCGTCGACGGAGCCCCTGTACGGACAGGGGTCATGCGCGCCCGGATAGGCGAGGGCACCTGCAACCAGGTGACAGGCGCTCGCCACACCGCACCGATGTACCGCGACCCTCTGACGTTCCCCTTGGAGCGACCTCCAGATCTCGGCCAGTCGGCGACGCACGTGTCATCGCGGTCCTGAGCCTGACGCCCTGACGGGTTGGGGCGGCACCTCGCGGAAATGAATGCGGCCGCATTCCACGCTACCGCCGTTCGTGGCACTCGACTTCGGTGAACTCGTAGTGACTGGTCCTGACGCCCCAGTTTCTGCGGATGCCATTGCAATCACATCGCCGATCTCCCGCGAGGGTCGTCATGCCAGGCGGGCGTGTCCATCCCAGGAGTCTGGGAGATGCTGTCCGGCCCGTGCGGGGATGGACAAGAGTGCTCTGGCTCTATCTTGGCGACCGAGAATAGACGGCCTTTCCTCCGAGGTGGCGCACGGTTCGGCGGCCCCCATCCGCGCCCCGCCTCGGCTCCTCCGCCTCAGCCAAGTGTGTCCTGGTGCGCGGCGCTCCGACGTCCCATGGAGCTGCCATGGCTTGACATGTGCTCCGTGTGCCAGTGTTTTTGCTTTCCGCCGCGTCTTCCTTCAGGAAGGAGGGGCCCACGCCGTTGGCCCATCCATCCCACCTGCTGTCTGGAGGAACGACCATGACACCCCTGTTACGAGCCATCTGGCGTCGTCTGCCCATTCTGATGTTCGCGCTGGGCTGCGGTGGAGCACTCCCCGAGCCAATAGAGGAGGGCGCCCCTGGTATGCAGGCGGAGTCCTTCCAGCCGGCGAATGTCTCCCTTTCAGGCGCGCTGCTCGATGACCACGGAGACACTCCGGCCACCGCGACGCACCTCCCTGCCTCCTCTGCCAGCTTCGGAGGCACGCTGGAGAGCTCCCTCGACCGGGATGTCTTCGCCTTCCAGTCGGGGGCCCGGCACTTCTACCGCTTCCACTGCACCTTTCCGGAGCCGCTCGTGGGTTGGGGGCTCGAGCTCATCGATTCCGCGGGCAGGCGTCTGGATTGGGTCCCTGTCTGGATTTCGTCCGGGCGCAGCCTCTACTTCAAGACCCACTCGGCACAGACCACCTACCTGAGGATGTTCGCCGTCCATGAGGAGCTGTCGGGCTCCTACAGCTGCGTGCTCGAGGACGTGGGGCAGGATGACCACGGTGACACCGTGGAAACGGCCACGCCTTGGCTCCCGAGCACCCAGGCCACGGGCGTCATGGAGCTGCGCACGGACATGGATGTGTTCACCGTGTCTTTGTCGCACGGGGCCTTCCATGGCGTCACCTGCACGTCCCAGAACCCGGCCGTGTCCTGCAAGGTGAAGGTCCTCTCTCCCACGGGTTCGTCCACGGGGGATCCCACGGGCACGGTCTCCTTCAATGCGACGCATGACGGAATCTACCGGGTGGAGGTGACGTCGGTCTTCGCGCAGGACCTCATCGTCCAGGCGGCCTATACGCTCCAGTTCGCGACCCTGGGCACGGACGACCACGGGGATGCGCGGGAGTACGCCACTCCGGTGACGCCGTCGTCCGTGCCTTTCACGGGGCAGCTCTCCGGTGGACTGGACCGGGATGTCTTCTCCTTCACCACCCAGGTGGGACACATCTACCTCTTCAGTTGCGAGGTCGTCCCTGGGTACAGCGTGGGGCCGCACCTGATGCTCACGAATGGCACGGGGCAGATGGTGGATGTCCACACGTACGTCGAGAACCAGCCGACGCGTGTCTCGGTGGATGCGGCCGCTGTCGCCGAGTACTTCGTGGAGGTGGGCTTCGGGGCCTACGTGGGCCCCTATTCCTGTCGCCTGGAAGACCTGGGCTCAGACGACCACGGGGACACCCTCGTGGATGCGACCGAAGTGCTGCTTCCCTCCCTGCTCACGGGACACATGGAGACGCGCCTCGACGTGGATGTCTTCTCCTTCTCCGTGCGTGCCGGGCACCACTACTCCCTTCAGCAGATGGGAGGCACCGGCAACGCAGGCGCAGTGAGGCTGAAGAACGCGCAGGGGACGGTGCTCCATACCCTGTCCGGTGGCTTCACCTTCCTGTCGTCCGAGGAGGCGGTCTACTTCCTGGAGGTGGATGTCGCGCCGTTCGGGCGTGCGGGCACCTTCTCCATCTGGGCCCGTGACCTGGGACCCGATGACCACGGGGACACACCCGCGACAGCCACGCCGCTCGAACCGGGCCTGCCTGTCTCTGGCGCGTGCTACGTGAGCACGGACGTGGACGTGTTCACCTTCTCCATGGAGGCCAATGCCCTCTATCGGGTGAGCTGCACCGGATGCGACCCGAAGCTCGAGTCACCGGCCGGGCCGCTTCGCACGCTCAAGACGACCCAGGGCACCACCATCAGCTACCACCTGGACGCCGACGCAACGGCTCCGGTCTACGTCGTCGTCAGGGCGGGGCTCTACCAGCTCACGCTGGAGTACCTGGGCACGGACGACCATGGGGATGACCTGGTCCATGCGACGCCCATCACCTATCCGCTGCTGCTGCCCGCGGTGCTGGACTCCGCGTTCGACGTGGACGTGTTCTCGCTGAGCCTGCTCGCCGGGCAGCCGCGTCGCGTGAAGGCCACCGCCGGCTTCGGGACGGCGGTGAGTGTGGTGGCCCCGGATGGAACGGAGGTGCCCAGGAGCTTCGCGGGGGACTTCACTCCCACCCAATCGGGCCTCCACCACCTCCGGGTCCGGCCTGACATTGCGTCCGGGCGCTTCACGTACGGCCCCTACTCACTCATCCTGGACTGAGCACGCCGCCGCGTTCCCATGCGCCTCTAGCGCCTCAGCCCAGCGAGGCGGGAGGCCCCGGTCTTCAACAGCCCGCGGGGTCATTTCAGCAGCAAGTTCCGACTTCGCGTGGGTGTCTCGAATCCCGAGACTTGAGACGGATTAAGCATCCAAGGTTGTCGCTGAGGGTTTGGGGTGGGGGCGCGCTATGAAACCTGGCGCGCGGCCCCGGCGGGAAGCCCTCGCCGGGCGGCGCATTCCCCCGAAGTCAAAGAGACGAGCATCCATGTTCAAGCAGGCAGCAGTCCTCGCGGTGACCGGTGTCGCATTGCTGGTCGGTTGCGGCGGTATGGAGCCGCGAATGGAGAACGAGGAGATCATCTCCAACCTCATCGAGGCCGGCTATCCGGCCAAGGACATCCAGGTCATCAACGAGGCTGTTTTCGTGGGCGGCGACACGCGTGTGACGCTCCAGGCCTCCCGAGAGATGCTTCAGGCCCCCCCGGGGAGCGCCGAGCACTACAGAACGACCAACGTCGTCGGCCCCTCAGTGACGAAGATCTGCCTCAACCCATCGGACTCGTTCAACGAGCATCCCAAGTTGAAGCTGGGGCTCAACATGGCCATCGAAAACTACAACGCGCTGGGTCTGCGGTTCACCTTCGAGCGCGGCCCGACCACCGGCTGCTCCGCGAACATCGACATGGTGACCACGACCGAGGACCATAGCTGGACGTTCTTCCCTGCGCTCGGTCTCCCCCACGGGACCATCTACATGACTGTCTTGCTGGCCAACTACGAGCTCGACATCAACGAGCACACCATCACCCACGAGATTGGCCACGCCATCGGGTTGCGCCACACGGACTACTACAACAGCGCCATCAGTTGCCCGAGCGGCTACAACGAGGGCGATATGGGCGTGGGCGCCATCCTCATCCCGGGGTCGCCGGAAGCCGCCGTTTGGGACGGGTCCGTCATGAACGCCTGCCCCAACTTCGGCAGTACCGGCGAGTTCACCCAGGCCGACGAGGCCGCGCTGAAAGCCCTCTACGGCCCGAGCGAGCTCCCGAACTGCTCGAACGTCGACCTCACGGTCTTCCGAGGGCAGACGGGGGCACAGGGTCGCTGCACCTGCTCCCCGGGGGCCTCAGGCACTGTCTGGGGAACGAATCTCTACACCGATGACTCGAATATCTGCACCGCCGCGGTGCACGCGGGTGTCATCTCCACCAGCGGTGGGACGGTGGTCGTCGAAATCCAGCCGGGCCAGAGCACCTACGTGGGAACCACTCGCAACGGCGTCACCACGAACTCCTACGGCGCCTGGGCGGGGAGCTTCCGCCTCATCGGCGCTCAGGTGCCGCAGACTCCGCCGATCTGCTCCAGCTTCAACTTCCTGTCCTACCGCGGGCAGAACGGGACGCAAATCCGGTGCAACTGCCCGACGGCGAGCCTCGGAGCGGCGATCTGGGGGACGGACCTCTACACCGATGACTCGGATGTCTGCACGGCGTCCGTGCACGCGGGTGTGATTGCCTCCAGCGGCGGACAGGTGACTGTCACCATCCAGCCGGCCCAGGGTGGCTACGCGGGCACCACCCGCAATGGCGTGACCTCGTACTCCTACGGTTACTGGGCGGGGAGCATCTCCCTCAGCCCGTAATCGCCCCGTTGGCAATGGGCGGCCCGGACAGAAGTGCTCCGGGCCGCCGGTTTCGCTTCAACGCACCCAATGACAGACCCCGGATAGCCACGCGGGTATGCGCCATCCGGGTCACTTCGAGCCGCGCCCGGGGCGCAGGCGCACGACGATACGCTGTGCCCGAGGGAAGTGAACGGACACACCGCTGCCGAGCGCGGCGCGGGAGAGCGCCGCGCTGAAGGGTAGGGGGCTAAGGGGTGGGGCCCTTACTGCCAGAAGTCTGGCTGCTGTCCATGATGTCGGCGACACGCAGGGCCCACAACTCGCGGCCACGCCCCCCGTCGTTGGCGGCGAAGTAGACCAGGGTGCCCGCGCGAGTCAGCGACGTCGGAGTGGAGGAGGCGTCACCCGGTGCCAGGTCCGTCAAGCGCACCGTTCCCGCGGCGCTCCCGTCCGTCATCCACAACTCCATTCCGGTTTCCCCATCCGACGCGGAGAACAACAGCCGCCCTTCGGCCAACGGAAGCAGGTTCGAGACGAGCGCGCCATTGTTGTAGGACTGCGTCGCCAATCCCCCATTCGGACCGGGTCGGAGGTCCACCAGGATGTCCGTGCCCGCGGCAGTCCCATCGCTCTTCCACAACTCGTAGCCGTGAGCATCGTCACGCAGGCCGAAGTAGAGCGCGCCGCCCATCGTGGCGAAGTACGTCGACTCGGAGTAGGAGCGCACCGGAAGGTCCTTCACCTTGACGGTGCCCGCGCTGGTGCCATCGCTCTTCCAGAGCTCGGTCGTGGTGTAGTCGGACACGAAGAAGAAGAGCGTCCCCGACATGTTCCTGAAGTTGGTCAACGCGCCGCCGGTTGCCGGCAAGAAGGTCGCCACCTTGACGGTGCCCGTGCTGGTGCCATCGCTCTTCCAGAGTTGGTTGTACGCGCCGGTTCCATCCTGGGCGCGGAAGAACAGCGTCCCATTCACGTCGGTGAGGTTGGACGGGGAGGAGCTGTTCACGCCCGGCCAGATGTCCTTCACCCGCGTCGAGCCCGAGTAGGTGCCATCCGTCTTGTACAGCTCGGTCCCCATGCTCGTGCCGTCATCGGCGGTGAAGAAGAGCGTCCCGTTGGAGACCACCATCTGGTCCGGGGTCCTGAGCCCGCGACCGGCGGTGTCACTCGTCTGGGTGGTGTAGGAGCCGTCCGTCATCCGCAAGGTGTCGCCGTAGCTGGTGTCATTGGCGCGGAAGTACAGCCAGTTCTTGTACGACACCAATCGGGGCGAGGTGACGGTGAGCGAGCTGGCCACGGGGATGGCGCCAGCGGTGCCCGAGGAGGTGGGACTCCGCATCAGCCTCGCGGGCGAGCTGCCTCCAATCGAATTGGTGGTGGTGATGTAGAAGATGCTCGAGCCATGCAGGGTGAAGGAGGACAGGGTCGGGCTGCAGCTCCCCGTGCAGATGTCCCAATACCTGCGGGTGCCCGTGGCGGTGCCATTGCTCTCCCACAGCTCCGCCCCATGGCTCCCTTCATTGGCGGTGAAGAACACGCGGCCGTTCGACACGACGAGATTCGCGGGGGAGGACTCGCTCACGGGCCCGAAGAGGTCTTTCACCTGGGTGGTGCCAGCGGCCGTGCCATCGCTGCGCCACAGCTCGGTGTTCGAGACGCCGTCGTTGGCTCCGAAGTAGAGGACGCCGTCCAGGATGCCGAAGTAGCTCGTCGCCAGGGTTGAAAAGGCGCCAAGCGAGGTGCCCGGGTTGATGTCCTTCACGACGCGGGTGCCCGCGGCGGTCAGGTCACTCACCCAGAGCTCCGCGTAGACGCTCGAGCCCGTGCTCGCCTCCCGGGCGGAAAAGTAGACCGAGCCGCCCAGGACGTTGACGTTGTTCAGGTTCGAGGGCGCGGTGAGGAGTCGCTGGGTGCCCGCCTGGGTGCCGTCGCTCTGCCACAGGGCATAGGTAGCGGTGGAGTCGTAGGCGGTGAAGAACAGACTGTCTCCCACCACCTTGATGTTGTTGATGTGGGAGGCGGCGCTGCCAGGAAAGACATCCACGGCCAGCAAGGTCCCGGCGGTGGTGCCATCGCTCTTCCACAGCTCGTATCCGGAGGCGGTGTCGGAGGCCGGGAAGTACATCAGCCCGTTGAAGAGCAGGGGGGCGCCCATGGTCCCGAAACCCTTCACCTTGACGGTCCCCGCGGCCGTCCCATTGGACTTGAAGAGACTCCGCTGGCTGGGAGCATCCGAGGCGATGAAGTAGAGCATGTCGTTGTACACGGTGAGTTCAGCTGGCGCGGAGCCGTTGGTGCCCGGGTAGAGGTCCATCCGCATGGCGGTGCCGGCGGCGGTGCCGTCCGTCGCCCACAACTCGGCCCCCACCCCGGAGGTGGCCCTGAAATAGACCGTGCCGTTGAAGGCGAGGAAGCCACTCGGGTAGGAGTCGCCGGTGCCCGGGTTGATATCCACGAGCATCTTCGTGCCGACGGCGGTGCCATCACTCGTCCACAGTTCGTTTCCCGAGGCGGGGTCGTAGATGCTGAAGTAGAGCGTCCCGTTGATGGGGGTGAGTTTTGGACTGAAGTTGTTGATGTTGATTGCCTTGAGCATCTGCGTGCCGGCGACAGTGCCATCGCTGCGCCACAGCCCCAGGGCTCCGTGGGAATTCGAGGCGAAGAAATAGAGCGCCTCGTTCATGACCGTCAGACCGCGCGGGTTTGAGCCGCATGGGCCCGAGCAGAGGTCCGCGACCAGCGCGGTGCCAGCGGAGGTGCCGTCGGTCCTCCAGAGCTCCTCGCCCGAGGTGTGGCTGTCGGCGGCGAAGTAGAGCGCCCCACCGAGCGCGACGAAGTGCTTCGGATTGGAGCCGACGTTGGCCGGAGTCGAGGTGTTGATGTCCTTGACCAGGAAGGCGGGTCCTTCGTCCAGCGCCTCCCTGAGGGGACCTGGTTCCTGCTTGGGAGCCCACGGCTCCGTTGCCTCCGGGCCGCAGCCCGCGCCCAAGGTGAGCAGTGTGAGTAGGAAAAGACCTCTCACTCCGGATGCAGGAGTGGAACATACGGACGCGGAACGTCCGCCTTGCTTCTGGATATTCATGTTGGAGAACCCCTCACTGAGGCGTTGGATGAAACCGCACCGGACTGACATGTCTGGAAGGGAATTCTGACGCGAGGCGCATGGCCTTGTTTTGCGTGGAGGCCACGTATCTGTGCTCTCCCGGAACATCGGACCGATAGAAGCCCATGGTGCTGTCCTGCTCGTGAGCGGACGGGTAAGCGCACCTCTTGGAGAGGTCGGCTCAAGGGGGTGTGGTCCCTGTGGCACGTGAACGGACACACCGCCGCCGAGCGCTGCGCGGGAGTGCGCGGCGCGGAAGGGTGGGGCGCTGACTGCCAGAAGTCTGGCTGCGGCGGCCCTGGTGCCGGTGCAAGAGGCGGCACATCCACGGGCCGCTTCAAGTGCTCGAGCACCTGCCTGACCGTGGGCGAGTGGGCGAGGTCGCCTCCACCCGGTCAGCGCGTCTTGCCCGAGCGCTCAAGGATGAGGCGCTGCGTCTCGTTGCCCTCGGAGCCACCGTCCCGCTCCAGGATGTAGTCGAAGAGCGAGTCTTCCCCCACCGTCACGGGCGAGCCTGCTTTCAGCTCGGGCACGGCCTCCGGCTCGCTGTTCAACACGCCATGGAGCACGCTGCCCTCCCACCGCGTGACGTGGACCCACATCCACTCGATGCCCCCGTCATGGGTGGTGAAGCGGGCCTTCACGAGCAGCTTCGACTCCAGCTCCAGACCCTCCTGGAAGCGCGGTTTGATTCGCGTGAGCAGGGCCTCCACGGCGCGGCGGCTCGCGGCCAGCAGCTCCGGGTCCTCGTCGACATGGACAATCTCGGATTGCGTGCCGAAGACCTCGGAGATGGCGGCATAGGGGCGCTCCGAGGGGTTGTCGCCAGGCCGAGCCTTGAAGATGATTTCCACCAGCCGGTTCTCACCTTCCACGTCGCTCGGGTCCACGGGGAGCAGGCCAATCAAGGTGCGCCGTGGCGCCTCGGGCGGTACCTGCTCCAGCAGGGCCTCGCGATAGGAGGCGAGCTTCAGTGCGTCCACGGTGATGGGGAAGACCCCATTCTTGCGGATGGCAGTGCCTTCGACCATGAGCTGGGCGACGAGGTTCATGAACGTGCCCACCGTGTGCGCGAGCGGCGCCGGGACCTGCTGCACTCCCAGGTCCGGGAGGCCGAAGGTGCCCAGGCCCGCGGTCATGAGCCGTGCGGTGCCGTCCCATTCCGAGTAGACACGGGTGTTGAAGTGGCGTGGCAGCATCGGCTCGCCGCCGTCCCAGCCTTCGAGCCGGCGCTCGTGCCAGCCCTCCACGGAGAAGAACTCCCCGGCATGCTCGTCCCACACCAGCCCGCCGCTGGCGCGGGCCAGCTCCAGGGCCAGCGCGTGCGCCTGCCGCACCGCCTCGAAAGCCGGGGGCTCGGTGGTGAACTCCAGGACGGTGATGCGCTCGGAGGCCGCGAGTTGCGCCTGCTCCTGGGGCGAGAGGCCGCGCGCGGCGATTTCCAGCATCCCCTGCTCGGGGAGAGGATGGTCCTTCAGTGCTCGCTCCGAGACGCGCACGGTGGGCAGGGGCGCTGCCCCCGTGCCCTCCCCAGCGAGTCGCAGCACGGTGAAGCGCTCGCGCACCAGCTCCTCCACTTTGGGGAGGACTGGGGTGCCAGGCTTTGGCGTGTGGACGACGGCGAAGCGAAACGTGGCACGCGGGGAGAAGAGCGGGCCTGGTGGCAGCGGTGGGGGAATCGGCCGGAGAGTCGCCGCCCGGGTGGCACAGCCCGAGAGCGCGAGCGCACAGAGCACCGCGCCCCAGAACCCCACGAAACCCAACCGCCTGGCGGTCACACCGCGCATGCTCATCCTCACGCCCTGTTCGAAGAAGGTAGGTGACGGCAACCTAGCACCCGGAGGCGACAGTCGGCCGTTCCGGTCCCAGCTTCGTCATGGCGTCGTCGTCACCGTCGGGATGCGGGTGCGTCTTGCTGGCCTGCTAGGATTCGCGGGGCCTCCCATCCGCACTGAACACCCGACGAACCTTTGAGTGAGGTCAGCACGCATGTTCAAGGACAGCGCCGCTTCAGGACTCGGGTCTGAGTACCGCCCGCTCGACTCTCCCCAGCTCGAGAATCCCCACCCGTTCCTCGCGCGTGCACGGCGGGAGGAGCCGGTGTTTTTCAGCCCGGCGCTGGGAGCGTGGGTGGTGACGCGCCATGCGGACATCAGCGCAGTGGTCGCCGATACCGAGCGATTCTCGTCCGCCGAGTCCATCACCGTGGGCGCCGCGACGACGCCTCCGGAGGTGGTTGCCGCGCTGATGGACGGCTACCCCCTGGTCCCCAGCCTCGTCGACAATGATCCGCCAGCGCATTCGCGCTTCCGGAGCCTCGTCAGCAAGGCCTTCACCGGGCGGCGCCTCGCGGAGAAGGAACCCTTCATCCGCGCCCTCGTGGACGAACTCATCGACTCCTTCCGGAAGGAAGGGAAGGCGGACCTGTTCCAGCGGTTCGCCCATCCACTGTCGTGCAGCATCATCGCGGAGATTCTCGGAATCCCTCGCGCGGACATCCACAGGTTCCGGCGCTGGTCCGACGAGCTGACCACGGTTCTCGCGGCGCATGGCCCCATTGAGCACCAGGTCGCATGCGCGCGAGGCGTGGTCGACTTCCAGCGCTACCTCGCCGCGGCGCTCGAGGAACGCAAGACGTCTCCCCGGGATGACCTGATGAGCGACATCGTCACAGGGGCACAGGGGATGACGCCGCCCATGAGCATGGCGGAGCTCGTGAGCATGCTGATGCAGGTGCACTTCGCGGGGCACGAGACGACCGCGGGTCTCATCGTGGGAGCGGTGGAGCTGCTGCTCGAGCATCCGGAGCAGCTGCGGGCCCTTCGGGACGACCCGGGCCTCATCGCGGGCGCGGTCGAGGAGGCGGTGCGGATGACCTCTCCCGTGCATGCCATGTTCCGTACCGCGCTGGAGGCGGTGGAGCTTGGGGGCGTTTCCATTCCCAAGGGAGCCCACATCCGCATCGTCTACGCGTCGGCCAATCGCGACGAGGCCCGGTTCCACGAGCCGGAGCGCTTCGACGTCCGGCGGCCTGACATCAAGAAGCACCTCGCCTTCGGGCAGGGCCTCCATTTCTGCATCGGCGCGCCGCTCGCGCGGCTGGAAGCACGCCTGTCGCTGGAGGCCCTTCTGCGGAGTCTCCCGGGGCTCCGGCTGGTGACAGGGCAGACGCCGGGCTTCTTGAGGAGCGTCACCGTCAGGAGGCACGAGAGCCTCGAGGTCGCGTGGGAGGTCCACGTGCCCCAGGTTCGCTGACGACAGCGTTGAGCGGCACGCCTGAATCACCTTCAGCGGAACCACCCTCATTGCGAGGTGGCTCCCGTAGGTGTGCCGCAGGTCGTGCCAGCCGATTTGCCCCTGCTCGCGGGTGATGCCCGCCACCCGGAGCGCACGTCAAAGCGGCGCCTCCATCTTCCCGTCGGTGAGCTGCCGGCCGTCTTCTTGGCAGAACACGAAGCGATCGCGCAGGAGCCGGTGCGACTTGAGCGCCTCCACCACCGAACGGGACAGGTCGACCGTCCGCTCGCGTCCACCCTTCGGCAAGTCTTCCACACCGCGCCAAATGGTCCCGCTCGACTCGCGGCATAAGGCCATTCGAGAACTGCGACCCGTCGTTCAGGGTTCGCCGTACTTTGTGCAGCGTGTATCCGAAATCTTCTTGAAGACGGCTGAATGAGACTCGTTGTGGGCGGCCATGCAATCGTGGAGTTGGGCGTTGCACATGGCTACTTTGGCTTTATCGCCTTTCGCGAACGTCTCTTTGCAATTCTTCGACTGTTCGATGCAGGCGTTCTGGCACGCAGCCTGGATTTCCTCGGGCTTGTGAAGGTAGTCGATTCTTTGTTTACGGTCGGGGGAGACGAAGAGCTTGAAGTGGTACCCGGCTTTGAACTTCTCCTTGTTGTCGTGGCACGACACCTTGGGGGCCTTAATGCCGCCCAAGGGGAATGAGATATTCGGCTTCACCGTCGGCATTACGCAGATGCTGGCGGCGCTGCTCTCCGGGGGCGGCTCAGAAGCGAAGGAGGGGACGGCAACGGAAAGCGTGAACACGGCGGTCAGGCACATCAGGTTCTTCTTCATCAAGTTCTCTCCCTGGACTCTCATTCAGCAACACATTCCGCACCATCCGCATCAGAGAAGAAGCGAGGTTGCCTCAACCTCTGAGAGGCATGCGTTCATCGACTCGTTCGTGTGACGGGCTCCGAGCTACCGGAGCAGCAACCGTGCCAAGGTGCCAGCGCGAGCGTCAAGAGTAATCCAAGGGTACAGAAGTCATATGAGCCACGCCTTCTTGACGTGTCAGGTTCGGGGACTGACACGTCAACCTGCCTTGTGACGCAGCCGCACCGAACCTCGAGTCTCCGATTACCACCATTCTTGACGGAACCACTTCCAGTCCATGCGCGCAGTACAGGGGCTGGAGGTGATTTCAGAGGTGTCTCAAGCGGTGAGACATGTCGAGAAACCGCACGCATCTACCTGGGGCAACCCTCTGCCCGGTGATGCGGTTGACCTGCCTGAATCCTTCGGACCGTTGCTTACGAGAGAGATGCCGGCCGGGATGGATTGGGTACCACTGCTTCGCACTGCCGTCGAAATTCCAGAGGCGTGAGGTAGCCGAGGCCCGAGTGTGGCCGGACCAGGTTGTAGTGCTGCCGCCACGCCTCGATGACAACCTTTGCCTCTACCCTGGAACGAAACCATTCCATGCTGAGGCACTCGTCACGAAAGCGTCCGTTGAAACTCTCGTCGGTGCCGTTCTGCCAGGGCTTGCCCGGCGCGATGTGCGCCGGCTCGATGCGAGCCTCCGCGGCCCACCGCAAGATGGCCGAGGCGACGAACTCCGGCCCGTTGTCACTGCGCATGTGCCTGGGTGCCCCTCTTTGACTCACCAGCTTCGACAGCACCTCGACTCCCCGTCCAGAGCGGATGGCGCCCGCAACGTCGATGGCAAGGCACTCGCGCGTCCACTTGTCCACCACCGTGAGGCATTTGAGCTGCTGTCCGTTGTTCAACCGGGCGTTCTCCGCCTCCAACTGCTTCAGCCTCTTCGTGTCGTTGGCGTCCCTGCCCCCGAAGTGCTTGCGCCACGCGTAGACCGTGGGCTCGCTCACTCCATGCTCTTTCGCTGTCTCCGGCACGGACGACCGCTCCGCCTCTCGCAGAATGGCGTAACTGCTCGCCGGGCCCCGCCGCGCCTCATTGAGGGGGGCCGCTACTCGGTGGACTTCGCCGCCCACGTCGCCCTGCAGAAGTATGGCTTCCACCTGCCACTGGCGCGCCAGGAGCGCATGTTTCAGCGAGAGGGCCTGGTGGTGGACAGCCAGACGCTCTGGGACCAGCTCAACGCGCTGGCCCACCACCTGCAGCCCAGCTACGAGGCGCTGCCCGCGGTTGTCTTCTCCTCCCCGCTGACGAGACGCACTGGTACATGCTGAACAAGGGACCGGGGAAGAAGTGGTACGCGTGGACGGTGGCCTGTGCGGACGCGGTGTACCACCGGATTCTGCCCAGTCGCTCCGGGGCCACCGCGAAGCTGGTACTCGGTGACTATGCGGGCGTCGTCATGGTGGATGGCTACGCCGCCTACCAGACGGTGACGAAGCCTGGAGCGGAGGGGCCAGCCTCCTGCTCCCTGGTGTTTTGCTGGGCCCACGTGCGACGCAAACTCGTGGAGGCCGAGAGAGTGGCCCCCGTGTGCGCCGAGGTGCTGTCGCTCATTGGCCAGCTGTATGCCATTGAGGCCGACCTACCACAACCGCACGTACTGCAGGGGGAGCAACAGGCCGCGGCACATGCTGGAGCTGTGGAGTGGGCTGACCGTCTTCCTCTCCAACCCATGGGTGCCGCTGGACAACAACCTGGTGGAGCGGCAGCTGCGCGACATGGTGGTGGGCCGCAAGAATCACTACGGCTCCAAGTCGCTGCGCGGCACCGAGGTGGCGGCCCTCTTCTCCTCGCTGATTGAGACGGCCCGCCTGCGCGGTGAGGACCCGGGGCGCTACCTCCTGCACGCTGCGCTCGCCGCCATCGAGACTCCCGGCACCGTCACGCTCCCGTCCAGCTCCGACTGACACCACCGCGCCCATCGAAGCCGGGCGGGGGCTCATCCACGCCCCGTCCAGATGGGGCGCGGCGAGCTGTTACCCATGGGCTTCCCTGGTCGTCTCCGCATTCCTGTAGTTGAGTCAGTCCATGCGAAAACTCCTCCTCCTCTGCTTGCCGCTGTTCGCCTGTGTGACGACGAAGTCCGTCCCGGTCCCGGCTTCTGCCGACTCCAGCGCGTTGCATCAGGTGAAGCGGATGAAGGTGGCCGAGGGGGTCGAGCTCGAGCTGCTCGACTTCGGAGGCCAGGGACCCGCGCTCGTCTTCCTGTCGGGCCTGGGCAACACGGGCCACGTGTTCGACACCTTCGCGCCGGAGTTCACCGCGGCCCATCACGTCTACGCCGTCACCCGCCGGGGGTTTGGCTCGTCGAGCTGGCCCGAGCAGGGCTACGACACCGCCACCCTGGGCGAGGACGTCGTCCGGGTGCTGGAGGGGCTGGGAATCGCGAAGGCGTCATTCGTGGGCCACTCCGCCGCCGGGCCAGAGCTCACCTGGGTGGCAACCCATCACCCGGAGCGCGTGGAGAAGGTGGTCTACCTGGACGTGAGGACCAACGGTGACCTGCTGGCGGAGCTCCTTTCGGTCCTGCCCATGCCTCCTCCGAGCGAGCCCGCTCCCGAGGACGTGGCCTCACGCGCCGCGCTCGCCGCCGCGCTCGCGCGTGACGTCGGAGGAGCGTTCCCCGCGCACGAGATCGACGAGGCGAACGAGTTCGATCCGAAGACCGGGCACTACCTGCGCGCCCGCAGGTGGCCGCACGCGGAGGAGCGGGTGATGAGGGGTTTCTCGAAGGTGGACTTCGCGGCCGTGACGGCGGCCGTGCTCTTCCTCTACGTGGATCAGCCTCGGTCCGGGCGGGCGGAGGACCTCCCAGGCTTCTCCCAAATGGACCTTCCCGTGCAGGAGAAGTTGAGGACCCTGGGCGCCAGGGCGCTCCAGCGGGACGCCGAAATGCTGAGCGTGATGAGCATGCCGAACTGGAAGGGCATCAAGCTCGAGCACGCGCGGCACTACGTCTGGCTCACCAACCATGACGAGGTGCTGCGCGAGATGAAGACCTTCCTCGAGACATTTTGAAAGGGCGGCGAAGGCGCGCTGGATGAGCGCATCTTCTGTTTCCACACTTCGAGCAAGCGAACACGTCCAGCGCTTTCCGTCCTGCGTAGCAGCCTGGCGAGAGTCCAATCGCGGTGTGCGCTCCTTCTTCCTTCGGCTCCTCCCTCGTCGCGGCAAAGGACGGGCTCTCGTCCTCCGGCTCCGGCCTCGCCCCTGCTTGGGGGAAATGGCTCGCCTGCGCGGTGAAGACCCGGGATGCTACCTGCTACGCGCCGCCCTTGCCGCCATCGAGAATCCCGGTACCGTTACGCTCCCGGCCAGCTCCGACTGACGCCACCGCGCCGTGCTTCAATGCCCGGCGGGCTCATCCTCGCCCCGTCCAGACGGGGCGCGGCGAGCTGTTACAGAATGGCGACCATCTGCTCTTCGCTGAACCGACTCTTCTTCACTTCCTGCCTCCGTGGTGTCCGGAGACGGCACCCTCTTGAGCTTCAGGTGGTCCGAAAACCGCAAGGCATGTCACCCCCAGGCTGTGGCAGGTGGACCTGGGCCCCTATGAAAGCGCCGCCCATGTTGCACGTAGGTCGCACGAACCTGCGGAATGGACGGGAACGGGACAGGACGACAGGGGACGCGGAGGGATACCGAAGTTGAGTCGTTCCGGATGGTTGCGAGGTAAGGGCGCGATTCTGCTGGGAGTTTCGCACCGTCCGGAGAGGGTTCGATCCCCGCCGACTCCCATCCCGCGAGGAGCGCTCGGCCGCGAGGCGGTCGAGCGCACGGTCGACTTCCGTGGTGGTGGGGAAAGCTCATTCTCTGCTCTGGCAAATGGCCATCGGAGGGTATGAGGAACGACCATGAGCGACGAGCGAACGCCTACCGAGCCTGAAGTGATGGAGCCCACGTTCTGGCAGAAGAATGGCTGGTCGGCCCGGGTCATCAAGAACGAGGACGATGACGGCTGGGCCGTGGAGATCCGCAAGCAGGGGATTGCCGAGCCCGTCCTCATCAGTCCGTGGGTAATGGGCCGCGACAAGAAGAACCCCAAGCCCTTCGATGCGCCCGCGTTCGCGACCTTCGTGAAGACGGCCTCGGAGGTCCTCGACCGCTCCGCGCGACAGCGCGACCAGGCCCTGACCCGGAAGCTCTCCATCGCCTGGGAGGGCCGTTGGTACGAGGTCCTGCTGGAGATCGTGGCCGATGAGTATGAGCCCCACGCGCTGCTCTCGGCCACCGACGACGCGGGTGCGACTGTCGCGAAGCATCGCGTGCCCATGAACTTCAAGTTCAACAGGGACACCGCCAACGTGTGGGTGCGCGAAGGCTTCCCCGAGCCCTGAGCTGGCTGTCCTCAACACCCGGAGTCAGTGCCCGCCCGTCCCTGGCCACTTCGGGGCCTGGGCGGGTGAAGTCACGAGCGTGGAAGAAATGGCAGTGCGATTTCCGCAAAACATGCGGAATCAGCATCTACGTACTTCCCCGCATCAAGGTCTGTCATGAAGACACGCGGCGCGCGGATGCGAGGTGCCGGGGCCCTCTCCGCTCGAAAGCCTGACGAGCGATGGGTTTGGAATGACAAATGCTAGGGAACCTTCCCATGAAAATCCAAGCATGGGCCCTGGCGGGAATGGTGATGCTGGGCAGCGGCTGCATCTCCAGCATTCGGACCAGCAGTCACTCATTCCTGGACGCGAAGAAGTCCGAGGCTCTCCTCCATGGAGGCCCGGATGACGCCGCGCGACGCATCACGGAGTTGATGAGCAAGCGCGGCTTCCCGGTGACGGAGAAGCAAGTCCGCAAGGACGGGAGCATCGTCTACGTCTTCAAGGGACAGCGCACGGCGTTGACCACGGTGTCGGGAGGCGACATCGTCTACGGCTCCACGAACACGGTGGGGTCCATGTTCTTCGTGCTGCTGACGCCAAGCGAGGACGGCGTCACCCGGATGGACTTGTTCGGCAACCCCACCTTGGATGGCCGCGCGGTGTGCAGTGACGCCCCGCCCACCTGGGTGCCGAGATGCGACAAGAATGTCATCACCGGCTCGCTCTGGCACGGCCGGGACCAGATGACCGGGAAGGATGAGGCGGAGGCCATCCGCGGCATGCTGCTGGAGCTGGAGTTGGGACAGACCAGCGGCCCTGGTGCGTTGATCGCCAGGCCGGAGGCTCCGCCCGAGGCCCCCTCCCAGCCGACCTGCGTCGCCTCGGAACATCCGGACTGGGCGGGTGCCTCGGCCGTCCAGAAGAAGAAGCTCCTGGAGATGTGCCGCGTTCCGGTGTCAAGGACCGGGGGTATGGACCGCGTGAGGGTCGGCCAAGCGGATCGCCCTGGTGAGCTCGTCAGGGATCCGTTGTTCGAGTTCACGGCGGTGACGAGGTTGGGGTCGGCCAAGCGGATCCACGCTGGTGTCTAACGTGCCTCCGCGGCAGTGGGCTTGCGGCGCCGGGCAGGGGGTGGATTGCGATAGCTGTCGCCCTCGATGACGAGGACGTGCGCGTGGTGGAGCAGCCGGTCCATGGCGGCACTGGCCATCAGCGGGTCCCCGAAAAGTGGAGGCCACTCTTCAATCGCCCGGTTGGAGGTGATGACGGTGCTCTTGCGCTCGTACCTCTGGCGGACGACCTCGTAGAGGTCCACCGGCTCATCCTGAGTCAGCCCGCGAAGGCCGAGGTCATCGATGATGAGCAAGTCTGGCGAGGTGAAGCGCAACAGGCGCTTCTCGTAGCTACCATCGCCCCGTGCGGCCCTCAGTTGCATGAGCAACTCGTGGGTGCCGACGTAGAGGGTGCTGTAGCCGGCGCGGCACGCGCGGTGACCGAGGGCTTGAGCCAGGTGGGACTTACCGACGCCGGTGGGGCCGACGATGAGCACGTTGTCGTGGCGCTCCAGGAAGCCACACGTGCCCAGCTCCAGCACCTTGGCCTTGGGCACGCTGGGGTTGAAGTGGAAGTCGAAATCCTCGAGCGTCCTGGCGTGCTCGAAGGAGGCGCGACGCACGCGTTGGGAAAGCTGCTTGGAGTCGCGGCGCTCCACCTCGTCGCTCAGCAGCCGGTAGACGAACTCGGAGTGGGAGAGGTTGTCGTCCACGGCCTGCTGGGTGCGCAGTTGAAGGGACTGGAGGACACCGGACAGGCGCAGCTTCTTGAGCATGGGAATCAGCTCGTCAGTGGGGCTCAATTTCGGACTCCTGGGGCACGGCGGGGTGGTGCAGCAGCTCGGCCACGCTGCGTGCGAAGCGCGGCTGAGTGAGAGAAGCCGTCGCCGGGGTGGCGAGCGCCAGCGGAAGGGGTTGCAAGTCCAGCCCCTGGCGCAGCAGGTTCTTGAGGCCCCCGTAGCTGTACGTGCCGTAGTAGTGCGCGCGCCGTGTGGCGGCGCGTGCTCGCTCGGGAGGGAAGGTCTCCATGTGAGTCACCATGGCCTGCACGGCGCGCAACTGAGACAGCACGTCGTCGGAGTCGAAGACGGCGCGCACGTAGGTGAGCACCTCGTCTCCCAGCCGGGCGGCCCGGCCTTCCCAGTAGCCGCGGCTGCGGTGACGCAAGTCTGCCCGGTGCTGGGGCAAGTGCTCCTCGTGGGTGGTGTAGAGGCCGGTGCCGCGCCGGGTATGGGTGGCGACGCGCACGTCGTCCGCATACACCTCGAGACTGGCGTCGGTGACGCGCAGCCAGACGTCGCTGCCGACAAGGCGCCAGGGCACCGAGTAGAAGCGCCTGTCGAAGAGGACGTGGCTGTCCTGATGCACGCGCGTGGCCTTCCAGACGACAGGCGTGAAGCGCCGGGTAGGCAGGGGCCGGAGTGCGGGCAGCTCCTCCTCGCGGAAGACGTCCACCGGGCGCCGGCCCGTCTTCCCATGCCACCGGACGTTGGCTACCTCCGCCAGCCACTTCTTCAAGTCAGCACGGACAACGTCGACGTCCTGCCCCTCTCGGCCCTTGAAGAAGTTGGATTGGACATACTTGACGCCCGCTTCCACCTTGCCCTTCTTCTGGGGCGCGTACGGCGGTGTCGGGTCCACCTTGAAGCCGTAGTGCCGAGCCACCTCCCGGTAGCTGCGATTGAGGGCGGACGGCTCGTCCGGAGTGAAGGCCGCGCGCAGCACGGCGGCCTTCAGGTTGTCGGGCACCACCGTCTCCACCACGCCGCCCAACTGCTCGAAGGCTTCCACGTGCGGCCGCAGCCATGTCGGCAGCGACTGCTCGAAGACGACGTCGGCCACCAGGTAGCGGCTGTGCGCCAGCACCAGGACGAACACCCACGCCTTGCGCGCCACCTTCTGTCGTGGGCACAGCAACTTGCCGACGTAGCCGAAGTCCACCTGCGCCACCTCCCCCGGCGCCGTCACGACGGGGATGGCCACGTCCTCGGCCCGGACGCCTCGCGCCTTGCGCAGCTGTCGCACCATGCGCTTCACCGCCGAGGCGCTCGCCGCGAAGCCCTCCACTTCCAGCCGGAGCCTGTCGTGAATGGCACGAGGCCCCAGCCCCTGGCCCAGCAGTGCCTCCACTCGCTCCTGCCAAGGCACCAGCGAGGACGTCTGCTGCGGTGACACCTTGGATGGCAGGTGCTCCTGCACCAGCGCCTTGAGCGCTTCCAGCTCAGGCACCTCGTCCGCGGGGCCTTCCAGTGCGCCAGCCGCCATGAGCGCCGCGCGATATGCCCTCTCCGTATTCGGCCCCATGCCCAACAGCCGGGCCACTTCGCGCGCACCCGTCCCCATGCGGTGCAACCGCACCAACTCTCTCAACCTGTCCATGTCGACTCTCCGGTAGCTCATCCGCGCGCGTCCCTGGGCGCACCGCGGGGGCGGTGCTCGTGGACTCGCGAGGATGCACGGGATGACTGGCCGGGTAGGCGCTCACCCCACCCGCCGGCCGCGTTTCTTCCAACTGTCTCTGGGGTGTGCGGACCGCCGTCCCGACTGCTCCGACTTGCGGTCCGCTTGGCCGACCCCGGGGCGATCCGCTTGGCCGACCCCGCTACGAACAGCTTGGGTGACCCGCCTGCGATCCATTACCCCGGTCCGTCACATTCCGGTCGCCCAGGCCACCGACGCGAACTGACACAGACAGCTCCAGGTCTCGCAGGCGCGAGGAGTCGCCCAGCACATCAAGGCACAGCTCATGCGCCGGCGCCGCACCGCGCGGGCGCACCTCGACAGCGACTTCGACGCGGGCGCGCTGGAGCGGTTCAATCCCTTGCGAAGGTGCCATTGTCATCATGAGAGAGGAATGGTTCCGCCCCTGGTGGAGAAGTCTTCCGGATTGCGACGCACTCGTGAAGACAAGCGAAGCGATGGCTTGACGGGGTGAGAAAGCCCCAGGCACAATTGTTGGTGCAACCGCGCTACATGGAATTTGAGACATCTGGAATTCCTGGCGCTGTGCCTACCAAGGGTGCTCTTCATGAACAGAGCGATACGTACGCTCCGGACTCTCCCTGTCTTCTCCCTTGCCTTCATCGCGGCGTGCCAAGGCTCCTCATCCGAGAAGGGCGACGACCTCGAAGCGAGTGAGACAGTGCCATCGTCGCTCGTCTCGTCCAGTGTGTCTCCCAGCAGCGACGAGGCCATGAGCGGCATCTGGGCGGGCGGAGGAAGCGCGCCCATCCATGGATTGATGGATGACGGTGTCTCCTTCGCGGCGAGCGATCGCGGCGGCTCGTTCGCGCGCAGCGCCCCCGCGAGAACGTCATCGACCCTGACCCTGGGCTATCACGACAGCGCCATGCCCGGCGGCGCATCGAAAGTCGTCGTGAACTACGACGGATGGGCCATCAACGGAGGCGCCGGCTCGCTCCGTGTGAAGCTCTACGATGGCGCGACCCTGCTCGCCACGGGGCCCCTCCACGGACTCACCACCACTCCCGGGAACTTCAGCGACACGTTCGCCAGCCTGGACGTGGCGGACGCAAGGTTGCTCCGGACCGAGCTGCTCTTCGAGAACAGTGCGGCGGCCGGATCTCTGGTCTCGTCCATCATCTGGCTCGACGTCACCGGTCGCAGCGGCACCGGGCTCCAGGGGCAATATTTCGACAACGTCGACTTCACTGGCGCCTCGGTGAGTCGAGTGGATGCCACCGTCGATTTCAATTGGGGAGCGGCCGCGCCTCTCGCCGACCTCGGCGCCGAGACCTTCAGCGTGCGCTGGACGGGCAAGGTCAGCGCCGACCACACGGAGACGTACACCTTCTACACCACCAGCGACGATGGCATCCGCCTGACGGTGAATGGCACTCGCATCATCGACAACTGGACCGCACACGGCGCCATCGAGAACTCCGGGACCAGCGCGCTCCAGGCCGGCGAGCCCTACGACATCGTGCTCGAGTACTTCGAGAACACTGGCAACGCCGTGGCCACGCTCTCGTGGTCATCGCCGTCGACGCCCAAGGGCATCATCCCCAGGGAGAATCTCTTCCCCGGCCCGGCGGGCCCTCCCATCCCTGTCACGAAGCTCGACTGCCCTCCGGGTTTCATCAACGAGGTCTTCCGCGACGAC
Organism: Myxococcus sp. CA033; assembly: GCF_013336625.1. Taxonomy (NCBI): domain Bacteria; kingdom Pseudomonadati; phylum Myxococcota; class Myxococcia; order Myxococcales; family Myxococcaceae; genus Myxococcus; species Myxococcus sp. CA033. Next base: position 56,217 of record NZ_JABUMU010000027.1, on the reverse strand, counting down.
TTCGACGGGACTGCCCTCGACACCACGAAGTGGGACGTCATCCAGGGAAACAACAACCCCAGCGGGGGCGCGTTCACGCAGCTCACCAAGATGCTCCGCGCCAACGTGAAGGTGGAGGACGGCAAGCTGAAGGTCGCCTCCAAGCGCCACTGCGCGGACCCCTATCCCAACATCACGCCGGAGAATCCCGCCAGGTGCGCGGGCACGAACTACTACTCGGGCGCATGGCTGAAGGGGAAGGGCACCTTCGCTCCGGGAAGGGGGGCGATGGCCTTCCATGCGAGGATGCCGACCCCCATGCCCGGCACCTTCCCCGCCCTGTGGGCCCGCAACAGCTTCGGCGATGCACGCTACGGCGAGCTCGACCTCATCGAGACCTGGTGGGATTCCCCCAAGGGCACGGCCAATGACCCGAACAAGTTCTCGGCCACCACGCACGTCGGCTCGAGCCCGATGATTCACACCTCGAACAACGAGGTCGGCCCCTTCGCCAACCTGGTTTCCGCGGCGCACGTCTGGGAAGTCGAGTGGGACGCCGCCGCGGTTCCGGCGATCGCCCGATACTACTATCGGGACAGCCTGGGCTCTTCGCGCATCCTGGTGCGGACCGCGACCTACCAGACGTCTGGCTTCAACGGGAGGGTCACCGACGAGGCCTTCCGCACGGCGCTCGCCGATGGGTGGCGCCCCTATATCGACTTCGCGGTGCAGCCGGAGGGGACCTGGAACGTCGGGCCGGACACCGCGGCGGTCTATGACCCGCCAGACCTGGAGGTTGATTCGGTCATCATCTGCGCCCCCTGACGCCAACTGGCGTTGCACTTCCGCTCGATGGAGGCGAGTTGGGCTGCCGCGTCAAACTGAGCGTGGAGCCAGCGGTGGCTCGGTCAGCCCTGGGATGCCGCGGGCTGGCCGGGCTTGGTGGTCGCCGGAGCCGAGGGTGGGCGCCCGCGTTCGACGGCGTCCAGGCGGGCCATGGTCTGCGCGTAGAGGTGGTCCAGCTTGGAGTGGAGCTGGGTGACCTCCATGCCGGCGCGGATGTTGGCTTCGTACTCGACGTCGGAGCGGATGCGGTCCTTGGCGGCCTGCCGGCTCTGGCTGATGAGGACGAAGCAGGACAGGAAGATGGCCTCCAGGCTGACCACCATGGTGAGCAGGCCGAAGGGGAACGGGTCGAACGCGTGGAACGTGGGAATCCATCCCAGGTTGATGGTGATCCACACCGCGAACCACACGGCGTGCAGCATCATGAAGGTGAAGGTACCGCTGAAGGCGGCCAGTCCATCAGCGAGCCGCTGGATGGTCGTCAGTCGCTCCTCCACCATCTCGTTGGGGCTGAGTGATGGCCGGCTGTGCAGCATCTTGTCTGCTTCGCGCAGGCGACGGCCGATGGCGGTCAGCACGTCCATGGCGCTGGAGGGGTGGCGCCGGAAGAGGAGCTCGAGGTCCGCGCGGTCCACCTTGAGGGCGGACGTTTCCTGGATGGCGCGGGCATCCGCGCTGCGCGGGTCTCCATCCAGCAGGGACAGCTCGCCGAAGAAGTCGCCGCGCCGCGCGGTCTCGAAGACGATGACCTGGCCGGTGGTGTCCTCGACGGAGATTTGAACCTCGCCGGAGCTGACGATGTAGATGGCGCCGCCGGGGTCTCCTCGGCTGAACACCTTCTCTCCGGCGGACAGGCGCACTTCCTCGAGCTGGTTGGCGAGCAGCGCGCGCTCCTCGTCATCGAGGGCGGCGAAGAGGGGCACTTCCTTGAGCAGGGCGACGTCGGCGGGCATGACGCGGAGTTCCTCGCGAAGGGCTGCACCGTGCGCTCCGCAGGCTGGCACCTTCCGAGCAATTCGCCCAGCGTCACCGTGTCACGGGACGATGGTTTTCCCAGGGCCGAAAAGTAGGGCCCGGCCGGATGACTGTGGCTCCAACGAGTCGCGGTGCTTTCGCGACGTGGCTCACGGTGAAGGGGGCTCGCGGGAGGTTTTCGGCTCGACGGTGGAGGCGACGTTCTGCGGGGTACCGTCGGAGAAGGGCCTGACGTCGAACTGGACGCGGACGGAGCGGCCGGGCTTCAGGTTCTCGCGCAGATAGGTCTCGATGTCCTGGTCGCGCGGGACAGTCTCTCCGGCGATGCGTGTCTGATGGGTCACGCGGATGGGAATCGAAGCGCCGCTGGGACCGGTGACGAAGAGTGTTCCCGGGGCGGTTCCGAGCACCGGGCCGGAGAAGGCCCGAAGCGTGCCCTCGGCATCTGGAGCAGGGGAGGGACGGGCCGAGTCCCCGCTCGCCTGGGTGTCCACGGCCAGGGCCAGGGGAGGTGTGCTCAACAGGAGTCCGAGGAGCAGGTGCTGGGTCCATCGTTTCATCCGAGACCTCCTGGGCTGAGCGGAACAGTCACCCAGGAGAAAGGTGGTCACGAACTCGCATGAAGGCAGGGCCTGCTTGGACTGCGCGGTCAGGGGGCACTTCGGGGCTGATAGGGTCGGTCCGGTGCCGGGACGGGCACGGTGAACAGGCGCCGACGTCCGGCGGGGGGAAGTGCGCATGCGAATGACAACCTGGGTGACTTGCCTTGGGGTTCTGCCGTGGGCCTGCGCGACGCCATCGAGCGGGGTGCATGGCGATGCCGCGCTGCTGCCGGTTGATGACGTGTCGGCCGAGGAGTGTGCCGCGGCAGCAGACGACGACAGTGAGTGTGTCGCCCTGTCGTGCGCGAGTGGCGAATGCGGCCTGTACCGGTGCGAGGACCTTGTTTCCGCTCCGGTGGCCTTCCGTGGGCCGATGCCGGCGCCGGCCGCGTCCTCACAGCAGCGACTGCGGGGCCCAGCCCAACCTCTCCCGGGCCGAGGCCCCGTGCTCGTCATCCCGTGGCATCGTGCCGAGGAGTTGCCGAGCCAGGCGCGACTCCGAAAGGCGTATGCCGAGTGGGCCAGTGTCCCGAAGGAGAAGCACCACATTTCCCCTCGCGCGCTCGAGAACTACTTCACCTTGCGTGGCATCAACATCCACGAGTTCGCCCTTGCCATCGACGTGCGGCGTCATCGCCAAATCCACGATGGCAAAGACGGCGGACCGTGGAACGCGGATTGGCGCGCTTTCATTGAGGCGAAGGAGCGAGGCATCAGTAAGGCGACGAAGTGGGAACTGATGGAGCACGCGGGCTTCATGATTCAGAAGTATCATCTGGTCGGAATGCCCCTGTCCTACTGGACGAAGCTCGATGAGTTGTTCGCTGTGCCGACAAGCGGAGTTGGAGGGAAGTGATGCGCTATTTCGAGTTGCGTCGCTCGCTGCCGCATCGCGACCCGGCCTACCCAGGGGGGTATCAAGCCGAGCATCGATGGGGGCTTCCAGGTGCGGTGTGTCCCACCTGCCATGGCGAGTGGGCCAGACTTGGACTCGACTATCCGGCAGTCGACCTGACCACGCTGTCGAGTGAGCGCGAGTATCGCAAGGCTCGGCAGACGATGTGGGACGAGTACTCGCGGCTCCGTGATGCCGTGATGCCGTTGCTACCGGCGGGTGCGCTGGTGGCGCCAGGTACGCACCTGGGGCCGTTGGTGGGCAGGGCCCGCGGCAACCTGCCGCCTGTCGTGCTCCAGGAGTCGTGGAGGTTGCTGGTTCATGGTGACGTGCTCCAGCAACTCGAGGATGCGAAACTCACGGGCATCACACCCGTTGAGGCGCGCATCAGCGGGAGCAAGCGCGGCCCTCTGTACGAACTCGCACTCATGCCGCAAGGGAGCCTGGCACCAGAATGCCAGCCGCGATTCTACGGCAGTGGTCCCTGTGCCAACTGTGGCATGCAGGAGTACGACATCCCCGAACCGTGGTGGATGGACGCGACCAGCCCTCCGTCCCTGGATCTGGTCCGCTTCGCCATGATGCCGACCCTCATCCTGGCGAGTGAGCGGTGCGTCGAGGTCCTTGGCGAACTGCTGCCTCTCAGCGGAGTGCTCGCGGTGGAGGTTCCGACGACGCCTCCGCCTGTTCCTCATCGCGGAGCGCAGCCGTAGACGTCTGCTTGACGTCGACCATCCAGCGGGCTCGATCCTCCGGTGCCGCACCATGGACGCCAAATGACTTGAAGCGCTCTTGCACCAACCCCTGCACGTCGCCGCGCTCGGATGGGTAGGCGGCGAGTGTCTCACCGCTCCACTGAGGGACCAGCCCGGAGGAATGAACCTCGCCATCCTCGGATGGACGATGGACGCTCCCTTCGTGCCGGCGTAGGGTCCGCGCCCGTTCCCCCCTTTCTCCCGAGTGAGAAACCCATGGTCTCGGCCATCTTCAATCCGGCCCGCTGGACGCCCGTCGAGGGCCACAAGTTCAAGGACATCACCTTCCACCGCGCGGTGGACCAGGGCACGGTGCGCATCGCGTTCAACCGCCCCGAGGTGCGCAACGCCTTCCGTCCCCGCACCGTCGACGAACTGTCCAAGGCGCTGGAGGCCACGCGCTTCATGACGGACGTGGGCTGCGTGCTCATCACCGGCAACGGCCCGTCCCCCAAGGACGGCGGCTGGGCGTTCTGCTCGGGCGGAGACCAGCGCATCCGCGGCAAGGACGGCTACAAGTACGAGGGCGAGGAAGGCGAGTCCGACCCGGCGCGCCTCGGCCGGCTGCACATCCTGGAAGTCCAGCGGCAGATCCGCTTCCTCCCCAAGGCGGTCATCGCCGTGGTGCCGGGTTGGGCCGTGGGCGGTGGACACAGCCTGCATGTCGTCTGCGACATGACCATCGCGAGCCAGGAGCACGCGGTGTTCAAGCAGACCGACGCGGACGTGGCCAGCTTCGATGGTGGTTATGGCTCGGCGCTGCTGGCGCGGCAGATTGGCCAGAAGCGGGCGCGCGAAATCTTCTTCGTGGGCGCGAACTACTCGGCGCAGGAGGCCTTCCAGATGGGAATGGTCAACGCCGTGGTGCCCCACGAGAAGCTGGAGGACTTCGCGCTCGAGTGGGCGGCGGAGATCAACACCAAGAGCCCCACCGCCATCAAGATGCTGAAGTACGCCTTCAACCTGCCCGATGACGGTCTGGTGGGGCAGCAGCTCTTCGCGGGCGAGGCCACGCGCCTGGCCTACGGCACCGAAGAGGCCCAGGAAGGCCGCGACGCCTTCGTGCAGAAGCGCAAGCGCGACTTCAAGCGCTTTCCCTGGAGCTACTGAACCGCGCTTCGCTTCGTGAGACTCGGCCCGCTTCGGAGACACCCCAAAGCGGGCCGTACAAATGCTTCAGCTGCCTACACGGTGAAGACCACGGACGGCGCGGAGCGCTTCGCCGGGCCATGGTAGACGGCTTCGATGTTGTTGCCGTCCGGGTCCAGCACGAAGGCCGCGTAGTAGCCCGGGTGGTAGGGCCGCTCACCTGGGCCGCCGTTGTCCTTCCCACCGGCCGCGAGCGCGACCTCGTAGACGCGCTTCACCATCTCCTGGTCCTTCGCCTGGAAGGCCAGATGGACGCCGCGTCCACTCGGCGCACCGGGGTCCGCGGTGCTGACGAACAGCTCGTCCGCGAAGAAGTTGTCGGGGCCATGCGAGCCCAGCGGGATGCCCAACACTTCGAGAATGGCCTGGTAGAACCGCTTGCTCGCCGCCAGGTCCTTGGCGCGGAGGTGGACGTGGTCGAGCATCCGGCCTCTGTGAAATTCCATGGTGCTCCTCGCGGAAATGTGCGCCCCTGAGGGGGTACGCGTGGAGGCGCGAGGCTGCCATGAAACCCCATTTCCTGACCTTCTTTTGCGAGCTGGCTCCGGAGCCACTTCGCGAACTGTTCAACACCGAAGGCGTCATCGACGATCTCCAGGCGATGCGCGCCGGCGTGAGCCTGGGACTCCTGGACTTGAGCCCCGAGCGCGCCGATGTGGTGCGCCGCCTGAACCGCGCGGGCATCCCCGTCACGGCGTGGCTCCTGCTCCCTCCGGAGCAGGGCTACTGGTTCCACGCGGGCAACGTGCTGCAAGCGCGTGCGCGCTACGAAGCCTTCAGGACGTGGACGGACGACGAGAAGCTCGAGTGGGCCGGCATGGGGTTGGACATCGAGCCCGATATCCAGGAGCTGCGCAGGTGGGCCGAAGCGCCGCTGCGGAGTCTTCCTGGGATGCTCTCGCGGCTCATCCTCCGAGGAGGTCGCTCCCGCGAGGCGAGGGCGGGCTACCACGCGCTGGTGGAGCGCATCCGCGTGGATGGCTACCGCGTGGACGCGTACCAGTTCCCCTTCATCGTGGATGAGCGCCAGGCGCGCTCCTCCGTGCTGCGGCGCGTGGCGGGTCTGGTGGACGTGCCCGCGGACCGGGAGGTGCTGATGCTCTACACCAGCTTCGTGCGTCCCCGAGGCGCCGCGCTCCTGTGGAGCTACGCGCCGGGCACGGGCTCGCTCGCGGTGGGCAGCACAGGGGGCGGCGTGGAGCTGCCAGGGGTCCTCTCGGCGCCGCCGCTGGACTGGACGGAGCTGTCGCGCGACTTGCGGCTCGCGGTGCGCTGGACGCATGACCTGCACGTCTTCAGCCTGGAGGGCTGCGTGAAGCAGGGCTTCCTGTCGCGGCTGCGCGTGTTCGACTGGGACGCTCCCGTGGACCCTCCCTGGGTGGAGTCGCGGCGCGTGGACGCGGTGCGCCGGGCCGCGCGCAGTGTGCTCCACGCGTCGGGCCGGTTGCTGCGCTGACAGGGGAGGGGGCGCACGCAGTGTCGGGGTGGGTGTGGAAGTCATCTCGCGTCATGGTGCCTTGGATGACGTGAAGGGTTGACGCTCGAAACGCGCGGCAGTGTCATGCGCCCCGATTCCCCGAGCTGTTGCCCCGCCCTGCTCGGGAAGGGAACGACATGACCGACCTCCCCCAGACGTCGAAGCTCCTCGGCGTGCTGCTGTTGTCCGCGAGCCTGCTCCAGGCCGCGCCCGCCGTGGCCGCCTCCCCCGTCAAGTCCTCGGCGGTGCCGAACGGAAACTTCGAGGTGGCCGGAGGGTCCTCCTCGGTGCCCGCGTTCTGGCGCTCGCAGGGACCTGGCAAGGTGGCCTCCAGCGCCGAGGGCAAGGCGGAGGGCTCGCGCGGCCTGCTCATCGAGAGCCCTCAGGGCGGTGGCGAGACCACCGTCGAGTCCGAGAACCTCCAGCTCCAGGTGGGCCAGCTCTACCGGCTCAGCGCCTGGGTGCGGACCAAGGGCGTCCAGGTCGACCCCCAGGCCCGCTATCCCACGGCCCACGGCGCCTGCTTCTCGATGAAGAGCTTCCCCTTCACCAACTGCGCGCCCGCCCCGGGCGGTGAGGCCGGCACCCGCGCCTCCGTCCTCTTCTTCGCCACCCAGTCCTCGGACCGCGTGCAGCTCCACCTGGGCCGCAACGGCAAGGCCACCGGCTCCGTCTGGTACGACGACGTCCGCCTGGAGCCCGTGGAGGACATCACCGCGTATGTTCCGATGGAGTCCGTGCGCTGGGCGGGCAAGGGCTTCCGCTACGACGACGGCGGGTGGATCTACGTCCACATCGAGGGAGAGCCCTACGAGCGCGGCGTCCAGTTCGGCGAGCTGACCTCGCAGGAAATCGTCCGCTACATGGAGAAGCTCGGCATCCAGAAGGACAAGACGGATGCGGCCAAGGGGTGGGGCCACCAGCGGCTGCTCGCGGACTCGCTCTTCCTGCGCAAGTTCGACGCCGAATACCTGGAGGAGATGAAGGGCATCGCCGACGGCGCGAACAAGGCCGGCGCGAAGTTCAAGGACCGCGAGCTGGACGTGCTCGACATCGTCACGCTCAACACCGCCGTGGACGCGGGCCAGCTCGAGGAGGCCAACCGCGCCACGTCCACCTCGCTGTCCGGCCGCACCTTCCTCAAGGCCGACGAGGAGGCCGAGCGCGGAGGCAAGGGCGACCACTGCTCCTCCTTCGTCGCCACCAAGTCCGCGACGAAGGACGGCCGCGCCATCATCGGACAGATTTTCATGTGGAACGGCTACACCGGCGTCCACTGGGACGTGGTGCTGGACGTGCAGCCCACCCGGGGCCACCGCTTCGTGATGCAGACCTTCCCGGGCGGCATCCACAGCGGCGCGGACTGGTTCATCAACTCCGCGGGCATCGTCATCGGCGAGACGACGGTGGGGCAGACGCCTTTCGACCTGAACGGCTCTCCGCAGAGCAACCGCATCCGCAAGGCGGCGCAGTACGCGTCCTCCATCGATGACGTCGCGCGCATCATGAAGGACAACAACAACGGCCTGTACACCAACGACTGGACGCTCGCGGACACGAAGACGGACGAGGGCGCCTGCCTGTTGCTCGGCACGAAGAAGACGCGGCTGTGGCGCACCGGCAGCAAGGGCAACACCTCCGACACGCCGGGCAACCTCAAGGACTTCATCTGGGCGAACAACAACAACCGCGATTTGGAGGTCCGCAAGGAGTCCGTCTCCAGCCCGGACAACGCGCCCGCGGACCTGGCCTTCAACACCTGGAACCGCGACATCGCCTTCTGGGAGTACTACGCGAAGTTCGGCAAGAAGGGGTTCGACCTGGACTCCGCCACGCGGATGATGGCCTCCAGCCCCATCAACCGCCCGCACGCGTGCGACGGCAAGGTGACCACGTCGGAGATGGCCGAGAAGCTGATGTTCCTGGCCCACTACGGCAAGACGACGCTGCGCGAGAAGATGATTGGCAGCCGCTTCATGCCGGACCTGCCCGGCGCCACGCCGCACCTGTCGCTGGGCTACACGACGTTCAGCCCCATCTACGTCGCCGCCAAATTGAAGGAGGCGCGCAAGACGTGGAAGGCGCCCGAGGAGCCCCAGGCCTCCAAGCGGGACTTCTCCCGGGTGAAGGACGCGGTCGGCTTCGACAAGTCGCTCCTGTGGGCCAACACCCTGTTCCCCGCGTCGGACGGGGAGAACTGGCTCATCAGTGGCACGTCCGCGTACTGGAGGCTCTTGCGCGACGTGTCGGCGCACGAGGACAAGCAGGACAAGGCCTTCGACACGCAGCGCGATGTGCTCGCGGACCTCAATGACCGCTACCTCTTCACCACCTCGCGCGAGGCGGACGTGCTGCCCGCCTCCGTCAAGACGGAGTACGGCCGCTATGGCACCTATCTGGTGCCGCGCATCAAGGGCACCTTCGCGCTGCACCAGCTTCGCCTGCTGTTGGGCAACGCGGACTTCTCCAAGGTGATGAACGCCGTCCACGCGCGCTACGCGAACAAGGACATCTCCACCGCGGACTTCAAGCGCACCGCGCAGGAGGCGGTGGGCAAGGACGTGGGCTCCTTCGTCGGCCAGTGGCTGGAGCGCACGGGCCTGCCGCAGCCGCGCTTCCGCGCCACCGCCGCGCAGGTGAAGGACGGCTATGAGGTGACGCTCAAGGTGGAGCAGCCCGGCCCGAAGCCCTGGCACTTCGTCACGCTGGTGGAGGTGCACACGGCGAAGGGCTCCACGCTGGAGCGCGTGGAGGTGAAGGGCACCGCGAGCGAGACGTTCGTCCTGCGCACCAAGGAGGCGCCCGTGCGCGTCGTCTTCAACGCGGGCAATGACATTCCGGTGCCGCGCGAGCGCTACCAGGTCCTGGCCAACCAGACGGATGCCTGGGAGAAGCTGCTGATGGTGCACGGCACCGCCCGGCAGACGGAGTCCATGCGCACGCTGGTGCTGGGCTACCGCGAGTCGCTGGCGGATGTCTTCACCGAGCGGCTGGTCCCCGTGGCGCCGGACTTCGAGGTGACGGACGCGCAGCTGGCGGAGCGGGACCTGGTCGTCTTCGGCGGGGCGGAGGACAACGCGCTGCTTGCCCGGCTGGCCCAGGAGAAGAAGCTCCCCGTGGAGCTGGGCCGCCGCTTCTTCCGCTGGCAGGGCAAGACGTATGGCCGCCCGGACGACGGCATCGCCCTGGCCCTGCCCAACCCCTGGAACCCCAAGCGCGCGCTGTACCTCTTCGTCGCCAACAGCGGCATCCAGCTGTGGCACATGACGCGGACCTACCAGCGCAACCTCCAGGGCTGGGCCCTGTTCCGGAACGGCGACGTGACGACGAAGGGCTTCCATGACCTGGAGGCCCTGTCGCAGGACGTGACGGTGACGCCGGCTCCCGCGCCCGTCGCGCCCCCGGTGCCCGCCCCCGCCACCTCGGTGCCCGCGCCCGTCATGGGCCAGCGCTGAGCGCCTGAGGCGGGAGTGGGCGCTCGCGGCCTCGCCTCCTGAACGGGGGCGGGGCCGGAAACGGCTGTTTCCACGAAATTGCAACCAGGGCGGGGGACTCCCTGAGGAATAGGGCGGGCGCGCGGGTGTTTTTCCTGCCTGCCCGGATGGACGACGACCACTCGGGTCCGGCAGCATCCCCCGTCCCTTTTTCCTCTCGGAACCTCATGAGCCCCAAGAAGTCCATTGCCCACCGAGCCTGGGCGACCAGTGCCCTCGGAACCCTGTTGCTGACCGGCTGCGCCAGCGCGCCGCAGCCCGCGCCCACCGAGGCGACTCCGCCTCCCGCCGCTTCCGCGTCCACGCCCGCGCCCGTCGCGGAGGCCGTGTCGGAGGAGGCGGTTCGCGCGCTCGGCGTCGAGCTGAAGAACCTGGACCGCGGCATCCGTCCCCAGGATGACTTCTACCGGTTCGTCAACGGGACCTGGCTGAAGAACACGCCCATCCCCGCGGACCGCGCCCGCTATGGCTCGTTCATCGAGCTGGCGGACAAGTCCGAGCTGGCCCTGCGCGCCATCATCGAGGAGTCCGCCACCGCGAAGGAGCGCGCGCCGGGCTCCACCGCGCAGAAGGTGGGCGACCTGTACAACAGCTTCATGGACACCGAGCGCATCGAGTCGCTCGGCGTGAAGCCGATTGCCCAGGAGCTCGCGCGGGTGAAGGGCCTGAAGGACAAGGCGCAGCTGCCGGAGCTGTTCGCGGAGCTCCAGCGCAGCGGCATCCAGACGCCCTTCGCCTTCTTCGTGGGCCAGGACCAGAAGCAGGCCACGCGCTACATCGCGTACGTCAGCCAGAGCGGCCTGGGCCTGCCGGACCGGGACTACTATTCCAAGCAGGAGCCGCGCTTCATCGAGATTCGCGCCGCCTACGTGGCGTACATCGAGAAGCTCTTCACCCTGGCCGGTGAGAAGGACGCGAAGAAGGCGGCCGAGGCCATCCTCGCGCTCGAGACGACGCTGGCCGACAAGAGCTGGGACCGGGTGAAGAGCCGGGACCGCGAGGCCACCTACAATCTCAAGAGCGTCAAGGAGGCGGAGGCGCTCACGCCCGGCTTCTCGTGGACGCGCTTCTTCAAGGCCGCGGGTGCCCAGGCGACGCCCGCCGTCATCGTCCGCCAGCCGACGTACTTCGAGGCCCTGTCGGGACTCGTCAAGACGACGCCGCTGCCCGTGCTCAAGCAGTACCTGACGTTCAAGGTGCTGGCCGGCCGCGCGCCGATGCTGTCGAGCCCCTTCGAGCAGGCCTCGTTCGAGTTCTACGGCAAGACGCTGCAGGGCCTTCAGGAGAACCGTCCGCGCTGGAAGCGCGGCGTGTCGGCGGTGGAGGACTCGCTGGGCGAGGCCGTGGGCCAGCTCTACGTGGAGCGCCACTTCAGCCCCGCGTCGAAGCAGCGCATGGTGGAGCTGGTCAACAACCTGCGTGAGGCCTTCCGTCAGGGCATCGACGGGCTGGACTGGATGAGCGCCGAGACGAAGGCGCAGGCCCAGGCGAAGCTGTCCAAGTTCAACGTGAAGATCGGCTACCCGGACAAGTGGCGGGACTACTCGCGCCTGGAGATTGTCGCGGGCGACCTGCTGGGCAACGTCCGTCGCGGTGAGGCATTCGACTTCCAGCGGATGGTGGACAAGCTGGGCAAGCCCATCGACCGCGAGGAGTGGGGCATGCCGCCGCAGATGGTGAATGCCTACTACAGCTCCACGATGAACGAGATTGTCTTCCCGGCCGCCATCCTCCAGCCGCCGTTCTTCAACCCGGACGCGGACGACGCGACGAACTACGGCGCCATCGGCGCGGTGATTGGCCACGAAATCAGCCACGGCTTCGATGACCAGGGCAGCCGCTCGGATGGCGACGGCAACCTGCGCAACTGGTGGACGGAGAAGGACCAGGCCGGCTTCAAGCAGCGCACGTCCGTGCTGGTGGCCCAGTACGCTGGCTTCAGCCCGCTGGAGTCCATGAACGTCAACGGCGAGCTGACCCTGGGCGAGAACATCGGCGACCTGAGCGGCCTCGCGGTCGCCTACAAGGCGTACAACATGTCCCTCCAGGGCAAGGCGGCGCCGTCCATCGCCGGCTTCACCGGCCCCCAGCGCTTCTTCCTCGGCTGGGCGCAGGTCTGGCGTGGCCTGTACCGCGACGACGCCATGCGGCAGATGCTGCTCACCGACACCCACTCGCCGCCGCAGTACCGCGTCAACGGCGTGGTGCGGAACATGGCCGAGTTCTACGAGGCGTTCGGCGTGAAGGAAGGCGACGCCGGCTGGCTCGCCCCCGAGAAGCGCGTGAAGATCTGGTAGCTCCCTGACGCTCCCACCGTCCGACGTGGGCGGTGGGACAGGGTGGGGTGCTTGCTCGGCCCCACCCTGAAGGGCCCCATGAGGCCGCCTGGACAGGGCCTCTGGGATGTTTACGCTGGGGCACCCCGTCACCGAGGTTCCTCGCGTGAGCTCCCTGTTGCTTCGACTGGTCTGTGGTCTGTTGTTCTCCGCGCTGGTGTTGGGGGCCGTCGTTCATCCTCCCGACAACCTCACGCAAGGATTGGGGATGATGCTCCCGGCGAGCATGCTGCTGGGCGTGGCCCTCAAGGGCCCCCGTCGCGGCATCATCCCGAAGAAGAAGGTTCCCGTGGCCGTGCCGGTGGAAGAAGCGCCGCCGCGCGCGTGAGGGCGCCCCGCGTCACGCCTCTTTCGCAAGGGTTTCCCGCAACGTTCCCTTGAGGGCTCGTCCTGGGACGAGGTTCTCGGGACGCAGGGGCGTGGTCGGTGGGCCTCGTCTCGTGGCGGGCGGGAATGCGCCACCGGGGGAGGGCGGGTGTCGTCTAACGGGGCACGCGAGGTGCATCGCGCGCCCGCATTCCTGGACGCACCACACCCCCTGAGGAACACGCATGCTCTACAGCAGCTTGTTGGTGCTCAGTCTTGTCGCGGCGACGCCACGACTGATTGCCGACCTGAATCCCACGCCCGTGACGCCCTATACAGGGGCCCGCGTGCTCGTCTCCGTCGGCGACCGCGTGTATTTCTCGCTGGCGACGGCGGCGGCGGGCAATGAGCTGTGGGTCACCGACCTCACCCGGGGGGCAGCGCGGATGGTGAAGGACATCCACCCGGGGATGGGCTCGTCGACGCCTCGCCTCATGGGGGTGCTGGGGGAGCGGGTCTTTTTCCTCGCCGACGACGGTGTCCATGGCTCGGAGCCGTGGTCGACCGATGGCACCCCGGAAGGCACCACGCTGCTCAAGGACATCCGGCCTGGCTCCGGTGACGGGAGCTGCCTCGGGTGGACGACCTGGGACTCGGCGCTCTACTTCCTCGCCAACGATGGCGTGCACGGCCATGAATTGTGGCGCTCCGACGGCACCTCCGAAGGGACCCACCTCGTGAGTGACACGTGGGCCGGTCCGTACGGATTCTCCAGTGAATCGACGGGGCTGCTCGAGTTCGAGGGTGCGCTGTACTTCAGCTCCCGCAACGAGCTGTGGAGGACGGATGGGACAGCCACCGGGACGCGGCTCGTGTACGCGGTCGACCAGTCCACGCGTTCGCGCGAGCTTCGCCTGTCCATTCGAGGAGGGAAGCTCTGGTTCCGCTCCGGCTACAGCAACATCTACCTCTGGGACCTCTACGTCACCAATGGCACCCCTGCTGGGACCAAGCAGGTCTCCACCATCGAACCGTTCACCGGGCCCAACCTCGACATCGGCCCCCGGTCTGTGTTCGGCGCCTGGTCGGGTTCCAATCGCGTCTATGACATCGCGTTGAGGGCCTCGGATGGAACGGTCAGTGGCACGACGACGATTGCTTCCATCAGGTCCAATCGCACCACGTTGCTGGCCTCCTGGTTGGATCCGCTCGGGTCCCAGGTGCACTTCGCGGTGTCGACCGAGTTGGGTGTCGCGCTCTGGCGGACGGACGGTACGTCCTCGGGGACGCGCGTGCTCCAGTGGCTTGAGCGACTGGTGGGCCCCGTCTCCCGCATTGGCTCCCAGTTCGTCTACGTGGGAGTCGACTCGACCGGTCCCGCGGTGTTCGCGTGGGATGGCGTCGCAGCGCCTCGCGTGGTCCGAAGGTTCGCCGCGCTTCCCAGCACCAGCGTGGTCGTCCAGAACGGCGGGCGGCTCTACTTCGTCGCCAGCGATGCGTTGACGGGCCTGGAGCCCTGGACCACGGACGGCACGGAGGCGGGCACCGGGTTGCTCGCCGACCTCAGCCCAGGCGCTGCTGGAACGAGTGTCACGGCGTTCACCGCGGTCGGCGCCCAGGTGCTGCTCTCCGGGACTCCCGAGGGCAGTGCCGAATCCGTGTGGCGGACCGATGGCACACCGGAAGGGACCTCGAGGGTCTTCGAAGGGCGACTGACCGACGTCGTGTCGAGGGGAGGGACGCTGCACGCGTTCTCCATCGAGGGCAGCGGCTTGTTGCTTCACGCCTTCCCCGAAGGCGGACCGGAAGGTGCCGTGACGGAAGTCTGGACCTGGTCGAACGCGGGGTCCTACCCCGAGAACTGGACCTCGGGAGATACGTTCGCGTACTTCAGCGCGACGAAGGCGCTGGGACAATCGTCGCTGCTTCGCACCGACGGCACGCACGCCGGCACGCACGTCATCCGTGATGCGTTCTCGTTGTATTCGACCATCACCCAGCTGGAACGCTGGGGGGACGCGCTCACCTTCCGTGAAGGCGCGGCGCTGTATATTTCGAAGGGGGGGCCTGGCGATGCCGTGCACCTGAGTCCCGCCTCTGGCAAGGCCCACCTGGGCTCGAGGATGATTCTGGGGCGCGAATGGGATTCAGGCTACGAACTGGCGGAGAGTGATGGCACCCGGGATGGAACGCTCTCGATGCAGTCGCTTGCCGGTCGTCCGCTCGACTTCCTCGCCGTGGCCGGCACCCAGGTGTTCTTCCGCCAGTACCTGACCAGCGAGAGCGATTACTTCCCGTACCGCACGGACGGGGCCCGCGTTGCGGGCTCGGTGATAAGGCTCGCAACCGTCCCCGCGGGGAAGCCGGTCGCCTATGAGGACCGGGTGGCGTTCGTCACTCGGGGCGCATCCCTCTGGTCGAGTGACGGCTCCGTGATGGGGACGGCGCTCGTTCCTGGCACGCAGGACGTGGAGCCCGCCGACTTGCACGCGGTCGGTCCGCTGTTGTTCTTCACGGCCAAGGGCGCGGAGGTGGGGCGCGAGGTCTGGGTGCTGCGTGGCACTCGTGCACAGCGGTTGGGCGACTTCGAGCCGGGGACAGGGGATACGCGGCTGCTCGCCGCCACGCGGCAAGGTGCGGGCGCGGTGCTCCTCATCCAGACCGCTTCGGGTCGGTATCTGGCGAGGACGGATGGGACCCCCGAAGGCACCACGGTGGTGGGCTCCGTGCTGGGGTCGTCGTGGCTCACCACGTACCGGGACACGGTGTTCCTGGATTGTGAGCTGGGAGCCGTGGGGTTGGAGCTCTGTCGGCTCGACCCGGGCGCGGGCGAGCCCTCGTTGGTCGCGGACCTCTGGCCAGGGGCAATGCCCTCGTCTCCGTCAGCGCCTATCACGGTCTCTGGCACGCTGTTCCTGGCGGCGGTTCACCCTGAATATGGGATGGAGCCGTTCGCGGTGGATGTCGACGTCACCCCGCCGGTCGTGAAGGCGAACGTGACAGGGGTGCTCGGCGCGAATGGCTTCTACGTGGGGGACGTCTCGCTCGCGTGGTCCATCGAGGAAGCAGAGTCGAGCGTCACCCAGACGACGGGCTGCGAAGCCGAGACGGTGACGAGGGACACCCTGGAGCAGGTGTTCACCTGCTCCGCGACATCGCAGGGAGGTACGACGTCGCAGCGGGTCTCCATCCGGCGTGACACCTCGCCGCCCACGCTGACGTGTCCGGTGGGGTTGAACGGCATCGAGGGAGCGGCGGTCCTGTTCGATGTCTCCGTGAGCGATGCGCTGGACCCCGCTCCGACGGTGGAGAGTGTTCCTCCTTCGGGCTCTGTGTTCCCAGTCGGGACGAGCACCGTGGACGTGGTGGTCACGGACCACGCCGGCCATCAAGCGACCTGTCACTTTCCGGTGACCATCACCGAGCGCCCGGTTGCGGACGCCGGACCCGGTGACGCGGGTCCTGGCGACGACGCGGGTCCTGGCGACGACGCGGGTCCCGGTGACGACGCGGGTCCCGGTGACGCAGGGGCAGGAGACGGTGGCGTGGTGGACGGTGGCGCTATCGTCCCCAGGCCGGAGGAGTCCGAGTCGTGCGGTTGCGCGGGAGGAGGAGGCTCCTTGTTCTTCGGCCTCCTGTTGCTCGTGCTTCCGACGCTCGTTCGCCGGCGTCGCTGAGCCGAGGCCCTCGGAGCGCCACTTGAGGGGTGGCGCTTCAGTCCCGCCACTCCACGGCGTGCCCTCAGCCCTTCTTCGCGGAGGGCTTGTTGAGGTGGGCGAAGAAGTCGTTGCCCTTGTCGTCCACCACGATGAAGGCCGGGAAGTCGACCACTTCAATCTTCCACACGGCCTCCATGCCCAGTTCCTCGTACTCCAGCACCTCCACCTTGGTGATGCAGTCCTTGGCGAGCCGGGCCGCCGGGCCGCCAATGGAGCCCAGGTAGAAGCCGCCGTGCTTCTTGCACGCGTCGGTGACGGCCTGGGAGCGGTTGCCCTTGGCCAGCATCACGAAGCTGCCGCCCTCCGCCTGGAACTGGTCCACGTACGCGTCCATGCGGCCGGCCGTCGTCGGACCGAACGAGCCGGAGGCATACCCTTCCGGCGTCTTCGCCGGGCCCGCGTAGTAGACCATGCGGTCCTTCAGGTACTGCGGCATGCCCTCGCCCCGGTCCAACCGCTCCTTGAGCTTCGCGTGGGCGATGTCGCGCGCCACCACCATGGGGCCGGTGAGCGACACGCGCGTCTTGATGGGGTAGCGCGACAGCTCCGCGCGCAGCTCGCTCATCGGACGGTTGAGGTCCAGCTTCACCACCTCGCCGGCCAGGTCCGCGTCCGTCGTCTCCGGGAGGTACTTCGCCGGGTCCGCCTCCAACTGCTCCAGGAAGACACCGTCGCGCGTAATCTTGCCGAGCACCTGCCGGTCCGCCGAACACGACACGGCGATGGCCACCGGGCACGAGGCGCCGTGGCGCGGCAGCCGGATGACGCGCACATCGTGGCAGAAGTACTTGCCGCCGAACTGGGCGCCAATGCCCATGCGCTGCGTGAGCTTCAGCACCTCCTGCTCCAGCGCCACGTCGCGGAAGCCCCGGCCCAGCGCGTTGCCCTCGGTGGGCAGCGTGTCCAGGTAGCGCGCGGAGGCGTACTTGGCCGTCTTCAGCGCGAACTCCGCGGACGTGCCGCCCACGACGATGGCCAGGTGGTACGGCGGACACGCCGCGGTGCCCAGCGAGCGGATCTTCGCGTCGAGGAAGGCCAGGAGGCTCGTCGGGTTGAGCAGCGCCTTGGTCTCCTGGAACAGATAGCTCTTGTTGGCCGAGCCGCCGCCCTTGGCCATGAACAGGAACTTGTAGGCGTCGCCGCCCGTCGCGTAGAGCTCGATCTGCGCGGGCAGGTTGTTGCCGGTGTTGGCCTCCTTGTACATGTCCAGCGCCGCCATCTGCGAGTAGCGCAGGTTGGACGTGCGATACGTCTCGAAGACGCCGCGGGAGAGGGCCTCCTCGTCATGGCCGTCGGTGAGGACGTGCTGGCCCTTCTTGCCCATGATGATGGCGGTGCCCGTGTCCTGGCAGGACGGCAGCACGCCACCGGCGGCGATGTTCGCGTTCTTCAGCAGCTCCAGCGCGACGAAGCGGTCATTCGCGGACGCCTCCGGGTCCTGGAGGATCTTCGAAAGCTGGCCCAGGTGCCCGGGGCGCAAGAGGTGCGCGATGTCCCGCATGGCCTCCCGGGTCAGCAGGGTGAGCGCTTCGGGGGCGACCTGGAGGAAGGTGCGTCCGCCGGCCTCGAAGGTGGAGACGTGGTCCTTCGTGAGCAATCGGTAGGGCGTCTCGTCCTTGCCCAGCGGGAGCATTTCCTGGAACTGGAAGTCGTTCATCGCGCGCGCCTCTTCGGGGGAGTCTTCGGCGCCCAGGAGTAGCGCCCTTGGCGGCGGGATGGGAGCCAAAAACGTGGACCGGGCCACACCCCAGGCCCCTGTCCGGCCGGGACCTGGAGTGAGGGGAGGGGGGCCGACGGTCGGCTGGTGGTCAGCCCGCCCGGCTGACAACTCGCGGCAGGCCCAGGTTGTGCGATGCTGTGGACCCCCGTGGCTTATTCCTCCGTACAAGCACTGTGGCTCTGCATCCTGGCCCTCGTCGGCGCCACGGCTCGCGCGGCTGAACCGTCCACCGTCGAGCAGCGGGCCCGCGAGGACCTGGACCGTCAGCTCCAGGCCCTGGTCAAGACGCCTCCTCCAGAGGTCGTCATCACCTACGAAGGGCTCCCGGGCGCGGGAACCGCGCGGGCCTACAAGCTGCTGGAGGTGGACTTCATCCTCAACGGCCAACCCCTCGCGGTACCGGGGCTGGACGTCATCTCCGGCCCGGGCATCCATCGCCTCGCGTCGCTGAAGGTGGAGGAGGGCTCCTACACGCTGGTGTCGCGCGTCACCTATACGAACAACGACGCGTGGAACCTCTTCAGCGAGGAGAGCGGCTTCCTCTGGAAGATGACGGCCTCCGTCACGTTCCAGGCGCAGAAGGGGCTGCGGATGCGGGTGAAGGTGATTCCCGGCATCAACCCCACCGCGCCCGACCCTCGGCTGAAGCTGAAGCTGTCGCACGATGTATCGGCGGAGATGACCGCGCCGCTCGCGGACGCCACGCTGGTGGAAGGCCAGGACGCGGGTGCGCCGCCCATCGCCGTGGCGCAGGTGACGCCGCCTGTCACCGCGCCGCCCGTGACGGCGCCTCCTGTCACCGCGCCGCCAGTCGCGGGGACGAAGCCCCGGGAATCTCCGGAGCAGGGCCCGGTGGCGCCGGGGCGGCTGCTGCTGAAGGTGCTCGCGGGC
Source organism: Myxococcus sp. CA033 (assembly GCF_013336625.1). Classification (NCBI taxonomy): domain Bacteria; kingdom Pseudomonadati; phylum Myxococcota; class Myxococcia; order Myxococcales; family Myxococcaceae; genus Myxococcus; species Myxococcus sp. CA033. The sequence continues at coordinate 37,073 of NZ_JABUMU010000027.1, read as the reverse complement.
AAGAAGCCCGTGGCCGCCACGGCGTATGTCCGGGGCAAGGGCGCGCCGCAGCAGGTCCTCCTCGACAAGAACGCGCGCAAGCCGGTGCCGGTGATGCTGCCCCCGGGTGAGTACACGGTGGATGTGCTCTCCAAGGGGTTCCTGGCCCAGACGCGTCAGGTGAAGGTGAGCCGAGACCGCGAGGCCTCGGTGGCCTTCGTGCTGGCGCCCGCGCCCGCGCAGAAGGCGAAGCAGCCGCAGGTGAAGAACGAGCGCGTGGAGCTGCCCAAGCCCCCGCGCTTCGCGGAGAAGCAGGCCGCGCCGCGCAAGGACTCCACGGAGGGCCTGGCCCTGTTGGTGGACCTGCTGGTGCGGGACGAGACGCTGAAGCTGCGCCTGGAGGGACACACGGACAACCGCGAGGCTCCGGCGACGGCGCGACAGGCGCTCTCCGAGTCGCGCGCCAAGGCCGTGGCGGACCTGCTGGTGAAGGCGGGCCTGAGCCCGTCGCGCATCGACGCCTCCGGCCTGGGCGATACCCGTCCCAAGGCCCCCAACCTGATTCCGCGCGGGCGCGAGCTGAACCGCCGCGTGGACATCCTGCTGGTGAAGGGCAAGTAGCGCCCCCCGCCTCCTCGGGGCTCCTGACGTGTGCTTGGATGGGCCCCTTTTCAGGGGGAGCGTCCATGTCGTCCCAGGAGCCGGTGAAGAACGCGTATCTCGACCAGGTGCGGGAGCAGCAGCAGCGCCTGGAGGTGGACCTGCGGGCTCGCAAGCAGATGGTGGGCGGTATCGCCATGGCGTCGGCGAGCGCGTCCCGCCCGGCGTCACCCGGAGGAGGGGGCGGAGGAGGAGGAGGAGGAGGTGGTGGTGCGAGCCCGGGGAACGCGGTGGACGTGCGCATCACCGGCTTCTGGCGCTGGAAGACGGTCGTCGTCCCGCCCAATGCCTACGTGGTGCAGACGCGCCGTGGGCATGCGCAGCCGCTGACGCTCGGCCTGGGGGTGTCGTTCGCATACGACCCCTCGAAGGACTCGTTCCTGGTGGTGCCGGGGGCGATGCAGACCATCCTCATCAACGCGCACTGCATCTGCCGCGAGCTGCAGGGCCTGTTGGTGCAGGGCTACGTGCAGTGGATCATCGAGGACTTCGGCACGGCCTACCGCAAGCTGGACTTCACCGACGTGGAGGACCCGATGCGCGTGGTGAACGTGCAGCTGCGCGAGCAGGCGGAGGCGGCCATCAAGGACAAGGTGGCCACCATGAGCATCGACGCGGTGCTGTCCGACAAGCAGCCCATCATCGAGGAACTCACGGCCCGGTTGCGGCACGTGGCGGAGGGCGGCGGAGGCACCGACAAGGGCCTGGGGCTGCGCATCGTCACGGTGCAAATCAAGGAGGCCGTGGTCAGCTCCGCGCGCCTGTGGGAGAGCCTCCAGACGCCGTTCCGCGCCGAGCAGGAGCGCATCGCCCGGCTGGCGTCGTTGGGGAAGGAGGAGTCGCTGGCCCAGCGTGAGCTGGAGGTGGAGCAGACGCGCGAGCGCATGCAACTGGAGAGCGATGGCGAGCTGTCCGCGCTCCGGGCGAGCAAGGACGCGCAGGCGTACGACCGCGAGCAGTCCGAGCGGCAGCGGCGACAGCATCGCGAGGAAGAGGACGCGCGCAAGCTGGCCACGGAGCGGCAGCAGACGGTGCTCCAGGCCGCGGAGCTGGAGAAGGCCCGGCTGGCAGGTGAGGCGGAGCTGGCGCGACTGCACCAGGAGGTGGAGGCGGCAAGGCTCAAGCGCACCGCGCTGGCGAGCACGGACGCTCACGACGTGGAGCGCGCCGCGGCCAACCGTCAGGCCCGGGTCGAGCTGGAGCACCTGGAGCTGCGCCAGCAGATCCTCAACGGGCTGAGTGCGTCCAACGTGCAGGCGCGGCTGGTGGAGTTGCTGCCCGCCATCGCGGAGAAGCTGCCGCAGCCTCGCGAACTGCGTTCGGTGTCCATCGGCGGCGCCAGCGGCGCGCAGGACGGCCAGGGACTGACCACCCTGGTGGCCCAGATGATGGCCCTGGTGAATGTCTTGAAGACGGAGCCGCCCGCGTCTCCGCCGCCTGGTGCCCCCACCCCCACGCCGGAAGAAGAGCACCCCACGCCGGATTGAAGTTCAGCCCCCCGGCTCCCAGGTCACCTTCCAGATTTGCTATTATTTCTGGTTGGGCGGCTTTGGGAGCCGTCAAAGGGGGAGTCATGCGCAGTGTCCGTTTCGTGGGGTGGTGTCTCGGAGTGTCCCTCCTGCTCTCGGCATGCGGGAGCGTCGAACAGGAGCCGGCAGATGCCCCGGCAGGCACCTCCGATGCGGCCTTCGAGGAGTTCAAGTCGAGGGCATACCGGGAGCCCGACTCGAACGTCTATGTCGTGCCGCCGGACCTGGCGTTCGACGGCGACACGGCGCTGCGCGCGTACCACGACCGTTACGTGCGACGGGACGGACTGGGGACTCGCGAGGACGCGCTGGCCGTGGGGTGCCCCAATGGCGTCCTCGTCATGTGGGGCGCCACGGCGGTGCGCGACTTGCGGTACTGCGTCAGCAGGTCTTTCGGCACGCGCCAGGCCGACGTCATCGCGGCGATGAGCAGCGCGGCGAAGGCGTGGGAAGCCGTGGCGGGCGTGAACTTCATCCACGAGAGCTCGCTCGACGGGGCCTGCATTGCCTCGCAGGAGGGCGTCGTCTTCGACATCCGACCGGTCAACACGGGCGGCCAGTATCTGGCCCGCGCGTTCTTCCCGAATGCGGCCCGCTCCGCGCGGAGCCTGCTCATCGACAACACCGCGTTCGGGAACATCGCCCCTTTGACGCTCAGGGGCCTCCTGCGGCACGAACTGGGGCATGTGCTGGGCTTCGTGCATGAGCCGGGCAGCGTGCTCTGTCCGCGGACCACGGGCACGTGCATGCTGACGGAGACCCCGGATCCCAACTCGGTGATGGTCAACTACTCGTGCGGTGTGACGGCGGGAGACCTGGTGTTGAGCGCCCAGGACGAGACGGCGGCGGGGTTCCTGTATCCGCTGTGACGCGCGGCGCCCTTCGCGCGGTCATCGTCCCGCGCGAGGGGCCTTCGTCGCGGGTGTCACGACATAGGCACCCGTCTTCGCGACGACCGAGGTGCGAGGCACCTGGCGGCTCTCCTCGAAGAGGGTGTACGCGGGCTGGAGGCTCTTCCAGAACGACACCAGCGAGGTGTCCGCGCCTGCCTGCTTCTCCAGCGCCGCCATCCCCGCCGCGTCGAGCCTGCGCGGGAAGATGTGGATGGGCGCGTCCCGCTTCGTCCGGGCGCGCGTGTCCAGCGCCATGAGGTAGAGCTCCTCGATGGGGCCATCCTCGATGGCGATGCAGCCGATGCTCACGCAGTTGCCATGCACGAAGATGTTGCCGCCCAGCCGGACGCCCGGCTTCTGGTGGTGCTTGTCCGCCGTGTTGGGATAGCTGACCCGCACGGAGAGGTGGAAGTTGCTCACCGGGTTGAAGAGGTCGAGCGTGTAGAACCCTTCCGGGACCTGGAGGTCGCCCTCGCGACGCTTGGGCCCCAGCTCTCCCGAGGCGGCGCAGAAGGGGTACGTCTTCACCTTCACCAGCGGACCCTCCTTGGGCCCCGCCCAGACCTCCAGCTCCTTTTCGTGCTTGAAGGCCCGGACATAGAGCTGGTCCGTGGGCCAGGGTGTCCCGGCGGTGGCGAAGAGGGCCGTGACGTCCTTCATCCGCGAGGCGCGAGCGGTGGCGACGCGGTCCCCTGCGTGGGCGCTCAGGGAGAGAAGGGCGCCAAGGAAGCCGGCGACGAGTGCGAGGGAGGTCTTCATCGCGCGTTGGACTCCGCCGGGTCGCTCACGGTTCCACGGTATGTCGTTCCCTGCGAAGAGGCCGCCAGCGGTAGGCACACTCCGTGAGGTGGAGGACCGAGTCCAGGCGCGCTCCCGGGGCGAGAGGGCCCTCCTCGAAGTACTCGCAGTACAGCTCCACCGGGGTGCAGAAGCGGGCGTTCCACGGGGCACGGTCGATGGTGAGGACGTAGACGAAGTCGCCCGAAACACCGAGCGCGTCGTAGCACTCGACCAGCGGCTCGTGCAGGTCCTCCAGCCCCGTCCACACGCTGCCCTGGGGCGGGTGTGTCTGGGGCCGGGTGTCGAACACGCCGACGAGGCGCCCTCCGGGAAAGGCCGCCTCCGGGTCCGCCGCGACGGTGAGCAGCTCACCCTCGCGAGCCATCACCATGTGCGCCTCGCCGAACTCGTGGAAGCGGAACTCGTCCAGCGCATTGCCCACGCGGCGCATCACCGGGTCATTCGTCTCGCTGCGCACGAAGTAGCCGCCGCGTCGCCACTCCCCGCGCGCGTTGCGATAGCGCACCGCCGCCCGATAGCTCACCTGGTAGAAGCACACGCCCAGCAGGGGAGACACGCCCTGGGGACGCATGTCGCGCAGGGACGACATCAGCACCTGCACCCACGCGGTGCCGCGATGGATTTCTGGAACGAGCGGCGCGGGCAACAGGCGCGCGAGTCGCTCCGCGTCCACCGCGTAGTTGAGTGAGACGGCCTCCACCCAGTGCGTCTGCACCTGGGTGAGCCAGGGCACGGACGGGCACTCCTCCATGCCGGGGGGACTGGGGCTCGGGTCCTGGCTGCTCGCGAGGAGCAGGTGGGCCTCGCGCAGGGCCTCGTGTCCCAACGGCGTAGGGACCCAGCGGCGTCGCTCCTCACGAGCCAGTCCCGCCAGGGCAATCGCGCGCAGCGCCGACGCGGGGTCCGTCACTCCAGCCACCGCGAGGCGCGAGTGAAGCTCCAGCTCGTCCAGCCCCCACGGCTCGGTTGCGAGGGCCACCAGTGCGGCGAGCGACTCCGGCTTCATACCAGCCGGGCCTCGGGCGTCCGGGCCGCGCGCCTGCGCAAGCGGGCGCGGTGGAGCGCGAGCCCTCCGCCGAACTGCACCGCGAACCAGAGCGCGGCCAGCAGGCTGAAGCCGTGCTCTGGCAAGCGCGTCATCATCAGGGAGACGACCGCGAAGAAGGCCGCCACCGTGAACCACACCCGGCCCATCAGCGCGCCCATCATCGAGAAGGCGGTGGCGAACAACACACAGGCCACCGCGGGCATGAACAGCCGGTCCAGGCCGAGCAGCCAGTTGATGAGGGCCACCAGCCCCATGCCGCCCATGAACGTGGTCCAGATGGCCCAGATCTGCCGCTCGACGAAGGAGCGCGCGCCCGCCGTCTGGCCGCGCTTGAGCAGGAAGATGCTGGAGATGTTGAAGGCCAGGATGGCGCTCCAGAGGACGACGTAGGCGCCGGGCGTCCGGTCTCCCCGATTCCAGAGCCACTGAGTGGCGGCGAAGCCCGCGGCGTTGGTGAAGGCATGGAGCATCCAGATGACGCCCCAGTTCTGGAGGGCCGAGTCGTCACGCGCCTGGGACACGACGCGGCGGATGAGCTCGAGGGCCTGGTTCGCTTCTTCGCGGTTCATCGTGGCGCGGAGTCTACGCGACCCCCGGCGAGGAAGGCGTCCCGTTCGCGGTCGGATTCCAGACCCGGTACGTCAGCCACGGTGTGGCGAAGCGAGGGAGCAGGCTTCAGTGCACGGGATGTCTCCACCTGGTGCATGAAAACCGACCATGCAGGTGAGGTGAGTGCGCGGCATGTACGGGTCACTGGAGGAGGGAAGCCCGACCGCGGGGGTGGGGAAGTGCCTGGCGCGTGAGGCGGGCACGTACCTTCGTGCAGGAATTCGGAGCGAAGGTTGGTCCGCATGGGATGGGACCCTCATGCAATGGTGGCTGACTCCTGCTCGTGTTACCTGCCAGCCCGCCTATGAAGACATCTTCGTTTTCCTTCTTGATTGCCAGCGTCGTCGCCGTGTCTCTCTCGGTGAGTGCCTTTGCTTGTTCCGGCGAAGATTCGTCGACGGACCCTGAAGACGGCGTGGGAGTGGAGGATGGTGGCGGGCTCGTGCGCGATGCTGGCGGAGAACCCGAACGTGACGCCGGTGGAGAACCCGAACGTGACGCCGGTGGCGAGCCCGAACGTGACGCCGGTGGCGAGCCCGAACGTGACGCCGGTGGCGAGCCCGAACGCGACGCTGGTGGAGAGCCCGAACGCGACGCTGGTGGAGAGCCCGAGCGCGATGCCGGTGGAGAGCCCGAACGTGACGCTGGCGGCGAACCGGAGCGAGATGCTGGTGGCGAACCTGAGCGCGACGCTGGCCCTGGGACCTCGGATGGAGGCGACTCCGGCGTGGACGGTGGCAGTGGTCCTGACCCCGTGGATGCGGGCCGAGCCGATGCTGGGACGGATGGCGGTGCTTTGGATGGTGGCCTGGACGCAGGCCAGGATGCGGGGCCCGTCGAGGTGCCGACGGATGGCGGCACGGTCGTCACGGGCACATTGTCCGGGACGCTGACGGCGGCGGGCTCCCCCTACCGGGTCATCGGCAATGCCCAGGGCGTCGTCACGATTCCGAAGGGGCAGGTCCTCAAGGTGCAGCCCGGCGTCATCCTCGACTTCAAGGGGCGCCCGGAGGTGACGGAGGCCGATGTCGCGGCGGGTGCGCCGGACAGCGTGATGAACCACCAGAAGGGCCGCGTGGAAGTGCGTGTGTACGGCGGCATCCAGGTGAGTGGCACGGCGGACAAGCCCGTGCTGCTCACCTCGACGAACCCGTATGGCTGGTGGGGCATGAACTTCTATGGAGACAACTCCGTGGGAGACGGACACCCCGTCTTCGACCACATGGTCTTCGAGAAGGTGCGCAAGAACGAATACAACGGCGACCGAGACTGGACGCGTGGCGCGCTGTGGGCCTACTACCCGGGGCCGGTGACGATTCGGAACTCCGTGTTCCGTGACAACGTGTCCGCGGCGAAGTGCGGCGCGCTGGACCTGATGTTCACCGTGGGCTCTCGCGTGGAGAGCACGCTGTTCGAAGGCAACCGCACGTCGGACATCGACCGCTTCGCTCAGGCGGGCACGTCCTCCATGGCGGGTGGCGGGGCGATGTGCGTGACGCACGGACGTGACTCCGTGGTGCGCGGCAACACCTTCCGGAACAACGGCCTGGAGGCGTTCCGGGGCAGTGTGTGGAGCGGCCTGACGGTGAGGCCCGTGCTCGCCTGGCCCAACTCACAGAACATCTACGACCTGGGCGGCGGCGCGGCCCTGCACTACTTCCAGCCGAACAACGACCTCATCGTGGACAACCTCTTCGAAGACAACTTCGTGACGAAGGGGCCCGCGGCGGCCATCTACGTGGAGGATGTTGGCACTCGCGGTGTCACCCTGCGACACAACCGCTTCCTGGACAACCAGGCAGGGGCGGGGGGCGTGGTGGTGTGCAACCGAGGCAGCGGCGCGGTGGAGCTGGTGGTCGAGAGCGACAACGTCTTCAGTGGGAACACGGTGAATGGCAACCCCGCGCCGAATGTGACGGGCGACTGCACCGTCGCCGCCCAGTAGTCGGCGCGAGTCCTACCTTGTCTCCACCCGGGGGCTCGAAGCCTCGAATAAAATGGCTCAGGCCGCGTCAGTAGGCCTGTACACACAAGCGAGCTTCGCGCTCACGAGGCCCCCCACCATGAACGCTTTTTCATCCGCCGTGCTCGCGGGACTTCTCTTCGCGGGAAGCGCGCAGGCCCAGTCCCGCTCCAACCAATGGGAGCGCGCGCAGGACCGTTACGAAGTGCATGAGGACCGCCGCGAGCTTCGCGACGACCGGAAGGACGTGGAGGAGCTGAAGGCCGTCCTGGCCCGCTTCGACAAGGCCTGGGCGCGTCGTGACACCCGTGAGATGGATGCCGTGGAAGGGCGCCTGCGCCAGCTTCTTCGCGCGGAGATGATGGAGAGCCGCACCGAGCTGTCGTCCTCGCAGCGGGAGGCCCAGCGCAGCCAGCGCGAGGTGCGCGCGGAGCAGTGGGAGGTCCGCGACGATGCCGCCTGGGGGCGCCGGGCCGCGTACGTCAACGACAAGCGGGACCTCCGCGATGACCGGCGGGATGCCCGGGATGACCGCCGCGATGTGAAGGCGGAGGCCGCCACGCTGCGCACTCGGCAGGTCATCGCCCGGGAGCTCGCGGAGCTGGAGGGCCGCCGGAATGGTGGCGCGTTGCACCGCAAGCGGGACCTCATCCAGGAGCTCATCCGGCTGGCGGAGCGCGAGGTCCGCGAGGGAAAGCAGGAGCTTCATGAGGACAATCGCGAGCGCCGTGAGGACCATCGCGAGCGCCGTGAGGACCGCCGCGACCACCGCCGCGGCTGAGTCGATACCGGGGGCGCCGCTCCGGTGATTCGCTCGCCGGGTGACACTTGCCGACGAGCGCCGCTGTCCGTGCTTCCGAATGCTCGCGGGCCGGCATTGACTGCCGCCCGTGGGAATCTGGTCGAAGAAGAGCCTCGCGAGGCTCCAGGACGAGGATGGCGCGGGGCATGAGCTGCACCGCACCCTCAATGGGTTCCAGCTGACGTTGCTGGGAATCGGGGCCATCATCGGCGCGGGCATCTTCGTCGTGACGGGGACGGCGGCGGCGCAGCACGCGGGGCCCGCCATCGTCCTGTCGTTCGTCCTGGCCGGGGTCGGCTGTCTCTTCGCGGGGCTGTGCTACGCGGAGTTCGCCTCGATGATTCCCGTCGCCGGCAGCGCATACACGTACGGCTACGCCACGCTGGGCGAACTGGTGGCGTGGATCATCGGCTGGGACCTGATGCTGGAGTATCTCTTCGCGTCCTCGGCCGTGGCGGTGGGGTGGTCCGGCTACCTGACGGCCTTCCTTCGCGACTACGTGGGGTGGCAGCTGCCGGCGGCCTTGGCGAATGCTCCGTTCGACACCGCGCCGGGCTCGCTCATCCCTCACGCCACCGGAGCGCTCATCAACCTTCCGGCGGTGCTGCTGGTGGGCGTGCTCACGGTGCTGCTCGTCGTCGGCATCCACGAGTCGGCGCGCGTCAACAACATCATCGTCTTCGTGAAGGTCGCCATCGTCCTGCTCGTCATCGTCTTCGGCGCCTTCCACGTCGAGCGGGAGCACTGGACGCCCTTCATCCCTCCCAACACCGGGCGCTTCGGAGAGTTTGGCTGGAGCGGGGTGCTGTCGGGAGCGGGCGTCATCTTCTTCGCGTACATCGGCTTCGACGCCGTCTCGACGGCCGCGCAGGAGACGAAGAACCCGTCGAAGGACCTGCCCACGGGAATCCTCGGCTCGCTCATCGTGTGCACGGTGCTCTACGTCCTGATGGCGGCGGTGATGACGGGCCTGGCGCCGTACCGCACGCTGAACGTGCCCGAGCCCGTGTACGTGGCCATCTCCGAGGGGGGCCCGGCCCTGCAATGGCTCCGCCCCATCGTCGGGGTGGGGGCCATCGCGGGACTGGCGTCCGTGGTGCTCGTCATGTTGATGGGGCAGCCGCGCATCTTCTTCGCCATGTCGCGCGACGGGTTGTTGCCACCGTTCTTCGGCCGCATCCATCCGCGCTTCCGCACGCCCTATGTGTCCACGCTCATCACCGGAGCCGTGTCCATGGTGGTGGCGGGGCTGTTTCCCATCGGGTTGCTCGGGCACCTCGTCTCCATCGGAACGCTGTTCGCGTTCGTGGTCGTCTGTGCCGGAATCCTGGTGTTGCGCTACACGCGGCCGGATCTGCCCAGGCCCTTTCGGACGCCCTTCGTGCCCGTGGTCCCCATCCTGGGCATCTTCGTCTGCACGGCCCTGATGCTGGGCCTTGGCACGGAGACCTGGATACGCCTCATCCTCTGGCTCGCGCTGGGGTTGGTCATCTACTTCGGCTACGGCCGCAAGCACTCCCGCGTGGGGCAAGCGGAGGCGGCGGGGCGGACGGACTCGCGCTGAGCCAGAGGGTCGTCCGCGGCCTCAGTCGTGGAGGGCTACGGGCTTGAAGTGGATGCGCTCCGCTTCCGGGTGGACGAAGAAGGGGCGCACGCGGATGCCGGTGTGCTCCTTCTGGAGCTGCTCGGCGGCGTGACGCAGATCCTGGACCTGCTGCTCCGCGATGAACTCCGGCCCCATCGTTCCGTGACGGGACTGGTAGTAGCCGCAGTTGGCGTGAGCGAGCAGGAGGACCTCCTCGATGTGGTGGCCGATGATGAGGAAGCGTGCCGCGCGGGTGATGGTGTCGCTCTCCAGATAGTCAGCCACCCAGCGGTTGAGGAGCGCGGGACCACCGGGGATGGTCAGCGTATCGATGCGCTCATGGCCCAGGTGGGTGGCGAGGTCCTCCACGGCATCCGTGAAGCGTCCATCCGAGCAATAGATGGCGAGCACCGTCGGATGGTGGTGCTCGTAGCGGTGGCGGGAGACGAACGGCTTCTCGTCGATCATGGCGGCACCCTAGCGGGTTTCACCTCCCAGGGTTCGAGCGGATGCGTGCCTGGCTGTTCCTCCCCGTCGTCCAGGGGGTGGACACAGGCCCGGGGGCTGGGCGGCGCTCGGGGGTGGCTTGAAGGCGCGTCCAGGGGGGCCCACCTGTCTCCATGGTGCCGTGCCCTCGGTTTTCTTTGCGCCCGGCGCAGCAAGGACTCGTGCGATGGCCAGGAAGCCTCGGTTCCCTCGGAAGGTGGATCGCCACGTCTACCCAGGCCCGGAGTACCGCTTCTCGAAAGCGAAGATCGGGCTGACCTATCAGGACTCGAAGCCCGACTTCCCGCGCCAGCCGAACGCGCCAGAGCGCGCGCCCAACGTGCTGCTCGTGCTGCTGGACGACGTGGGCTATGGGTGGTCCAGCGCGTTCGGCGGACGGGTCTCGATGCCGACGGCCGAGCGGCTCGCGCGGAGCGGGTTGAAGTATTGCCAGTTCCACACCACCGCGCTCTGCTCGCCCACGCGGGCCGCGTTGCTCACCGGCCGCAACCACCACAGCGCCGCGTCGGGAGTCATCGGCGAGATAGGCACGGGCTACCCCGGCTACACGGGCATCATCCCCAAGAGCTGTGGCACCATCGCGGAGACCCTCCAACAGAATGGTTACGGCACGGCCTGGTGGGGGAAGAACCACAACGTCCCCGACAACCAGACGAGCGCGGCGGGGCCGTTCGACAACTGGCCCACGCAGCGGGGCTTCGACTACTTCTACGGCTTCATCGGCGGTGAGACGGACCAGTTCCGTCCCGCGCTCTATCGGGGCACGGAGCCCGTGGAGGCCGGCCGGACGCCCGAGGAGGGCTATCAGCTCACGCGAGACCTCGCGGATGACTGCATCGGGTGGATGCGCCAGCAGAAGTCGATTGCCCCACAGCGTCCGCTGTTCCTCTATTTCGCACCCGGCGCGGGCCATGCGCCGCACCAGCCACCACTCGACTGGCGAGGCCGGCATCAGGGGAAGTTCGACCAGGGCTGGGACGCCTATCGCGAGGAGGTGTTCAAGCGGCAGATAGAGCTGGGCGTGGTTCCTCCCGACGCGAAGCTCACCGCGCGCCCCGCGGAGATTCCGGCCTGGGACTCCTTCGACGACGAGCAGAAGCAGCTCTTCAGTCGCATGGCGGAGAACTACGCGGACTTCCTGTCCCACGCGGACCACGAGGTGGGCCGAGTCGTCCAGGCACTCGACGACCTGGGTGAGCTGGAGAACACGCTCGTGCTCTACATCATCGGAGACAATGGCTCGAGCGCGGAGGGCACGCTCACGGGCACCCTCAACGAGATGCTGACGCTGGGAGGGTACGCGCCCGACCTCCAGCAGCTCCTGGACCGACAGGACGAGATAGGCCTGCCGGGCACGTCGCCGCACTACCCGGTGGGCTGGGCCTGGGCGGGCGACACGCCGTTCCAGTGGACGAAGCAGGTGGCCTCGCACTTCGGTGGCACGCGCAACCCGATGATTGTTTCGTGGCCTCGCGAAATCACCGAGGGAGGTGGCTCGCGCTTCCAGTTCCACCACATCATCGACATCGCGCCCACGTTGCTGGAGGTCATCGGCATCACCGAGCCGACGATGATGAAGGGCACGCCGCAGAAGCCCATCGAGGGCGTCAGCCTGGCGTACACCTTCGATGAAAAGGCCGAGGACGCTCCGAGCACGCGGACCACCCAGTACTTCGAGATGTTCGGCAACCGGGCGCTGTATCGCGATGGCTGGATGGCCTCATGCCGACATGGCCGGTTGCCGTGGCAGACGGTGGGAACGGCGGACTTCGCCAAGGACCGCTGGGAGCTTTATGACCTCCGGGGCGACTACAGCCAGGCGGTGGACGTCGCGGCCCGACATCCCGAGAAGCTGCGCGAGCTCCAGGACCTGTTCATGGTGGAGGCGGCGAAGTACGACGTGCTGCCCCTGGATGACCGGTTCATCGAGCGCGCGGACGTCACGCTCCGCCCGAGCTGGTTCTACGGGCGCAAGCGCGTCACGTTCTACTCGGGCATGACCTATCTGCCGGAGGGCAGCGCGCCGAAGACGAACAACATCAGCTACACGCTCACCGTCGGAGCGGACCTTCCCTCGGAGGGCACCGAGGGCGTGCTGGTCTGCGTGGGCGGAGACATGGGTGGTTGGTCGCTGTACGTGAAGGACCGGCGGCTCGTGTACCACTACAACTTCTTCGACGTGGAGCGGCACGAGGCCGTGTCGGACATCGAGGTCCCCACGGGGCGGGTGGAGCTGAAGCTCGCGTTCACCAATGAGTCCGACACGCTGGGCGGCCCCGCGTCGGCACGCATCTTCATCAACGGCAAGGACGTGGGCCACGTGGCGATTCCGCGTCAGTGTCGCGGGCGTTTCAGCACCGAGTGCATGGATGTCGGAATGGACTCTCGTTCGCCCGTGAGCCGCGGGTACCTGGACCGGGGGACGTTCCCCTTCACGGGCCGCATCGAGTACGCCACCTTCGACTTCGACCTGGAGGTCGCCAACCGCGAGCTGACGGCCGAGGAGCGGTTGGAGCAGCACGTCCGACTGGACTGACTTCCACCCGCCGGGAGGGCGACCCATCGCTCGCCCTCCTGGTGGGGTGGCCAGAATCGGGCCAAGGCGTTAGACACGACGACATGTCTTCTTCCAGCCGTGGTGGGCATATCTCGGGGCTGCGACTCGAGCGGGTGAGCGCCTCCCGCCAGTTCGCGGAGGGTCGGTTCCGCAACACCGCGCCCGTGCACCCTGGCATCCAGGGCAACCCCCTGCCGTTGCTCGGCGAGTACTTCTTCGGGGGCGCGCAGCGCACGCCTCCGGGGCCGTTGCCCCTGGAGAACCCGCTGGAAGCCTGGGGACGGAGGCCCGACACCGGCCTGCGGGTGACGTGGCTGGGGCACAGCACGATGCTGCTGGAGCTGGACGGCGCGCGCATCCTGACGGACCCCGTGTTCGGCGAGCGTGCCTCGCCCATGTCCTTCGCCGGGCCTCGGCGTTTCCACGAGGCGCCGGTGTCCCTGGACGCGTTGCCGGAGCTGGACGTGGTGCTGCTGTCGCACGACCACTATGACCACCTGTGCCGGCCCACCATCCAGGCCCTGGCGAAGCGGCGCGTTCCGTTCGTCACGGCCCTGGGCGTGGGGGCCCACCTGGAGGCCTACGGTGTGGCGCCGGAGCTGATCACCGAGCTGGACTGGTGGGAGCGGACCACGGTGGGACCGGTGACACTCACCGCCACGCCGTCGCAGCACTTCTCCGGGCGCGGCTTGGGCGACCGGAACCGGACGCTGTGGGCGTCCTGGGTTCTGGAGGGTGACAAGCACCGCCTCTTCTTCAGTGGTGACACAGGGCTGACGGAGGAGCTGCGCGAAGTGGGGCGGAGACATGGTCCGTTCGACCTGGTGATGCTGGAGGTGGGTGCCTTTCATCCGAGCTGGGGCACCATCCACCTGGGACCGGAGAACGCGCTCAAGGCCCACGAGATGCTCGGGGGCGGCCGGTTGATGCCGGTGCACTGGGGCACCTTCAACCTGGCCCTGCACGCATGGGATGAGCCCGCGGAGACGCTGCTCCGGCTGGCCTCCGAGCAGCAGGTCCGGCTCTTCACGCCTCGCCTGGGGGCCGCGAGCGAGCCCCTGCGCCTGGAGCAGGCCACGCCCTGGTGGCGGGAAGTCTCGGCGGGAGTGCTGGCCCCAGGGCCCGTCCTGGGCGGGTAGGCGGGCGTTCCATCGACCGGGCGGCGGGGCTTCGCGGGACCCCTGAGTCGATGTCTTGGAACGCGGGCGGGGGGATGGGCATCTCTCCCTCAGCAGGTGGATACCACCATGACCATGCCCCTCATCGCGCTCGCGGCTGTCGGTTCAGGTGCGCTGCACGCACTGGCGGGACCGGACCATCTGCTGAGTCTCGCCCCTCTTTCGGTCGGACGTCGTCGGGGCGCGTGGCGGGTGGGGCTGCTGTGGGGGTTTGGCCATGGGCTCGGCACCTTGATTGCCGCGGGAGTGCTGCTGGTGCTCCTGTCCGCGGTGCATCTGGAGTCCGTTGATCGCTGGGCCGAACGCCTCGCGGGACTCGCGCTGCTGGGGATGGGCGTCTGGGGACTGCGGCGGAAGTTGGGCGCGGGCGATGAGGCTCAGGCGTCCCGAGGCGTGCTCGCCGTGGGGTTGGTGCACGGTCTGACGGGGGCATCCGCGCTGGTGTTGCTGCTCCCCATCGCGGTGTCGGGCACGGCGCCGGAGCAGGCCCTCTACCTGGGCGGGTTCTCCATCGGCAGCACGCTGGCCATGTCCGCGCTCACCGCGAGCATCGCCGCCTTTTCCCGCATCAAGCAGTTCTCCTCCAAGCTGGCGACGCATGTTCCTCGCGTGGCGTCCACGGTCTCCATCCTCGTGGGCAGTGCCTGGATGCTCGGGAGTTTCTGAGCCAGCGCGTGATGTCCTTTGGACATGATTCGGGCCGGACTCCACGCGCCTTGGTGGAGCCCGGCCCATTCACTTCGTGTGTCCGGTGCGTCTCAGTGGACGCGGCCCGGAGGCAGGTTCGAGCGGGGCGGGAAGCCCGGCACGGCAGCGTCCAGGTTCTTCGCGCTGCTCAGTGAGCGTGGCGCGAGCAGGGCCTCACCCACGGAGCCCGTCATCGCCTGGAAGCCCTGCGGTGCTCCGCACACCAGGTTCTCCAGGTCGTCGTCTCGCCGGCCCAGGTCGTCGAAGACGCGGGTGATGGAGGAGTTCACGGGGTCAGGAATCGGCGCCTGGCTGACCATGAAGGGCGACGGGCCCGAGGCGCTACCGGCCGAGCGCGGGAAGATGTGCAGGAAGGGGGTCTGCGTCTCGCCCGCGTGGCAGCCGTTGCACGTGTTCAGGGAGAAGCGATGCCGGGCCTCGGGGTCCGCGCCCGGCGCGTCCCAGAAGAAGAAGAACGGCGTGAGCGCGGAGCCCGCCAGGAAGGGCTGTCCCTCGAAGAAGGCCGGCACCTCGTGGGTGCCGTTCATGAGGGGCGCTACGTTCTGCTGCACGTAGTTCGACACCAGGGGCGAACCGGCGTGGAAGAGCTCCGGCGTGAGGGCCACGGGAGCGGGCGCCAGGCCGGTGGGCCCGAAGTGGAACTCGCGCAGCTCCCACAGCGGGTCCAGCGCGTTCTCGTTGGTACGCACCTGATGGATGGCGCTGCCCATGAAGTGGCCGGGTGCCACGAACGACTGGGTGAAGCGGTCCGTGAGCGCCTGGAGCTTCGTGTTGAACGCGGGCGTGCCGAGGCTCAGTGTGCCCAACTCGTGCCAGTCACGGGCCCAGCGCTGGATGTCCTCCGGTCCATCGCCGGGCAGCATGTATTCGAGGATGACGGTGAACGGCAGCGGCTGGCCCGTGGGTGTGGTGACGCCGAAGACGAAGCGGCCCTCACCTGAGTGCGTACCTTCGCTGCGCAGGTCAATGCGGTTGACGATGGCAAGCAGTCGGAATGGCGCCGTGTTGAAGTCGAGTTGTGCGGTGGGACCGCCGCTGCGTGCCTCCCACGGCCCGAGCACGTCGGGGCGGATGCGCGTGCGCGCGGCGACGAACGAGGCCTCGATGAACTGGTCCTGCTCCCACGTCTTCAGCCAGTTGCGCACCAGCTCGGAGGGGTTCTGCCCGCCGTTCATGCGGCGCATCAGCGTGCCGAATGTCCAGACGCCGTTGCCGGTGGTGCGCACCGGGTCTTCCACCACGGACAGGTCGGTGATGAGCAGCTCGCGGTTCGGCGTCACCTGACACACGCCCGGAGCACAGGCGGTGGAGGACTCGCAGCCGTTGACCGCGTTGCCGTCGCAGTCGAAGGTGCCCACCGCGCAGCCGAGGCCACACGTCCCCGCGCCGCAGACGCCGCTCGCCGAGGCCGCGCCTCCGCACACGGTGCCGCACGCGCCGCAGTTCGCCGCGTCTTCCATCATCGACGTCTCACACCCGTTGCCCGGATTGCCATCGCAGTCCAGGAAGCCCGCGACGCAGGTCTCCGTGAAGGACGTGCAGGAGGACTGATTTCCCGCCGCGTCCCGGACCCTCGCGAAGACGGTGACACCGACCTGGTTGGCGAGCAGCGGCACCATCGCGCTGCCTGCATTGTCCAGCGGCACCTCCGTGCCCATGGGCGTGGTGCAGCCCGCGTTCGAGAAGAGGACCACCCGCGTGCGAGGCTCGGCCAGGGTGCGCACCGCGCTGACGAAGGGCGCCTGGGGGAAGGGCACCAGTCCCGGTATGAAGGTGGCCGGTAGCGGCGCGAGGTTGTCGTGCGTGTACGCCACCGTCGGAGAGCAGCCGGAGGTGTTGCCAGCGGCATCCACGGCTCGCAAGGAGAACGTCGTCACCGAGTTGGTCCCCACGGTGAGGTTGAGGCTGAAGTTGCCGGTCGTCGCGTTCGCCGTGGTGGTGGTCAGCGGAGTCCCTCCGCAGCTGGAGTTCTGGAAGACGCGGACAAGCGCGCCCGCCTCGGTGCGACCTTCGAGCAGGGGCGTCAACTGCGTTCCCACTCCATTGGGGACGAAGCCGAGTTGGAAGGGCGTGGTGGGGGCGATGTTGTCATGGACATAGCTGATGGCGGCGGAGCACGCGGAGATGTTGCCCACGGCGTCCTCCGCCTTCGCGGAGAAGGTGCTCGTGGTGTTGGCCGTCATGGTGAAGGGGCGGGTGAAGGTGCCCGTGGCGGTGGCCGTTACGCTCGCGAGGGGGCTTCCGGCGCAGCTGCTTCCGGAGAAGAGCCGCACGGTGGCTCCCGCCTCCGTGGTGCCGGCGAGAGTCGTACTGGTCTGCGTGCTGGGAGAGGCCGGCGTGAAGCCCGTGAACACCGGGACGATGGGCGCCACCGTGTCGCGCACGCAGCCGAGCAGCTCCAGCCGCGCCAGGGAGATGACCTCGACCCCGGTGCGAGAGTCATTGTCGTCCGTCACGTTCAGCCGGAACTTGCTGAACGTCCTCGGGGTGCTGAGCGTGTACTCGCGCCGCTCCGCGCCCAACCAGTTCATCTCGTCGATGCGCGTGTCCACCGTCACCCACGCGCTGCCGTTCCAGCCCTGGAAGGTCCAGTTCTTCGGCGCGCGCGTGGTAATGTCTCCGTTGGCGTACTTGATGGCGTACCGGCTGACGATGCGAGGACCGTCCGTCCACTCGTAGGCCAACCACGCGGGAGTCTGCTTGATGGCGGAGATCCACATGGATGTTCCGGTGGCCACGCTGTCGAACGCCTTCCAGGCGTCGTACTCCGGCTCCGCGTCGATGACCCCCGAGGCGGTGACGATGCCGGAGGGCCCGGTCGCGCTCGTCATGTCCGGTACCTGGTTGACGCTGGCGGCGCAGGCGCAGTTGAAGAAGCTCAGCTTGCCGATGGAGAGGACGTCTACGCCCGTGCCGGCCGCGTTGTCCTCCGTCACGACCAGGCGGTACTTGCTGTAGGCCGTGGGAGTCGCGACGGCGAACTCGCGCTGCTCGGTGCCTCCCCAGTTCGTCTGGAGCGTGCGCGAGTCAATCGTGTTCCACGCGGTGCCGGACCAGCCCTGCAGCGTCCAGTCCCGTGGCGCTCGTGCGTTGAGCGTGCCGTTGGAGAACTTGATGGCGTAGTGCGTGACTGTCTTGGGGCCGTTGAAGAACTCGTAGGTGAGCCAGGCCGTGGCCTGTCCGCTCGCGGAGAGCCACATGGTGGTGTCGCTGCCGTCGAGCGCCATCCAGCCGGGGTTGGACGCACTGAGCTGGCTGGAGCCGATGGCGAGCCCGCTCGGAGCATCGCCGGCCGTCATCGCGGGGATGAGGCTGTCGCCGCAGGTGAGGCCCTGGGTGGCGGCACCCAGCGGCTCGGGAGGGGAGTCAGCGGGCGGTGGGGCGTCCTGACACCCGGGCACGAAGGCCAGGGTGAGGGCGCTCGCCAGGAACAGGCTTCGGATGGATATCGGGCGATGCATGGACACGCTCCTCGCTACGGGCCGCCGGCGAACACCGGAGGCGCTGGAGCACCGTGTCGTAGCGGGACGTGTCGACAGCGAGGGCGGGGATGTGACGGAAGCTCCGGCGCCGGTGACGAGTCGTCCTCCGCGCGGGACGAGCCCGCGGCCGCGCGGGCCTCAAGTGCCCGGGAACAGTCGCGCGTGGACCTCGCGCACGGCGCGCCGCGTGGCGACATCCTCCGTCACCGCGGGCCAGGGTTGCTCCGTTTCCTCCATCCACCAGGGGGCCTGTCCCGGAGGAGACCAGCGCCCCCTGGCGAGGACTCGGACGAGGCGCTCGGCGCAGACCTCTGGCGACTCCCAGCCGCGCTTCACGAGCGAGAGAAGCCATCCCACGGGCCCCGTGCGCGCACCCAGGTCCGTGCGCACGACACCCGGATGCATCACGAGCACGTCCAGCTCCGGATGTTCGGTGGCGACGTCGCGCATCGCGAGCGCGAAGCCGAGCTTGGTGTCGCAGTAGGTCCGGATGCTGGAGAAGTCCTCACCCGTGGGCGTGCGCGCCGCGTCGAACCGGCCCTTCACCAACAGGCCCGCGCTCACCAGCAGGATGCGGCGCAGCCGGCCCGCGTCGAGCAACGCCTGCTGCATCACCCACGGCGCGGCATGATTCACCACGAACGCCCGCTCCAGTCCGTCCGGCGTCAGCTCCCGTCGCGATGGCCACACGCCCGCGTTGTGCACCAGCGTGGCCTCGGGGCCCACCACGTCCACCAATCGCCGCCCCAGGTCGCGCGCCGCCGCGAGAGAGGAAAGGTCTCCAGGCACGGCGAGCGCCTGCCCGCCGTCCTGCTGGATGGAGAGCACCAGCGCGTCCAATCGGGCCCGGTCCCGAGCAACCAGGATGAGTCGGTCCTCCGTCGACTTCGCGAGGGCTTTTGCCAGCGCGTGACCGATGCCACGCGACGCTCCAGTGAGGATGAGGTCGGCCATGGACACCAGCCTGCCAGCCCTGTTCATGAATTGGAAGAATGTTCCAGTTCGAGAGTCTGGGGTCTGATGACCCAAGGAGGGGGCAGCGCATAGGGTAGGGCGATGGGGCCAGCACGACGGGACGGGGTGAAGCGACGCGATGCCTTGCTGGATGCGGCGCTGCACTGCTTCGCGGAGCGGGGCGTTCTCAGCACGGGCATCGAGGAGATTCGCAAGGCCGCGGGGGCGAGCCCGTCGAGCGTCTACCACCTCTTCGACGGGCTGCCGGACCTGACGCTGGCGTTGCTGATTCGCACCTTCGAGCGCCTCTTCACGCACCTGTCGGAGCGCGTGTTGCCCACCACCACGGCGGAGGCGGCCGTGGTGGCCCTGGTGGATGGCCACCTGGAGTGGATCTTCGCCCACCGGGATGAAGGGCGCTTCATGTACCAGGCGATGGCGATGGAGCTGGGGACGCACGCGGCGGGAGCGCTCACGGCGCGCAAGGCGGAGCTGCTCGCGCCCATCGTCCAGCACTTCGGGCGCTTCATCGCGGAGGGCTCGCTGCCACCGTGGCCGCCGCTGCTGCTGGACGTCGTGCTGCTCGGCCCGAGTCACGAGGCCTGCCGCCGCTTCCTCGCGGGCGCTCCGCTGGAGCCCTCCTGGATGCGAGGCCAACTGCCAAGGCTCGCGTGGCAGAGCGTCAAGTCCAGGGAGGCTCACGGCTCATGACTGCCAAGGGCTGACGCTTAGCGGCCCAGCAGCACCGCGCGCAGCCACGACGCGAACGCTCCGACGGTCGGCGTCACCTGGGCTTGCGTCCACCGCAACCTGCGCATGTGGCGGCGACTCTTCGCTTCCGCGGGCAGGGGCTCCAGCACCGCGAGCGCTTCGTCACGCTGCTTCTGTCGCGCGAGCAGGAGCGCCAGGTCCAGCTTCACCTCGAACAACGTCGCGTCCAGCGCGAGCGTTTCGCGAAGCAGGAGGATGGCACCAGGCCGCTCGGCCCCGCGACGGAAGTGGAGCCGGCCTCGGAGCAGTGTCTTCACGGCCTCCGCGCGGTGTCCCTTCACGACGTGGAGTTGCGACACCTGCCGCCAGAGGTCCATCTCCAGGGGAAACAGCTCCGCCGCCTGCGCATAGACGGCGAGCGCCTTGTCCGCGAAGCCCTTGTCCAGATGGACCTGGGCCGCCGCGCGGAAGCTCTCCAGCGCGGCCTCCGGCTGCTTCACCCGGGCCAGCAGCGGCGCGAGCTTGCCGAGCACCACCGCGTCCTTCGGTTCCAGCTCCAGCGCCTTCCGGTAACCAGAGATGGCCTTGTTCAGCCGGCCCTTCGAGCGAGCCAGGTCCGCCTCGGTGACGAGCTCCGAACGGGACGGCGGCGTCTTGCTTCCGAACAGCATCGCGACTCCGCATTGAAGTCGCCCCGCGCGCCGAGGGCAACCCCACACGAGCCCTCACGACGAGACATGTCCGCCAGGTGAAACAGCCGCGCTGGAAGTTTCGACGGGACAAATAGGTGAGCCCGATCAGGGTGTCCTCCTGACCGGGCTCGGGGTGCTGCCATGGATGAGGTCCGCACGTTTAAGACTTCGCCTCAGTCTGATGCCCCGTGTCCTGCGATTGAACGACCGCCGCGCAAGCGAGTGGAGCGGCGGGCTGGAATTGCACCAGCATCTCGGGGAGAAGGGCGAAGGCGGTTGATCGGACCTGCGACAGCGAATGCTGAGTCTGGAGTGAGAATCTGAGCGTGGGGTGCTTCGCGGGCCCGTGACGTCGCTTGCCTCTACCCGTTGGGCTACCCCGCCGCAGGAGTGGATGGCGGGGGCAGGGTTCGAACCTGCACTGAAGGCGACCCGGGAACGCTCGGCGTCAACTTGCTGCTGAGTTTGAGTTTGTACTCCGAAAGGACTGCGCGCCGAGTCTAGCTGAAGAGGTAGCCGAGGAGAACCTCGCCCGACTTCAACTCTTCGACCTCCACCGCGTTGGCTTCCTCGCGCGCGAACTTGACCGCCTGCTGGAGCTTCTCCACACGCTCCACCAGCTCATTGACCCGGACGGCGGGGAGAGCGCCCGAGTACTTCACCGTCTTCCAGTAACCGACGACGATGTCCTCGTAATAGACCTCCACCTGGGCGGGGTGCTTCTCGGTGGCCTCGGCCTTCACGTGGTTGCGGGGGACCTTCTTCGTCTTCGCGGTCTGCACCGGCTCGGTGGCCCACAGGCCCTGCGCCGGGTCGGGGACCCAGGACTCCGACGGGTCCAGCGTGGGCAGCTTCTTCACGAAGGTCTGCAGGTCCACCAACTGCTTCTCCAGGAAGAGCAGGTACGTGGCGGGGGCGCCCTTGAGCAGCACCTTGCCGTCGACACGCACGTCCGCCTTCGCGTGACAGTTGGTGAGGTCCTTGGTGGCGGTGACGTCGAAGAGCCGGGTGAGGATTTCCTTCGTCTTCTTCAGCACGTCGTCGGTGCGCACCTGCACGCGCGTGGACTCGGGGGGGAAGCGCTCACCCTCTTCGTCACGGGGCTGATAGGTGCGGGAGATGCCGTTGAGCAGCTGCGGCTTCTGGAGGTCGTGGTGGGCCTGCGTCAGCTCCTGCTGGGAGCGGTTCTTGACGCCCTTCTCGACGGCGATGATCTGATTGAGCTTGGTCATGATGTTCGTGTCTTCGAATTTTTGAGTTGGGGGCCCAGGACGGTTCGCTCGGAGCGTACCTGACGCGGACCCGGATTCTCAGTCGGGCTTGCCGTAGCCCACGAGCGTGTCGTCCTCGAACTCCGCCACCCATCCTCCAGGCAGGGCGAGCGCGGACAGCAACGCGGGGCGACGCCGCAGCAGGGCGTACACGGGGAAGGTCTCGAAGGTCTCATCGCCGGGCGGGCCGGGTGGGACGATGAGCCAGCCGGAGTCGGTGCCCTCGGGGGCGCGTGCGCGCGCCATGGCGACCCGGGGGCTCCTGTCCCAGCCGGGCACGGCCGCGACCTTGTCCCCGTAGCGAGGAAACAGGGGCTCGGTGCCCACCGTCTGCGTCGTCTCGAGCATCCGCCCCTGGACTCGCAGCGTCACGGTGATGTCGTCGCGCCAGTCGGTCAGCGGGTTGCCGTCGAAGTCGGGCTCCGTCACCACCAGCGAGTCTCCGCGCGGGTCCAGGCGCAGGTTGGACCAGCCGAAGCGCAGCGTGCGTCCGGGGATGAGTCCGCCGGGAGGCAGGCGCTCGAGCACGCTCAGCACCCACTCCGCCTGTTCCTCCGCGTCGTCCGTGCACATGAGCACCACGTGTACCCCGTGCAGGTGTCGCTCCAGTCGAAGCTGTCCCATCTCCATCCCTCCCGCCGCTGTCTCGCGTCCACCGCGAAGCCGCCCGGCAGCATGTCGCGAACCCTGGCGACGAGGAAGCACGGCGATGGGCGGATTACCGCCCCTGGAACACGGGAGGCCGTCGCGCCGCGGCGGCGGCGAGTCCTTCGCCCAGGTCTGAGCTGCCGTAGCTCTCCGCCTGGAGCCGGGCCTCTTCCGCCAGCGCGCGATGGAGCCCCGCGCGGTCCAGGCCGAGCCGCTGCTTGAGTCCCCGGGTCGCGAGCGGCGCGTTCGACGCGATGCCCGTCGCGAGGGCGCGTGCGCGGGTCCGGGTCTCCGTGGCGGGGGTGGCCTCCAGCGCGAGCCCGAGCCGCACCGCCTCGCGGCCATCGAAGCGCCGCCCGGTGAGCAGCAGCTCCGCGGCGCGCTGCGGGCCTGTGCGCAGTGGCACGAGCCACGTGGCGCCCATGCCGGGATGCAGGCCGAGCTGCACGAAGTTGAGGGCGAGCTTCGCGTCCTCGGAGACGATGCACATGTCGCACGCGAGCGCGACACACAGCCCCGCGCCAATGGCCGCGCCCTCCACCGCCGCCACCGTGGGGACGGGCAGGTCCAGGATGCTGAGATAGCGCGAGTAGAAGTCGAGCATGAAGACGCGGGCCTCCTCGAAGGAGACCTGGCGCAGGCGCTCCAACATCTGGAGGTCGCCGCCCGCGGAGAACGTCCCGCCCGCTCCGGCGAGGACGACGGCGCGCACGTCCTCCCGCCCACGCAGCTCTTCCACCCGCGCACGAAGCGCATCCCCCAACTCGGGAGTCATCGCGTTGCGGCGCGCAGCATCGTTCAGCGTGAGCGTGGCGACGCCACCTTCAAGGTCGAGCAGCACGCCCGTGGCCTGGACAGTCATGCGCGGACTGTAGCCGCATCCGCCCTCGCGCTCGGCGGAAAGGGCATTGTGAGCGCGAGGGCAGGGGCCTTCCGTCTAGAACGCCCGATTCACGGCGTACCCGCAGATGCGGTGCTCGGCCTTGTACGTGTTCGGGCCGGGAATCCCGTCGATGGGGCCCGTGTAGCCGAACCCCCGGCCCACCGTCTGGACGCGCTGCCAGTAGATGGCGCCTGGGATTCCGTCTTCTTGCGCGGAGGTGCGCGGGCCACCCCGACGGTTGAGCTCGCGCGCCGTGATTCTCACGCGAATCTTCTCCGTGTTCGGCCCGGTGACACCGTCGATGGGACCCGTGTAGCCGAAGTCCCGCCGCCCCACCGTCTGGATGCGCTTGTAGTAGATGGGCCCGGGGATGCCGTCGTCCTCCGTCGACGTCCGAGGCAGACCTCCGCCACCGGGCAGGGGGCCATGGTCCGGGATGACGCTGCCCGCGTAGTCCAGCGACCAGCCGAGATATCGCGCGCCGGACTGCGCCGAGTACCCCGACACGCTGTTGATGCCAATGGCGTTGCCCCAGCTCTCCGCGAGCTTTCGCGTGGCCATGAAGACCGTGGTGCCACCGCCGTTGAGGTCCAGGCCCACGTGGCCGAACGAGCCGATGTCCCACCAGTGGAAGGCCCCTGCGGGAGCCTGCGAAGCCGCATAGGGCTGCCGGGTCGACGCGTGATAGGCCTCGATGGCCGAGGGCCGCGCCGAGGACTCCGGGAACTGTCCGAAGCGCCACATCAGCGAGCCGCACCACTGGTCCCACGTGCCGCCATCCCGCGTGGGATGGGCCGCGGCGTAGTTGCGCGCCCGGTTGTAGATGGCGGTGTTGAGCTCGGCCGTGCTCGTGTCGAGCGACTCGGGCGCGTCCGTCACCCCTTCGCCCTCACCACCACAGGCGGAGAGCCCCACGAACAGCAGGGCGAGGAGCCACATCTTCCGTTTCGTGTGCATCTTTCTTCTCCAGGCGGGGTGTTCCCGCGAGCGGTTCTCGGGCCGTGCACGGCGGGCCTGTCGCACCGCGATTCGACCCGGGGTCCACACGTTGTCGGGCCGGGGATGTCCGGAGTTTCCGAAGAATCGGAATTTAAGAAGTGGCTGTCTTCATCCGCGTGTGGGTGTTTTCAGGAGGGCGCGGAGGATGGGCACGCCCGTGGCGCGCCGGCGCGTCTCGCTGTCGGTGTAGCGGTTTCCCGGGGGAGTCTCCCGGCCGAGGGCCCTGTTGAGGGTCGCGAGCTTCCGTCGCGGTCGTAAAGTTGGATTGGTTGTGATTGCCTTGGAGAAGCGTGTCTGGTTGGTGTACATGGGCGCGGGCGTGGCGGGTGGTGTCTGTCTTGCTGCGCCATTCCTGGCGTGTGTACTGTCTTTTGTATGACAAGGAAATCCGCCGTGGTGTCTTTCTTTCTGCTGCTGGGCGTGGTGGCGACTCCCGCCTGGGCGCAGGTCCAGATGATCTCCATCTCGGTACCGCCGACGATCACGACCCCGCTCTCGGGCTTCAACGTCCAGTACTCCATGGCCGGCAGCAAGTCAGGCGTTGGAGCGGCGGTGGCGCAGTTGAACTTCTATTTGTCGGCCACTGCGAATGGCAGCAGCGGCGTCTACCCGCTGTTCACCACGCAGATCGCGCTCCGGGGAAGTGGACTTGGACCCTATCTGCCGCCGGTGGGAACCCAGACGCAGTTCATCTCCCGGTTCTCCATGCCCGCCAACACCGTGGCCCAACTGGAGTTCATCTCCAACGGGTGTCAGCCATCGACCTGGTATGTCCTGGGCCGCGTGGACCTCACCGGCGTGTTGAGCGACAACAGCCTGCTGGGTACCACGAAGCCGCCCGACTTCTTCTTCACGGCCGGCACGCTCAGCCCGGGCACCATCCAGCCAGGAGGCTCCGCCGACCTCTCCTTCGAACTCTTCACCCGCTGCGCGGCCCCCTCGGCCACGCACGTGGGCGTCTTCCTGACCGACCCGGACTTCCAGATTCTGGAGGGCATTGGCGCCATTCCCATCAGCGCGGGCGCGGGGACGTGGTCCTTGCCGCCCACCACCATCACCTTCTCGCCGACCATCGCTCCGGGCAGCTACCGCGTCGTGGTGCTGGCGGACGTGGATGGCGTCGTCGCGGAGAGCGACGAGAACAACAACGGCGGGTTCTTCGAACTCGAGGTCACCGCCGCCGCGCTGGCGTCAGATGCCGCGGCTCGGCCCCTGGAGCCCGCGCCTCCGGTGCCGTTCGATGGGGCCTCGGTGCTGTCCGACCTTGAAAGCGGGGCTTCGAGCCGCCGCGACATCGTGTCGTTCTGATTGAAGCCAGGACCCGCGCCCGGTGCCTTCCTCACGAAAGGAAGGCGCCGGGTGGGTGTCAGTAGATGGTCAGGGAGAGCTCGTCGCCGGGCCGGACGGACATCTCCTGCTCGCTTTCGAAGCCACGCTCGCTGCCCAGGCTCTTGTGGCCCAGGGTGCCGATGATTTCGATGCCGAAGCGGATGCGGTCCGTGTTGCCCACCATGTCCGGGGGCAACACGAAGTTGCGCGTCGACATCCCCGGCACGGTCCCCAGCCGCATCCGCCGCGTCCCCGTCAGCGCGTAGAGGTTGACGTCCACGAGCTTCCGGCTCTCCACCGCCACCGTTGTCTTGGGGGGCGGAGGCTGATTGGGGTCCGAGGCGGCCCCATGGGCCCCTCCACACGCTGAAGCCACGGCGACGAGCACGAGCAGCAGGGCGGCCTGGGTACGCATGGGACCTCTCTTCCGAGGGTGTTGGGGGACTACCGGGGTGGCGCGACGCTCGTGGAGCCCTCTGCCCGGAGCGACTGGGTGGCCAGGCCGGACATGCTCTCCGCCAGCGACTGGACGGAGCGGGTGGCCTCCTGTGTCTCCTGAACCGTCTTCAGGGTGCGCTGCATCTGTCCGGAGAGCTCCTGGATGGCCATGGCCATCTGCTGGGTACCGGAGTCCTGCGCGCTGACGGCGGCGGTGATCTGCCGCATGCTCGCGCTGGAGTCGCCAATGAGGATGGCCAGCTCCTGGAACTGGGCGCTGGACGTGCGCACCGCATCCAGGCTCTGCCGGACGCGCTCGTCGCCCTTCTCGCTGAACTGGGCCGCCTCGCGCATGCTGGCGCTCACGCCGTTGAGCACCTCGCGGATGCGGTGCGTAGCGCGGATGGACTGGTCCGCCAGTCCTCGCATCTCCCGCGCCACCACGCCGAAGCCCCGGCCGCTCTCGCCGCTGCGCGCCGCCTCGATGGCCGCGTTGATGGCCAGCATGTTGGACTGGTCCGCCAGGTCCTTCACCGAGTCGACGATGCCGGACACCTCGCGCGTCCGCTCGTCGAGCGCGAGGATGCGGCGGGCCATCTCCGACACCTCGTTGCGAATCGCCGCCAGGTCCGCCAGCGTCCGCTCCAGCGCGGCGCTGCCTTCGCGGCCCACCTGCTCGGCGCCTTCCGCGGACGCCGCGAGCGAGCTGGCCTTCTCCGCCGTCATCTGCGACGAGCGGCGGATCTCCTTCACCGTCTGCTCGGCCTCCTGGAGCGCCGCCGCCTGACGGCTGACGCCCTCGGTCTGCTGGTCGCTGGTGGAGCGCAGTTGCTGCACCACCGTGGCCAGCTCACCGGCGCCGGTGCCCATGCGCCCCGCCAGGTTGCGCACCTCCAGCTGCCGCTCCTCCAGTTGCCGGGTGTGGGCCTCCAGCGAGCGCACCACCTCCATGGAGCGTCGCGCGACGATGCCTATCAGCGACAGGGTGAGCGCCAGGTATCCCCAGTGCGACACGTTGCCCAACGAAAAGCTCAGCACGCCGATGACGGGCAGCACCGTGAGCGCGAGGAAGAGCACGAGCCCCGACATGCCTCCCACGAAGATGCGGGCGTCGGGGTTGCCCCGCCACGCCTCCGCCGCCGCCACGCTGAAGCAGATGAGCAGCATGATGAAGGAGAAGGGCAGGAAGGGCACCAGGATGCGCTGCGCGGTGCCCAGGTCCAGCAGGGCGGAGAGGGCCGCCACCACGCAGAGCGCCGTGTAGCCCATCGCTCCAATGCGGAACCAGCGCCGCTGGTTGTTGAGGATGGCGTCGGACACGAACTCGATGAGGCCCGACACGAGCAGGAAGATGCCGAGCACCGTGAAGCGCGTCGCGGTGATGGGCGCGTCCCAGAGCGCGTTGGGCATGCCGCTCAGGCCCAGCAGCACGAAGCCGCCGCTGGCGGAGAACACCGCCAGGCCCGCGAGCATCCGCCGACGCCAGTGCATCAGGAACGCTCCACCCGAACCCACCGCCACCGCCAGCAGCAGCATGCCCATGACGAACGGCGCCTGTCCCTCGCGCGTCACCTTGGCGAGCAGTTGGTGCCGCGAGCCGATCAACGCGCCCTGTGCCACGCCGATGTTCGGGTTGCTCGACTGGACGCGCAGCAGCAGATGTCCACCCAGCGAGGCGCGCGGCACCGGCACGACATGCCAGGCCATGTTGTCGGACAGCTCCGCGCCAGACGTGTTCAGTCGCCCGCTCACATAGACGCGCTGACCGTTGGCGTAGGCCTCCACGGCATTGGTGACCTCACCCAGCATGACGGCGGGCTCGGCCCACGGCCCCTGGGGCAACGGGATGCTGACCCACAGAAAGACGTGGGTGCCGCGTCCCGGTGGCGGCTTGAGCGCCTCCATCGTGCGCCAGTCCTCGGCGACGTTGGCCGTCTGCGCCCACAGGGGAAGTCCATCCGCGCCTTGGGGCGAGTCACCCCAGCGGTAGCGCCATCCCTCCAACAATGGGATGGAGGAACTCGCCTCCTCGGCCGCGCGGGCCGTCGGTGCATGCACGAGCGCCATGAACAGCGCGCAGCCCAGCAGGGCCAGACGCGCGACTCGGCGCGACGGTGCGTGACGCCTCGCGATGGAGTCGCGCGGGGCAAGGCTGTCGAAAGGTGTCGGGGAGGGGCGGTAGGCAGCCATGAGGAGGCCAATGCTCGACTGGCGGCGCATGACTGTAAATAGGTCTGCATCCCCTGACATGTAGGAAAGGTTTGGGAAGGGCCTCTGGGAGCCGGGGAGTGAGCCTTTTCCGACGCGCCACGGCAACATTTGGGAGGGGCGGTTGTGACCCAGGTGCACTTGTCACGAGACATCGTGTCAGGAGCGGGGGAAATCGGGCACCGGGCCGGGCGGGCCGTCGTGGACGGCTCGCCCGGTCTTCCGCCTCGCGGGCCTGCTCCGCGCGCCTCAGAACGTGCGGAAGACGCCGCGCACGCCCAGGGTGAAGAGTGCATGGAAGCCGTCGTCCACGGCGGAGACGGGGGAGGTCTGCCCGGGCAGGCCGGCGATGCTCAACGTCTGGTCACCCGTGCGAACGGTGTAGCTGCCCAGCGACGCGGTGACGATGGGCCCGAACGCGACGTAGCGCGTGAGCCGCACGTCGCCTCCGGCGCTGAGGCGGATGAAGGTGGGGCCCCGGTCCGTCACCTGGGTGTCGATGTTCGCGGCCACGGTGCCTCCGCCGGGCACGGGCACCTGGGTGGTGCCCTCCACGTGGCTCTTGAGGAACTCCAGGCCCACGGCCAGCCCCACCCACGGGTCGAAGCCCGACTCCGGATTGAAGTGGAAGCGGCCCTCGGGGCCGAAGCGCCATTGGGAGTTGTTGCAGTCGAACCCCTCCGGACAGGAGATGTCGTTCGTCTTGGTGAAGACCTTCTCCCAGCTGCCCCAGAGCCCCGCGTAGAAGCGGGGGTTGAAGCGATAGCCCAGCTCCAGCATCAGTGGCAGGGAGGCGTTGGCGGCGTCGGTGATCTTCAAGTCCTCCCGGGTCCCCGTGCGCGACGTGCCGTCCTTGTAGACGTAGCCCGCGCCCAGGCCCAGGTTGATACCCACCGCCAGCTGGGGGCCGGCCATCCCGTGCTCCGCGCGGACATCCATCTCCACCGGCTCCACCGGGCTCGACTCGCGCGTCTCCGACTCCTGCGCCACCGCTGTCCCGGAGACTCCCAGGGTGGCGATGACAGATAGCGTCCAGCAGTGCCTCATGGCCATACGTGCTGCCCTCCAATGCGATTTGCGGGGTGGACGTGGAAGTGACCAATCAGGGAGGGCTCCGTGAAGCCGACTCCAGGGCCGAGCGTCCGGGGACGACACAAGCGGACTCCGGGTGTTGGCAGCCCATCACCCCGGGGCAGCGAGGTGTCCGCGCGGAGGCATGCGACGTGTCCTGGGGCGGATGCGAGGGATTGGGTGGAGTCGCGCGCCTGGCACGCCGCCCGCTCTGCCTGGAGCGTGGCATCCCCAGGTTGCCCGTGAGGGACGCCCGGCGACGGGACCACGAGGGGCGCCAGAGGGGTGGCATGGAACACGCCAGGACGAGCCGCCGGAGCTGGATGGACATGCTGCTCGGCAAGCCCCTCACGACGGCGCAGGCGTCACACGAGCAGGTGGGCGTGCTCGCGGGCGTGGCACTCCTCGGGCTGGATGCGCTGTCGTCCGCGGCGTATGGCCCCGAGGCCGCGCTCACGGTGCTGCGCCCGCTGGGCCCCACGGGCGTGAAGCTGCTGTTGCCCATCACCGCGTGCATCGTCGGGCTGCTGGTGGTGGTGGCGTCCTCCTACCGGCAGACCATCGCAGCCTACCCGCGCGGCGGTGGTGCCTATACGGTGGCGCGAGAGAACCTGGGCCGTCGGGTGGGGCTGCTCGCGGCGTCCGCCCTGCTCTTGGACTACCTGCTCAACGTGGCGGTGGGAATCTCCGCGGGCGTGGGCGCCATCGTCTCCGCCTTCCCCGCGCTGCGGCCGCACACGCTGGGGCTCGCGCTGGGGTTGCTGGGCCTGCTCACGCTCGTCAACCTCCGAGGCGCGCGGGAAGCCGGGGCCTTGTTCCTGTTGCCCACCGCGATGTTCATCGGCTCGCTCTTCATCCTGCTCGCCGTCGGTGCGTTCCGGGCCTTCGCGCAAGGGGGCGCTCCGGCCAGTGACATCCCTCCGCCAGCGCTGCCCTCGCCCTCGGCGAGCGTGGGCTTGTGGCTGGTGCTGCGGGCCTTCGCCAGCGGCTGTACGGCGATGACGGGCGTGGAGGCGGTCAGCAACGCGGTGCCGGTGTTCCGCGCGCCCTCCGTGCGCCGCGCCAGGCTCACGCTGTCGCTCATCATCCTCGTCCTCGTGCTGCTGCTGCTCGGCGTGTCCGCGCTGTGCCAGGTCTATGGCGTGGGCGCGACGGCGCCCGACGGCCCGGGCTACCAGAGTGTCCTGTCCCAGTTGCTCGCGGCGGTGACAGGGCGGGGTGTCTTCTATTACGTCGCGATGACGTCCATCCTCGGCGTGCTCGCGCTGTCGGCCAACACCAGCTTCGCGGGCTTCCCTCGCGTGTGCTGGCTCCTGGCGTTGGATCGCTATCTGCCCGTGGCCTTCGTGCACCGGGGACGCAGGCTGGCGTACTCGCGAGGCATCCTGTTGCTCGCGGTGCTCGCGGGGTTGCTCATCCTCGCCTCGGATGCCATCACCGACCGGCTCATCCCGCTGTTCGCCATTGGCGCGCTGCTCGCCTTCACCCTCTCGCAGACGGGCATGGTGGTGTACTGGACGCGCCGCCGCGAGACGGGGTGGCGGTGGCGCCGCGTCCTCAACGGCGTGGGCGCGCTTCTGACGGGGCTTGCGCTGGCCATCGTCATCGTCGCCAAGTTCACCCATGGCGGCTGGGCCGCAGTGGTCATCATCCCGCTGGGCGTGCTGCTGTTCAGTCGGGTCCACAAGGCCTATCTGCGCGTGCGCGAGACGACAGGGCTTCAGCGGCCCATGGCGGTGGACTCGCGCGGGAGCATGGTGGCGGTGGTGCCCATGAGCCGCTGGTCCCACGCGTCGGAGACCGCCCTGCGGTTCGCGCTGGGGCTCTGCCATGACGTCCGCGCGGTCCATGTGCGCACCGACGAGGACGAGGCCGCCCCGGGCTCCCTGGCCGAGCAGTGGGCCGCGCTCGTCCAGGAGCCCGCGGTGCGGGCCCGCCTCCAGGTGCCGAGGCTGGACGAAGTCCCCTCGCCCTACCGGGGGCTCGTGCAGCCCCTGCTGGACTACGTGGACAGACTCCTCGCCGAGGACCCGCACCGCACGGTGGCCGTCGTCCTGCCGGAGCTGCTGGAGCGCCGGTGGTACCGGGCTGTCATGTATGGGCGCCGCTCCGAGCTCCTGCGCAGCACCTTGATGCTGTCCGGAGCCCGGCGCCTGGTGGTCATCAGCGTGCCCTGGTACCTGCGCACCGAGGACCAGTCCCAGCCCGGCTCCGCCCTCGGGCCCGTCGCGGAGTCAGGGCCCGTGGCTCCTTCCTGAGCACCCGACACGGAATATGTGTTTTGACTGGAATTGTTGCAGGGCTCTTTTGCCAAAAATTTCCGTGTAGGTTGTTTCCCTCGCGTCCTGGCCCGCAGGCGGTGTTGCCCTGGGGGGCGGGTGTCGAGCCCTTCATCGGGCAGACAATCACTCTCGGGCACCCATCATCCGAGAATGTCTGTCTGTTCATGCCGCGTGTTCATCACACGCCGGGACTGAAGGGCATTCGCAGGCGTCACCGGGAATAGTTTGTGAACCAAGCCAAAGCGGGCACCTTCCGTGCAGGGCGTCCGGCGTCCCTGGCCGTAACCCCCAAGGGCGCGGAGGCATAAAGATGAATCGCAGATGGTTTGGAGTCCTGCTCGGTGGCGCGTTATGGGCCCCGGGTGTCTGGGCTCACGATTTCCGAGCGGAGAAGCTCGTGAATGGCGTGAAGCAGGCCACGATCATTACCTATCCGAACACGCTGAACTTCACGTTCAGCGCGACGAACATCCATCCGACGCTGGAGTCGATTCTCCTCCTGGCGGCAGACCCGCTCCTGACCGCGTGCACGCTCGACCCCACGCCGCCGCGGACGGTCCCCGTGGGTGGCAACGTCACGTATCAGTGCTCATTCCCCGTGCCCAGCTACGAGGCCTGCATCGCGCTGGGCGCGCTGGACGCCAATCCTTCCACACCCAGCGAGGAGGCCTCCTTCACGAACGTCTTCAGCATCGGCTGGGACAGCGGCTCCGCCCAGGACGGCGTCAACGTGCTCTGCGCCCAGGAACGCATCCTGTCGTGTGACGACACGGTCTACATCTCGACGGCGTCTTCCTCGAGCGCCGGGCTGCCCGTGGGGCCGTCGCGTCTGTACATCTTCGACCCTGGCACGGCCACGCTCGCGCTCCAGGGGGAGACCTCGCTGCCGTACAATGCCCTCGCCTTCAACCATGTCGACGGCTTCCTGTATGCCATCAGCTCCGACGGCGTGGTCCAGCCCAGCTTCATCCGGGTGGACGCCAATGGCTCGTCCGATGTCATCGCTCCGCTCGCCACGGGGGCCGCGAACACGGCGCTCTGGGGCGCGGGCGCCGTCCTCCAGGACGGCTCCTACCTCGGGTTCGAAATCACGAGCAACCACCTGGTCCGCATCAACACCGCCACGGGCGCGACGCTGTCGGATGTCGTCGTGGGCACTCCCGCGACGTTCCGGGTCGCCGACTTCGCGGTGAACCCCATCAACGGCCTGCTGTATGGCTTCAACAGCGCCACCCAGCGCGTCACCGTCATCGATCCGGTGCTGGGCACCCACCTGGACTTCCTCCTCCCGACACTCATCAACGGTGTGCCGTCGGTGGGCAACTCCATGGTCTCCGCCTTCTTCACGGTCTCTGGATCGCTGTTCTTCTACGGGTCCACCAACGCGAACGTGAACCTCGCCAACACGTTCTATTCAGTGAACCTGGTCACGGGAGCGCTGACCACTGTCACCACCGGCCCCGCCACGCAGTTCGCGGACGGCGCGACATGTGCTTTCAACCTGCCTCCTCCCGTGGGCAGTGAGGAACAGCCTCCGATGCTGACGCGGGACTACGGCTTCTATGGCTCCAGCGAGGACGCCCTGAGCGAGTGTCTGGCGCCGGGCCCCATCTCGCTGGGCAACCTGGGCAAGGTCACGACGACGGAGACCGCGCTGGGCATCCTCTGGGCCAACCCGGCCATCTCGCAGGGCGGTGCCATCCGCTCGGACTTCGAGTCCCTCAAGGTGAAGGTCGCTCGTGAGTTGCTGACGGCCACGTGCAACGAGCGGTTCTTCGGCACCCAGGCTCCGGCGCTGACGGGCCTGGAGGCGTGGGTTGCTCCCAACCCGATGTTGCTGGAGCAGGCGCTGGAGCAACTGGAGAAGCACAACCGCTCCGGTCAGCGCAGAGCGGTGCCGCTGAGCAAGAAGATCTGGAAGATGGATCCGCTGCTGGGGCAGGAGCGGGCCGTGGAACCGCAGTACTGAAAGGGGGGATGACATGATGACGAATTCAAGGTGGATGGCCCTGTCCGGGATGTTCGTGGCGCTGACGCTGAGCGCGTGTGATGGAGGCGGTGGACCGGACCCGATCGTGGTGCCCGAGGGCGACCGCTTCGAGCTGCGGCTGCTCGGTCAGGATGCGGAGCTGTATGAGAAGGCGCTGCTGGGCGTGGGGCGCATCGAGGTGATTGCGCAGGGCAAGTCGATTCCGTTCCAGCTCGCCGCGTCCGCGCGCTCCATGGACCTGGCTCAGACGGACCACGCCTATCTGCTAGGGTACTTCTACCTGCCGGCGGAAGCGCAGTCGGCGGACGTGCGCGTGCACTTCGATGACGTGGGGGCCTTCCGGGAGTCCGGCGCGCCGGGTCTCATCAACGCTCGCTCGGGCTCCATCCTGTTCACGACCAAGCGCGCGGAGCTGGAGAAGCGCAAGCACGTCGTCATCCAGTTGCACCTGAAGGACAGCCTCTTCCAGGGCCGAGGCGCCAAGGTCCTGCTCCCCTCGACGTTCATCGTCCACTGAGGGCGGGAGGGGTGGGGGCCCTTGGGGCTCCCGCTCCTTTGGAGAGAGTCATTCTCGGATGTCTGACCTTGAGCACGCTCCCCGTGCTCGAGGTCCGGGCGCCCCCTGCGTCAGCGTGGAGGGGCGCGTCTTCTTTTGTCGCGGCCCGCGAGGATGTGAAGGCACTGACGACGCTCGCGGTGTGCGGCACCCCGCTTTACAACCCGAGCGCCACGCCTACCACGAGCCCAAGCAGGGTGGCTCCGACGACCATGAGGCTCTCCTTCATGGCCGAGCGGCGGCGGGGCAGGGGCGGCGGAGGCGCCACCGGTACAACCGGCGCACGCTCATCCACAGGCGCGAGGTTTGGCGCAGGCGCGGCGCTGAGCTGGGGCACTGGCGCGGCATCGAGCTGTGGCGCAGGCGCAGCGTCGAGCTGCGGCGCGGGCGCGGCATCGAGCTGAGGCGCGGCGTTGGGCCGAGGCGCAGGGGCGGCGTCGAACTGGGGCGCGGGCACGGTGTCGAGCAGAGGCGCGGGCACGGCGCTGAGCTGCGGCGCGGGCGCGGCATCGAGCTGAGGCGTAGGCACGGCGTCGAGCGGAGGCTCATGCGCAATGTCGAACTGAAGCTCAGGCCCGGCGTCGAGCTGAACCGCGGTCTCAGTCCGGGGTGGGGTGGCCCATGGCCTGAGCGCTCGTGCCATCTCCTCGGCATCAGCGAAGCGCTCCGCGGGCTTCTTGTGCAGCGCACGTGCAAGCACTTGCGAGAAGTCCTCGGGCACGTCCGCCCGAATCGCTGAGGCGAGCGGCGGCACCCGCTCCACGATGGCGGAGAAGAGCGCCACCGTGTCGGCGACGTCGATGGGCTGCTTCCCCGTCACCATCTGGTACAGACACGCACCCAGCGAGTAGAGATCCGCGCGCGCGTCAACGGGCTGGCAACGCACCTGCTCGGGCGCCATGAACGACGGCGTCCCCACCCAGGCTCCCGCCTCCGCGCCCACCGCCGAGGCGTCGTCCTCGTGGAGCAGCCTCGCCACACCGAAGTCCAACACCTTCACCTTGTCACCCGTCTCGCTCGAGACGATGAAGAGGTTGTCCGGCTTGATGTCGCGGTGGATGACCCCAGCGCGATGCGCGGTCTCCAGCGCGGACAACGTCTGCAGCGCGATGGCCACCGCGCGCGCGACGGGCAGGGGACCCTGCTGCTTCAACAGGAGTCGGAGCGTCTGACCCTGGAGCAGCTCCATCACCATGAACGGAGGCTCGTCCGGGTTGCACTGGAAGTCCTTCACCTCGACCAGGTGCGGGTGCTGGAGCCCCGCGATGGCGCGCGCCTCCCGACGGAAGCGCGCGAGCACGGCCTCGTTGTCGAGGAGGTGCTGCTGGAGCACCTTGATGGCCACCGCGTCGGTCTCGTCGAGCTCCGCCGCCTCGTAGACGATGCCCATTGCCCCCACGCCAATCCTCTGGCGCAGCTGATACTTCTGACCCAGCAATGTCCCGACCGAAGCTGACGAGCGGCTCATGAATCAACCGGTATACCCAAGCCGCCCACATGGCGAGGGGTATCCGCCTGATGACGTATGTTTCAGTCGTTGATACCGGGAAATCTCAGACGAGCCCGATGTACCGAGCCTGTTTCATGCGCGGAGGTTTCCATGAATATCTCGCGTCGTGAGCGAATGGTTCTTGGCGCGCGAGAGCCTGCTCCGTATCGAGTACCGGGACACTGGATTCAGAAGGTGACACCCAGGCGAACCAGGTCCAGGTCCAGGTCGGTGATGGCGCGGTCCGTGCGGTCCTCCGTCATGGGATTTCCATACTGGAAGCTCACGTCGATGGCCTTGCGTCGCTGGTTCACGCTGTAGCCCATGCCGAGTCCGAGCATGGGCTCGAAGAAGAACCCAGAGCGTCGCGTCACGACGCGGTAGCCCACGTCCATCCCCAGGGTGACCTGGAAGCCATGTTCCTGCTCATACGTCAGCGCGGAGGCCCTTCCGAAGGGACGGAAATGCTGGCTGTCAAAGGTCCACATGCCGCTCAACCTGGGCTGGAAGAAGAAGCCCTGCCCACGAGCCCTGGGCGCGGGCTTCCACGCCAGGCCCAGGGTGACCTTGAGCTGCCGTATCGTGTCGCAGCGCATGGACTCGCGGTTGCAACTGTTGCGCGTCAGCATGGGCGTGACTTCGAGCACCCCCGTGGTTGTCTCCGAGAAGCTCCGGCCCACGCCAATCGGCACGGCGACGTGGAGCCGCTCCGTCATCGGCCCTCCCAAGAACAAGAAGGCGTGCGTCACGGGCGACAGCCAGATGGAGGTCTTCGGAATGGCCGCCGTGGACTCGGCCTGGGGCCTGGGGGACTCCGCCTGGGCACGAACCGCCGGGGCGAGGAGGAGCAGCGCGACGAAGGCGAGGCGAGTCAGACAGTCGCTCCTGTGGCTGGGTGGCGATTGTCTCCAAGCAACACCCATGCCTCGCGACGCCCCTCGCTTTTCCCCGGAGTCGCGGGAGTGGGCGAGCAGCCATCGCGACAGGATTGTCAGCACTCCCCACACCACGAGTTCCGGGCAGCGATGTCGCGGTGGCGGATGGACGGGCTCCAAATGAAAGGGGTTGGACGGCTCGAGCCATCCAACCCCTGTGCTTCATCTCCGGTGCGGCTCAGCGGGCGTCTAAACCAACGACCACGATTCCCGCATGACCTCAGGCGGTGCGCCTGAGGTCGGCTCGACGTAGGTATGGACTGGCAGAGCGCTGGGCGTTGCGTGCGGCGAGGTAGGCATGCACCCGAACCATGAG
>NZ_JABUMU010000026.1:0-166635 GCF_013336625.1 Myxococcus sp. CA033 | reverse complement strand
GGCGCTCGCGGGGATACGCGGGGTCCAGGGGAACGTAGGCGGCGCCGGACTTGAGGACGGCGAGCAGCGCGACGACGAGGTCGAGCGAGCGCTCCAGGCAGACGCCGACGAGAGAACCCGGGCGAGCGCCAAGGGAGCGCAGGTGCCACGCCAGTTGGTTGGAGCGTGAGTCGAGCTGCGCGTATGAAAGAGCAGAGTCCTCGAAGCGCAGTGCCTCCGCGTCGGGAGTGCGGCGAGCCTGGGCCTCGATGAGTGAGTGCAGGCACACGTCGCGCGGGAAGTCGTCCTGCTGGCCCTGAAAGTCGGAGAGCAGTTGGAGCTGCTCCTCCTGGGTGAGCAGGGGCAGCTCGGACAGCCGCGTGTCCGGGTTCTCCGCCACCGCGCCGAGCAGCGAGTAGAAGTGCCCGCGCATCCGCTGGATGGTCGCGACGTCGAACAGGTCGGTGTTGTATTCGAGCCAGCCGAAGATTTCGTCCGGTCGGTCCTCGCGCAGCTCCAGGAGCAGGTCGAACTTGGCCGAGCCCGGGTCCACCAGCAGATAGGTGGACTGCAACCCCGGCATCGACAGGTCCTGGCGCGGGGTGTTCTGGAAGCTGAACATCACCTGGAACAACGGGTGACGGCTCAAGTCACGCGGGGGCTGCAGCTCCTCCACCAGCTTCTCGAAGGGCAGCTCCTGGTGTGCGTACGCGGCCATGCACACCTCCTTCGCGCGGCGCAGCAGCTCGCGGAAGGTGGGGTTGCCGCCCAGGTCATTGCGCAGCACCAGCGTGTTGACGAAGAAGCCGATCAGCGTCTCCAGCTCCGGCACGTTGCGACCCGCGATGGGCGAGCCGACGGTGATGTCGGTCTGTCGCGAGTGCCGGTGCATCAACGTCTGGAACGTGGCCAAGAGCGTCATGAAGAGGGTGGCCCCCTCCTGCTGGCTGATCTCCTTGAGGGCGCGCGTCAGGGCCACCGGCAGGGTGACGAACTGGCGGGAGCCGCGGTAGGTCTGCTCGGGCGGGCGGGGCCTGTCGGTGGGCAGCTCCAGCGGCGCGGGCAGTGTGCGCAGGTGCTGCTTCCAGAACTCCAGCTCCGTGCGCAGCCGTTCGCCTTGCATGCGCTCGCGCTGCCAGACGGCGAAGTCGGAGTACTGGATGGCGGGCTCGGGCAGGTCATGCGACTGGCCGGTGACGCCTGTGGCGTAGAAGGCCATCAGCTCGCGGACGAAGACGCCCAGGGACCAGCGGTCCGTTACCAGGTGGTGCATGGTGACGAGGGCCACGTGGTTGTCGGGGCCCAGCCGCAGCACCTTGCCGCGCAAGAGCGGCCCGCGCGCCAGGTCGAACAGACGCTGGGACTCCTCGCTGGTGCGCCGCTCCACCTCGGCGTCCTGCTCCTCTTTCGACAGGTGCGAGACGTCCTCGACCGGGACGAGCAAGCGCAGCTCCGGCAGCACCACCTGGACGGGGATGCCGTCCTCGCGCGCGGCGAACACGGTGCGCAGCGACTCGTGGCGCCGCACCACCTGGTTCACACAGCGTTCCAGCAGGGCGACATCCAGCGCGCCGGTGAACTGGACGGTGATGTGGACGTTGTAGGCGAAGGCGCGACCGCCCTCGAGCTGGTCCACCACCCACAGTCTCTGCTGCGGGAAGGAAGCGGGTGCGGGCCCGGTGTCCTCCCGGCGCGGGATGGTCCGCTCCACCGCCTTCGTGGTCGCGTCCTGGAGCTGTCCCTTCTTTTCCTTGAGAAGCAGTTCGTACAGAGCGCGCTGCTTGGGGGTGAGCTTCTCGAGGTTCTTGTTCCCACTGCTCATTACAGACTCCGAGCGCCAGCCCTGGGGGGCCAGGTAGCGCGAGCATTTGCCGACCGACAGGCTGTCGGTGCGTCGTCACGGGGATGGAAGGGGCCGGGCAAAATGTATCAAGCCATCGCCAAGGATGGCTGACGCCCTCGCTGCAGCACCCGGTGGTCGAGCCACCAGTGAAACATCAACAGTTGTATTCAAGTATGCGCGGGGCGCGCGGCAATACGAGACACAGTCTGTCTGGCGGGCTGCAGTGAGTGTCGAGGGGGTCGGACATGCTCCATGCAGAATCCCATTGTCCTGGAGATTCTCCAAAATTGGGCACGCACCAGAATCTCAGCATGTGGGATTTTCCAGGCGAGCAAGGGGACGCGGGAATCGCTGGGGCTCCAGGGAGAATTCCCTTCACTGTGCGCCATCCAGAGCACCACCTGCGGTGATGAGGCTGCCGTCGTTGCCAGGTGGGACGCACGCTCAGTGATTCGAACGAGGACGCTTCCTATTGCCAGGAATCCTGCGCTGCACCGGTGCGGGCGGGAGTTTCCGCGAAAAGCTGGCGAGGGTGGCGAACGGGCGCATCTCCACTGGCCCGGACATGGGGGAGGGAGTCGGGCGTTGCCCTCTCATGCGCCCCTATCCAAAGCAGTGTCGTGTTTGCATTTCACTGAAGTTCTGGTGAGTAGACCCAGTGATGCTCTCGCAACTCAAATACAGCAACATGAGCGATACGATGCCCGTCACCTGCCGCGGCGCATCCGGCGCTACGACGAGTGACCGGAGGCCGCGGCAGGTAGTCGGTGGTTTTGCTGGCAATCCTCACACCGTCTTCACCGCGAGCTCCTTGGCCACGTCGATGAAGAGGCGCAGGGGCCCCGAGCGCTGTGCCCTGCTGGGGAAGTAGAGGAAGAACCCGGGCACGGTGGGCGCGTACTCCTCGAGCACGCGCACGAGCCGGCCGGTGCGCAGTTGCTCCTTCACCGCCGGCTCGAAGACGTACGCCAGCCCCAGCCCCTGCTCCACCAGGGCCAGCGTCAGTGCACGGTCATTGGTGAGCACGCCGCCTCGCACCGGTACCCGCCAGTTCCTGCGCCCGCGCTCCAGCTCCCAGGCGTAGAGCCCTCCGCTCGAGGGCATGCGGATGGTGAAGCACTCGTGACGCAGCAGGTCCTCGGGTCGCTGTGGCGTGCCGTGTCGCTCGAGATACGAAGGCGCACCCACCACGACGAAGCGGAAGGCGGGGGAGAGGCGTATCTGCACCATGTCGCGCTCGATGGCCTCGTGCAGCCGCACGCCCGCGTCGTAGCCCTCCGCGACGATGTCCACGAGTCGGTTTTCGGCGACGACCTCCACCTCCACTCGCGGGTGGCGCGCACGGAAGGCCGGCAGCACCGGGGTGATGACGAAGGGCACCGCGATTTCCGGCACCGTCAGCTTCAGCTGCCCCACCGCCTCGCCGGGCTGCGCCGACACCTCCGTGAGGCTCGCGAGCGCCTGGCCGATGCCGGGTCCCGCCCCCTCCAGCAGCCGCCGTCCCGCGTCCGTGAGGGACATGCTGCGGGTGGTGCGGGCGAAGAGCACCACCCGAAGCTGCGCCTCGAGCTGGCGCACGGACTGGCTCACGGCCGCCGGAGAGACGCTGAGCTCGCGCGCCGCCGCGCTGAAGCTCTTCAGGCGTGCCACCACGAGGAAAACCTGAAGCTGTGGGAGGAGCGTCGTCTTCATGAAGAGTGTCCGTGTGAGTCACAGGGGCCACGCGTGGCGCCCCGAGCGGCGGTGTCCGTTCAGCGAAGGCGTCCTGTCAAAGCAGCCCATCTTCAATCGCAGCTTCAGGGCCCATTGCCAAATTCCCTTCGGGCCCACGGATCGAGTGGCTCGCAGGCCCCGCGTCAGGGGCCCGCCGAGAACTTCACGGGGGCTGTGCGCGTCGACCCGCTGTTTCACGCGAAGGCGCCGTCCCGCACCTCGGGCGCGTCGGTCACGTTCGAGCGAGGGGCTCGCTCGGCCTGGCACGCGCATCCCCCGCGGGCCAGGTCCTCCTTGTCACCGAAGTCGTGGGGTGGGTGCAGCACTGGCATGGCGCCTCTTGTGAGCACCGGACTGAATTTTCTGCCCAAGACGTGCGGTGTCCTGCCTGAACGCCGGTGCGCCTCTGTGGCATCGCAAGGGGAGCGATTACCTCAGTCCTGATGCATGGCATCAGCGAAGGAGGAATCGAAATGTCACGAGCGGCGAAGAGGCTTTCGGAAAGAAGATTACCCCTGCTGTCACTGGCCTGCCTGGTCGTCCTGACGCCAGCCCATGCGAGCGCTGGAGCGCCTGAAGGGGAAGAGCAGGAGCCGGAGCAGATTGAGGCATCCCCCGAGATTGTCGCCGAGGTCGAGGCGCTCGACGTCAGTGACGAGGCACTGTCCAAGGATGCGGACCAGTTCATCAAGGACCACCCGCGTCCCAAGGGTTTTGATGCTTCGTCCGCGGATGCACTGGCCAAACGCATCGATTCGGTCGACCCCG
This sequence comes from Myxococcus sp. CA033, assembly GCF_013336625.1. Taxonomy (NCBI): domain Bacteria; kingdom Pseudomonadati; phylum Myxococcota; class Myxococcia; order Myxococcales; family Myxococcaceae; genus Myxococcus; species Myxococcus sp. CA033. The sequence continues at coordinate 162,332 of NZ_JABUMU010000026.1, read as the reverse complement.
ACAAGGTGCTCGAGGCGCTCGAAGATCTCCGGAAGGAGGGCGTGACGCCGGAGTCCACTCCGGAGTTCGCGCAACGTTTCGGGAAGAAGCTCGAAGGACTGCCCGAGGCGCCAAAGGAAGCCGCATCAGGCGAATTCGAGACACTGGGGCTCGGGCCCGCGGAAAAGAGGCTCTGCGCTGCCTTTCCGGATTTCTGCGCGAGTTCGTTCGCCCTCGGCAAGGTCGCTGAGCGCAAGGGGAAGGGTTACGGAAAGCTTCACAACGGAAAGGGAGACGCGTTCAAGCATGCCTACTGGATGGGGCTGCTGACGTTCTACCATTCAGAGCTCTGGGCGAAGGCGCTTGGCAATGCGCACGAAATGCGGCCGAAGAATCCGAAGATCGAGAAGCGCATGGACCTGCACAACAACACCGTCGGGCGGGGACACGGCAAGCGCGCGAACATCGTCACCAGCATCGACGATGGGGTGGACCGCGGCTTCAAGCGTGGAGACCTTCTGCGCATCTCCTGTGGTGGAAAAGGTCGCACCCGTCTCGTCGCCACCGACCGGCGCGGCGACTATTGCGACTGACCGCTTGAGGAGGCGAAGTCCTCGACCCACCCCATCGCCTGCCCTGCACCGAGCAGAGGAGGGCGGTACTCGACCTGGTAGGGCTCGTAGAACCGCTCTGGGTGAGGATGCGCTCCTTCAGGCGCTGGCGTCCCCGTGAAGTCCCAATGAGCACCGACGTGTAGAACGAAGAGGGCCTGCCACCGCTCCTCCTCCCTGAGCTGCTCCGAAGTCAGTTGGTACAGCACCCACCGCCGCATCTCGTCGGGCGCGGCGATGAGCTCTGGCTCCGCGACGACATAGAAGCATCGCTCGCCGCGGTACTCGGCCATTCCCTCGAGGGGGCCATCCCAGTAGTCGGAGACCCAGAGAAGCTTCACCTCCTCCGAGCGGAGGTGGGGAAGCTTCGTCAGGTCGAGTTCTCGAGGATGCTCCGTCATGCGCCGTGACTCAGGACCGTAGCAGCCTCACGTCTGGAGCGGGTGGCGCTCAGCCGTCGTTCGGATTTTCGGGCGGCTGGTCGGTGGGCATCTCGCCCAGCATCGGGAAGAAGCTCCCGTCCCGGTCCGCACAGAACGGATACGGCACCACGGAGTGTTTTGAGAGGTTGAGTCGCTTGTTCGTCCTGTCCTCGCAGTCCGCGAGTTCCTCGTAACCGGACTCCTTGAACATGGCATCGCCGAGCGCCTTGTACTTCTTGTGCAATGCCTTCGTGTACTCTTCCCCTTGCTTGTCGCCCTTCTCCATCTCGGCGATGTTGTCGGGTTTGATCTCCAGGACCTGGCATTGGTGGATGCAGTCAATCCGACACCCGCGGCCCTTGTAACGCGGGTTCGGATTGTCGCAGTACGTGGCCTCGATGGAGATCTCCGAACCCTCCGAACAGCTCGAGGCCTGGCGGCGCTTGTGCTCTTCCTGTCCGTATCGGATGTGCGCCCGGACCTTCGGGCTGTTCGAGCCGAGCAACTGGCCCTCCTTGATGTTCTCGATGCTCTTCATCCTCGAGATGAGCGCATTCTGGAGCTTCGGTGCGGACTTGACCTTCTTCTCCGCGACGAGGACCTCGACGGCCTTCAACATGCGGTCATATCGCCCGGTGATTGAACCCCACTGGCTGTTGAGCGTCGACGCATAGCTGTCCGAAATCTCCTTCACCTTCTGCTCCCAGTCGTACTCCTTGCAGAAGGCGTCGCGGATTGCATCGGCGTCCTGCTTCGCGGTCTTCCGGAACGCGAGGACATCACGCTCCCATTCCAGGAAGTCCTTTCGGAGTGCGCGGTAGTTCTCCGCGATGCCCCCCGCGTAGCGCTTGAGCTCCTGATCCGCGCGCGCGACGTCGGGGTTCTTCTCTCCGAGGACGAGGTTCTTGCACGGGTCCTTCTCGTAGATCTCCGAGCGCCGGGTATTCCAGTAGGCAAGTATCTTGTCGGCGGAGGCATCGAGGTTGCTCTTGATGCTCGACCAGTTCCCCTCGGTGAAGGAGAAGGCCTTGGCGGCCACCGCGCGGCGCTCCATCGCCTCTTTCTGGCGGTCGGTCTCCGCCTTCTTGCCCGTCCACGTCCGTTCAAGTGAGTCGGACATCTCCTTGAGCTTCACGACCCCTTGCGCGTGGTTGTCCTTGTTGCCGACCTGCTCACGAATCGTCTCCTGGAGCCGGACCTCGTCCGCGCGGCAGGCTCGGACGTCTCCTTCGAGGAAGTACTGCTCGGACTTCAGCCTGCGAATCGACTCGATGGCTTCCTTCAGCGACCTGGTGTGCGCCGGCCAGCGCTCCACGAGCTGGCGGGCCTCTGAGTCCTCGCCCTGGATGTCCTTCAGGTTGCCCAGGAAGCCGAGCACGTCATCCACGGCGCGAAGCGCTTCGGAGATTTCCGAGGACGCATCGCCGCTGCGAGAGTCCAGGTCCCTGACCTTCGAGGCGATGGTCTGCAGCCGCTCATCGAGCTGCTTGCGTATCACCGTGCGGACCTGCCCGAAGTTGCCGAGCTTCGACATCGCGTCCTTCGCCGCGTCGAACTCCTTGCCCTTCGCGAGCTCGACGCACTTCGACTTCGTCTCGTCCATCCGCCGATTCCAGCGGCTCCCGATATCGTTGACGCCTTCGTGGAGTTTGCTCTTCACGTCCGACCAGCGGTTGTGGGACTCGGAGAAACTCTGGGCGGAACTCCGCCAGCGGTCCAACTCGTTGTGGACCTCCTGGTGCTTCCGGTATTCGTCGCTGTAGGAGCGGCCAATCTTCTCGGCCTCATCTGGAATCTTGACGATCCCCGTCGGGTCTTTCTTGTCGACGAACGTCTGGATGAAGGACTTCAGGTTCCTTTCGGCCTCGTTGCAGCGCTCGGCGAGGCGGGACTCGTCCGCCTTCACCTGCGCGTCCTTCATCCGCTTCAGGGACTGCGCCGACTCCCGGAACTTCTGAATGAAGTCCAGGTAGGAGTTCGCCATCGCCTTGGCCGGGTCATTCGGCGGATTCAGCGACCTGAGTCGCTCCACGTCATTCCTGACGTTGCCCAGGGTGTCGAGCGCGGCGTCGATGTCGCTGGAACTCGAGTCGGAGCCGATGCCGTCGAGCTTGTCCTTGATGCGGCTGAGGTTGTCTTCAACGGCGCGCACCTTGTCGTCGATTTCATCCGCCCCGGCGGGCAGGGCGACAAGCAGCACGAGCATCCCCGCGGTCAGTGTCTTCTTCATGGTCATCCCCCGGTCTCCAGCTTCCTGGGCCGCGCGCCCTTCACCTGGGCGTTCTTCGGAAACAGCTGCGCGGCCGCCTTCCAGTCAAACGCCTTGCCCAGCCCGGCCTTCGCCGGCTCCGCGCCGATTGACGGCGGTGAGACCTGCTCCCACTCCTCGGCGGTGAAGCGATTGGTCTGCTTCGAGGTTCGAGCGAACCAGCTCGCGTAGATCGCGGGGTCCAGGTCGAATCCTCCGTCGGCGACGATGTTGCCTGCCTGCTTCTTGAAGGGGAGGTCCGCCAGCAGGTGCATGGACTTCTCGTCCACCGTGGGCGGTGGTGTCCCCTGCGTGGAGCGGAACGCGGCCCAGTTGCGGAAGAACGCGTTGTCCGTCAGGACCACCTCGCCCGGATTGGCGCTGGAGCGCACCGCGAAGTTGTCGATGTACTGGAACACATTCCCGTCCAGCACCGCGGGCGCGTTGCCTCCCAGCGCGACCCCGGTGCCCGTGGAGCTGGAGCCGTCATGGGGGCGGTTGCGGTTCCAGATGAACAGGAAGGTGTTGTCGCGAATCCTCGCGGGCCGCGTGCCGAAGCCTCCGGTGACGCGGATGCCGTCGGAGACCATGTTCACCACGATGTTGTTCTCGAACGTCACCGCGTTGCTCATCCGGACCGCGGCGCCCGCGCCGTTGACGAAGGTGCAGTTGCGAATCACCGTCTCCGGCGAGGACACCCAGACGTGCTCGCTGTCGGGAGAGAGGTTGACGTCCAGGAAGCCGTCCGGGTCATACCGGTTGAGCGTGCGGCGATCCAAGACGAAGCCATCCACGATGAGCCCGGTGTGGTCGCCATTGCCCTCCAGCAGGTACCCCTGCGGAGACGTCTTCGAGTCGGACGGCCAGTGGAGGAGGGTGGGGGTATTCCAGGGGTCCCTGCGCTGGAAGTCCCGGTCCCATCCTCCGAGCAGCGTGAGGTATTGCTTACCGTCCACCACCCACTTGCCGCTCTTCAGCTTGCCGCCGTACTCGCCCTGCGAGACCAGGATGCGGTCTCCGCGCTGGGCCTGCTCCAACGCCTGGAAGGGGTCCTTGAAGGGCCGCTCGCGCGAGCCATCGCCCTCGGTCGCGCCGGCACGCACGAACCAGTCCCGTCCCTTCGGGCGGGCGGCCATGGCGATCTCCTTCTCGTAGGGCTCGACCGAGTCGATGACGAGGGCGTACCGAGGATTGCCCTCGCGGGCTCTCGCGGTGCCTCGCACGACGAAGAGGTCCCTGGGCGGGCCCGAGCCGTAGTTGGGGATGGCGTCGATGACGCGCTCGGCGGCGGTTCCCTTCCTGAAGAGTCCCGTGGCCCGCGCCTCGTTCTTCTCGTCGACCAGGAAGACGGCCTTGTGGGTCTCCCGCGAGGTGCCCACCGGGCCGTTGTCCGGGTTCGCCACGCCCTGGCTTCCGACGATGACCTCCACGTCCTTGCCGTCGTGGCCCTTCGGGTTCGCCTGGATGCTGGTGAGACTCACCCGTGTGTAGACCTTGGCCGGCGCCGCCGAGGAGGCCGTGGAGAAGGTCAGCTTGAGTCCCTTCGCGCGAGCTCCCTGCGTGAGTGAGGCATTGCCTGGAGTGACGAGCTGGGGGACGGCCCCCGGCGGATAGGCGGGCGCGAAGAGGGTGAGGGGCTCGCCCGTGGCGGGGAAGCCCGCGCCGGTGCGTGTCTCCTCCCAGGCCATCGCGTCGAACTTCTTCCCGCGCCCCTCGCGGCGGGTGAACCGCTCGTACCAGGCCTGCTCGAAGGGGAGCTTCGGGTCCACGGCGACGTTGCCGCCCGCCCGCGCGAAGCCCACGTCCTCGGCGTCCGCGATGTCGGAGTCATCGAGCGAGGACTTCTTGCCCTCGAAGTAGAAGGCGGCGTTCGAGAAGAGGTTCCTCCAGAACGCGTTGCCCTGGAGCGTCACCTTGGAGGGCACCGTCACCTGGGCGCCGTGGTTGTCGGAGTGGACGACGAGGTTGTTCTCCAGGAGCGCCTTGTTCGTCACGTCGATGCCGGCGCCATCGGTGCCGCCCTCGGCGATGGCCTTGGTGGCCCAGATGAACGCGACGGTGTTGTTCCGGATGGTGACGGGCGGGTCCTGGTCTCCGCCGCCCTTGGAGATGATGGCGGCGGAGATGGAGTTGACGATGACGTTGTTCTCCACCACGGCTCCGGGCGACGTGCGCACGGCGTGGAGGGAATTGACAATCATGCAGTTGCGCAGGACGCCGCCCCTGGCCAGGTCCACGGCGCCGTTGCGGTGGAGGGCGCTCGCGTCGAAGTTGCCGCCCTCGCCGACGTAGTCATAGGTGTCCTGCATGTCGATGAAGAAGCCATCGATGGTCGAGCCCGCCGTGTCTCGCTGGGCGCTGGTGCTGACTCGGGCGAGCGAAACATCCGGACGGTTTGGCGAGCCCTTGCGCCAGGTGAGCTCGGTGAGGTTCTTCCATGGGTTGCGCTCCTGGAAGGCCGCGTCATAGCCGCCGAGCAACCGGACTCCTGGGAAGACGAGCTCCCAGTTTCCACGCTCCAGCTTGCCGTAATACCGCCCCGCGGCGACGTGGACCGCGTCGTTCGCCTCCAGGCGCTCCAGCGCCATCCAGGGGTCGGCGAAGGGCCTTTCCCGCGAGCCATCACCTCCCGTGGAACCCGCGCGGACGAACCAGTCGCGCGCCTGGGCGGGAGCTGCGAGGCAGACGGCGGCCAGGATGAGCATCCAGCTCATGACACGGTGCATGAAGAACTCCTCGGGGAGAGTCAGCGAGAGGCGCGACTCGACCGGCCCGTCTTCACACACTTCACGCTGCCGTCATTTCCAGCACCGCGACAATGGCGTGCACAAAGGTGACATCAGCCAGGAATAAGCCCTGGCTCAGGGGCGCTGGCGAGACTTCGCGCTCCATTGCGCGACCATCAGGTCGATGAAGCGTCGCACCTTCGCTGGCAGGTATCGTTTGCTCGGGTAGATGGCCATGATGGGGACGACCTCCGTCTCGCACGACGGCAGCAGCGCCTTGAGCCGCCCATTCGCCAGGTCTTCGTCGACCAGAAAGTCGGGAAGATAAACGATGCCCTGTCCCGCGACGGCCGCATCCCGGAGCGCCTCGCCGCTGTCGAGACGAAGGCGGCTTCGCCCCTCCACCTTCACCGAGGAGCCGCCCTTCTTGCGCAACTGCCAGTGTTGTCGTCGCGTCCGGCTGCTGAATATCAGGCAATCATGCGTCGCGAGTTCCTCCAGCGTTTCAGGCTCGCCGCGCGCTTCGAGGTATGCAGGCGCGGCACAGAGGACCGCCCGGTGTTGAGCCACGAGCCGTGAAACCAGGCGCGTGTCGGTGCTGGTCGTGTTGATGCGCACGGCCAGGTCGTAACCCTCCTCGATGATATCCGCGACGCGGTCCGTGAAGCTCACCTCTGCCTGCACGTCGGGCCAGGTCCGCAGATAGTCCCGCAGCAAGGGGAGGACATGCCGTCTGCCGAATGCGTCGGGCACGGTGAGCCGCAAAGTCCCTCGGGGGTGGCCCGTGCGCTGACCGACGCTGGCTTCCGCTTCGTCCAGGGCCGCCAGGACTTGCAGGCAATGCTCATGGAAGACACGGCCATCGTCGGTGAGACTCACGTGGCGCGTCGTGCGATTGAGCAGCCGCACCCCAAGGCGGGCTTCCAGCCGGGCCAGGGCCTTGCCAGCCGTCGAGCGTGTCAGTCCGACGGCCCGGCCTCCGCCCACGAAGCTGCCCGCGTCCACGACGGACATGAAGACGAAAATCTCATCCAACTGGGCGCGTTTCATGGAGGGCCCTCATTGTAGCCCCCAGCGTCGCTGGAGAGGCGAACGCCATTCGTCAATGGCCTCGGTATACGAGTCCGGCAATCACCTCTTCACGCCGGGGCGGCGACGTCCCCGAAACGCTTCCCGGCACAGCCCACTGGAGCGCACTCATGCCCGTCACCCTGCTCAACCCCGAAGGACTCCCGAAGACAGACGCGTATGGATACCGACAGGTGGCGATTGCCACCGGCACCCGGCAGGTGCACGTCGCGGGGCAGGTCGCGTACGACTCGAATGGCCAGCTCGTCGCACGCGGTGACCTGGCGGGACAGGTGGCGCGGTCCTACCGCAACGTCGCCATCGCGCTCGCGGCCGCTGGGGCGACGTTCCGTGACGTCGTCCGACTGACGTTCTACGTGGTCGACTGGAAGCCCGAGATGATGCCCGCCTTCCTCGCCGGCATCGAGCAGGTCGCCGCCGAGTTGCAGATTTCGCCAGCGCCGGCCTCTCTCATCGGAGTCTCCGTGCTCTTCGAGCCGGGCGTCCTCGTCGAGATTGAAGCCACCGCGGTCGTGGGCTGACCCACGTCGTAACCGAGCGTCCATTCGACAGCGGAGGAGTGGGGCCAGGACGGTTGTGCAGGGCCGCTCTCTTCGCGGATGCTCCGGCGATGACGGTCGAAGCCGAATCAGCCATGCCCCCGCCCCGGCCTCTCTCATTCCGGCGCAGGGCCGTGGCGACCCTCCTCGCGCTGTTCAATCCCGGTGTGGGCCATGCACTCATGGGACGGTGGCTCCGCGGAGCGCTGTGGGTGGGCGCCATCGTGGTGCTCAGCGCGAGCCTGCCGTTCGTGGGCTTCGTCGGCGTCGTGGTGATGCTGGCGCTGTACGTGGCGGCCGTCGTGGATGTGGCGCGTGTGGCTCCACCCGCCGTGGGCGTGCCCTCGCGCTGGCGTGCGCTGCTGATAGTGGTGGGAATCTGGCTCGCGAGCAGCGTGGTGCTGAATGAGATTCGCGCCAGCGTCACGACGTCCTGGCGCATGCCGTCCGGGGGAATGCATCCCTCCCTCCTGCAGGGAGAAGTGCTCATTGCGGACGCCACGGTCGCGCCTCCGCTGAGGCGTCGCCCTCTGCTGCGCGGTGAGGTGTTGGTGTTCGACCCCCCGCACACTTCAGAAGGACCTTTTCTGCAGCGCATCGTCGCATTGGGCGGTGACACCGTGCGGATGGAAGCTGGCAGGCTGTGGCTGAACGGCCAGCCCGTCTCGCGCCGGCTCACCGAGGACGCGTGCATCGCAACCGACCCGCCGCGGCAGGCGCCCGGATGCGCGGTGTACGAGGAGTTGTTGGGAGAACTCAACTACCTCATCCAGGTCGGCGGGGAAGGAGCGTCCCTCCCGACGGAAGAGGGACGATGCCCAGCCCACCTCGAACTCGAGGGCACGAGCTGCAAGGTCCCCGAGGGGCACCTCTTCGTCCTGGGAGACAATCGCGACAACAGCTTCGACTCGCGTTACTTCGGCGCCGTGCCGGAAGCCAACATCCGCGGTGTGGGCTCCTACATCTTCTTCTCGTGGGCACCCGAAGGCAGGGCTCGGTGGGACCGGCTCGGCCAATGGCTCCGGTGAGCATTCAGGGTGCTGTGGAACTCCACGAGAACGCCGGGCGGGGTTCGCATCACGTGGCGGATGACGCCGTGCAGGCTCCAGACAACAGCTTCGGCTCCAGTTGCAGGCTGCGGCCTACAACGCGGGCGGCGGGGCTTCGTCCTTTCGCATGGTTGGAGGTGGCCTGCGCCTTGCTCTGTGGACCAGGCAAGTGCTCGCAGAGGAGCAGGCTCACGGTTGCTCCCGTTCCATCCCCACACCCCAGGATTTCCCCATGCTTGGTCCCCTGAAGCGCATCGTCGACAACAGCATCGTCCGCTACTTGAAGGACGAGCCGAGTCCTCGGCCCACGCCCACTCCACGGCCCGCACCCTCGCCGGGCCCCGTGGACAGCTTCGAACCTGTTCCAGCGCCAAGGACAACTCCCTGCCCGCACCCGGGCCCGGCGCCGTCGAACGCCAGTCCCGGTGGGCCGAACTGCCCGGACCCGGCGCCCCTGACGCCTCCGTCCACCGACCCGAAAAACCCGACGCCGAAGATGCAAGTCCGTCCGGCCAGATCGGACCGCTACGACGAGTCCCGCAACGGAACGGACATCGACACCATCGTCCTTCACCACACCGCCGACAAGTCCGACAAGAGCAGCCTGGAGACGCTCACCGGCGAGGGGGGCGGTCTTGCCGGTGAAGTCCTTCGGAAGATCAAGGAGAAGAAGAACGGCGGCAAGGTCAGCGCCCACTACGTGATTGGAAAGGATGGGACCATCTATCATCTCGTCGCCGACGAGAAGCGTGCCTGGCACGCCGGTGGGGGGGCTGTGCACGGTGACAAGTCGAAGGACGTCAACGACCGCTCCATCGGCATCGAAATCGTCAACGACGGCGACGGCAAGGATGGCTACACCGAAGAGCAATACAAGGCGCTCGAGCAGCTCGTGCCCTATCTCTCCAAGCGCTACGACGTCCCCACCAAGAACGTCGTGGGCCACAAGGAGACCAACCCCGACAAGAAGGACCCCTCGGAGAACTTCGACTTCGGGCGTATCACCCGCGCCACCGAGAAGGTGCGGTAAGGGGCACACGGGACTCCAGGCCTGCCCCCTGCCCGGAGCCCGTGTCGTGCGACAACGATGGGCCGTGAGTCAGGCGGAGCGCAGCTCTTCCGGGGCGCCCTCGCCAACCTCGAGGTGCGTTCGCAGCCAGTGTGCCAGCGCGTCTGCCTCCTCCTGGTCGGGGAAGCTGGCGATGGCTTCCTGGCGCGCCTCGCCGTCGGCGGTGGAGAGCTGGAGAGTGAGCTGATAGCTGCTCACCCGCTCCTTCTTGGGCATGTGAAGCTGGGGTTCGACGCGGAGAGACCGCACATCGCGCCACCGGACGTCGAGCCGGTGTTTGCGTTCGGAGAAGGGCGGCAGGGAGAGGCTTCGCGCCTGGGTGTGGAGGCGCACGTCATGGTGCCCTGACTTCAGCCGTTCGCGCGCCCACCGCCCGGCGAGTACACCGCAGGCGATGATGACCCCCCAGGTCCCCACGCCCACGGGCAGCGGGGCGGTGAATCCCCCCATGAATCCCCCGAGCGCGAAGCACGCCTGGGAGGCGCCCACCAGGGCCAGGGAGACCCGGATGGCCGGCCGCGGCCCATCGAGCGTCACGCACTCGCTGCCGTCCTCCCGGATGAAGGTGGACAAGCGGAACGGCTCTTCTTTCTTCGGGGTCCACCTCACCACGACCCACAGCCAGAACATCACCAGGTTGAAAGGCATCGCGCCCATGAGCGTGAACAGCCCCCAGCTATCCATGCCCGCCTGCAACACCGCCTCCGAGGGCTGACCAGGCCGGTAGTACACGGGGACGCTGGCCCCGAGGGGGTAGCGCGCGAGCTGCTCCTCCTCGTACCTGTGTATCCCCGAGCTCCCCGCGTTGAAGCTGTGCTTGTCGCCCTCGTAGGGCTGCCCGTCGACGGAGTAGGTGTAGGCCAGCTTCACCTCGCGCCTGGAGCCCTTGCTCGTGTGCACCATCATCACCTCGCTCCGGGTGATGGTGCCCTGCACGGAGGGCCAGCTCGCCACCTGTGCCTGGCGGACCATGGCGGAGAGGGCGAAGAAGTCCAGGCCCCCAATGAGGACCGTCACCGGCAACACGACCACGATCATCAGGAGGGGCGAGCCCACGCGAACAGACATGGCCCCAGCCTATAGGGATACTCTGGAATGAACGAAAGGACGTCCGCTACGGGGCCCCCCTCCCGCAGGGGCCTGCGCGACGGACGCCGGGGCCTCTCAAGGAGCGCGTTCGAAGACGGCCACCGCCTGGTCGTAGTCGACCGTCACGCGAAAGAACCTCAGCGCATTGCCTCCCAAGGCTCCTTCGACGGGCTTGTCCATGAACTGCGACATGAACTCACGGAAGTTCGGGTCGGGCCGGGTGGTGAACCAGACAGGGCCGACCTCATGACCCGCCACCTCGATGCGGGGAACCTCGATGAGCGTTGAGCCTGGAAGGTAGGTGTCTCCATCCTCGATGACCCGCCAGTCCGGGTGACGCTGGTGCCAGCGCTCGAAGGTGGAGCGAGTGATGAAGTTCGTCGCCCGGGTCGCCGGCCGCTCATCCGCGAGCACCTTCCTGGCGGACTCCGTGAGAGACAGCATCGCGCCCGTGTCGAAGAGCAGGTCGAGCGTCTCTCCGTCCACCCGAACCTGGATGCGAGGAAAGTTCGCCTGCCGCTTTCCCGTCGCATCCGTAGGAAACCCCAGCGCCACCCGGTGCGCGGGAGCAACCTCCGGAACGTCTCTCGCCGCGCGCAGCCACAGCTTTCCGCCGGGGTAGTCGAAGGTCCAGACCCGTCCGGCGAACCAGCCCTGACCGAGCAATCCATCCCCGAGTTCAGACAGGACCCTCTCCATTGCCGCTACGGGGAGCTGTCCCTCGGTGCCTTCGGGCATTGGCATCCAGGCTTCATTTCGGAAGTCAGGCATCCGTACCCAGTCCTCGGAATCCTCACTTCCTGCCGCTCTGGCAATCCGTTGCAGGCCCAGTCGCGTCACGGCATCCGCCAGGATGAAGAGGCCTCCCCCCGTGTCCGTGTAGAACGTCAACGTCTGCCCTTCGCGCGTCACGGGCTGCACGAAGAATCGGTCCTCGCTGAACTTCACCGGCAGCGCGAGCGGTCGGCCGGGCACCGGTGCGGGAGTCTTGAGCGCGTCACTGGGGCTCGGCGTGGTGGCGCAGGACACCAACATTCCGAAGAGCATCAACAAGAGTCGCTGCGGCATGCGTGCGGTTCCTTTCAGGGTGTTTCCATCCTGCGACATTCACCACGGACTCCGGCGCGTGAACCACCGGGTCGAGCAGGCCGCTGCGCAGCACCGTGCAACGCCTTGCGCAGACGACGCCCGCGGGACGCAATATCAGGCAGACACCGTCGTGGCCCAGGTGGTGCAAGCTGGCGTCCACGACTCAACAGGGAGCACCTGCTCCTCTCGATGCTTTCCGGGCCCGGCGGAAGCACTCATCCCCCACCTCACGACCGCCATGCCTTCCACTTTCCCTCGTCACGCATCCAGGGGAGCCCTGCGCCTCTGTCTGGGTGTCGCGCTCCTCGCCTGGATGGGCTGTCGCTCACGACCTCCCGCCGAGTCCGTCGCCGCGCCCACGAGCACGGCGGTCAGCGCGCCCTTCGACGTGGCCTCCGTCATGAGGCAGGTCCACTTCGCCTACCGCCCCGAGGGCGAGCAGTGGAGCGGGGGCCATTCGACCTATGAGGTCCGGGCCTCCACGAACGGAATGTCGCGGTGGCGTCCAATGGCGTGGACTCTGGAGTTCCTCCAGGAGGGGCGCGTCGCCGCCTCCCGTCGACCCTGGAACCGGGAATGAGAGGCCAGGGACGTCCGGATGTGGCTGTGAGGCGCATCCAGGGGCGGGCGCCTCGGCGCCGTTTGCCTTCGCGCTCGTGCTCCTCCTCGGACGGCTTGCGCGCCGGGGTTCCCGTTCGTTTCTATCGGTATAGGCAGCGCACGCTTAGAGTGCTCCCCGTCACGTCGTCAGGCCCAGACGGGCCGGGAGCCAGGAATGTCGCCGACGCTGAAGTGGGTGCTTGGAGCGCTGGTGGGACTTCCGTTGATGTGCTGCGGCTGCGGCGGCATGTGGTTCCGGGGTCAGTTTCCCCATGAGGAGGCACTCGCGCGGGTCGTGAACCATCAGCAGGTCATCCAGACACTCGGCGCGCCCGTGAGTGGCAGCTTCTTCTTCTCGGGCACGACCCAGGCTCGTGACGATAACGCAGTCGCCGAAATGCAGATTGCTCTCTCGGGAAGCAAGCAGGACGGCGTGCTGCATGTGAAGGCGGTTCAGACAAGCCAGGTCTGGGGATTCAGCCGCCTTCGAGTGATGGCGCAGGACGGCAAGGTCATCAACGTCGTCGCCGAGTTCTGAACAGGCCCATGATTCGGCTCGATGAACTCGGTGAAGTGACGACGTTCGCGGAAGTCGCCAGGCGGTTTGCCGGAGCGGATTGGCTCACCTCGTTCCTGGAGACCGAGGAGTTCAACGACCCGGAGACCAATGGCATCGTCGTGCCGCGCATCGTCAATGCCAGCGTGCGTTGCGAGGACACCATCAAGAGCGGGCGCGGCCCATGGGCCGTCGTCATCGATGGAGACCTCGAGACGAGTGGTGACCTCGTGTGCAGGACCAACGACTACCTGTCGAGCGCGCTGGTCGTGACTGGCGACGTGCGAGCGAGAAACGTGCGCTTCGCCGCGAGCGCACGCGTCGAGATAAAGGGCGACCTGATTGTCGGCGGCGGGCTCGGCATCGTGAGTGGAGCGTGGGGCGACGGCGGCGCGGTATTGGTGGCGCGCTCGTGTGAAGCCGCACTCGTGTTGCTGGATGGCACCACGTGCGTCGACGCGGACCGGTGCCGACGCACGGTGGTGTGTGGGGCGCGCGGTTGGACCGAGTTCACCCCCGACATCCACGACCACGCGACGTTCGATGAAGTGTTCGAGCCCACCGTGTTCGATGCGGACGGCTCTGTCGACTATGACCGCGTGATGTCCCTCGCGAACGCAGGGCACTCCGCGCTGAAGCCCGAGGTCGAGGACCGGCTGCGTCAGGGCAAGGGCCTGGCACCACGCGCGGCGCTCACGTGGCTGGCGAGTGATTCGCGCAGCCAGGCGCTCATGGCGCTCGGCGATGACGCGTCGATGGCGGTGCTCGTCGAGCTGTTGGCGGAGCGCGGCCACTCGGTATCCATTGAGAGCCTTACGCGCTCGGTGCGAGCCATGCGTGGAGTTCGTCTCGGTGGACCGGCCCCAGGCACTTGAACCAGGGCCTGACGCCGCCCTCCTGGCGCAGGCATCCTGGCGCTCCCGATTCGTTCCTCTTCAATCAACAGGCCCGGGAGCTCACCACCGTTGGCGCGCTGTCCCAGACATCCATCACCCTGAGCAACGACCCCCAGGTCGACCGTCCAAACCGCACTTTCAAGAAGATATACGTCACCAATAACTAACGCCCTCCGGTCAACCGCGGAAGGAATGCAGCGGCGTCTGTCGCACTTCAGAGGGCTTCTTGCCGGACGTGGGAAGGGCTGTGGACAGGCATTGACGCGCGTATCACGCAGTGACCGGATTGGGGGCGCCTGACGCGGAAGGTCCGGCTTCGCGCGGCAGGTCAGGGCCCGAGGAAGGGCTCGACGGTTGTAATCATCGCGGGGGACTCGAACAGGTCGTAGTGCGTGTGGCCGGGCAGGATGGCGAGGCTCGACTTGGGGCGACCGCTGCCGTCGAGGCCACCGTCGCGCTGGCCTCCGCCGAGCAGCTCGTAGAACCGCGCGATGTACGAGGGCGGCATGGAGTCCGCGTCCGCGAACACGAGGAGCACGGGCATGGCGAGCTTCGACACCTCCACGGACCAGTCGTAGGGACGGCGCTGGAGCTCGCCGGTCTTGTCGATGAGGCGCGCGAAGCCCGTCGCATCGGGCGCGATGGCGGCGTAGGTCTGGTACACCGGCGCGGGCTTCATCATGTCGGCGAGCGCGCCCGTCAGGTGCTGGAACGCCGTGGCCACCTCCGGGTACCAGCCGGTACTGCTGAACGGCGAACTCACCACGACGAGCTTGCGCACCCGCGACGGATGTTGGACGGCGAGGCGCAGGCCGACGCCCCCGCCGAGCGAGTAGCCCAGTACATCTGCTTGCGGCACGCGCAGCTCGTCGAGCAGGGCCGCGAGGTCGTCCGCCAACTGCTCGTAGCGCAGGGGTCGGTCGATGTCGGCGGTCCTGCCGTGGCCCTGGAGGTCGACCGAGATGACCTGGCGTCCCTGCGCGAGGCGCGTCGCGACCGGCGCGTCCATCAGGGTGTTGTGGAGTCCTCCGTGCAGCAACACGAGCGGCAGGGCTCCGTCAGCGGGGACGCCGCGCACCTCGTAATAGAGGCGCAGGCCATTCACCTGGGCATGGCCGGTCTTCGTCGGGAGGGTGGGGGTCGTCATGGAGGAAGCGCCTCGGGAGGAGGGAGTGGAGGAGCAGGAGCTGGCGAGGAGGGACAGCGCGACAAGGAGCGTTCTCACGCGAGCACCTCCGGCAGACCGAAGGCGGCCATCAGCCTGGGTTCGAACGTCGTAATCTCGTGGATGCGGCCGTCGCGTACATGCAGCACGTCGAGCTTGAAGGCGCGGAACGAGGGGTCTCCCGGTCGCCGCAGGTAGCTCATGGCCGCGGGCATGCGGTTGGCCCACGCCGGCACCAGTCGCCACTCGCCCATGGCATTCGCTCGCTCCATGAGCGGGAGCACCTGGTCCACGCCCTCGAAACACGCGGGCAGTGGGGGCATGGTCACCCGCACGTCGCGCGTGAGCAGCGCGATGGACGCCTTGCAGTCGCCGCTCTGGTGCGCCGAGATGAACGCCTCCAGCAGCGCGCGCTCGTCGGCGCTCACCGCGTCGCCGCGCGCGGGGGGCTCGTGGCGGGAGAGCGTGGCGCGGGCACGCTGGAGGCTGCTGTTGACCGCCGCGACCGAGGTCTCCAGCAGGGAGGCCGTCTCGGCCGCGGACCCGTCCAGGAGCTCGCACAACACGAAGGCCGCCCGCTGCCTCGGCGGCAGTCGCTGGATGACGGCCAGGTAGCCCAGGGCGATGGACTCGCGCGTGACGGCCTCCTCTTCAAGCAGGACGTCCGGGTAGGGCTGCAGCCAGGGAATCTCGGCGAACGAGCGCGCGGAGGCCGCCTGCCGCGAAGAGCTTCGCAGGTGGTCGAGGCAGGCGTTCGTGGCGATGCGGTACAGCCAGCGCCGCATCCCGGCTTCACCGCCGCTCGCGTCGAACGCATCGCGCGCATTCCACGCGCGCAGCAGCGTTTCCTGCACCAGGTCGTCGGCCTCCGCGAATGAGCCGACCATGCGGTAGCAGTGGAGATGCAGCGCGCGGCGGTGCGGTCGCACGAGCGCGTCGAAGGCGGTCATCGGGGGCGGGGAGGGTGTGGTCTCTATCATCCACACCCAAACGACGCGGAGGGACCGGAATCATCGGTCGACCGATGATTCCTCCCCGGCCCCAGTGAAAACGCGGGCTTGGCGCGGCATCGATGCAGGCCCGCGAGGGGGCGGCTCAGAGCTTGAAGAGGTAGACGGCTCCACTGTCCTCGCTGCTGTTGTCCGCCTGGTTGCCGTTGATGCCTTTCGCCTTGCTGTCCTCGTAGGGGGCACCCACACCCAGCAGGTGGCCGTCCGCCGAGAGCGCCAGGCGCAGGCCAAAGTTGTCGTTGACCCCCGTGTTGGAGGCTTTGACGTAGGCCTGCTGCTCCCACGCGGTGTCACTTCGGGTTCGGTGTCTCGTGCGTCGTGAGTCAGGCGGAGCGCAGCGCTTCCGGCGCGGTCTCATCCACCTCGAGGTGTATTCGCAGCCAGCGCGCCAGTGCGTCGGCCTGCTCCTCGCGCCCGGTGGTCCCGAGCACCTGCGTCGGGGTCGTCAGAACCGGCCCGACAGGCCGAGCATGCTTCCCTTCGCGTCGAGGGCGAGCACCGGCAGGATGCTCACCTCGGCGGCGGGGGCCGAAGGCGCCATGTTCGAGGCGTGGGACACCTCGTAGCCGATGAGTGAGCCGGCCATGGCGAATGCCGGGAAGAGTAGCGGCGCGATATCCTCGTGCTTCTTCGGAACCAGCGCCGAGGCCAGCAGCCCAAGGCCGCCCCCGGTTCCAGCCCCCAGCAATACGCCCCCGAAGGTCCCTCGGCCCCGGGTGGCCCGCCCACCCAACCAGACGCCCAGCGGAGCACCTATCGCGGCCCCCACGAGAAACCCACGCCCTGCTCCCTCGAGGTTCACGAAGTCGAAGCGGGACGGTGGATCCTCCCGCAAGCTCGTCGCGCCGATGAGCATTCCGGGGATCGCCGCCGCCATCGAGGTCGCGGCCATCAGTCCGAACTCAGCCGCGATGCGCCCCACATACCGTCCACCACTCTCCTCCCGAGGCGCGTCCACCAGCGGGGCCGGGCTGAGAGGCTGTGGGCTTGACGCCATCTCACCGGGCGACGCTTCGGCTTCCGATGCACGGCCGACTCCTGGCGCGAGGAGGACCCATCCGAGCGCCACGAACGACGACCAGGTCGACAGATGCCTGAGGGTATTCATGCCCGGTCGCCCAGCAAGAAGCTGGCCCTGTCCCAGTCTCCCCATCCTCGACGGCGCCCATGTCAGGGCTGTGCAATTCATTGCACAATCCAGAGGTCGATGTGAACGCGGCTGCACAGCCTGGCGCGTACACGCTTCTCCAGTGGCTCCAAGGAAGGCACTGGCTCAGCCCATCCATCGGGAGGGGCTGACTCAGGTCTTGCTTCGAAGCCCGTTCCCCTCCCACGGCAGCGCGAGCTCGGTCAACCAGGAGGCGCTCTCCTGTGTGTCCACGCGCAGGAACGTCTCGCGCAGGGGAAGGGCTGGGGTGCGCTCCTTCGAGTGAAGGGATGCGAAGAGGCGAGCCCAGGATGGGCCCACGGACTGGGGCGCCCCTGAGTGGACGAGCGTGACTGCCTGGACCTCGGGCACCTCCTCGATGGTGACACCTCGTGGAGTGGCTCCTGGTGCCAGGGGGACACACCAGGACACGTCCGCGTCCTCCTCGCGGTACTCCGCCTCGTGAAGGAGGCAGAAGGGCGCACCGGCCACGTGGGGGCCGCACGCTGCGAACAGCCTGGGGAAGGCCACCGACGCGTCGGAGTACCGTCCCCGGGCCCGGTGCACGGCGACGCGGGCCGCGGGGAGCCAGCGCTCGAGGAGTGGCGGTGGTGCGCGCAGGTACGCTTCCGCCTGGGCCTGGTTCCGCAGCAGCGTGTCCAGCGCGAGCACGGAGCGGTGCGCGCTGGCGGCCTCGTCGGCGAGCCGGGCGCGCGCGCGCCCCAGTTGCTCCGCGAGCGAGGCGCCCGTCGCCACCTCCGTGAGCACTCCCTGAATCTCTTCCAGGGACAGTTTCAGGTCGCGCAGCGCGCGCAGCGTGTGGGCCAGGGCGATGTCGCGCTCGGTGTAGTAGCGATAGCCAGAGGAGGGGTCCACGCGCGAGGGTTCGAGCAGTCCCTTCTCCTGGTAGAAGCGCAGGGCCTTCACGGTCAGCCCGGTGATGCGCGAAGTCTCGCCAATGGAATACAGCAGTCCGCTCACCGCTCCTCCTCCAAGAGGAAGGCGCGCACAGTGGCCGCGAAGGACTCGGGTTGCTCCTCGAATGGGAAGTGCCCGCTGTCCGCCAGCTCCACCAGTCGCGCGTGGGGAATCGCCTCTACCACACGCTCCGTGGCCGAGCGCGGCTGGAGGTCCTGGGCGCCATGGATGACGAGCGTGGGCGCGCGCACCCGGCGCAACCAGTCCGTCCAGTCGTGATGCCGGCCCAGGCTCAGGTAGAGCCCCAGCGAGAGAAAGCCTCCCGCGGCACCGGCGCCTGGAAGCTTCGCGTCGGGGCGGGCGTGCCGCGTGGCCTGGACGTACAGGGGGCCGAAGGCGGCGAAGTGCTCGGCGAGTCGGGCCTCGTCGTCCTTCAGGCGGGCAGGGAAGTCGAAGGTGTGCTTCAGCCACGCCGCCAGCTCGCGTTGGCCCGTTGCGTCCAACCGGGCCCTCACCTGGGTGAACAGGTCGCCATCACCCGCGGGCATCGTCACCAACGGGGCGGGTGCCACCAGCACGAGGGCCTCGACCCGCTCCGGCCACTCCGCAGCGTAGAGCGCGGCCACCAGGGCCCCGAAGGAGTGTCCCACGAGCGTGAGGCGCTCCTTGCCCAGCAGGCGCCGGATGCGCTCGAGGTCCGCGAGCTGCGCGGCGAGTCCCAAGCGCAGCTCCACCGCCTGCATGGCCTGCCACGTGCCGCCAGGGGGCGCGTGGGTGAAGGGCCGCGAGGAGGCGCCGCAGCCTCGCTGGTCATAGAAGTGCCAGCGCAGGGCGTCACCCGTCATGGCCGCCGCGCGCCAGGGTTCCGCTGGCGGGAGTCCCGGGCCGCCATGCACGACGACGACGTCCCGCCCATCCCCCACGGGCACGTGGTGGAGCCTTACGTCCGGCGACACCTGCCAGGACGGCCCATCCGCACGTTGTCCTGGGGGAACGTCCAGCGTTTCGCCCCGCGCGGCCAGCAACTGCTCCACGGTGCCTGGTTGGAAGAGCGCTCGCCCCATCCACCACCAGGTGCCCGCTGCCGCCGCGACCAGCAGGACGAGTGTTCCAAGTACTCCCACCATGACCATCCTCCGAGACCTATTTCCGGGTGACATGGAGCGGAGGGTGGCGGTCTCCCCTTGGGGGAGAGTCAAGCGGCGGAGGCCCACGCGAGCATGGAATTCATCGCCCGCGGCCGGGCCTATGGCCGTGTGACGTGCACGAGGCTCGTCATGGCGTCCACGTACAGGGTCGTGTCGTCGGCATACAGCGGCAGCAGAGGCGTGACCGATACCTGGTTCAGCTTCGTCTTGCGGAGCTGCTGCGTGGCCGGGTCCTTGAACACGGCGAACGGGACATCCTGGATGACATAGGGCTCGCCATTGACGTGGCCGATGATCATCAAGACATGACCGGGAACGACGATGAGGTCACCCACCTGCGCTTGGGCCAGCGCGCGCAGCCGCTCGGCGTGCGAGTCCTGTGCAGTGAAGGGGCGGTGGTTCAGCGCCGCGCTCTTGCCTTGCATCCCGGAGTTGGGCGGCAGGAACAGCCCCAGGCTGCGGTACACCTCGCTGGTCAGTCCGCTGCAGTCGCGTGCATTGAACTGGTGCCCCCAGCCGTAGCGCTCGCCGAGGAACTTGAACGCCTGGCGGAGGATGTTGGCGCGTGTCATTGGCAGATAGCCCGGCGCGGTGTCGGCGGTACGGCGCAGCAGCGCGCTCTGGAACGCCAGTGTGCCGTCCTGCTCGCGCACCGGCAGCAGCACCGGCCACGATGCATAGCTGCTGGCGCCGTTGACGGGCTCGCCGGGTGCCACGTCGGCCCGTGGCAGCGCGACCCCCATGTCGAGCTCGAGCTCGGACACCCCTGGTGCTTCCGGCGTGGAAACCGTGCGCACCTGGTCGCCCGTGACGACGCGCCCGGGCGCTTTCGCCACGTACGAGAACACCGCGTCCGCCGAGCCTTCCGCGACATCGGCGCGCCGGACCCATGCGGGACCCTGGGTCGTCATGACGAACAGCCATTGCTGGTCCGCGCTGTGGTGCGCGATGACGACCGGCTCGCCTGGGAAGAGGATGCCGGCCTGCAGGCTTTCGTAGTCGCGCAAGTTCTCCGCCGCGAAGAACTTCCGGTCGGACGGCAGTGACCGCAGGGTCGTGCGCCGCACGCTGAGGCCGTGGCGCGCGGTGGAGGCTTCGGGGATGTGTTCGGTCGCGGTGTTCTGGCGCGGCTCTTCGAGCATTGCCTCCGTCACCGGTCGGCCCTGTTCGTCGATGACTGCCTGGATGGGCGTCTGCTGCGCATCCTTGACCCAGCCGGCGACCTGCGCCCGCGTCAGCGTGGCCGGGATGCGCTTCAGGTCGATCAGGCCGCCATCCGGACCGAAGGCGCGCATGCGCTTGGCCGCCACCTGGTTGGCATCGAGCAGCACCTCGTCGGGAGATGGCGCGCGGCGAATCCAGAACTCGGGCGACAGCATGTCTTCGCTGAACGCGGGCACCCCGGATGGAGACACGGCGAGCGCGGACGGCGCGGCGCAGGCGGCAAGGCTGGCGGTGGTCCCCATCACCGCGAGCGAGAGAATCCGCGTGCGCCATGTGCGTGCGCCAGCCCGGCACGTCGTCGCACGAGGCTGAGTGGAGGGGGATGCCAGGCGGCTCATTCGTTCAACTCCCAGGGGGAAGACGGCTCATGCGGCCGTGCATGCGCGCGGGGGCGAGCAGGTCATCGCACTTGTAACTGGCTGCTCACCCTCAGGCACAACGAACTCTTGGCGAGAGCTATTTCGCAGGCGCGCGGCGTTTTCTCCGGGAGGCAGTCGCTCCAGAAGCTCCTTGAACGGACGGCTCGCCTTGTCGGCTGCTCGCCGCCTTCACGGGCCCACTGAGATGCCCCTCCGTCAGGGCTGTTGTCGCCTCGGAGCTCACGGCTCGTTCACTGGCCGCGATGCGCTGGCTCTCATGGCAGTGACGCGCTCGCGATGCGGCGACCGGGTTTGGGAGGCACATGGGTGCGCTTCTCGCGCAAGCTCATGGCCACTCTCGCGGTCGGGCTCAGCCCAGCCCCGCCGTCACGCTCGCCACCAGCCAGAAGGTCCCCCTCACGATGTTGCCGGGCCGTAGCTGGGGCGTCGCCTCGTCTGCCGCCGCGAGGACGTCATAGGTGCCTCCATAGGTCCGCACGAGGGCGTACTGGAACTGGTGGCCGGTGACGCCGTTGGTGCGCACGTCCGCGGCCTCCACCTGCCCGGCGAAGTAGGCCCGGGGCTCGACCGGGGGAGGAGTGCTGCTCTTCGACAGGAGCGAGGCAGGATTGGGGATGAAGAGCTTCGAGCCCCGCAGCGCCTTCCCCGGCTTGCGCGAGGTCAGGTAGGCCGCCTCGTCCGGCCAGGCCTGCAGCGACTCCGCGAAGGCGCACGGCGCAAGTTCCAGCACCATGCCGGGCCGGATGCGCTCGCGCACCAGCGCGAGGTCATCGAGCTGCGTGGCGAACGGGTAGAGGACGTGGCCTTCGGAGTCGACCATCTCTGCCTTCAGCGGGTCGCAGAGGCGGCAGCTCTCGTGGAGGGCGAAGTCGGTGGCGCGGACCCGCAGGCGCGACTCCGCCCGGAAGCTCGGGATGGCGCACTGCGCCTTGTGCGAGTGGTTGAAGACGAAGCTGTAGCTCGCGCCCGAAGTGTCGGACCATACCTTCAACTCGTGGTCGCGTGTCGTGCCCGCGACCGTGGTGTGTTCCAGCAGGGAGTCCATGACGCGCCCAAAGGCCACCTTGTCGTTGGCGTGGATTCCGATGCAGGCGAAGTGGTTTGCCATCCACTGAAGGTAGCATGCGCCTGTTGCTCCACCGCGCCTCGCGGTTCGTCCAGGACACGCCGCGAAATTGACCTGTGCTACCGTCGAAAACCTGCGCTCGCAGTACCGGGGGCCGTTGAAGTGCTTGATGGATTGGATTGCCGCGCCATGGCTGAAATAACGAATATCGCGACGCAGGTTCGGCAGCACTGGCTGGAACGGCACCTCAACGTCCAGCCGGTCGCGATGAAGGA
Source organism: Myxococcus sp. CA033 (assembly GCF_013336625.1). Classification (NCBI taxonomy): domain Bacteria; kingdom Pseudomonadati; phylum Myxococcota; class Myxococcia; order Myxococcales; family Myxococcaceae; genus Myxococcus; species Myxococcus sp. CA033. The sequence goes on along the minus strand of NZ_JABUMU010000026.1, from coordinate 140,037 downwards.
GGTCGTGGACGCGTGGCGGTCGCTTCCTGGCGTACTTCCGGAAGAATACGAGGCGTTCCTCCGCATCGCCGGGCTTCCAACGGATGAGGATGCCCAGGGGTTTCGTTTCTGGTTGCCGGGGGAGCTTCGCGCGACCGCCGATGTTCTCCGAGACGCAGGGTACTGCTGCAACGCCACGGAGGCGTCTGTCATCTTCGTCGACTACTTTCAGGAGTCGTGGTGGTACGCGCTGTGGGTGTCAGGGCCCTGGAAGGGATACGTGTCTCTCGTCCTGGGCACCAAGAGCGGCAATGATCCTCGGTTCCCGCTAGGGAGCCTGGAGGAGTTCCTGCTGGCGTACATCAAGGACGACGAGGATTTTCTGTGTCGGGGGATGCCGAAGATAGGCGAGGAGCGCTGACGTGGAGGCGAGGCCCGGCGCCCCGCGGCCCCCTGCGCTGTCGAAGGTCTCAGCGGCGGTATAGGTTTCGCGCATGCGCGACCTGCAATCGCACCGATGGATGTGGGTCAAGGCGATCCTCTTCGTCGTCATCGGCCTGATGTCGTCGGCGCTCGTCCTTCTGCAGTTGCCCGAGTGGCGTGTCCTGCTCCTGCTCAGCCTCGCCATCTGGGCCTTCTGCCGCGCCTACTACTTCGCCTTCTACGTCATCGAAAAATACATCGACCCCTCATTTCGTTTCTCCGGCCTTGGCTCTGTCCTCCGCTACCTCATCAACAGGCGATAGCGGTGCGCGCCAAGGTCGTTGTGGGATGCCCGTTCGAGTGCTGGGGGCCGAGGAGGGGAGCACGAGATGGGCAGCCGGCTGCACAGGTGTTGGAGGCGGGACGGCTACGTGTCCGCACGCCTTGGCGACCGCCCCCTGTATGCGCCGGGAGGCATACCGGCCCACGCTCGGAAGGCTCGCGAGAAGGCCTCGTCAGATGCATAGCCAACGGTGCTGGCAATCACCTTGAGGCTCTGGTCAGACGACGCGAGGAGCTGTGCGGCGGCTCGCATGCGCCACGACGTGAGATACGCGAACGGCGTCTCCCCCACGGTGTCGTGGAAGGTCGCCGCGAAGGTCGACCGCGACATCATCGCCTCCTCCGCGAGACGTTCGAGCGTCCATGCTTCTCCTGGCGCGCGATGAATCGCAGCCAGCGCCTTCGTGATTGCCGGGTGTCCGACTCCTCGCAGCCAACTGGCGGTCCGAACATCGAGACCGATGCACGCGCGAACGACCTGAACGAAGAGGAGCTCCGCCAGCCGCGTCAGGACGAGTGAGGCCCCGGGCTTCCGGTCGATAGCCTCGGACGTGAGCGCGGCGACCAGATGCCGCGTCGCCCCCGAGAGCTCTTCGTGTTTCAAGCTCACGACTGGTGGCAGGGCGGTGTCGAAGAGGGCGCGGTCAATCTCGTCGACCTCGAGGGTCCCACAGATGACCTGGGTTCGCGCGCCGGTGCCGCCACCGCGGAAGAAAGAGGTCGCGCTCTTGGACCTGGCGCGAAGCCGCTCGAAGGGCTCGGCGCGCGTCTTGAGCGAGTCCTTGAGCTCGTGCGCCATGCCCGCGCGGACCAGCGCAACACCGCCCGCCAGGAGGGGGAGGGCACGGCGAGTCCCACGCACGGAGAGGACGGCACTTCCTTCTGGGATGACGTAACAGACATAGGCGCCGAGACCCTCGGTGCTGACGCCCCAGGGCGCCGCGAGCTCGCTCGCACCGAAGACGCTCGCGCGAAGCCTCACGGTGGAGAGAAGCGACGTCAGCGCATCGTCGGACGTTCCATCAACCATTCGAGACGCTTCGTAGCAGGTCGTCCGAGACCATGGCACCCGAACTTGAACTCCACGAGGTGCTGATGTCGAGAGACGTTAGAAGAAAGGCCTTCGTCTTCGCCGGTGGGACGAGTGGCATTGGTCGAGCCACAGCGCTCGCGATGGCACGGCGACACGCGGACGTGCTCGTGTTGGGCCGAGATGCCGCACGGGGCGAAGCCACGGCGAAGCTGCTGCGTGACGCCGGAGCCGGTGACGTGCGGTGGGCACGGGCAGACCTCTCGTCGGTCGCGGGCATTGAAGCCGCCGCCCGCGACATCCTGGCCTGGCGCAGGACGTTCGATGGCCTCATCCACTCGGCGATGAACGTGGACCTGCGGGCGCGGACGCGTCAGACGACGGCCGATGGCTACGAACACGCCTTCGGACTGCAATACCTCGCGCGGGCCGGGCTCAACCTGAAGCTCGTCGATGCGCTCGCGGCGTCCGGAGATGGACGGATTCTTCACATCGGCGCCAGCCCTCCCGCGAGGCTCGTGCCGGATGTGGGCGATCTGCAATTCGAGCGTCGCAAGTGGACGCTCACGGCTTCGCTCATGTCGTCGCAGGTGCTCGGCTTCCTGCATGTTCAGGAGGCCGCGCGAAGGTGGAAAGACCTGCCCATCAGCATCGCGATTTCATGCGTGGGCCCTACGACGACCGACTCGATTCGCGAACAGCCGTGGTGGGCCCGCGCGCTGTACGCGCTCATCGCGACGACGCCGGGGCGCTCGGCTGAAAACGGCCTTCGTTTCCTGCTCGACGAGGATGTGCGGCTCGCGCGAGGTGCCGCGCTCAAGAGTCCGAAGAAATATCAGCCCACAGCGATTGCGTACGACGTCGGGCTGGCGGCCAGCGTCTGGAGGCTCACCGAGGCCATGCTGCGCCCGGGTTCGTGACTCGCGCCCAGGATACGAACCAAGTGGGCGTCGAGTGAGTGTCACGTCACCGTGAGCAATCCACGAAGCACCACGACTCCAGAGCCGGAGAGCTCGGGCTCCGGTGTCAGGCGCACATGCAACAAACTGCGCCGGCCCATGTGAACACCCTGCTCGACGACGAGGGTCTTGTCCTCAGCGAGCAGGTCCTCCGAACCCAGGTAGGCGCACAGCGGCCCGGCGGCCGTGCCCGTCGCCGCGTCTTCCCAGAGACCGACCGTGGGGTTGAAGAAGCGCGCATAGGCTGTCCGTGGCGCGGCCGGGTCGAACGCGTAGACATAGCAGCCCTCGGCCCCCGCCGCCGCCAGCACCGAGAGCAACTTGTCACTCATGGGGCGAGCGCGATCAACAGTCAGCGCGTCTCGAACGCGAACCAGGAGATGACCTGCGCCGGTGCTGGCGACGCGGGGCGCCGGGTGCGTCAGAACATCCGCGACAGGCACGGCAAGCGCCTCGGCCAGGGGGCCGACCTCATCAAGTGGCGGAGACAGCTTCAATGGTGACTGCTTCATCCGCCCGTGGATGCGGCCCGCACGTGCCTCGAGCGTGATGGGCAACACGTCTGTACCGATTTCCTGTTGGAAGGTCTTTGGCGCATCCAACGAACCGAGGGCTCCGTGCTCGGCGAGCCACAGCCAGGCCCCGAGCGCATTGTGCCCCGCTCCGAATATCTCCGAGCCGTTCGCGGTGAACGAGCGCAACTTCCAATCGGCACGCGTGCTCTTCAGGAGAAAGGTCGTCTCCGCCTGATTGAATTCGCCTGCGATGCGCCGAAGCGTGTCGTCGGGCAACGCGTCCGCGCCTTCGACGACCGCGAGTGGGTTGCCGCTCAGCGGAGTATCCGCGAACACATCGATCAGCCCGGATGCCAGCTCTGCCATGCGTCTTCTCCTCGGTCGTAGATGAGCTACATTCACCTTGCTCGGACCTGACGGAAACCTAATGAGGCTCCGGCGCCGCCGCAAAAGCGAAGTTCTCACCTTGAAGATGAGCTGGATTCAGCATGCCTCCGTACGAGCTTCCTCCCTTGAACGCGCTGCGCGCCTTCGACGCGGCCGCCCGACATTCCAGCTTCAAGGCCGCCGCCGCGGAGCTCTTCGTGACGCCCACGGCCATCAGCCACCAGGTCCGGCAGCTCGAAGCCTACCTGGGCGTGCGTGTGCTCGACCGGACGCCACGGTCCGTGTCCCTGACGTCGGCCGGCGCGGAGCTGTACGAGGCGGCCGCGGCGGGTTTCGCGGACATCAGCCGGGTTGTCTCACGCCTGCGCAAGGGCCCGACGCCCGTGACGCTGACACTGTCCGCCACCACGGGCTTCTTGAGCCAGTGGCTGGTGCCGCGTCTGGATGAGGTCCGCCGCCTCTTGCCGGACATCGAGTTCCGGCTGCATGCCGGAAACGCGCCCGTGGTGCTGAAAGCGGGCGAAGTCGATGTGGCCATCCGCTATGGCAGGGGCCCGTTTCCGGGGGCCGAGGCCACGGTGCTGAAGCGCGACACCTTCGCCCCCGTGTGCAGCCCGAGACTCAAACTCACGCGCGCCAGCGACCTGCGCCGCGCGAAGCTCATCCACGTCGACGGGCAGCGTGTGCCCAGACCCCCGCCGACGTGGGCACGCTGGTGTGCCGAAGCCGGAGTCACAGGGGTGGATACCGAGGCAGGCATCCGGTTCACGGACGGCCTGCATGCGGTTCAGGCCGCGCTCGCGGGGCAGGGGGTTGCCATCGTCAGCCGGGTCTTGGTGGCCGACGCCTTGTCCGCGGGACTGCTGAGCCAGCCGTTCGTCGAGGTTCTTCGCGGCGAGACCTATCACTTCGTCTGCGCGCCGAGCCTGAGTTCCCGTGCCGACGTCGTCGCCCTCCGGGAGTGGTTTCAACGCAACCTGATGACGCCCCCATGATTCATACCTGTTCGTGGGTCGTCCCAGTCCGCGTGTAACGCATGGGACGAATGCGCTTCGTGGGGTGCCTCAGCGTCGCGCCGACTTCTTTCGCCGACCGCCTTCGGCGGCGCCGAGCAGCATCACGTCGACGACGCGCTCGAGCGTCTCGTCGGTGCAGGTGTCATGGCGGAACAAAATCAGATTCCGGGCGCTGCCGAGCAGGAGGTCACGAACGAGCGGCATGTCGGTGTCCTTCGGGAGCTCGCCGCGCGCCACCGCCCGCTCGAACATCACGAGCGCGTTGCATTCGGAGCGTTCGATTCGCTCTTGGATGACCTTGCAGAGCTCTCCCGTGCCGCCACTGCCAGCGAAGAGCATGCGCATCAGCGACAGCACCACGGGGGAGCGGCAGACCGCGCGATAGCGGCGCAGGTAGTCGAGGAGATCGCCCCGGAGCGAGCCGGTGTTGGGGAAGCTGTCCTGGTCGGACACGCGTTCGAACGCGGCGAGCACCAGCGCCTCCGGCGTTTCCCAGCGGCGATAGATTGTCGTCTTGTTGACGGCGGCACGCTCGGCGACCGCCTCGATTGACAGGTTCTCGTAGCCGACCCGCGCGACCTCTTCGAGGGTCGCCTCGAGAATCTTCGCGACCAGCGGCTCGCCCCGTTGCTGTTTCGAAGCCATCCCGAACGTTCTAGCACGAAAGCAACGAACAAGTTGCTTTGTCCTCCGGGGCCGTTACCTTCAGCAAAGCAACGAACTGGTTGCAATAAAGCGCCGGCCACGTTGCGATGAGGTGGGCCATGAAGACGGTTCTGGTGACGGGAGCCACGGGCAGACAGGGCGGAGCGGCCGCACGCGCACTGCGCGCCGACGGCGTCGCGGTGCGGGCGCTGGTCCGAAACCTGGAGGCGCCGGCAGTGGCGGGGCTCCGCGAGCACGGCGTCGAGATTGCCTCGGGGAATCTTGATGACCCGCCTTCGCTGCGCGCGGCCTGCCGCGGCGTCGACGCGGTCTTCTCGGTGCAGACGCCCGACCTCAAGGACCTCGGAGGCGACTCCGAGACGAGGCATGGGCGGAACCTCGTCGAGGCGGCGCTCGCCGAGCGCGTCCCGCAGTTCGTCCACACATCGGTTTCCGGCGCTGGCGACCATCATCGCGGCGTCCCCGGTTGGAAGGAGGGACGCTGGAAGCCGCTGGAGCATTATTGGGAGAGCAAGGCGTATCTCGACGAGCTCGTGAAGGACGCCGGCTTTCCGCACTGGACCGTGCTGCGGCCGTCCATGTTCATGGAGAACTTCGTGCGCCCGTCATTCCTCTTCGCGAACTGGGTGGAGAATCGGCTGCTGACCGTCCTCAAACCCGACACCCGGCTGTCGCTCATCGCCGTCGACGATATCGGCAAGGCGGTCGCGCGAATCATCGCCGAGCCGGAGCGCTTCGATGGCCGCAACCTCGAACTCGCCGGTGATGTCCGCTCGCTCCGCGAGATATCGGCGGTCCTCTCGGAGGCCTGGAAGACGAAGGTCGAGGCGCCCGACCTGACTCCAGAAGAGGCACTCGCACAGGGCCTCCTCCCCGCGTTCGTCCACTCGCAGCGCTACCTGAACGAAAATCCGAGTCCAGCCCGCCCCGACGAAGCGCGGGCCCTCGGCCTCTCGCCCCGGACCTTCGCGCAATGGGTCCACGCTACGTGGCCTTGAGGTGACCTCATCGCTGAGCCACGCCTGTCCATGAACGTCAGGGCACACCAGGCGGGGCTTGGCGAGGAGTGCCCCTGCCGCGCGTTCGACACGCGGGCGCCGTGGCGCAGGGTCGGACGCAGGCCTGTTGCCGAGAGCGAATAGGCGGAGTGGCCGCCCGCAATCTCCGCGCCGCCCATCAATCCCAGACATCGCCAGGCATGATGCCCTCGTCTCGTTGTCATGCCGCCTCCGAGCACCAGGGCGGCGCTCATGGGGCGGGTGTGAGCAATTGTGAGGCCAGCGCGCCCGGAAGAGAGGTTCGCGCTGGAGTCGCGCTGAAATGGCGTGATGGCGCCGAAAGAGCGTGCCGAATCGGCGTGGTGGCGCCAGAGTTCCGGGGGATGCCGCCTCCCGTATGGTTACCCCCCGGCGAATTCGATGAGTATCGGCTGGTGCGTTTGTTGGGGCAGGGCGCCATGGGGCAGGTGTGGCTCGCGCAAGACACGCTCCTGGAGCGGCAGGTGGCCATCAAGTTCCTCGGCGCGCTCGGGCCCGACGTCGCCCGCAGGGAGCGGTTTCTCATCGAAGCCCGCGCCATCGCTCGCCTGGCGCACCCCAACGTCGTAGCCGTCCATCGCATTGGCACCATCGATGGGCAGCCCTACATGGTGACGGAGCTCATCGAGGGGGGCGGCCTCGACCGGCTCGACAAGCCCATCGCGGGGGAGCGCGCGCTGGCCATCGGCATCGACCTTGCGCGTGGGCTCGCCGCCGCACACCGCGCGGGCATCCTCCACCGGGACCTCAAGCCGGCCAACGCCATGCTCGGGTCCGACGGAGCGAAGCTGCTCGACTTCGGTCTGGCGAAATTCTCCGAGGAGCCCGTCGCCACGGGGCTCCCGCTCATCCCTGGCGCCGAACGCGGGGCGCGAGGGGGCGAGTCGAGTGACGGCGCACCGCGAGCCCTCGCCGCGAATCCCGAGGACACGCTCCCGGGAATCGTCGGACCGGGGCGTGTCACGGAGCCGGTGGTCCCGAGCGTTGCGTCCGCCGCGCTCACGCAAGTGGGAGCGGCGGTGGGAACACCGCTGTACCTCCCACCGGAGTGCTGGCGTGGCGAGCCCGCGACGCGCCGAAGTGACGTCTACGCGCTGGGCGCGCTGCTCTACGAGCTGTGCGCCGGCAAGCCCCCGGTGCGGTTCCTGCCCGAGGGGCCCATCCGCGATGTCGTCGCCGAGCACGCCGCGCGACCGCTCGGGGAGGTGGCGCCGCAGGCGGATGGCCGGCTGGCGGACGTCATCGACCGATGCCTGGAGCGCGACCCGGCGCGGCGCTATGCCTCGGGCGACGCGCTCCGTGAGGCGCTGGAGCGTCTGCTCCAGGCCCACCCCGCCCGCGTGCCCGAGGGAAATCCGTACCGCGGGCTGATGCCGTTCGAGGCGGAGCACCGCGCGCTCTTCTTCGGCCGGAGCTCGGAAGTCCGAGCGGTGGTCGAGCGGCTGAAGTCGAGCGGCCTCGTCGTGGTGGCGGGGGAGTCCGGAGTGGGGAAGAGCTCGCTGTGTCGCGCCGGGGTGCTGCCCGCGGTCAGGGAGGGGGCGCTGGGCGCGGGCAGGAGCTGGCAGAGCCTCACCTGTCTCCCCGGGCGTCATCCGCTCCGCGCCCTGGTGGCGGTCTGCGCGGAGGTGCTCGGCACCCCGCCCGCCGAGCTGGATGCGCGGCTGCGGTCCGAGCCAGGCCTGCTCGCGCGCGAACTCGTGCGGGCCCTGGGGCCCAGGCGGGGCCTGGTGCTCTTCGTCGACCAGCTCGAGGAGTGGGCGTCCTTCGCGGACCGGGAGGAAGCCGGGCTCGCCGCCCGGGCGGTCTCGGAGCTGAGTGCCGGCCTGCCCTCGCTGCGCGTGCTCGCCACGGCACGCAGCGACCTGTTGCATGCGCTGACCTCGCTCCCCTCGCTGGGGTCGGAACTCTCGGGCGCGTTGTTCCTGCTCGGTCCCATTCAGCGCGAGCACCTGCGGCAGCTCATCGAGGACCCTGCTCAGGTCCACGGGGTGCGCTTCGAGTCCGAGGCGATGGTGCAGGGTCTGCTCGAGTTCGCCGCGCAGGGCGGCGCGCTGCCGCTGATTGAGTTCGCGCTGGAGCGCCTGTGGGACAGCCGCGGCGCCGCGACTGTCCTGACCGAACAGGCCCTGGCGTCCATGGGTGGAGTCTCGGGGGCGCTCGCCCAGCATGCGGATGCCCTCTTCCGCCGGCTTCCGCAGCGCGAGGCCCGGGAGGCTCGCGCGATGCTCGTGCGCCTGGTCACCGCGAACGACCAGCGCAGGCCCAGGCTCGAGGTGGAACTCCTGGGAAGCGAGGCGCCCCCCGCGCGGAGAGCCGCGCTGGCCACCCTGGCCCGGGAGCGCATCGTGATGCCTCGCGATTCCGAGGAAGGGACGGCCTGGGAGATTGCCCACGAGGTGCTCCTGCGCGAGTGGCCAGCGCTCAAGCGCTGGCTCTCGGAGGATGCGGAGGTCCGGGCCGTTCGCGAGCGCCTCCAGGCCGCGACTCACGAGTGGGAGCGGCTCGGCCGGCCAGCGGATGCGCTCTGGGGCGGACTCCAACTCGCGGACGCAGGCCGCGTCATCCTCGAGGAGACGTCACCCTCGGAGGCCGCCTTCCTCTCGGCGTCCCGGCGCCGCCAGCGGATGCGGCGTCTTCGGGGGCCGTTGAGTCTGGGCGCCTTGGTGCTGGCGGGGCTGCTCACGTACTCCGCGCAGCGCTGGTCGCACGCGCGCGGGGTGGATGCCCAGGTGGGGCAGCACCTGGCGGAGTCCGCCCGCGAAGCCGAGGCGATGCACCGGGCCCGGGTGGATTGGGAGCGGATGCGCGGCGAGGCATATGCCGCCTTCGACAAGGGGGACTGGCCCCTGGGCGAGCGGAGCTGGGACGCCGCGCTGACGAGGAAGGAGGCCTGGGTGCGTGCCGTGGGGCTCGCGAGCGCCCGGGCCGAGAATGCGTTCCTGCTCGCTCCTGAACGGGCGGAGGTGCGCCGCGCGCTGGCCCGCATCATGGCCGAGCGCGCCGAACTCGCGGAGCTGGAGGGGCGCCAGGGAGAGTACGCGGCGGAACTCGAGCGCCTCCGCCGCCTGGATGACGCGAGCGAGTGGGTGGCGGCCCTGGAGCGGCCCGCGAACGTGCGCGTCGAAATCGAGCCTCCAGAGGCCACCTGGTCGCTCACGCGCATCGAGTCCCTGAATGGACGGTGGAGTGAGCGCCCCGCGCCCATCGAAGCAGGCGGTGCGCTCTCTCCCGGTGCCTACGTGCTCAGCGCGAGCGCGCCCGGGTTCGCGCCGGTGCGCATGCCCTTCGTGGCCTCACGCGGGAAGCTCGTGCCGTTGAAGCTCGGACTGCCTCCCGCGTCACGTGTCCCTGAGGGCTTCGTGTACGTGCCCGCGGGGCCCGTGCTCTTCGGCGCCGCGGGAGACGAGAAGGTGCGTCGTGAGTTCTACGAAGCCGCGCCCCTCCACCCCGTGGCGCTGAAGGCGTTCCTCGTGGGCCGGTACGAGGTCACGTTCGCGGACTGGCTCGCGTTCCTCGAGGAACTCCCCGCCGCCGTGCGCTCGCGGCACCTGCCCAATACGCAGAGTTCCATGGGGGGCACCACGGAGACCGCGTACCAGGAGCTCGCGCGGACGGCTCGGGGGTGGCGGTTCACCTTCGCGCCCATCTCGCAGCGGTACACCGCCCTCGCGGGAGCGCCCATCCGCTACCGGGAGCGCAAGCTGCGCGCCGAGCAGGACTGGCTCCGCTTCCCTGTCTCGGCCATCACGCCCTCGGACATGGAGGCGTACCTGTCCTGGTTGGATGCCACGGGCCGGGTTCCGCACGCGCGGCTGTGTACGGAGCACGAGTGGGAGCGCGCCGCGCGCGGGGCGGACGCGCGGACCCTCCCGCATGGTGAATTGCTCGCGCCGGATGAAGCCAACATCGACGAGACGTACGGGTACCAGGATGCCGCCTACGGCCCCGACGAGGTGGGCAGCCACCCCGCGTCGAATTCTCCGCTGGGTGTCGCGGACATGCTGGGCAACGCGTGGGAAGTCGTGCGCTCGGTGAACGGCGCGAAGGAGTTCGTGGTCCGAGGTGGCTCCTGGCATGTGGGCACCATCTCCGCGCGGATTCCGAACAGCTGGGTGGTGAACCGCGACTTCCGGCAGGTGGATACGGGGTTCCGAGTCTGCGCCGACGTCCCTTGATGGACGCAGCGTGTCGAAGTGCTGCCCGGGGGGCGGTCGCGTTGACGGAACAGGGGTGGCCCGCGACTTGCTATGGGTGTGTTCCGCCATGAACGCAAAAGCCTGCTTGTTGAGTGCATTGGTTTTGAGTGCCTGCGGACCCGTGATGGAGGTGAGGGACCCGGAGCCCGTCCTTGCTTCGTCGGTGCGAGAGCTTCGCACGCCGCAGGGCAAGACACCCCAAGGGAAGACCCCCCAGGGCACCGAGGCCAACAATCCGTGGCTCGTGGATGTCAATTCCTTCCAGTTTCGCGTCTCGAACGATTCGCTCGTGGCCGCGAAGGCGCAATTGAATGGGAGCCGCATCCAGGGCATCACGATTCCGGGTGGCTACGTGTTGCCGGTTCCACCCCTGCCTCCGGTGGTGCTCGAGCAGGCCAGCGCCCGCGTCGTCATCCCCCCCGTCTGGTACGAGCCGACCCTGCCCCTGGCCACGTTCAAGGTCATGGAGATCCAGGGTCCCGTTGTCGCGGGAGCGCCGCTGCCGCTGGTCAACCCCACGAGGGAGGCACGCATCATGGGGACCTTCATCGACATGGGACCGTATGGTCCGACGGACGCGGCGAATCTGCTTCAACCGCAATACCGCAGTGCCACCCGTCCCAATGCGGATGTGCATTTCTACCGGGTGCAGTTGAAGGACGACGCAGGCAACTGGGTGGATTTCTGTTCGACGGAATCCGGGAGTCCTCCAAACGCGGCGATGTTCCTTCCCTCGTTCATCGACACGGTGGGACTTGCGTACTCCGCACCCAACTATCTTGGCATTGCCTGCCATGACGGGACGGCGGTGAAGTGCGCACGTTGGGGCTACAAGCCCTGGACGAGCCTGACGCCGACGGGCAGCAGCCAGCCGGTGGGCCTCACTCCCTACTGGGAGGCTTGCTTCAAGGCCGCGATGGCGAACTACTGTGAGGACGGCTTCTCCTACACGCAGCCCAACACCATCATCGACATCTGGGACCGCCACCGCTTCATCGCTCCGACGCCGGAGTGGGTCTCCTACAACGACCCTCAAGGCGCGAATGGTCCCTCGGCCTTCACCTCCGAGGCCGGGTTCAATGCTCGAGGCACGGTGTGCCTCGAAAGGGAGCGCTACGGGGCCCAGCCCGCCGCCTGCAACAGCGGCACGTGGCAAATCATGGTGACCGGCGGTACGCACTGCTACGAGTGGTCCGAGGCGTCTCCGCCGACCAATCGCTTGCCATCGTCGACGTGCAGCGCCCAACTGGTGTTCATAGCGGCGGATCCCTTCGAAAAGGGGGCGTTGGAGGGTTGCATTCAGCAGAAGGAGCTCACCGCGGATGCGCCTCTTGTCTTTGTCGCGAACTGGACCAACGGCTGTAGGCACGGCCCCTTCTCGACAGGCTATTCGCTGGCCAAGGACTGCAACTGGCTCACCCGTGCGGTTTGCGAGTCGACCGGTTACGCGTACTGCTGCGGCACCAATTCGTACGGGCAACTGGAGCCGAATAATTGGAATGCCGGTTGTGTCGCGAAGGCGTACGACATCGTCGCCGCACCACCCATCATCGTGCCTCCCACCGGAGGGGTGATCACGCCATGATGCGAGGCTCACTTCCCGCGCAGGCCGTATTGTTTCATCTTCGTGACGAAGGTCCTCAGGGGCATGCCAATCCGCTGTGCCGCCCGGGTCTGGTTGCCCTCCGAAGCGTGGAGCGCCTGCGTCATCCGGGTGCGCTCGAGCGTCTGGATTTCTTCCGCGAGGTTGGTCAGGGCGGGAAGCGTCGTCGGCTCCTGCGCGGGGAGTGCGGGCTCGGTGCTCGCGGAGGGTTTGACCGAGAAGCCTGCTCCGAGCCGCTCGTCGAGATGCCACGGTTCGAGCACCTCCTCCGTTACCGCCGCGGCGGCGTAGTCCATCACGTTGCGCAGCTCCCGGACGTTGCCGGGCCAGGGATACAACGCCAGGCGTTGCATCGCGGCGTCGGAGATTTCCAGGGGCTCGCGAGCGCTCCGCTCGCAGGCTCGCGAGAGGAAGGCCCGCGCGAGGATGGGCAGCTCGCGCTTGCGCTCGCGCAGCGGGGGCAGCCAGAGAATGCTGCCGGAGAGGCGGAAGAAGAGGTCCTGGCGGAAGCGTCCCGCGCGGATCTCCGCTTCGAGGTCGCGGTTGGTGGCGGCGACGACGCGCACGTCGATGACGCGCTCCTTCACGTCCCCGAGCCGGGTGATTCGCTGGGTGTCCAGTGCGCGCAGGAGCTTCGCCTGGATGGGGAGGGACAGTTCGCCCACCTCGTCGAGGAAGAGGGTGCCACCACTCGCCGCCTCGAAGAGGCCCATCTTCGTGGCGGTGGCATGGGTGAAGGCGCCCTTCTCGTGGCCAAAGAGCTCGGACTCGAGGAGGCTCTCCTGGAGCGCGGCGCAGTTGAGCGTCACCAGTCGTTGGGCCTTGCGGTGGGACAGGAAGTGCAGCGCGGAGGCGGCGAGTTCCTTTCCCGCGCCCGTCTCTCCGTTGACGAGCACGGGGAGGTCGGACCTGGCAATCCGCTCCGCGAGGCCGTAGAGGCGCATCATCACGGGGTCCGCGATGAACACCTCCCGGTCGCCGAGCTTCAGCGTCTGGAAGGCATCGCGACCGGAGGCCACGTCGCCGGCGGCCGTGGTTCTCGCCGCCGCCGATGCCGAGGATTGCAGCGTGTCCACGTCACAGCCGTCGGAAGGGCAGGCGGCGACTCCGGCGCGAGCGGCGGGCGCCAGGGGCTCGAGGGCCTCGATGATGCGGAGTGCGTGCTCCCTCGCCCCGGAGTCATCGAGCTCCGGCAGGGCGACGGAGAAGCTGTCCACTCCGGTCCACGAGGCGACGTCGAGCCCGCGGCAGACGGCCTGGAGCGCGAGCTCCACGCGCGGGCGGTCCGCGGTCTTCGTCCCGAGAGAGACGTGCAGGACGGAGAAGGGCCGGAAGTAGCGCAGCGCGCGTTCCAGCTCCGCCTCGACACGCTGGCGCATCGTGGCCGGGTCGACGAAGAGCGGCCCGGTGGTGGCCCGCCGCCCGAGGTGCAGCACCAAGGTCGCCGAGGAGAGGGTCACCACGTCGCCGGACGAGAGCCTCCGTGTCCCCACCACGCGCTCCTCATTGACGAGGGTCCCGTTCTGGCTCCCCAGGTCGGCGATGCGTACCTGTCCACCGGTGACGGCCACCTTCGCGTGTGCCCGGGAGACCGAGGCCTCGCAGAGCTTGAGGTCCGCGCCGTCGCCGCGGCCAATCACCACCTCCCCCTGCTCGGGGAGGGCGAACATCCGGGCGCTGTCCCCGTCGAAGACCAGCAGGTAGTGCCGGTCGGAGGACTCCGGGGGCGGAAGGGTCCCTCGGGCGGCCCGTCCATCCATGGTCGAGGCGTTGTCCCCCTCCAGGGGCTCCTGCGGCGTCTGTTCCGAGCGGGTCATTGTCAGCCATTGTTCACAACCGCTCGCTCACTGGCAATGAGGGTGCCGCCGGGGACGCGCTCCCAGCCGCTGCGCACCAGGGCCCCGACGAGCGGTACCACCCCCTTTCAATCACCGGTCTCGGCTGCGCCCAGCGCGTAGATACCGACCTGATTCCGATTCAACCCGTCCAGGGGAACACTCCCAACGCAAGAGAGAGTGTTTCCACGGTCGTGGAGTGGGCACCTCCTCCGGCCGACCCCAGACGGCTGACCGCTCGCGACAAGCCATGGGTGCGTTACGCCATGGTGAGTGTCGACGCCGTCCTGGTTGTGTGTTTTTCAGTCTTCCCTCGAGGGGAGTAGCAGGCAGTCGTTGTTTGGATGTGGGTTGTGAATCATTGAGACGTGTGTTGGCGCCAACCCTCTGGGTCGAGTCCTCTCGAACCGGCGGCCGGAGCCACGCACTCGATTGGAGAAGACAACATGTGTCGGATGATGATGGTGGTCTCTGTCGCTCTGTTCGTGGGCATGACGGCTTGTGGTGGGATGGAGCATGAGGAGTCCAGCGCGCAGGTGGCCGAGGAGCTCGGCCAGTCCGAGGCCCTGCTCTGGACGGGCTTCACCTCGGAGGAGCATCCGCCTCTCCAGTGTGACTTGGTGCAGTTGATCAACGGCTTCGAGTGCAGCGGCAGCAAATGCGACAACATCCGCGTCAATTGTACGAACGCGGGCGTCGCGCACGGCGCCTCCTATTTCACCTCTCAGTTCTCCGAGGAGGCGACCAGTTACCGCTACTGCGGAGCCAACGAGTGGGTGACGGGTGTCGCGTGCTACGGCAATTACTGCGACAATGTCGCGCTCGAGTGCACGGCGATTGCCGGCCGCTCGGTGGGTTCCTGCACCTGGTCGGCGTGGTACACGGACGGCAGTGGCGCGTGGCAGGCGCCCGCTGGCAACTACGTCCGCGGCGCCCAGTGCCGTGGCTCGAACTGCGACGACATGCGGTTCTACTACTGCAGCCTGCTCTGATGAATGCCTCCCGCCCATCACCTCACGTGGTGGGCGGGAGGTCCGCATGAAGGCACAACAGCTGGACAAAGGGGGGAATCGTGTTGAACAGCGTTCAAGGAGTGGGGGCTCGCCAGGTCCTGGTCGTGCTGGTCCTGGCCGTGGTGACGGGATGTTCCGAACCGGCGTCAGGAGGCACTCGACAACCCGTGGTCGCGCGGGCGAAGGCATCCGCCGCCGAGCCGCCGTTCCTCGTGCGAGACCTCCTGGAGACGGACGCGCCCTATTACACGGGCACCTACCAATTCACCGCGATGGGCAACCACGTCTTCTTCACCAACGCCACTCCTGGCACGGGGAGGGAACTGTGGAAGTCGGACGGAACGGCCAAGGGCACGGCCCTCGTGCAGGACCTGCTCCCCGGAGCTGGTGTCTCAGGCCCCTCCTACCTGACGGAGTTGGGTGGCTGGCTGTACTTCACCTCGGGGACCTGGGACAGCAACGGGCTCTGGAGGACCCGCGGCACGCCGGAGAGCACGGAGTTCGTGCACGCGATGGGCGACGGTCCTCGCTTCATCGCTCGCATGGGAGACGCGCTCTACTTCATCGCTCAAGGCGGCTTGGAGTCACCCCGAGTTTCTTCGCTCTGGAGGAGCGATGGGACGCCGGCGGGCACCCTCCCGCTCACGGCGGTGCGCAATCCTTCGTCCAACTCCGGGGCAAAATGGGTGCAGGTCAACGGCACCCTGTTCTTCGCCGGTGAGGACACCGTGCATGGGGAGCAGCTGTGGAAGACGGATGGGACGTTGGAGGGCACGGGGCTCGTCAAGGATGTATTCCGTGGCACCGACTTCTCCGGTCTCGCCGATTTCGTCGCGGTGAATGACCTGGCACTCTTCTGGGCCAGGGACACGTTGAATGTCCCCGACCAGTTGTGGCGCTCGGATGGCACGACGGAGGGCACCGTCCGCGTCCAATCGTATCCACGGGGTAGCTCCCGCACCACGCCCCTCACGGTGGTGGGTGAAGTGGCGTACTTCCAGGCTGTGTCCACCCTGTATGGTCAGGAGTTGTGGCGGACAGACGGCACCGACAGCGGAACGTATCGGCTCAACCTGGTGCCGGTCGTCGCGAATCAGCGCTCGCCCAATCTGCTGACAGCGTTTTCCGGACAGCTCTTCTTCATGGCGATGAACGAGCAGGCCGAGTGGATGCTGTGGCGCAGTGACGGCACGGAGCAGGGCAGCAGGCCTGTCACCTCCGTTATCTATGACGCCGAATCCGCCGTGGGCTCGTATGGCCCGATGCTGGCCACGCCCGACGGCCTCTACTTCTTCGCCGGCCAGCCAGGGATGTCGCACGAGCTGTGGAAGAGCGATGGCACGGCGGCCGGGACGGTGCGGTTGACAGAAGGGCTCGGCCTCACTCGCGACCTGGACAAGCTCCATCTCTGGAAGGATGGCACCCTCTACTTCAGCACCCGGGGCGGCGAGTTGTGGACGAGTGACGGGACCTCCGAGGGGACCCGGGTGCTCCTTCGCAAGACAGGAGCCACCGCGTCCTCCAATCCGAGGGAAGCGGTGAACCTCAAGGGGAGGCTGTTCTTCGTCACGGACGGGGCGGGGTACGGGAGGGACCTGTGGATGAGTGACGGCACCCGGGAAGGGACGGAGCCACTGACGGACCTCCGCCCCGGTGCGGATGGAGGCCAGCCCTTCCACCTCATGGCGGCGCGCAGTCAGCTCTACTTCATCGAGAGTTCTTCGACGGGTGACTACCGTATCTGGCGCACTGACGGTACCCGGCCCGGTACCCACGCCGTGGGCTCACTCCCACTCTCGCGCTTCGCTTCCTTCGACAAGGGCCGTATGGCTGTCATTGGCGAGGAACTCTTCTTCTTCCGCCGGTCCGGCAACGAGGACGAACTGTGGAAGACCGACGGCACGCCGGACGGGACGGTCTTCCTGAAACGCTCCCCGGGTATCACCTTCGGATGGGACCCTCAGCAGTTCACCCCAGCGAGGGGACGGCTGTTCTTCGTGGCGGACACCCACCGCATCCGAGAGGCGCTCTGGGTGAGCGACGGCACGCCGGATGGCACGCGGATGGTCGTGAATATCAGCGCCCTGGCGCACAGCCGTGGCTCCATCAATCGGGTGGTGCCCGTGGGCGATGAGGTCTTCCTTTTCGCATCCATCGAGGGCGAGGGGGCCACGCTCTGGAAGAGTGACGGCACGGAGAAGGGGACGGTGCGGGTCGCGGTCGGTGTCAGTCCTCCTGAGGGGAACAACACGGCCGTCATCGACGGCACCCTCTACTTCATCAACAAGAGATACCTCGCCGATACGGGCACCAGCGCCACCGAGCTATGGAGGAGCAACGGCCTCACGGCGGTCAAGGTCAAGGACCTCTCGGCGCCGACCCCCTATGCCGGCAGACCGGCGCCGGACGTCCTCACGGCCTTCAGGGGTGCGGTGTATTTCTGGGCCTATGACGCCGCTCACGGGTACGAGCTGTGGAAGAGCGATGGCACCGAGGCCGGCACACGGATGCTGACGGAGCTCAATCCCGGACTGATGGGCGCGGTGCTCGAGCCCGGACCGCTCGTCGCGTTGGGGCCGGACGGTCCGCTGATGTTCTCCGCGTCGGACGGTGTCTCTGGAATGGAACTCTGGCAGACAGATGGAACAGCGGAGGGCACGGTGCCCGCCGCGGACCTTGTCCCCGGCCATGACTCGTCCTCGCCGAAGGGGCTGACGGTCGCGGGCCGGCACCTCTTCTTCAGCGCGTATCAGAAGGACACGGGCGTGGAGCTGTGGGCGCTGCCCCGGACGGTGGCGGACACCACGCCGCCGGAGGTGGTGTGCCCTGCCCACCCGTTCGTCGAGGCGACGAGCCCCCAGGGAGCGAGGGTGTTCTTCACGCGCGCCACCGCCACGGACGACACGGATCCTTTCCCGGGCCTCTTCTACAGCCCGGGTTGGGGTGAGGCCTTCCCGATGGGCGACTCGTCCATCACCGTCACGGCCGCGGATGAGGCGGGCAACCGCTCCTCATGCCGCTTCGACCTCACCGTACGGGACACCCAACCGCCCGCACTGGAGTGCCCCGGGCCCCAGCGCCATGAGGCCATGGGCCCCGATGGAACCCAGGTCTGGTTCCCTCGGCTGGTGGCCAGCGACGTCGCCTCGGTCCCCGTGGTGCGGACCTCGCAGCCGACGGGGACCCGTTTCCCCTTGGGGACCACCGAGGTGGAGGTGACGGCAACGGATGGGGCGGGGCTTCGCACGACGTGTCATTTCCCCGTGGAGGTGGTGGACACCGTGGCGCCGCGAGTCACCTGCCCCAGTCCGATGAAGGTCGAGGCGTCCATGCCAGAGGGCGCCGTCGTCGCCTTCTTCCCGCCGATTGTCGACGAGCTGGTGTCCATTCCCACCGTCGTCTTCAGCCCGGCCTCCGGGAGCACCCTGCCCATGGGGTGGACGTCGGTGAGGGTGACGGCGACGGATGCAGCCGGCAATTCGAACGCGTGTACCTTCTCAGTCGAAGTCGTGGACACGACGGCTCCGAGACTCACCTGCCCGCCGAGGCAGCGGGTGACCCAGACCTCCGAGTCTGGCGCCATTGCGAGCTATCCGGCGGTGGATGTCGTGGACACCGTGTCCACCACCCGGGTGGAGTTCAATCCCCCGGAGGGCCGCCAACTTCCCCTGGGGACCACTGTCGTCTCGGTGAGTGCCACCGACACGCGCGCCAACAGCGCGTGGTGCACCTTCCAGGTGGAGGTCGTGCGCGCCCCGTCGCAGCCAGGCAATGGCACGCCGGACGCCGGCACGCCGGACGCCGGCCCGCAGCGCCCGTCACCCGGTCAGCCGACGATGCTGCCTCCGTGGGAGTCGAGTGGCTGTGGCTGCGCACAGACGAACGGTGCTCCGTGGGCCTTCCTTGCGCTGATGGCGCTGGGGGTGCTGGCTCCACGAGCACGCCGCGGGGCGCGGCGGTAGCCCTGACGGCTGGGTGAGAACGGTGGCGCCTCTCCAACATGCTCACGCCGACAGCTCCACCGCGACCGGGTGGGGCTGTGGCGCCGAGGGGCAGGCCGGTGGATGCCAATGACGGAACCGGCAGGGCGGATACGCCGGGATATCCCCGCGGTTCGGCGTAGAGGTCCGCGAGGTCGACGCTTGGGCGCGAGCCCGCGGAGGCGGCGGGGGTGATGCAATAGCTGTTCATGGATGCCAATGGGCTGCACAACGGCATTGGCTTCGCGTGCAACCACCTGGCCTTCGAGTTGAGCACTCCCCGCATCACCCTCCTCGCCTCATCCAGGCTGCGACACACAAGTCATGCCTCCCCTGGAGCACGGCCTCCCTGGCGCGTCACCGCGAAATTCTGAGTCCCCGAGTCGTGCTGTCTTCGCGGTCCATCCTGGTGTCACCTGGAGAACAGGGAAGGCACCGCGCTTGCACTGGCGCCTCGTCGGGCCAGGCGAGGGAGGCCGACCCCGCTCTGGGCCCGGCGGTGATTCACATCGCATCACCGCGAGAGGAAGACATCATGCGCAACTCAGTTGTCACGTTCGGGGCCATCATCACGCTCATCCTCGCAGGGGCACCCGTCGCCCAGGCCGAATCCGAGGACCTGAAGCTCTCCTTCGGCCTTCGCGCCGGCTACGGGCTTCCCATCGGCATCGCGAAGGGAGGGGACAGCCACTACGACATTTACCTGGACGAAATCGTGAAGGGCATCGTCCCCGCGCAGCTCGACGTGGGGACGTTCCTGGGCTCCCACTTCTACGTGGGCGCCTCGTTCCAGTACGCGGTGGGGCTCGCCGTCAGCGAGTGCCAGGGGGACTGCGGTGCGAGCGCCATGCGAATCGGCCTCAACCTGAGCTACCACCACCCCTGGTCGGAGAAGCTCAGCCCGTGGGTGGGCCTGGGCGTTGGCTACGACGTCCTCGATGCCGACCAGGTGCCCTCCGTCATGACCGGAGAACTCGAACCGACCTCGTCGCATGGCCGCCTGGAAGGCTTCGAGGTGGGCAACCTTCAGGGGGGCATCGATTTCAACGTCGCGGGGCCCGTGTGGTTCGGCCCCTACGTGACGGGGACCCTGGCCAGGTACGACGGACAGGATGCCCGCTTCCATTCCTGGTTCATGGGCGGTCTGCGACTCCTCGTCCGCCGTTGAGCCGTCCTGAGGCGGAAGCCTCCCCGTCATTCACGCGGTGACAGGGAGAGAGGTTCGAGGCACCGGCTTAAGGAGCCTCGAACATCCCCTTCGGCGTGATGCCCTTCAGGAAGGGCTCGATGAAGGCGTGCAACAGCTCCGTTTGCGTGATGACCGCGGTGTGTGACGTCGCCGGCAGGACCGCGAGGCGCGAGGGCGACAGCGGCTTGCCCATGTCGCCCGCGCCTCCACCACCGAGGAGCCGGAACAGGGCGACCGAATGCTCCAGGGTCGAGACGTCGGCATCTCCGGTGATGATGAGCACCGGAGTCTTCAGCGACTTCACCTGCTCCCCCCACGCCATCGGCTCCTTCTCGAGCGCAATCAGCTTCCGGACCAGCTCCGGAAATCCTTCGGGGTTGGCGGCGAGCTTCCGGTAGTCCTTCGCGAACGGCTGCGGGATGAACTCCTTGAACTCGGGCTGCCAGCCCTCGACATCGTAGGCGACCGAAGCGGCGGCCAGCTTGTTCACCTTCTCCGGATGGCGGATGGCGAACTGCAGCCCGGCGGCCGCTCCCATGGAGTAGCCGAACACGTCCGCCTTCTTGAGTCCCACCGCGTCCATGAACGCCGCGATGTCATCCGCCAGGTGGGGGTAGGTGATGGGCCGGTCGATGTCGGTGGTGCGGCCGTGTCCCTGAAACTCGAGCGCATAGACCCGATGGGTCTTCGCGAGCTTGGGGATGATGGCGCCCATCGTCGGGATGTTCATGTAGGCGCCGTGCAGGACAATCAGCGGGTCGCCCTTGCCGGACACCTCGTAATACATCTGCTTTTACGGTCAGTGTGTCCTTGCGCGAAGTCACGGGGAACCAACGACACCGGCGTGGCCCCCGCTCGGGTGCCGATGAACCCCTCGTCCCTGAAGTCCGACCTCTCGTCGGAACCCGCGCGCCCGGCGAGTGCCCCTGAACTAGGACCGGAAGGCACCCACGAACGGGAGTACCTCTCATGCACGCCAGCAACCTCCTCGTCGCCCTCGCGCTCACACTGGCCGCCCCTGTCCTCGCCGCGGAGCCCACGCCTCCTGTGCGGCCGAGACAGCCACCCTCCGCCGCGGAAGCGGCCGCCCGGCACCGCGAGAAGCTTGCGCCGCTCCAGGTCCTGGTGGGGAACTGGCGGGGAGACGGATGGGTCGACATGGGCCCTCATGCGGGCGGCCGCAAGACGTTCCAACTGAAGGAGACCGTGCAGCCGCACCTCGACGGAACCGTGCTCGTGGTGGAGGGACTGGGCACCAGCCGAGCGAGCCCCACGGCCCCCGAGGTCCCCACGCACCAGGCGCTCGGAGTACTCTCCTGGGATGAGGCCGCTGGCCGCGTGCGCTTCAGTGCATACCGGCTCGGCGGCGGCGTCGTGGACACCGAAATGAAGCTGCTGGGCGATGGGGTGTTCCAGTGGGGCTTCGACATGCCTCAGGGCCGCGTCCGCTTCACGCTGGACGTGCGCGACGGGGTGTGGGTTGAAAAGGGAGAACTCTCGCTCGATGGGGGCAAGACATTCGGTCAGTTCCTCGAGATGACGGTGCGGCGCGCGAAATGAAACCCGGGGTGCGCTGGGCGCTGTTCGCGGGCTGCACGCTGCTGCTCGCGGCGCTCGTCACGGCGTTCGTGATACTCCCCGCGCCCACTCCGCCCGCGGAGGTCATGCGCATCTTCGCGCTCAGCGCCTTCTACGGCATCTGCATCGGCTTCCCGTCGATGAGGGTGATGCCCACGGTGGGCCGGCGCGCCATGCACGGCCCGCCCGTGCCCGCCCTGCTCAAGTGCCTGGCCGCGTGCGCGGTCATCACGGCCGTGATGATGACGGTGGCGACCGTGACGCTCGCGGGCCTGGGCGCCTTTCCCACCTCGGAGCTCCGGCAGCATCTGTTCGTCGACGGTGGCATCGGCCTGGTGCTGAGCCTGCCCGCGGGGGTGTGCACGTTCGTGTATTCCCGAATGGCGGGCCGCATCCACGGGCGGGATGCGCGCGTGCGCGAGGCGGAGGCGCTGCGCGAGCGTGCCGAGTGGCTGGAGGCCGAGGCGCGCTTCGACTCGCTGTCCGCGCGCCTGCAGCCACACTTCCTCTTCAACACCCTCAACTCCATCGCCACGCTGGTGCGCGAGGACCCGCGCGCCGCGGAGGCCATGGTGGAGCGACTGGCGTCCGTGCTGCGCTCCTCGCTGGATGCGGGGGCGGGGCGCCATGTACCGCTGCTGCGCGAGCTGGACCTGGTGTCCGACTATCTGGAACTCGAGCGGGTGCGACTGGGCGCGCGGCTGCGCTGCTCGCTTGACGTGCAGCCGGGCCTCGAAAGGTTCGCGGTGCCTCCCTTCGCGGTGCAGACGCTGGTGGAGAACGCCGTGAAGTACGCCGTGTCCCCGAGGCGCGAGGGTGGCGAGGTCCGGGTGTCGGTGCGCGCGGATGCCGGCCGCGTGTACCTGGAGGTGCGGGACGACGGCCCTGGTATCGAAGGGCCGCCGCCTCCAGGGCACGGGCTCGACATGCTGACGCGGCGACTGGTGTCCTCCTACGGGGCGGAGGACGCGGGCCTGTCCATTGCGCGGGGCGAGGGCGGTGTCGGCGCGTGCGTGCGGGTGTGGCTTCCACGCACGGAGGCCGCATGAGTGCACCAGGGCTCCTTCGCGCCGTGCTGGTGGATGACGAGCCGCTCGCGCTGCGGCGCCTCGCTCGCATGCTCGAGGAAACGGGGCGTGTGACGGTGGTGTCCACGTACACCGACCCGGTGGAGGCCGCGGAGGCACTGCGCGCCGAGCCCCCGGACGCCCTCTTCGTGGATGTGTCGATGCCGGGCATGAGCGGCTTCGAGCTGGTGCGGGCGCTCCCCATGCCGCCGCCCGTGGTGTTCACCACCGCCTTCGACACGTACGCGCTGCAGGCCTTCGAGGTGAGTTCCGTGGACTACCTGCTCAAGCCGGTGGACGCGCGAGGCCTCACGCGTGCGCTGGACAAGCTCGCGCGCATGCACCCCCTGCTCGCGCAGGAGCGGCTGCGTGCGTTGGAGGCGGCGCTCCAGCCCCCCACGCCGCTGTCGCGGCTCACCTCCAGGACGGGCACCCGCGTGCGTGTGGTGGAGCTCGCGGACGCCACGCACCTGTATGCCGAGGACCGGCTCGTCTACGTGGCGCGTGCCGGGCGCACCGATGTGGTGGACATGTCGCTCGCGGAGCTCGAACGCCGACTCGACCCGACGCGTTGGCTGCGCATCCACCGCGCCACGCTCGTCCATCTCGATGCGATTGTGGAGGTCCTGGGGGGCTACGGCGACGCGCGCGTGCACCTGAAGGACGGGACGGTGCTCTCCGTGGCGCGCGACCGGCTGCGCGAACTCCGTGAGCGGTTGGGTTGCGCCCGGAGTCCCGCTGGCCGTCCATGAGGCAGCAAGCCTTGGAGGGGCACTCAAGTGCGCGAGATTGCCCGCGTCAACGGGGAGGGTGGCAGCGACGTAGGAGGCGAGAGTTCATGGGGACTCCAGGGTGTGGCCGAGGTTGCGGTCCACCACGGTGAATCCCGAGGACTGGTAGAGGGCGACAGAGACGGGGTTGCCCTCGAAGGCGTACACAACGGCCTGCCTGGCCCCCAGCCCGCGCATGCGCCCGAGCCCCTCGTGAAGGAGCGCACGCCCGAGCCCGCGTCGCCGGTGCTCTGGGGCGCATGCCACCGGCTCGAACTCGCCTACCGCGTTGGCCTCGTCGAGCCAGCCCAGCGCGCAGGCCGCGAGGCTGCCGTCGGGCGCCTCGACGACGAGGTCCAACGCGGGCTGGTAGCGCGGTGCCTCCACGAGGCGTGCGTACACCTCCGTCGTCACCCGCTCGGTGCCGAAGCCGCGCCGGTGCACGAGGGCTCGCGCGGCCACCTCCTCGGGGCCCCGCATCGCGCGCACCCGATAGCCCTCGGGCAGCGGAGGCGGCGAGGGAGGCAGCGCGTGCAGCGGCAGCGCGAGGTGCAGATAACATCCGCCCGTGGTGCGCAATCCCAGCCTCCGCAGCGCCGCGAGCAGCGGGCCATTGCTCTCCAGCGCCCACAGGGTGGCTGGCTGCGGGGTGCGCCCGTGGCGCGCGCGCACCCAGGGCAGCACGTCCACCGCGAAGGCGTCCGCGTGCTCGAGTGGGTGGACGAGCAGGTCCACGTCGCCGTTGCCATAGGCCCACGCGAAGCCAGCGAGCTGCCCGGGCGCGCGCTCCCAGAGGGAGATGTCCTCCCGTGGCAGCACCTGTGCGTTGCGCAAGAGGCGCCAGGTCAGGTCCCCCACCGCGCACTCCACATGGGGGCCGCGCTCCGCCCAGGCCTGAACCACGAGGCGGGCCATGGCCTCGTGGTCGGCCACATCGCGATAGGGGCGGAGACGGAGCACCCCTCCATTCTACACCAGACTGTGATTGAGCCGCACTTCGGCTCCGTGCGAGCGGTCAGGCACGCAGGACAGCGACCGCTTCGACTTCGAAGAGCATCCCGTCCAGCGCCAGCCGAGGAACGGGAATGAGCGTACAGGTCGGCTTCATGCCGCCGCTCCAGGCCGCGTCCAGCTCGGGGCCGATGATCCTGAGCTTCTCCTCCGTGTGGTCCACCACGAGCATCGTGAGCTTGGCGACATCGCCGACGCCGGCCCCCACGGACTCCAGGGCGGTGCGGACATTCTGGAACGCCTGTCGCACCTGGAGACGGAAGTCGGGCTCGAGGGCCCCGGTCTCACGCTCCCCACCTTGCCCCGCCAGGTAGATGAGCCGGGTGCCGGGCGCCACCTGCGCCACATGCGAGAAGCCGTAGGGCGCCGGGTCGAACAGTCCCTTGGGATTCGTCAGGACCAGCGGCGACGTCTTCGAGGGTTCAGCGGTCTGTCCCATGGTTCACCTGGAGGAGACCTGGAGGCGACTCATCCAGGTTCGGAGTTCGGACCCGAATATGCGAGCGAGCACCCCGAGCTTCAATTGAATCGGGGGCGAGGCCCGCGCGGGTTCCGGCCATGGTCAACGTCGCACGTTCAAGGCCTCCGGCGCGGAGGCGTGAGTGCGCCTCCGCGCCGGGAGTTCAGTGGACCGCGGGCTGCTCCGCGGAGGGTGCCTCGTCGGAGGGTGCCGCGACGGCGAGCCTCTCGTGTTTGTCGCGGGCGCGCTCCAGTGCCTGGTCGATGCTGAAGCTCGCGGGGCGCTGACGGGGCGGGAACCGCTCGAAGGTCTTCAGGAACTCGCCGACAATCTCTTGCGCGGGAACCAGGGCGAACCCGCGCTCGGCGAACCAGCGGTCGTAGTACATGGAGGCGTCGGTGTCGGCCCGTTCGAAGGGGTCGCTCCGGAGGTTGAAGAGCTTCGGGATGCGCAGCTCCGCGAGCGGCTCTCGCCAGACGCTCAAACCGTGGGCTCGCTGCTCCATGAAGACGACCTTCCAGGCGCCAACGCGCAGCGCCATCAGGTCCCCGTCGTCGCTCCAGTAGAAGAAGCCGCGACGTGGGTTCTCCTTCACCTCGCCCTTGAGGAAGGGCAGCAGGTTGTAGCCGTCGATATGGACGTTGAACGTCTTGCCGCCAGCCGTGTGGCCGCGCTCCAGCTTCTTGACGATGTCGCCCTCGCCAGCCGCCGCGAGCAGCGTGGGCAGCAGGTCGGTGTGCGAGAACATCTCGTTCGACACGGTCCCCGGCTCGATGACCCCCGGCCAGCGGATGACGCAGGGGACTCGCCAGCCACCTTCCCAGTTGGTGTCCTTCTCGCCGCGGAACGGGGTGCTGCCGCCATCCGGCCAGCTCATCACCTCCGCGCCGTTGTCGGTCGAATAGATGACGAGGGTGTCGTCAGCGATGCCGAGCTGGTCCAGCTTGTCGAGCAGCCTGCCGACGTGCCCGTCATGCTCCACCATGCCATCCGGGTAGAGCCCCAACCCGGTGACGCCCTGGGACTCCTTCTTCAGGTGCGTGAAGACGTGCATGCGCGTGGAGTTGAACCAGATGAAGAAGGGCTTGTCGTCCGCATGGGCCCGGTCCATGAAGCCCAGCGTGGCTTCCACGAACTCCTCGTCCACCGTCTCCATGCGCTTCTTCGTCAGCGGCCCCGTGTCCTCGATGCGCTGAGTGCCGTCGGGGTTGGCGAAGCAGTGCAGCACGCCGCGCGGCCCATAGCGCTGACGGAAGCTTGGGTCCTTGGGGTAGTCCGAGTTCTCCGGCTCCTCCTCCGCGTTGAGATGGTAGAGGTTGCCGAAGAACTCGTCGAAGCCGTGCATCGTGGGCAGGTACTCGTCGCGGTCGCCCAGGTGGTTCTTGCCGAACTGGCCGGTGGCGTAGCCCTGCGGCTTGAGGAGGTCCGCGATGGTCGGGTCCTCGGCCTGGAGCCCCAGCTTCGCGCCGGGCAGCCCCACCTTGGTGAGGCCCGTGCGAATGGGGGACTGACCGGTGATGAAGGCCGCGCGGCCCGCCGTACAGCTCTGCTGTCCATACCAGTCGGTGAAGCGCGCGCCCTCCTTCGCGATGCGGTCGATGTTCGGGGTGCGGTAGCCCATCGCCCCTTGGTGGTAGCAACTGGGATTGAACCACCCGATGTCGTCTCCCCAGATGACGAGAATGTTCGGTTTCTTCTTCTTCTTCATGACGTCTCCCCCGCGCCGTGGGCGACTGGCTCCTGGACGTCATGAAGGTGGGGGGGGCAGGGGGAGGAGGCAAAGCTGGTGACGGTCAGATGCTCGCTGTGGCTGCTCCCCTGGGGCCTCCGCATGGCCCTGCGTTCGTTCCTGTCGTCGACACTTCAGCGTAGCGCCGCGGGGCAGGTCGCGGGCTCGAGGTAGAAGGCTTCCCACGAGCCACCGTCGGTGGGATTGCAGATGCCCCCGTTGCCGCCATTGCCACTCTGGATGGGAGCGCCCGTGGTGACTTCCTTCCAGTTGCGCGCGGTGCCTGTCGACGCCTCGAAGCCATATCGATTGCGGCCGCCGTGGATGCCGCAGTCGTGGCGAGTGAACGGCTCTGCCGTGGTGAGCGTGGCGCTGGCGGTGAGCTGGTCCGTGACCACCGCCAGGAACGCGCCGCTGGCTCCCTTGAGCTTGTATTTCGCGCCGCTCGTGACGAGTTCGAAGACTTCGCCACTGGCCTGCGTCGTGCCGAGGGCGGCCACCTTTCCAGCGCCGTCGACGGTGAGCCACTTGTCGCTGCGCTCGCTCTGGATGCGGAAGCAGCCCGCGCCGCCGCTGGTCTCGGTGCGGCATGCCGCATCGCAGCCATCGCCCGACTGGGTGTTGCCGTCGTCGCATTGCTCGCCGCTCTCGACGGTGCCGTTGCCGCACACGGGTCCGCTGCTGCCATCCGGGCAGGTCACCGGTTCCAGGTAGAAGCCCTCCCAGGCGCCACCATCACCCGCGTTGCAGGCGCCGCCATTGCCGCCGTCACCGCTCTGGATGGGCCCGTCCGGCGTGGTCTCCTTCCAATGGGGCGCGCTCCCCGCCGAGGCCTGGAAGCCGACACGATTGCGCCCGCCATAGCCGCAGGGGAGCTGCGTGAACGACTCTCCGCTGGAGAAGTTGGCGCTCATCGCGAGCTGGTTCGTCACCACCGCCAGGAACGCGTCGCCCGAGCCCTTGAGCTTGTACCGGGTGCCGGTTGGAACGAGCTGGAAGATCTGCCCGCCTGCTTGCGTCGCGCTGCCGGCGACGACCTTGCCGGCGGTGTCGACGATGAGCCACTTGTCGGAGCGCTCGCTTTGAATCTGGTAGCAGCTCCCGCCCGAGGTCTCGACGAACGTGGCCGTGTAGGTGGCGGCGCTCCCAGGCGTGGTGAAGGTGTGTGATTGCGCGCCGCCGTCCGACCATGACGAGAACGCCCAGAATCGTCCGTTCGCGTACTGCGGCGAGTCCACGCCCACCGAGCGGACGACGCCGACCACGCCGGTCGTGGCGTGCGGCGCCGCGAACGGCCGCCCGTCCATCAGCACCTGCAGCCCCCCTGGCACGCTGGTCACCTGGAGCGGCACCGTGACGGGGTGGACGTCGCGATACGTCGTGTGGGTGAGGCCAATCGAGTCGCGCACCGTGAGCCGCAGGCGATACCAGACGTTGGCGGAGCTCTCGCCGATGCTGGGGATGGGCCAGCTCCCGCTCGCGATGCCGGTCGTATCGGCCATGGCGGGATGCGTGTGGGTATCGTGATGGAAGGTGATGTTCCAGGTCATCGCGCTCGGCGGCAGCGCGCCATCCTCCAAGTCGCTGGCCGAGCCGGAGAACACCATGGGGGTGGCCGCGATATAGGTCGCGCCCGCGGCCGGAGTCGCGATGGTGGCCACCGGCGGCTTGTTGGACGTCACCGTCAGCACCGCCTCGGCGCTGGTGATTGAACCGAGCCCGTTGGTCACGACCACCCGGAAGCGCGCGCCGCTGTCGGCGAGCTGCGCGGCGTTCAGCACGTAGCTCGTCGAGGTCGCGCCGGCGATGTTCCCGCCGTTGCGCTGCCACTGATAGGTGAGAGGTAGCTCGCCGCTCGCGGACACAGTGAAGGTCGCCGGACCGCCGACCGAGACCAAAGTGCTCTCCGGTGGCTGCGCGATGCTCGGCGGCAGCGAAGCCGTGTAGGCGATGCGACCCACCTGGCCCGTGCCGCGCGCCAGATAGTAGAGCGCGCCGTCGGGCCCGACATCGAGGTCCACGGGCCCCGAGACGGCCGTCGCGAACAGCGAATTCGCGCCGGTGTTCGGGTCGATGCGCGATATCCAATTGTTGGTGTAGTCCGCGAAGAAGTATTGGCCGACGTACGCGCTGGGGAACGCGGAAACCGGTGGGTTGTAGAAGGCTCCGCCCGCGATGCAGTTGCCCGAGGCCGTGCCGGAGCCATGCGGGTACGCGAAGAACGGCTGTGTGAGCCCCGGGCGGTTGGTGAAATAGCCTTCCGTCATCGGCCAGCCATAGTTGGCACCGGCCTGACCGCGGTTGATTTCTTCCCAGCCGCCTTCGCCCACGTCGTTGATGAACAGCGTCCCGGTGCCGGGCTGGACGTCGAAGGTGAAGGGATTGCGCAGCCCCATCGCCCAGGTCGCCTTGGCGAGCCCGGTGGCCGTCGCATAGAACGGATTGTCCGTGGGAATGCTCCCGTCCGAGTTGAACCGCAGCAGCTTTCCAAGCGGCGTGTTCAGGCTCTGCGAGTTGGAGGAGACCGCGTTTTCGCCGACCGAAACGTAGAGCTTGCCGTCGAGTCCGAAGCGAACCGCCCCGCCGTTGTGGTTGGCGGCGTCGAGCGTCGGAAGGTCGGCGAGCACCAGCTCACTTCCGGCAACCGCCACATTGCCGTTGGCGGTGAAGCGGCTGACGCGATTGTGAATGCTGCCGGCGACCGACGTGTAATAGACATACAGGTAATGGTTGTTTTCGAAGTTGGGGTCGAACGCGACGCCCATCAGTCCCCGCTCGTTGCCGGTGTCCACGGCGAGCGTCAGGAACGGAGTCGCCAGGAGCTGGCCGTTCTGGACGATGCGCAGCGAGCCGTTCTTCTCCGAGACGAACAGGCGCCCGTCGGGCGCGAAGGTCATGGTGGTGGGCCCCTGGAGGCCACTGACGAAGACGGAGTCGGCGAAGTTGGCGTCTTGAATGACCGCGCCCGCGCGAGCGCTCGCCAGCTCTGAGGGCTCCGGCGTCGACGGCATCGAGCAGCCCACGACGAGGGAGAAGACCGCCCACACGACGAAGAGCGGCCTGGGGCACCACGCTCCTACACTCGTTCTCACCTGTGATGGCATCGCGACCTCTCCCGGTTGAACAGCCTCACGCGGCCCCTGGGGCTGCGCGAACGTTGATGGTGCTGTCCTGATTTACATTGAAAGACTGTTTGCCGGGAGTGGCATGGGGCCCAGAGCGACTGACAGGCATAAAGTTCGAGGGTAGGTGAACGGGCGGAGGTGCGGGTGCGCCGCTTCCATTCATGTCAGGGAATGAATTGGGGGGCTGGCGCCAACGGGCTGCCTGACGAATCGACGACGACCGATTCCAGGCTGCCGATGATGCGGATGCCCTCCGTACCTCCAGCCGGGCAGTTTTCACCGCGGCTGAACATGAAGATGCTCGCGCCTCCGAACCCAGCCCCTGCTTCATTGACGTCCACGGTCGAGACGCCCGAGTACGCTTCCAGGCCGCTGTCGGTATATGCCTTCACGAACACCTGATGCTGCCGCCCCACGGGGACATCCATGATGGCCCCCTGAATGGCGTCGTTCACCACCTCGATGGGCACGGGGGCGATGTTGCGAACCGGCCCCATCACGGATGCAGTCGCCGTCACGACGCCGCAGGGGTCTGTCGCCAGGGGGACATGCACCTGAATGGCGTACTGGGTTGCCTTCGCATCCTTTTCGGCGCCCGGCTCGTCACCACAGGCCCCCAGCAGCGCACAGCTTCCTCCCAGCAGCATGCTCCACATGGCTCGCGTCATATTCCCTCTCAAGTCGAGCATTGCCTCGCGCTCGGCTGGACATGCTAACCCACCATGCTGTTCGAAACGGCGACTGCCCTTGCCGCCGCGCGAGCCGCGGTGCTGAACGCACCCGCGGGGTGCTCACTTGCCCTGGAAGGGCTTGAGGAGCTGTGCCCGATAGCCCACAGGGAAGTCCGGTTCCTTGGCGATGCCGAGGTCGTCCGAGGAGAACCGCCGCTCGGGTGTGTAGAACCACGTGCCCAACAGGGTGTCCCAGAGATGGGTGAACAGACCGAAGTTGACGTCGCCGACGCCTCCCCACTTGAGGTGGTGGAAGCGGTGTCCCGCATTGAGGGCCAGCACGTACTTCAGCCGCCCCACCGTGTAATCCGCGTTCGAGTGCTGCATCAGGAGCTGCACGACCGTGAGTGCGGCGAGCGCTGTCGCGACGCTCGAAGGAAGCCCGATGAGCAGCAGTGGCGCCACGCCCACCGTCAGCTCCAATGCCTGGTGGAGCGGATGCTTCATCAGCCCGTTGAAGCCGTAGAAGCGCTTCACGGAGTGATGCACGGCGTGGAATCTCCAGAGCGCCGGCACGCGGTGGCTCAGCCAGTGCGTCAAGGTGACGCCGAAGTCGAAGACGAGCACGGCGAAGAGGACCTGGAGGACGAACGGCCACGCATGAGGCCACGCGTCGTGCAGACGCACCCAGCCTGAAAGAAAGGGCAGCGCGAGCACGGCCAGGACATTGGAGGCTTCGTTGACGAGGAAGTGGAGGAGGTCTCGACCGACGTCTCCATGAGAACGATTCCAGTCGGGCTCGTAGGGGATGGCGCGCTCCGCCAGGAAGGAGGCTCCAATGGCTGCCAGGAGGAGGCCGCCAAGCCACGCCTTCGAGGCACCGCCGTGGGCCAGGGCCAGGGCCGCGCCATTGACACCCAGGAGCATGAAGAGCGGGTAGCCCACGCGGAGCGCCTGGCGCGCCGGGGATGTTGAAGAGGCTTCGAGGGGAGTTGTCAGCATGGGAGGAGGGTGGCATCGCCGCACCTCCGCTGACTTGGAAGAACTGGCTACTTGATGGGCGCGAGCGGCTCGCTCACCCACCCGATGCCCCGCGCGATCTCCGAGGGGGCCAGTCCGAACATGCGGTGGAATGTGTTGCTGAGGTGTGAGCTGTCCGTGAAGCCCGCGACGTGGGCTGCCTGCGTGAGGGTGGCGCCGCCTTGGAAGGCTTCGGTGGCCCGGCGGAGGCGAAGCCAGAGGATGTAGGGACGCAACGGGATGCCCACGCTGGTGGAGAAGAGATGTCCCAACCGGCTGGCGGACAGTCCTACCTCCCGTGCAAGCGCGCTCTGGCTCACATCGCCCGCCTCGATGCGGCTCGGGAGAAGTTCAATGAGGCGCTTGATGGCCGGGTGTACCGGACCGGGAGAGGTCTCCTCGCCCACGAGCTGAGCCAGCAGCGCCTCCACGAGTCGCGTCCAGTCTTCCGCGCGCACCGACTCGGTGGGGAGGGGGACGCGAAGCAGTGGCGTCCCCGTCTGAATCCACGCCGCGGAGGACTCGCCCACCTCGAGCCGCCGCAACCCGCGACCTCTCCGGTCGTCCGGGTCCACGAAGACGAGCAACGCACGCGCTGTCCCTCGCTCGATGCGATGGGGGGTGTCCGGAGGAATGACGGCCACCTGTCCCTCCGTGCGGCACCCCTGCGCATCCACGAGTGGGAGCGGTTCTTCGGTGGCGCGGATGAGCTGGAACGCGTGATGCGCATGCTCCTGGGTGGGGCCAATGGTTCCCCAGTACGCCAGCCATCGCGGGCCTACCATCGCATGGCCGAGCCATCTCTTCTCTCGCGGCACGCCCGTCTTCTACCAGGACTGGAGCTCCGCGTTCCTCCCTGGCCAGGGAATGGAGTGCGCCACGACATCTGCTGTCCCAAGGACGCGCCCCGGCTCTATGACGTGGATGGCATCCCCCTGGACGAGTCTGGCCCGCTCCTCATGAGCCACCAGCTCTTCCTCCTCCGCCGCTACCGCGACGGGTTCGTGCAGTACGAGCCTGGGAGGGAGCTCGACATCCCGCTGTCCTTCACGACCCTTCCCAAGCCGCCCGGCTATGACACCTGGGACCTCACGAAACCTCCGCCACGGAGCATCTGTAGATGACGCTCCAGGTGGCGGTCTCCTCGTGGTGGGCGCGCGGCGCCACCAGCAGGTGACGGACTCCTGCTCGCCGAGGGGGTGGGGCTACTTCCCCTGCTGCTTTCGCTCCAGCTCCTCGCGGAGGCGATCCTCCTGCGCGCGCAGCTCGGGCGTGAACTCCTGTCCGAAGTCCTCCGCCTCGAACACCGGACGAATCTCGAGCACGCCCTCCTCACCCGGCATCGGGTTCGGGCAGCGGCGCGCCCACTCGACCGCCTCCTCCATCGACCGCACCTGCCACAGCCAGTAGCCGGCAATCAGCTCCTTGGTCTCGGTGAAGGGGCCATCGACGACGCTTGGCTTCTTGCCGTCCTGGAAGACCAGCCGCTTGCCCTTGCTGCTGGGGTGGAGGCCTTCGCCGGCGAGCATGATTCCCGCCTTCACCAGTTCCTCGTTGTACTGGCCCATCGCCGCGAGCATCTCTTCCTTCGGCATGATGCCCTTCTCGGAATTCGGGCTCGCCTTCACGACCACCATCACGCGCATGTTCGTCTCCTGGTTCGAAGGCAGGAGTGTTCCCGCCCTTCAACCTGGCGACGAGTCTCCGCGCGGCAGATCGACATGGCCCACGATTTTTTCGAAAGCCATGTGATTCCAAATGGTTGCGGGTGAGTCGCGCGTCCCGGTCCTTGACGCGTCCTCGGCCTCCTCAGGATGCAGCGACCGGAATCTGGGAAGGCCCCGCCTCGTACATCGACTCAATCAACGCCGCGTATTTCCGTGCGACGGCGTGGCGCTTGACCTTCAGCGACGCCGTGAGCTCGTCACCGTCCACCGTGAACGGACCGGGCGACACGCGGAACGTCTTGATGCGCTCGAAGGACGCCAGGTTCGAGTTCGTCTCCGCGACCAGGGTCTGCAGGACGCTGGTGATTCGCGGGTGCGTGGGGTCCGCCGGAATGCCCTCGCGTCGAGCCACCACGGCGAGGATCTCCGTGTCGAGCGCGAACAAGGCCGTACAGTAATTCCGCCCCTCACCCATGACGACGGCCTCCTGGACGAGCGGGTTTCGCTTGAGCTGGGCCTCGATTTTCAGCGGCGCGACGTATTTGCCACCGCTCGTCTTGATCAGCTCCTTCTTCCGCCCGGTAATCCGAACGAAGCCCTCCGCATCGATGGAGCCGAGATCTCCCGTCCGGAACCACCCTTCATCATCGAAGGCATCACCCGTTGCATCCGGACGATTCAAGTACCCCCGGGAGATGTTCGGCCCGCGAGCCAGGAGCTCACCATCCGACCCCAGCTTGAGCTCGCATCGCTTGAACGGCCTTCCAACGGTCCCTGGACGCACGTCCTCCTTGCGATTGACCGTCAACCCAGGGCACGTCTCCGTCAGTCCGTAGGCTTCCAGGACGGTCAGCCCCAGGGAGAGAAAGAACATCTGCACATCGACGCGAAGCGCGGCGGCTCCCGAGAGGAGAACGGAGGCGTTGTCCAACCCCAGCCGTGCGCGCAGCTTCGCCAACACGAGGCGTTCCGCCAATCTCCGCTGAGCCGCGAGCAACACCGGCAGCGGCTTGCCGGCGGCGCCCTGGGTCGCGACTTGATGACCCACGCGCAGGGCCCATTCCAGAAGCCATCGTCGCAGGCCGTGCTCGCTCTCGATGGCGCTGGTGACCTTCGCCATCATCTTCTCGAAGACACGGGGCGCCGCCGGGAAGAACCCCGGGCGCGCGGCGACAAGGTCCGCTGCCAGCGTGGGCACCGACGACATGACCAGCGGCGCGCCGAAGAACGGACCCGCGAACTCCACCATGCGTCCGAAGGAGTGCGCGGCGGGGAGGAATAGAAACAAGCCGTGCTTGAGCACGTTGTCATCCAACAGCCCCGCGTCCGCGACGTCTTCGAGCATCGCCAACATGTTGTCGTGGGTTTGAATCACCGCCTTCGGGGCTCCGGTGGTTCCCGAGGTATAGGTGAAGGTCGCGACGTGCTCGCGTCGAATCAGCGACGCTCGTCGGCGCATCTCACCCTCCAGC
Source organism: Myxococcus sp. CA033 (assembly GCF_013336625.1). Classification (NCBI taxonomy): domain Bacteria; kingdom Pseudomonadati; phylum Myxococcota; class Myxococcia; order Myxococcales; family Myxococcaceae; genus Myxococcus; species Myxococcus sp. CA033. The sequence goes on along the minus strand of NZ_JABUMU010000026.1, from coordinate 105,297 downwards.
GCCGCGCGTCGGGCGCGACCCCGGGCCTCCAGGCTCTCCAGGCTCTCCCAATCATCCGCGGGAGCAAGCCCGGCCGGATGGAGGACCACCACCTTCGCTCGGGCACCGAGTTCGTCCGGCGAGTAGCGCCTGTCGAAGAACGTGAAGCCCTTGCGAAAGGCTCGCACCTTGTCGAGCTGACTCCCGTCGTCCACGACGATGAGCTGTGCCGCGGTGTCCACGTGCATGTAGCCCACCTCTTCGGGCAACAGGCTCGCGTAGACGGGCACCGTCTTGAGACCGACGCTCAGGGCGGCGAAGTCGACGAGACACGACTCCATCGTGGTGTTTCCGACGATGGTGATGCACGCGCCATCATCCACCGGACCGGCGCTCAACAACCCCGCCGCGATGGCTTCGATGCGCGCTGGCAACTCCGACCAGGGGACGTCGACATAGGCCTCGCCCCGGCGTACACGGAATGCGACGCACTGCGGCGACGTTCGCGCCCGGTCGAGAATCATCTGGGAGAGGGACGGGTGTTCGTGGGCCATGAGGCCACCTCTGTTCGAACGAAGAGTCATCGGGACGGGCGGGGTAGGGGACAGGAGAGCGGTGGGGTTCAACGCACCAAGCTAGGTGCGGCGCCCACGTCCACGCTTGTATGATTCTGCAGATGCAGAGCCACTTGTTGATGGGCGGAGGGAGATCTCTGTACGTCGGCCGCTTCCACGAGCTGCCCAGGCATCGGTTCGCCGCCAACGCCGTTCTCGTGGGGCTCGATGATGCGTTCGACCTCATCGACGGTGACGGCCGCGTCGAGCACCACGAAGCCGCCTTCGTGCGCGGGTGGCAGTGGCATGCGCTCGACTTTCATGGTGGACGCGCGGCCGTGCTGTTTCTGGAGCCCGGCGCGGGCCTCAGCCGTCAGGTGGACGCAGGCGCGTTGCGCGCGGCGGTCGAAACCGCCCTTGTCTCGCGAAGGCCCGAACCCTGGACCGAGCTCTTCCAGAACGCCTTGAATCTGGGCCCCTGTCCGCTGACGGTCGACGCTCGCATCGCTCGCATCGCCGCGTTTCTTTCCACACCCACTGACAAACCCTCCGATGCGATGACCATGGCGCGGCGGGTGGGGGTCTCCACGTCCCTCGTCGAACACCGATTCAGGGAACAGTTCGGCGTCCCGTTGGGTGCCTTTCGCGCCTGGCACCGGATGCAAGCGGCCACCGCGCTCGCGCTCAGAGGCCGAAGCCTCACCGAGGTCGCGCACGCCGCGGGCTTCTGTGATTCGGCCCATTTCTCCCGACTGTTCAGCAGGATGTTCGGCTTGCCGCCCTCGAAGGTCTTCACCCATGGCCTTTCGGGCACCGTCTTCGACGCACGAGGACCCCGCTGAGCGTCACGGTCGATGTCCCAATCTTCATTCCGGCGTCCGCCGCGCGATGTCAGTATGTCCTCCGCGCCCCACGCGTTTCAGCGACTGACGCGGCCAGGAGGCCAGTAACCCACCTCCAGGAACTGTGGCTCATGGAGGAAGAGATGCGACGGCTTGGAATGGTGCTGGGGCTCCTGGGGTGCATGGGATGCGCGACCCTCACGCGAGGTATCGACACCCAGTACAACCCGGAGACGGGTCGGTACGAGACGCCCACGCATGAGCTCGTCTATCAGGTGCCCGTCGAGGACGCGCTGATGACCGTCCGATACCTCCTGGAGAAGGACCACTACGACGTGATGGAGAAGGAGGGAGGACTGGAGCTGTTCTCCTCCTTCATTCCGGAGGTCTTTCCCCCCGAGCGCTACTACATCAAGGGAGAGCGGCTCGGGCCCCGGCAGGCACTCGTTCGAGTCTTTCGCCTCAGGTATTCGGCGGAGGGGGGCGGCTCCAGCGCGGAGGTCTCCGGTCGGACCCGCGATCAGCTCTCCGTGCCCGCCATGTCGGAGGCCTTCAACAACATCCCGGGGCTGGAGGGCTACCGGCCGGCGCACGGCTACCGCGACATGAGCGTCGAGCAGAAGCTCCTGGAGCGGCTGGAGATGGCCCCCGCGCTGGAGCTGGTGGATGGCAATCCTCCTGTTCCCCTCCGCTCGGTGGTGATGGAGAGCGCGGGCGAGGAGGGTGGGGCCCCCGTCGCCGCCATCGCTCCCGCGTGTGGTGCTCCCGTGGAGGGCGCCTCGTCCTTGTTCGCGGCGGGAGGCGTCCTGCTCGTGGCGGACCCGCTGGGCACGCAGGAGGTGCCGTCCGCGGCGCTGCGGATGTTGTGCGAGGCCACGGCCCAGGCGCTGCCGGTGACGCTGGCGCTGTCCATTCCCGTCTCCGAGCAGCCGCTCCTCGAGCGCTACCTCGCCAGCGACGGCGCTTCATCGGCCGTTCAGGATCTCCTCTCGGGGAGCGCCTTCTGGCGCCGGGCCTACCAGGACGGGCGCAGCAGCCGCGCCATGCTGTGGCTCGTCGAGCAGGCTCGCCGCTTGCGCGTCTCCGGAAAGGACGTGGCCGTGGCCGCCATCGACGCCGACAGGGCCCAGGGCAATGAACGCGAGGCGCAGATGGCCCAGCACCTGCTGAACGCCCAGTCGAAGCGCCCCCAGTCCTGGACGCTGGTGCTCGCGGGCAGCGTCCATGCTCGCACCACGGAGGTGAACTGGGATGGCGACTTCGAGCCCATGGGCGTTCGCGTGGCGCGCGCCCTGCCTTCTTCGGTGCGTGCCCTGGACGTGGGCTTCCAGCGCGGCACCCAGTTCGTCTGCCGCTACGACGTCTGGGACGAGGACGTGGAGTGCAACGTCTTCGGCATCAGCCCGACGCTCGAGGCACGGCAGGCCTCCACGCAGGCCGCGGGCCTGAAGCTCTTCACCGCCCAGCAGCCCCACGGCTTCCACGGCCGGCTCTACCTGGGCGCGCTGACCGCGTCCCCGCCCGGGCTCCAGGCGCCGCGACAGGCCACTCCGGTCAGCCCCGTGCCCGCCACGAAGTGAGTCCACCGCGGCCCGAACGGGGGGGCGCGAGGCTCGATGAGCAGTCCGAATCACGGCCTGCTTATCGAGAAGTGGGTGACGAGCGCTCGCGGTGTCGAGGCCTCGCGGGCGCCGTCACAGCGGCATATTGACGGCAACGCCTTCGCGGCCGGAAGCCCACTCGCGCAAGTACGCGTTGAGTTCCCCAAAGAATGACACCGACACCAGGTCCGCCACCGCGAAGAGCTCGCGGAGCAGCGAACCGACATGGTTGTTATGTGTTTCAGCCGCGTCGGCGTCGACGTACTCCTCAATGATCGAAAAATGACCGGGCTTCTGCGTGGTGAACCACTGATAGCGCAACGTTCCCGGCTCGGTCGCGGCGACGGAGGCCAAGGCCCGCGCCACTCGCAGGAACTCCGTCTCCCCGTCGGTCCGTGCTCTGAACTCACATAGAACCACAAGACTCATACGATGCTCCTACGCAGGCCGCGCCTCAAGGGTCGGTTTTCGGTGTGCCACGCGGCAGGCTTGAAGTCGTTTGATAACGTGCTGCGTGCCGCGATGGCGAGCAGAAGTTGCGCGCCTGGGTCCGCGGTCAAGAGGTCTTCCTGGCAGTGCGCTACCGCGGCGCATGTCAGGGCTTCAGTCTCGATCCGGCGCCCCGAGGGGAAAGTTCGGCCTGAACCACCGCGCCTCGTCCACCGCCCGGGCGAAGGACGGGCGGGCAAGCAACCGGGCCCGGTAGGCGCGCAGCAGGGGGAAGGCCTCGGAAATCGGATGCGTCCAGTCCGCGTAGAAGAGCGAGGGGGCGGCCGCGCAGTCCGCTAGCGTGAAGTCCGCACCGGCGGCCCAGGTCGTGCCGCCAATCCGTCCTTCGAGCCACGCGTAGGCGAGCTCCAGCTTTTGCGCGGCAAAGGCCAGGCCTTCCTGGCGCTTCACCGAATCACCCGTCAGCGCGCCGTCCACCGCGCGCTGCACCGGAGTCATGACGTGCAGGTCGAAGAAGCGGTCGAGGAAGCGCACGTCCAACGCGGCCATCGGCTCCGAGGGGAGCAGTCGCACCGGCCCGGGATGCACGAGCTGCAGGTACTCGATGATGACGCTGGTCTCGACGATGTTGCGCTCGCCGTCCACCAGCAGCGGGAACTTGCGCAGCGGCCAACGCTGAAGCCACTCGGCCGAGTGCTGCGGCGTATCCGGCCCGAGGCTGCGGAAATCGAAGGGCGTACCGTTCTCGTACAGCGAGATGAGCACTTTCTGCGTGTACGAGGAGAAGCAATGACCATAGAGCGCGAGCGACATCGTGAAGCCTCCGAGAACCAGTTGCATACTGCAATGGGTTGATTTCTGCCCGAGGTACTTGCAGATTGCAAGTGGTGACTTCAGGAGACTCGCTGTGCCCCACACGAAACGATCTGGCTGTCCGATCAACCTCACACTCGAACAGCTGGGCGACCGCTGGAGTCTGATCGTCATCCGCGACGTCATGTTCGGGAACAGGTGCACCTACGGCGAGCTGCTCGCGCAGAGCGAGGAGGGCATCGCGTCGAACATCCTCGCGGACCGGCTGAAGCGGCTGACCGCGTCCGGCTTGCTGACGCGACGAAGCGCTCCGGAACACAGGCAGAAGGGGATCTACAACCTCACGGAACCGGCCATCCAGCTCGTGCCCCTGCTCGCGCAGATGGGGGCCTGGGGCCGCCGGCATACCCGGCCGAGCAAGGAGTTGTCGGTCCGCGCGGAACTGCTGGAGAAGGGCGGCCCGCCTCTCTGGAATGCGTTCATGGAGGAGCTGCGCCACCTGCATCTGGGTGCGGCCCGCCCAGTTCGCTCGGTGTTCGGTGAACTCCAGGCCGCCTACGAAAAGGCCTGCGCGCGCCGCGGCGGCGCGCCCCACGCTGACGAGCCTTGAGCGAGGTTGGCGGGCGTGCAGACAGCCTGAGCGCGAATCACGCTCTCCGGTTCAGGAGAGATTTGGGTCCGTGCCTCCGGCGGGAGGGGCCGGGCGCTTCAATGCGCGCGCCTTGCCCAGCGCCTTTTTCGCCAGCATCAGGAAGCCGAGCCCCAGGCCGGCCTGCGCGAGGAGGGAGCCGCTACCGCCTCCGAACACGAGTCGCTCGAGCACGCGCAGCACGGAGAGGGTTCCCAGCGCGCCGAGCAGCGTGACCAGCAGGTACCAGAAGATCGCCATCCTTCAACGATAGGTCGGCGCCAGGATGCAGCGCCAGAAACAGCGCTCGAGGGGGGCTGCGGGCGACATGGGCGCCGGTGAGCGCCGTGCTCCCGGAACCGCCTGGTCACTCATGGCTCAGCGAGCGAATTTCGGGTAGGCATCACCCGGAGTGGATGAACCGCCTTGGGCGGCGGCCCTGGGGGGCTCCGTCAGGCGCGTGGTCGCGATGGGGGACCTCACGTTGAAAGAGCATATGAGACGGATGGCGATGGCGAAGGGGCTCGTGGGCGCTGTCGTATGTGGATGGCTGCTGGCTGCCTGTGGGGGGAATGGCAACGGGCTGCCTGACGGCTCGACGCCGACGGATTCTGGGACGCACACCGAGCGGGATTCCGGCACACCGGAGCAGAAGGACGCGGGCCTCGGGGACGCAGGGCCTCTGTAGGACACCTCGCCTCCCGACGCGCCGATGCTCATCGGGACCGCGCCCGCCTCTCCCGCCAATGCCAACGTGCCGCACATCCTGGCCAGGACCGAGCCCGGGGCGCGCGTGCGCCTCTTCACCGTCGCGGGCTGCTCCGGCGTCATTGCCGGCGAGGGCGCCGCGGACGCCGAAGGACTTCGCCACCGTGAAGGGGTACCTCGGGAATATCGAGGTGGCAACCAGCCCTCTCGGCAACGCCGTCGTCGTCTGGCCTCGCCAGGACCTGGACGCGGGCACCGATACCCTGCTCTCGGCCGTCTTCGAGTAGGCCCGCCTGGGTGCTTGCCTCTTGCCCCGGGACGCCCCGGGGCGGAGGACTCTTCGACCTTCAGGGCCGGATTGAGCCACCGCGAGCGTCCCCCGCGGTGGGCGGTGCCGAGGTCGATGCCGAGCCGGTGAAGAAGTCGATCAACCCGTGCGGAGCGTTGTCGCCGAAGCAGAGTCGGTGGAGGGTCTCCGCATCGGCGGCTTCGTTCGCGCTGCGGGTGAACATGGGTTCCTCGTACTCGGCGAGCGCGGCTTCGAGGTCGCCTCGGTGCGCGGCGATGGCCTTGCCGAGTTCGGCGCCGTCGTACATCGCGAGGTTGGCGCCTTCACCAGACGGCGGCATCAGATGCGCGGCGTCGCCGAGAAGCGTCACCCCAGGCACGCGCTCCCACCGATGTCCCGGCGGAAGCGCGTGGATGGTCCGGGGGACGAGGTCTGTCTCGCCATCGGTGATGAGCGCGGTGAGCGCTGGCGCCCAACCGTCGAACTCCGCCGCGACTCGAGCCTTCGCCGCCTTCGGGTTGGCGAAGTCGATGCCGGCCATCCACTCCCTCGGCCTGGTGAGCGCGACGTAGGTGTGCAGGACGCCGTTGGTTTCGCGGTGGGCCTGGATGCCCTTGCCGGGCGTGAGGGCGAGCATCGCCCCGCCTCCGACGGCCTGCGCGCTGGCCGGGTGGCGAGCGTCGGCGTTGAAGAGATAGGTCTCGATGAACGAGATGCCGACGTACTCGGGCCTCGCGTCGGACAGCAGCGGCCGGATCCTCGACCACGCGCCGTCCGCGCCGACGAGGAGGCTCGTCGTGACAGTCGACCCGTTCGCGAACGTCACCGCATGACGCCCATCGCCGAGCGCGTGGACGGCGGTGACCTTGTGTCCCCACTGGACGGTTCCCGCAGGGAGCGAGTCGAGCAGGAGGCGCCGCAGCTCACCGCGATGCACCTCGGGGCGACGGCCGCCGCCGTTGTCGGGCTCATCGAAAAGGACCGCGCCGCGCGGGTCGAGCACCCGCATGGCCTCTCCGCCTTCGTGGATGATTCGGCGGAATTCGTCGAACAGTCCGGCCTCCTTCAGCGCGAGCTGTCCGTTGTGGTCGTGGATGTCGAGCATCCCGCCCTGCGTGCGCGCGTCCGCGGACGCATCAGCCTCGTAGACGGTGGAGGCGATGCCGTGGACGTGCAGAACGCGCGCGAGCGTCAACCCGCCGAGGCCGGCGCCAATGATCGTGATGGGGGTCATCGTGCTTCCTTTCGAGTGGGAGACCGCCCCGCGATGCGGCCGTCGGTCTCTGGAACGCCGTTCCATTGGCCATGTTGGAACGCTGTTCCAGAGCTGTCAAGATGGGGCCATGGCGAAGGCAACGCGCGGGTCGGAACGACGTGAGGAGGCGCTCTCACGCGAGCGAATCGTCGAGGTGGCAATCGAGCTGCTGGACGACGAGGGGGAGGGCGGGTTGACCTTCCGAGCGCTTGCCTCGCGGCTGGCCACTGGACCTGGCGCTATCTACTGGCACATCGCGAACAAGAACGAGTTGCTCGTCGCCGCCAGTGACGCCGTCGTCGCCCGCGCGATGGGCGAAGTGCTCGCCTCCGCCAGTCCGCGCGAGGCAATCCGAGGCATCGCCGCCGGCGTGTTCGAGGCAATCGACGCGCATCCGTGGGTGGGCGCGCAGCTGTCCCGCGCTCCGTGGCAGACCGCGATGCTGCAGATCTTCGAGCGCCTCGGGCGTCAGGTCCAGGCGCTGGGGGGGCCAGAGCGCGCCTGGTTCACGTCGGCGTCGGCGCTGTTGAGCTACATCATCGGCGTGAGCGTCCAGAATGCCGCGAACGGCCGCCTGCTCGAGCCGCCCGTGGACCGCGCGGACTTTCTCGAGAAGGTGTCGGCCCAGTGGACACGCGACGCCCACGCGTATCCGTTCACGGTGAAGGTCGCCGCGCGATTGCGCGAGCACGACGACCGCGCCGAGTTCCTCGCCGGCATCGACCTCATCCTCGCCGGCATCGAGGCTTCGCTGTAACCGGTCCTCGACAGGAGAAGGTCTGACGAGGACTCAGCGCCGACGGGAGGTGCCCGGCTTCCGCGTGCGTGCCGGGCGCCGAACTCCGGACGCCCGCGCCTCGAGCACCTTCGCTTCGGCGAGCAACCACTGACGCAAGGGGCCCAACCGCTCGGCGTGGCGTGGCGTGTCCAGGTAGACGAGGTGATACGCGAAGCCCTCCAGCTCCGGCCCGAATGGCTGCACGAGCGCCCCGCTGGCCAGCTCCTCCGCCACGAGCACGAGGCTGACGAGCGCGATGCCCTGCCCCGCGACAGCCGCCTGGATGGCGTGAGACTCGTCGGAGAAGCGCAGCTCGCCGTTCGGGGCGCGGTACCGCCCGCCCGCGCTGGCGAACCACCGGTTCCACGTCGGAGTCGCATCCTCGACGCGCTGCCACTCGAAGTGGATGAGTGGATGGTGGCCGAGGTCCTCCCGTCCGCGCACCCCCAAGCGCGGACTGCACACAGGCGCGAAGCGGTCCTGAAACAGCAACTCCGAGCGCAGCCCCGCATGCGCCCCCCGGCCATAGCGGATGGCCAGGTCCACTCCTCCCGCCCGCAAGTCCACGGCCTCATCGGAAGCATGAAGCCGCAGGTCCAGGCCAGGGCACGCGGCCCGGAACGCGGGCACGCGCGGCACCAACCACTTCGACGTGAAGGCGACCGTGGACGAGAGTGTGAGGAGCTCCTGGGCGGAGGGCGTCCTGAGCGCTTCGACCCCACGGACCATGGTGTCAAAGCCCTCCCTCAGCGACGGGAAGAGCTCCGCCCCCTCTTTCGTCAGGACCACGCGACGGATGTGCCGTTCGAAGAGCCGCAGCCCCAGCCACTCCTCCAGCTGACGGACCTGGTGGCTGATGGCCGTGGGGGTCACCGCGAGCTCGTCCGCGGCGTTCTTGAAGCTGAGATGCCGTGCGGCCGCCTCGAAGGCCCGAAGCGCCGACAGCGGTGGGAGGTCCCTCATGAAGCACCCATGGATGAATCAGGCTCAGCCATCGCCTGAGGAATACGCGTTTGTCAGGGGAGTGGCCAGCCTCTATCTCTCTTTGTGTCCGGTCCGCGCCATGGATGAGCGCGACTCAACCGGAACCCTATTGGAGACACCCCATGGTCAAAATCCTTCATCTCGATTCGAGCGCTCGCCCGGGTGGGTCCGAGCAGGTGCCTCATGGCTCACATACGCGCCGGCTGTCCTCCCGCTTCGTCGCGCGCTGGCGGGCAAGCCGTCCGGGCGACACGGTCGTCTACCGGGACGTCGGGCAGGCACCTCCCACTCCCGTGACGGGACGGTGGATTCACGCGGCGTTCACTGCTCCCTCGAAGCGGGAACCGTGGATGACGGACGTGCTCGCGGAGAGCGACGCGCTGGTGGATGAGCTGCTCGACGCGGACCTCATCGTCGCGGGCGTGCCCATGTACAACTTCAACGTGCCAGCGCAGTTCAAGGCGTACATCGACAACATCATCCGAGTGGGCCGCACCTTCGGGTTCGACCGCTCACGGCCCGGTGAGCCCTACTGGCCCCTGCTGACCGAAGCGCGCAAGAAGCTCGTCATCCTGAGCTCGCGCGGCGACTTCGGCTATGGACGCGGCGAACGACTCGAGGCCATGAACCATGTCGAGCCGAGCATCCGCACCGCGTTCGGCTACATCGGCATCACGGACATGGACTCCGTGGCGGTCGAATACGACGAGTATGGCGGTGAGCGGCTCAAGCGCTCCATCGCCCACGCGGAGGAACAAGTCGATGTCCTCGTGGCCCGGCTGCTGCGCCTTGCACAGTGACGGAGATTCGCCGGGCTTCCGCATCGAGTCCGGCGGGACCATTCACAGGCCCCGCCGTCTCGATGCCTCTGCTCACAACGCGAGGAAGTTCGCGGTCAAGAAGGCGGCGTACCAGTTGATGGGCGTGATTCCGTTGGTCGTGTAGTCCGCCGTATGGTTGTTGGTGGTGAGCTGCCAGTGGGTCAAATCCCACGGAGACCAACCGATCCACACGTCGCTGTTGTTGTTCATGAACGTGAGCGCGTTCGTAATCTGGGGCTGCGCGAAAGACTCGTGGATTCCTATCCCCATCTCGGACAGGAACAGCTTCTTGCCGTGGGTTCTCGCCCAGTGGGTGACCGCCGTGAGCTGAGCGCCGTAGGACGACTCATCGTTGCTGCCGTAGCCTTCCGGGTAATACGAATGCATGTCGAAGGCGTAGTTGTTGGCGCTGCCCGTGATGGAGAGGGCCGCGACCGAGTCGAGCGGACCTCCGCCCGGAGCCCAGGTGTGCCAGTGCCCCACGTCCGATGCGCGCGTGTTGGGAACCAGGATCAACTGGGTTGAACCTGTCGCGCGCACGGCGTTCATGACCGTCTGAATCCCGGCGAACCAGGTGGTCGACGTCATCGGGAGATCATGCGGCTCGTTCATGAGGTTCAGGATGACCTTGGGGTTCGTCTTCACCAGATTCGCGAGCTTCGTCCAGACGTCGGCGAGATGGTTCACGGTCAGCGTCCCGTCTCCGATGACGCGTTGGACGTAGTTCCCCGTCTGATTTCCCGCGCCATCGAACGCACCCGTCGCATAACGATTGTAGTTATGGAGGTCGAGCACAAGGGTGAAGCCCTGGGCCGTCGCCAGGTTGATGTAGGTCATCATGCCGTTCGAATACGCCGTATTCAGCGGGCCCAGGAGCGTGTGCTGGAGGCGCTCCCAGGAGATTGGCAGGCGAATCAGGTTGAAGCCCTTGCCCTTGTAGTATGCGAGCTCCGCGGTGATCTGGGTCGACGACGGCATCTCGTAAAAGGTCTGGCCGGTCCAGCCACCCCAGTCGTTGCCGTACTCCATCCCAGCGCGGTTGATTCCGCGATAGGCCACGCCGGTGGGATAGGTCTTCCCCAGGCCGGTCGGCGGATTCGTGGTGTCATTCTCCAGGACGATTCCGTCGACCCCGTAGACCACCGCCGTGGCGCTCTGGATGGTGAGCTTGTTGAAGGTCGTCAGCGCTCCCTTGAGCGCGCTCATCGGGATTCTGACGCGCGTCCAGTGCCCCGGCGGCAGGGAACCCAGGCTCGGATTCGCGTAGGCGCTGATGGCGACACCCGCATTCCCGTCGACACCCTCCTGGCTCACGATGACCTTGAGGGCCTGGATGGCCGTGAGGTTTGAAGTGCCTGGGTTGATGGCGAAGCTCACGGCGACGTGGTTGGCGACCTGAAGGCTGGAGCCGACCGCGCCCAAGGCCAGGGCACTGTTGGCTGGCGCCGTCACCTTCATGGACGTGGTGCCATAGGCCTTGCTGGCCGTGTCGGGTGCGAGCGTGGTGCCGCCCCAGCTGTAGCCGGTGCTCCAGCCGGACGCGACCGCATCGTTATACAGGACCGTCATGGTGGAGGTGTCGAGCGCGGGCAGCTGCGGAATCTCGATGGCGATGCCATCGATGCCGTAGGTGACCGCGGTCTGCGCCATGAGCGTGAGCTTGTTGAAGGTGGTCAGCGAGCCCTTGAGCGCGCTCATCGGGATGGTGACGCGAGTCCATTCACCCGTGCCCAGGGCGTCGAAGCTCGGGCTGGCGTAGTTGCCGATGGTGACGCCCCCGTTTCCATCGACGCCCTCCTGGCTCACGATGAGCTTGAGGTTCTTGATTGCCGTCAGGTTCGCGGTGCCCGGATGGATGGCGAAGCTCACCGCCGTGTAGGTATTTGTCGAGAACGACTGACCGTCAGCTCCCAGCGCAAGGGCGCTGTCGGCGGCGGAGGTGACCTGCATCGACGAAGCGCCGTAGGCCTTGATGCTCGTCGTCGAACCATGGGAGACGTTGCCCCAACTGTAGCCGGCATCCCAACCTGGCGTGACGGCATCGTCATACAACACCGTCTGGTAGGAGGTGTTCATCGCTGGCAGGAGCAACAGCCTGTCCGTGCTCGAAGCGGGTGCTTCCATCAGCAGGTCGCTTGCGGTCAGGCCTGCTTCTTCGCTCGAAGGCGGAGCACATGCCGCGCCAAGGGTGAAGATACTTCCCAGAAGAACGTACAAACACTTTCTCGAAACCGGTGGTCGTCCCATGTAGGCCCCCTGGAGTTGGCGCATGATTTAACGACCACCGCTTCAGCGGCAACTGCTCGTTCCATTTGATGACAACTATTGCTCTCCGACGGGCTCAACCTGACGAACGCGTTCACATCGTCGTAGTTGTCGCCGGCCACGCGGAGGGGCCGTGTTCCTATCCGTGTGTAAAAGGCGAGCAGGAGCGAAGGAGGAAGAGGGACGCTCCTCGGAGGTCAACCCAAGAGGGTCTTCCTTTGGCGAGGAGGCCGAGGCGTTCCCCGCCGAACCAGGACCCTCGCGGTCGTGTGATTCGTGAGGCCCCGCGTCGTTCAGCGCGTCTGGTAGACGGCGAGCGCCTCGGCCTCGATGCGCTTGATCCAGGCATTCTTGCAATCGCTGTAGGCGTGCGAGTCGTTTGGATGAAGGCGCTGACATCGCGCCTTCTCGTCGTCGTACTCGCGGGCGACGCTCGGCCGTTCACGCAGGTAGTCGCGGAACGCGAGGTGCCGAGAGATCTCCCGAGAGCCGTCGGCGTAGCAGTGGAGTTGGACGAGGCGCTCTCGGGTCCTCGGGTCGTCCTTCGTGCAGTAGCGCCGGCCCGGGAGACCGAGTTCTCCCCACACCGCATAGCCGAGCGCCTGGAGCACGCCCTGGTGCTTGTCGAGCTCGTCCACCGACGTGACCACGGGGATGAGGTCGAGGATGGGCTTCGCGGAGATGCCAGGGATGGCTGTCGAGCCGACGTGATGGACCCGCAGAACGACGGGGCCTAGCGCGTCCGCGAGGGACCTGGCCTCCGCGGCGGCGGCTTCTGCCCAGCGCGCGTCATGGGGGACCAAGGTGACTTGAATCGGTGGCGGCACGTTGTTCTCCTCCTCGCGGCTCGTGGTCGTCTACGCGAGCTCCCCAACGAAGAAGATGTCGTCGGGGACGGGCCTCTTCCCTGTGTATCCGTCTGATGCTCTCAGCGCGCGCGTACGGTGCAGGAGGTCTTGATGTAGTCCACATCATCGTAATAGGCACAGGAGAAGTACACATCGAGCCGGGCGGTCGCGGTGCAGTCCTGGCGCCCGGTCTGGGCGGTGAGGTCTGTGTCCAGGTTCACGCAGTCGCAGCCCTTGCAGCTCTCCTTCTTGTTCAGACACATGTGGGTCGTCTCAGCGGTGACGATGGTCGCGCAGTATTGAGTGGCGCGCTTGCAACTGGTGTCGCCACACTCCAGGGTCTCTGGGAATGACTGGGTGTCATCGTCCCCATCGTCTTGGTTCGAGCCGCCACAGCCCACCACCAGCATGGAGAGAAGCACCAGGTACCGCGTCGTCGCCTTCATGTCGTCGCCCCGAGGAGTCATGGGGGGCATGAACGCCCCCTCCTGACGGGAAGAGACAGGCCGGGCGACACCGTTGCATGAAAACGACCGTGCCCCTCCCGGCGAGAGGTGCCAGAGGGGCATACCAAGGGCGTAGGTGGAACCGGGGGCCAAGGAAAAGCCCAGCAACTCCTTGAGGTTGCGGGGCTTGCCAGGTTGCCCCGACGGGATTCGAACCGGAGGAGCCGGTCCGAGGAGCACGGCACGGGGGTTCTGGTGTTTCATCTCCCGCGCCGTGTCTCCCCACTCCGAACCCCGAGCCTCCATGATGGCAAGCAAGGCATGCTGGGTCCTCTTCGCCGCCCTCTGTCTGGCCGTGGGCCTCTATCCCGGCAGCTACTTCCTCGCGGCCTCGAACTTCGGAATCCGTGGCTTGAAGAGCAGCGCGCTCCTGGCCGACCCCGTCTGGAACGCGGCCTTCTACACGCACATCGCCCTGGGAGGACTCGCGCTGGCCATCGGCTGGACCCAGTTCGTCGAAAGACTGCGACTCAATCGCCCAGGCGCACACCGGCTCCTTGGAAAACTCTACGTCGGAGCGGTCCTCCTGAGCGGGCTCTCCGGGGTCTACGTCGGCTTCTTCGCCACGGGTGGCGTCATCGCCGCGTCGGGCTTCGTCAGCCTGGGCCTCGTCTGGCTCTATACGACGGTCTCCGCCTATCGACTCATCAAGAGCCGGCGCATCGAGGAACACCGGCTCATGATGACCTACAGCTATGCCGCCTGCTTCGGGGCGGTCACGCTGAGGCTCTGGATGCCCATCCTGATTCCCACCCTGGGCGACTTCATGTCGGCCTATAGAACCGTCGCCTGGCTCTGCTGGGTCCCCAACCTCGGCGTGGCCTACCTCATCTCGCGCAGACGGCACCAGGCGAGCGAGCTCGTGCCTTCGTGAAGTGACCCCTGTTCAGACGGTGCGCAGCGGGCGACGGCGCAACAGGTCGAAACTGGCAAGGCCATACAGCCGAAGCTTGAGCGTCATGAGCGGGCCCTCGCATGAAGGCGTGGGGCGACCGGTCAGGAAGGTGGGCTTGCGTTCCCGCTATTCTGTGGTACTAAGTACTGGTAGTCAGTACCACTGAGTAGTTCGAGGAGCGGTTCGTGGGCAAGCAGATGACGGAGATGCTCAAGGGCACGCTGGAGGGCATCGTCCTGGCAATCCTGTCCGCGCGGGCGGCGTACGGGTACGAAATCACGGTGCGGTTGCGGGAGATGGGCTTCTCCGACATCGCCGAGGGCACCGTCTATGCGCTGCTCGTCCGGTTCGAGCTGCGCGGCCTGGTGGACGTGGAGAAGGTCCCGTCCGAGAAGGGGCCGCCGCGGAAGGTGTATTCACTCAACGAGCAGGGACAGGCCTACCTCGAGGAGTTCTGGCGGACGTGGAGCTTCCTCACCGAACGGCTCGAACAACTCCATAAAGGAGGCGGATGACATGTTCATCTCAATGCTTATCTCGAAGGTGATCGGCGACAAAAGGCAATGGCGACAGTACAAGGCGCGCGCGAAGCAACTTCCCCCGAGCTATCGCACGGCGGTCGAAGCCCTGGAGCGCTACCTGATGTACTTTGGAACGGGGGGTGACGGGACCGCGATTTATGTGGACCTCGTCGACCTGTTTGAACAGAGCGCGGCGAACCGGACTCCCGTCCGCCAGATTGTCGGGGAAGACCCCGTGGAGTTCATCGAGACCTTCGTCCTGAACTATCCAAGGGGACAGTGGATTGTCCGGGAGCGGGAACGGCTGACCGACGCCATCGCGCGCGCCGCGGAAGAAGAGGCGAAGGGCGCTTGATGGCAATACAGCACGTCATCCACGTGCTGCGTTTGTAACGATTTCCTCGCCGCTGCCAGCGCACCCGCGCCGAGCGAGAAGGCCGTCGAGCCCGTGCTCGGACAGGCATTGGCGTCATCACGACTCACCGCGCGCTCGAAACACAAGCAGCAACGGATTTGCGACGTCAGCTCGCGAAGCACGACTCCATGCGTCGTGTCGCGGCGCTGCGCAAGCAATGCGTTTCAGACCCTCTCGAAAGGAAGTGCGTCATGTTGGACACGACAAGCGGAACCGTAGTGCAGGGGCACGTCGAGGATGGCTGGGGGAAAGTGGCCGATGTCTTCCGGGCGAACTTCGAGGGGACCCCTGGCGAGGTCGGTGCGGCATGCTGCGTCTACGTGGACGGCCGTCCCGTCGTCGACCTGTGGGGCGGCCTCGCCGAGCGCGAGGCGAAGCGTCCGTGGAACAAGGACACCATCGCGTTGGTCGCATCCACGACCAAGGGGGCTACGGCGATCTGCGCCCATCTGCTGGCACAGCGCGGCGAGCTCGATCTGGACGCTCCGGTGGTCAAGTACTGGCCGGAGTTCGGCGCCGCCGGCAAGGAGCATATCCCGGTGCGCTGGCTGCTCTCACACCAGGCCGGTCTGCCGGTCGTCGATGGTCCGCTGACCTTCGAGGACGCCTGCGCCTGGCATCCGGTCATCCGGGCACTCGAGGCGCAGAAGCCGGAGTGGCCGCCGGGCACCGAGCACGTCTACCACGGCATGACCTTCGGGTTCCTGGTCGGGGAGGTCGTGCGGAGGATCACCGGCAAGTCGCTCGGCACCTTCTTCGCGGACGAGGTCGCCGCCCCGCTCGGGCTGAGCGCGTGGATTGGGCTGCCCGAAGAGCAAGAGGGAAGGGTGGCGCGGGTCGAGTACGCCGCTCCGTTCACGATGGAGGAGTTGACCGCCGGGATGATCGAGACCACCGGCCTCGATAGAGACACGGTCATCGCCTGGATGAGCGCAGTGTGGGGGCCGGGCTCCGTGCAAGAACGGGCTGGGCAGCTCGGCGGCGCTTTCGACCACACCAGCGGCTACATGAACACGCGTGCCTTCCGCGCTGCTGAGTTCCCGTTCGGGAACATGTTCTCGGACGCTCACTCGCTGGCGCGGATGTATGCGGCCACGGTGAGCGAGGTCGACGGCGTGCGGCTGCTGACTCCGGCGACGGTCGAGAAGATGACCGTCGTCCACACCGACAAGACGAAGATGAACGGGCTGCCGCCAGGACTGGACGTCCCGGCCAACCGCTCCTTCTACATGTCGCTCGGGTTCTGGCGGGCCTGCCCGCCGATGCCCCTTGTCGGGCCCGGGTCGTTCGGCCACCCCGGCTCCGGTGGCTCGATAGGCTTCGCCGACCCTGATGCGGGTGTCGGCTTCGGCTACGTCATGAACCACTGGTCATTCCGGATAGGCGAGCCGCGAGCGTCGAACCTGGCCGCGGCGGTCACGGCCTGCCTCGGGTCTCGACGTTGAAGCGCTGCTCGACCCGCTAGGACATAGAGCAGGTCATGACCGACGCGGAATGACCTACGACGACTGCCCGATGGCCGGGGTCGGCATCAGCAGCGGGTCATCGCCCATCGGGTGCGGTACATCTGGGTCTTGCTCAGAAGTGTTCCGGGATGAAGTTCCTGCCCTGGAGCGTAGCCTCGTCGTCATAGCTCCCTTGAAGGGTGCGCTTGGGCAATCTCACCTTGGGGCGCTTCACCCTCTTGTGAGGAATCTGCTCCAGCAGGAAGCGGATGCAGTTGAGCCGTGCCTTCTTCTTGTCGTCAGACCGTAGGATGTGCCACGGCGCATACGAGAGGTCCGTGACCTCGAACATCTTGTCGCGCGCATGGGAGTAGTCGTACCAGCGTTTCCACGACTTGAGGTCCATGGGGCTCAGCTTCCACTGTCGGAGCGGGTCTTCGATCCGCGCCTCGAAGCGCCGCTGCTGTTCCTCCATGCCGACCTCGAGCCAGATCTTCACCAGGACGATTCCGCTGTCGACCATGTACTTCTCGAAGACGGGGCACCCCTCAAGGAAGCGCTCGTGCTCCTCGGTGGTGCAGAAGCCCATCACGAACTCGACTCCGGCCCGATTGTACCAACTGCGATCGAAGATGATGATCTCCCCTGCCGCGGGGAAATGAGACACATACCGCTGGAGGTACATCTGCGTCTTCTCCCGGCTCGAGGGCGTGGGGAGGGCCACCACCCGGAAGACGCGGGGACTCACCCGCTCGGTGATGGCGCGAATCGTGCCACCCTTGCCCGCGGCATCCCGCCCCTCGAAGACCACGACGACGCGCAGCCCCTCCTGTTTGACCCAATCCTGAAGCAGGCAGAGCCGGGTCTGGAGCTTTTGCAGCTCCTTCTCATAGGCCTTGCGCTTCATGGGCTCCATTCGAGTCGTATGTGCCATGACATCATGATTGTGAGTCCGTGCGACGCGTGCAATGGCAGTCATTCGCGGGCGGGGCAGCCAGCCGTGCGCCGCCAAGGCCGCGGCTTCACCATTCCACCCTCGTCAACGCGGCTACCGACGTGCCGAGCCCAGCACCCGCCGGGTGTGGAGGGCGATCATCGCCTCCTCATTCGTGGGAATGACCCAGGCGGATACACGGCTCCCTGGCCTGGTGATGCAGGGCCCACCGCGAGCATTCGCCTCATCATCGAGCTCCAGGCCGAGCCAGCGCGCATCGCGACAGGCCCGTGCGCGAATCGGCGCGGCATTCTCGCCAATGCCGCCCGTGAAGACCATGGCGTCGAGCCCGTGCAGTGCCGCCGCGAGCGACCCGAGCTCGCGATTGATACGGTAGACGAACAGCTCCAGCGCCTCCGCCGCGCTGGCACTGGAGCGGCCGAGCAGGTCTCGCATGTCGCTGGACTCGCCGGAGACGCCCAGCAAGCCGGATTGCTCGTAGAGAAGCCGCTCCAGGGCGCTCGCGTCCATGCCGTGCTGCTTCATCAGGTAGAGCAGGACTCCGGGATCAATCGCGCCGCAGCGGGTGCCCATCATGAGGCCATCCAATGGAGTGAGGCTCATGGTCGTCGCCACGCTTCGCCCTCCGAGCAGGGCGCACATGCTCGCGCCATTGCCGAGGTGCGCGACGACCGTGCGCCCGGCCGCGGCCTGGGGAGCCACGCTCGGGAGCGTGGAGGCGATGTATTCGTAGGAGAGCCCATGAAACCCGTATCGGCGAACTCCCTCTTCGGTATGACGGCGGGGCAGGGCAAAGGCCTGGGCCACTGGAGGCTGGGTCCGGTGAAACGCGGTATCGAAGCATGCGACCTGCGCCACCGATGGCGCCGTCCCCGTGACGGCCTTGATTGCCTCCACGCAGTGGGGCTGGTGCAACGGCGCGAGCGGAATGAGCGTTTCCAGGGCTGCCAGCGTCGCGGCGTCAATGAGCGCAGGCCCGAAGAAATGCGAACCGCCATGAACCACGCGATGGCCCACGGCCGTGACGTGACGCCCCCCGAGTACACCCCCTCGCCCCCAGGCGAACAGATGGTCGAGGGCGCCCTCGTAGCCGAGCTGCGTTCCTGGGGCCCAGTCCTTCTCGCCGATGATGGAGCCGCCCGCGCGCGCGAGGAACCGAGGCTGCGTCGACAATGCCTCGAACGCCCCCCGCAGCAGGAGGCGGGGCGGGTCCTCATCGAGGAAGAGCGAGAACTTCAGGCTCGACGAGCCGGCGTTGAGCACCAGCAGTGCGCCCTCCGCGTCTCCTGCTTCAAAGGCTCGTCGCTCCATCCGGGAACCTCAGTCCTGCCAGGTCCAATTGGCGATCTCAGGACGATCCCTGCCATGCTCGTGCGCGTAGGCCGTATTGTCGACGATCGCGGTCCTCATCTCCTCCTTCAGGTGCCCCGCCTTCGCGCTCAGCTTCGGCACGCGGTCGATGACGTCGATGACCAGATGGAAACGAGATGTCTCGTTCAGCATCGCCAGTTCGAACGGCGTGTTGATGTTGCCTCTCTCCTTGTAGCCGTGAACGTGAAGGTTCTCCTGATTCTTGAAGCGATAGGCGAGCTTGTGGATGAGGGACGCATACCCGTGGAAGCTGAAGATGATGGGCTTGTCCGGTGTGAAGAGTCCCTCGAGTTCTCGCTCGGTCGACCCGTGCGGATGGTCCGCCGCCGACTGGAGCTTGAACAGGTCGACGACGTTGATGAACCGCAGCTTCAAGTCCGGCACGCGCTGGCGCAGGATGGCGGTGGCGGCCAGCGCCTCCTGCGTGGCGACGTCGCCGCAGCTAGCCATGACGACGTCCGGCTCCACGTCGGCGTCCGTGCTGGCCCTCCGCCAGATGCCCAGGCCCTTGGCGCAATGGGCGATGGCCTCCTCCATGGTGGTGAACTGCAGGTGCTTCTGCTTGTCGGCGACGATGACGTTGATGCAGTCGGTGCTGCGCAGACACTGGTCCGCCACCACCAGCAACGTGTTGGCGTCCGGAGGCAGATAGATGCGTGTGACTGATGCGGACTTGTTGGTCACCAGGTCGATGAACCCCGGGTCCTGATGTGAGAACCCGTTGTGGTCCTGGCGCCATACAGTCGAAGACAGCAGGATGTTCTCCGAGGCGACGGGCGCCCTCCACCTCACGTGGTTCTTGCTGACGTCCAACCACTTGGCGTGCTGGTTGAACATGGAATCGATGACGTGGGCGAACGCCTCGTACGTGTGGAAGAGGCCGTGGCGTCCCGTGAGCAGATACCCCTCGAGCCAGCCGAGCAACGTGTGCTCCGACAGCATCTCCATGACACGGCCGTCACGCGCGAGCTCGCCGCCGTCGGCGTCCTCTGGCAACAGGTCCGCCATCCAGGTCTTCTTGCTCGCCTCGTAGAGGGCCTGGAGCCGGTTCGACGCCGTCTCGTCCGGACCGAAGACGCGGAAGTTCGTCGGGTTGCCTCGCATCACGTCGCGCAGGAACTCGCCCAGGGGCTTCGTGTTCTCATGCAACGACGTGCCCCGCGACTCCACCTTCACCGCATAGTCACGGAAGTCGGGGAGCTTGAGGTCCTTGCGAAGCACACCGCCATTGGCGTGTGGGTTCGCGCCCATTCGCCGGGGCCCCTTGGGTGAGAGTGCCTGGAGCTCTGGAATCAGGGTTCCGCGCGCATCAAACAGCTCCTCGGGCCGGTAGCTGCGCATCCAATCCTCGAGGACCTTCAAGTGCGCCGGGTTCTGCCGCGCGTCGGAGAATGGGACCTGGTGTGAGCGCCAGGACCCTTCCAGCTTGTGCCCGCCGAGCTCCTTCGGGCCGGTCCATCCCTTGGGCGCGCGCAGGATGATCATGGGCCAGCGTGGACGTGTCGGGGTGTTCGACCGCCGTGCCGCTCTTTGAGCGTCTCGAATCTCCTCGACGGCGTGCTCCAGGGTCTCCGCCATCTTCTGGTGCATCCGGGTCGGGTCGCTGCCTTCGACGAAATAGGGCTTGTAGCCGTAGCCCACGAACAGGGCCTCGAGCTCTTCCCGGCTGATGCGGGCGAGGATGGTCGGGTTGGCGATCTTGTACCCGTTGAGGTTCAGGATCGGCAGCACGGCGCCGTCGCGCACGGGATTGAGGAACTTGTTCGAGTGCCAGGCCGTCGCGAGGGGGCCCGTCTCTGCTTCACCGTCACCCACGACGCAGGCGACGACGAGGTCGGGATTGTCGAAGGCCATGCCGTATGCGTGAGAGAGGCTGTAGCCAAGCTCGCCGCCTTCATGGATGGACCCTGGCGTCTCCGGAGTGACGTGGCTGCCGATGGCACCCGGGAAGGAGAATTGCTTGAAGAACCTCCGCATCCCCTCCTCGTTCATGCTCTTGTCCGGGTACACCTCGGAGTAGGTCCCCTCGAGATACGTCGGCCCGAGCACGCCAGGGGCGCCATGGCCCGGCCCGGCCACGAAGAGCACGTCCAGGTCGTGTTTGACGATGAGCCGGTTCAGATGGACCCATGCGAACGAGAGCGCGGGGCTTGCTCCCCAATGGCCGAGGAGTCGATGTTTCACGTCCTCCGGCACCAGGGGCCTCCGCAGCAGCGGGTTGTCCTGGAGGTAGATCATCCCCACCGAGAGGTAGTTGCACGCACGCCAGTACGCGTTCATCAACTCCACCTCGCTGGCGGCGAGTGGGCCATCCCTGGACTGCTCCCTGGCGGCTGCTCCCCTGGCGGACAACGGCATCTGCGTCCCCGCCCCCTTGGTCGTCACTGGATGTGCCATGACACGTCACTCCTCAATGCAGAAATGCAGAATCTGATCTCAGGTCTGGTTTGCCTTGATGTCGGCTGGCGGCACCGCTGTCCGGGCGGTGCCCGCTTCGCCTTTGACGTCACTTCGAGAACTCCCCTTGGTCCGAAGTAGCCTGAGCGCGCCCCGAGGCACCAGCAATCGGCGGGTCACCGGTCGGCAATGGGCCGGCCCGCAGAGCCACCGAGGAGGGGAGAGCCGGAGAGCTACCCGCGAGGCAGCGGATGTGCCGCGGGGCTACCTTCTTCTGGTGGCCCCCCCTGCCCGCGGTTGCGTCGGGGAGCGGGTCGAGCACGGGAGACGGCCATGGCGATCAGGTTGCTCATCGCGGACATCGACGGAACGATGGTGACACAGGACAAGGTCCTCACCGAGCGGACCCGCGAGGCTGTCGCCCGACTGCGTTCCAGGGGCATCCAGTTCACCGTCACGAGCGGACGGCCGCCGCGTGGGATGGCGGGGGTGGTCGCGGCACTGAAGCTCACCGCCCCCCTGGCTGCCTTCAACGGCGGTGTGTACGTCCAGCCCGACCTGACGACCACGTTGGCGCAGCGAACGCTTCCCCTCGCCGTCGCCAGGCAGGCCATCGACCACCTGTTGCGAGCGGGCCTCGATGTCTGGGTGTATCAAGGCGCCGATTGGTTCCTCCGCGATGCCGAGGCGTTCCGCGTGGCGCGCGAGAGGAACAACCTCGGGTTCGACCCGACCGTCGTCCAGGACCTGTCCGCCGTGCTCGACGAGCCCATCAAGATCGTCGGAGTGAGTGAGGACCGGGCACGCGTCGAGCGCTGCGAGGCGGAGCTCGCCGGTCGACTGGGCACCGAGGCGTCCGCCATGCGCTCGACGCCCTATTACCTCGACGTCACGCACCCCGAAGCGAACAAGGGCATGGTCGTACGCGAGGCCGCACGCATTCTCCAGCTTCCCCTGGACCAGATCGCGGCCATCGGCGACATGCCCAATGACCTCCCCATGCTGAAGGCCGCCGGGCTTGGCATCGCCATGGGCAACGCCAGCGACGACGTCCGACGCTCCGCACGCCACGTGACTCGCACCAACGACGAGGAGGGCTTCGCCCATGCGGTCGAGACCTTCATCCTGGGCCAGCCGCCCCTCGCACGGACGCGGCTGGGGCTGCCTCCCCGCGCGCGCGCCTGCCTCTTCGGCCTCGATGATGTCCTCACCCAGACCGCGAGCCTCCAGGCGAGGGCCTGGAAGAACCTGTGTGACTACTACCTGCGGAGACGGGCGCGAGCGTCGGGGCAACCCTTCATCCCCTTCGACCTGATCCGCGACTACAGCCGTCACTTCGACGGCATGTTGCCCCTGGATGGCATCCGCGCGTTCCTCGCCGCTCGTGACATCGAGCTGCCGGAGAATACGGTGCGCGCGCTGACCGACCGTCATGGCGAGCTCCTGGTCGAGATGCTCCAGCACGAGCACGTGGAACCGTATGAGGGCGCGGTCCGCTACGTCCAGGCGGCGCGCGCTGACCGCCTGCGGCTCGCGGTCGTCTCCGAACTCGGGCACTCCACCGAGGTGCTCCAGTCCTCCGGCCTCGCGGACCTCTTCGATGCGCGGGTCGAGGGCACGCCGCCCGGCGATGTCTATCTCACGGCGGTCCAGGCCCTCGGTGTCGGCTCCGGGGAAGTGGTTGTCTTCGCGGACGCACCCGCGGGCGTCTCAGCGGCGCGTGCGGGCCATTTCGGCTATGTCGTAGGCGTCGACCGCCGGGGGCGGGCCGCCGAGCTTCGCCGCTGCGGCGCGGACATCGTCGTGACGGACCCAGCCGCCCTCCTCGAGCAAGACGGCTCCGACGGCACGCCACCTGGGAAACCGACCGCGGGCGTCTGAGGACACCGGGTCAACCATTCCCGCCGCGCCGAAGATGGACCGGTGTCGCGACAACGACACCCACATCGCGCTCAAGTCCCGCTCACGCTTGCCCTGGACCATGGCGACTCTTCCTCGTCACGGGGTGCTCGGAATGCGGGAATTGGGCAGTACCAGACAGGAGGTACCCCGAGGGCTTTCACCCATGGGCAGCGCGTTACCGCTGCTCTGCGTCCTTTCGGCGCTCTCCGGCTGCTCGGTGGGCCCCGAATTCACGAGGCCTGTCGCCGCGGTTCCTCAAGAGTGGAACACCCAAGGCGAACCGCGAATCACGACGCAGCCCGTGGTTGACGCCGAGTGGTGGAAGGCGTTCGGCGATCCGACACTCGATCGCCTGGTCGAGCAGGCCTACCAGCAGAACTTGCCGCTGCAGGTCGCGGGGCTGCGCATCGTGGAAGCCCGCGCCCAGTTGGGCATCCTCACGGGCCAGCAGTATCCACAGGTGCAGGTGGCCACCGGCAACGTCACCGGGGTGGGGCTCAGCGAGAACGCGGCCAATCTCTCCAGGCTCGGGTTCGACCGCGACTTCCTGAACTATGCCGTGGGTTTCGACGCCCTCTGGGAGCTGGATTTCTGGGGAAAGTACCGGCGGGGCGTGGAGTCGGGAACCGCGGGCCTGCTCGCATCGGCCGCGGACTACCAATCCGCCATCGTCGCGCTCACCGCCGAGGTCGCGCGGACGTATGTCTCGATTCGCACCTTCGAGGTGCTCATGGCTCAGGCCGAGCAGAACATCAGGATTCAGGAGGAAGGGCTGAACATCGCCCAGTCGCGCTTCAGCAACGGCGCGACCTCGGAGCTGGACGTGGTCCAGGCGGCGACGCTGTTGGAGAGCACCCGGGCCTCCCTCCCTCAGCTGGAGATTGGGTTGGAACAGTCCTTCAATGCCTTGAGCGCGCTCCTGGGCCGGCCCCCGGGGGCCCTGGAGGCGTTGCTGGCGGGGCCCAAGCAGATTCCGGTGGCGCCCGCGACGGTGGCTGTCGGCATGCCGGCGGAGATTCTGCGGCGGCGTCCGGACGTCCGCAGCGCGGAGCTGTCCGCCGCCGCGCAGTGCTCCCGCATCGGCATCGCCAAGGCGGAACTCTATCCGAGCTTCACGCTCGTGGGCTCCGTCGGGCTCGAGGCGAGCAGCGCCGGCGGCACCTTCGGCAACCTCGCCTCCATCCACAGCCTGGCCTACAGCTTCGGCCCGCGCATCGTCTGGCCCTTCCTCAACTATGGCCGCCTGAAGAACGGGGTGCGTGTCCAGGATGCGCGGTTCCAGCAACTGCTCATCAACTATCAGAACACGGTGCTCAAGGCGGCCCAGGAGGTCACGGACGCCCTGGTGGGCTTCGTTCAGTCTCATAAAGCCCTGTCATTCGAGGAGGCCGCCGTGAAGGCGGCCCAGCGGTCGGTGGAGCTCTCCATGGTGCAGTACCGGGAAGGCGCCGTGGACTTCCAGCGCGTGCTGGACGCGCAACGCTCGCTCCTCGTGCAGCAGAACAACCGGGCCCAGGCGAGCTCCGCCATCGCCACGAATCTGGTCTCCCTCTACAAGGCGCTGGGCGGAGGCTGGGAGGTGCGACAGGGGGTGCCGGTGGTCCCCGAGCGCGTCCGGAGCGAAATGGAGAAGCGGACCGACTGGGGCAACGTGGTGTCCACGCCCCGGAAGCCCGAGGTCTCGGAGAACCCTCCCCAGGGGAAGCAATAGAAAGCCCGCCATGTCCAAGACTGTCCCGAAGGGAAAGGCCAAGTGGATCATCGGGCTGGTCGCCATTGCGATCGCCGCATTCATTGGCTTCCGATATTGGAAGGGAAAGAAATCCGAGCTGCCGGAAGGGATTGTCTCGGGCAACGGACGCATCGAGGCGAAGCTCGTCGACGTCGCCGCCAAGGAGCCCCTTCGGGTGGGGCAGATCCGCGTGAACGAGGGTGACCTCGTCAGGCCGGGCCAGGTGCTGGTGCAGTTGGACACCTCCACGCTGGAGGCCAACCTCGCGGAGGCCAACGCGAACATCGCCGCCACGGAAGAACACCTGGCGGTGGCCAAGGCGGGCATCGTCAAGCAGCGGAGTGAAATCGAGCTCGCCACCATCGAGGTCGAGCGCGCGAGGCGGCTGGTGAAGGATGGCGCTGGCTCGCAGCGGGACCTGGACGTCCGCGAGAGCAAGCTGGAGACGACCCGGGCTGGTTTGTTGGAAGCGGAGGCCATGCTGAAGACCTCCATGGATGAGATTGAAGTCGCGCGCGCCAACGCGGCGACGATTCAGACGCGCATCACCGACGCGACGCTCACGTCTCCGGTGACGGGAAGAGTCCTCTATCGCCTCGCCGAGCCGGGCGAGGTGCTCGCGCCCGGAGGACCGGCGCTGACCCTGGTCAACCTGGAAGACGTCTATATGGAGATCTTCCTCCCCGCCAACGAGGCCGCCCGCGTGAAGATCGGCTCCGAGGCGCGCATCCAGGTCGACACCGAGCCCGAACGTGCCGTCGCCGGGTATGTCAGCTTCGTGTCCCCGGAGGCGCAGTTCACGCCCAAGCAGGTGGAGACGAAGAGCGAGCGGGAGAAGCTGATGTTCCGGGTGAAGATTCAAATCCCCAAGGAGCTGGCCGCCCGCTATGTCGAGCGCATCAAGACGGGAATTCGCGGCGTCGGTTACGTCAAGCTGACTCCTTCCGCATCGTGGCCGGCCCCACTGCAGAAGGTCATCGGGGCAGGCGCCGTCATTCCCTAGCCAGGCGACCGGTGAGGGCTCCGCCATGAACTCATCCGCGTCGCCAGATTCGCCGGGCGGGCTCTCGAGCGGCCCCGTCGTCTCGCTCCAGGACGTGACACACCGCTACGGCAAGGTCGTCGCGCTCGACGGCATCTCGCTCGACTTTCCCTCCGGCATCATGGTGGGCATCATCGGGCCCGATGGCGTGGGCAAGTCGACGCTGATGGCCCTGGTCGCCGGCTCCAAGAAGCTGCAGGAGGGGAGGGTGACGGTGCTGGGCGGCGACATCGCCGACGCCCGGCACCGCCGCGAGGTGGGGCCGCGCATCGCCTACATGCCTCAGGGGCTGGGCAAGAACCTCTACCTGGAGCTCAGCGTCTACGACAACGTCGACTTCATGGCCCGGCTCTTCGGCCTGTCACCGGAGGAGCGCAAGGTCCGTGTCCCGCAGCTCCTGGCGGCGACGGGGCTGGGAAAGTTCGCGGCGCGCCCGGCCGGCAAGCTCTCCGGCGGCATGAAGCAGAAGGTGGGGCTCTGCGGCGCGCTGGTGCATGACCCGGACCTGCTCATCCTCGACGAGCCCACCACCGGCGTCGACCCGCTCTCCCGACGGCAGTTCTGGAAGCTCATCGACGAGATTCGCGCCGGGCGCTCGGGGATGAGCGTCATCATCTCCACGGCCTACATGGACGAGGCACAGCAGTGGGACTGGCTCGTCGCCATGGACGAGGGCCGCGTGCTGGCGACCGGGACGCCCGCGGAGCTGATGGAGCGCTCGGGCACGAGCAACCTCGAGCAGTGCTTCATCGCGCTGCTGCCCGAGGAGAAGCGCAAGGGCCACGTGGTGCTCACCATCCCGCCCCGGCCTCCGGGCAACGCGGAGCTGGCCATCGAGGCGCACGGGCTCACGCGGCGCTTCGGCACCTTCACCGCCGTCGACCACGTCACGTTGTCGATTGAGCGCGGAGAGATTTTCGGCTTCCTGGGCTCCAACGGCTGCGGCAAGTCCACCACCATGAAGATGCTGACCGGGCTGCTGCCTCCCACGGAAGGGACGGCGAAGCTCTTCGGCGGCTCCGTCGAGGCCGGGAGCATGGAGGTGCGCAAGCGTCTTGGCTACATGACGCAGGCCTTCTCGCTCTATGGCGAGCTCACCGTGCAGCAGAACCTGGTCCTGCATGCCCGCCTCTATCACCTGCCACCAGAGCAGGCGAAGGCGCGCATCCAGGAACTCGTCGAGCGCTTCGACCTCGGCGCGCACGTGGATTCGCTGGCCGAGGCGCTGCCGATGGGGTTGCGCCAGCGGCTCTCGCTGGCGGTCGCCGTCCTGCACGGGCCGCAGATCCTCATCCTGGACGAGCCCACGTCGGGTGTGGACCCGGTCGCCCGGGACAGCTTCTGGGAGCTGCTCATCGACCTCTCGCGGAAGCAGGGCGTCACCATCTTCGTGACGACGCACTTCATGAACGAGGGGATGCGCTGCGACCGCATCTCGCTCATGAACGCGGGGAGGGTGCTGGCGTGTGACACGCCCCAGAAGCTCATCGAGGCCCAGAAGGCCGACAGCCTGGAGACGGCCTTCATCGCCTACATGGAGGACGCCATCGCCGACGCGGCCCGCGCCGAAGGCAAGGGCGCGGCCGCGGCCCCCG
This sequence comes from Myxococcus sp. CA033, assembly GCF_013336625.1. Taxonomy (NCBI): domain Bacteria; kingdom Pseudomonadati; phylum Myxococcota; class Myxococcia; order Myxococcales; family Myxococcaceae; genus Myxococcus; species Myxococcus sp. CA033. The sequence goes on along the minus strand of NZ_JABUMU010000026.1, from coordinate 77,706 downwards.
CTCCCGAGGCGCCCGCGCCCGCGCCCCCTCCGGCCCCATCCAAGCAGAGCGCCTTCCAACTGGGACTCGGCCGGCTGCTTGCGTACGCCCACAACGAGGCGGTGCAGATTCGCCGCGACCGTATCCGCCTGGCCTTTGCCTTCATCGGCTCGGCGCTGTTGATGCTCGTCTTCGGCTTCGGCATCACCACCGACGTCGAGAACATCCGCTTCGCCGCGCTGGACCTCGACCAGTCGACTGAAAGCCGTGCGTACCTGGAGCAGTTCTCGGGGGCGAAGCCCTATTTCACGCCGACTCCGCCCGCCGAATCCGCGGACGAGGCCCTGCGGCGGCTGCAATCGGATGACATCTCGGTGTTGCTGGAGATACCGCCCGACTTCAGCCGGGACCTCCGCCGGGGCTCCGGGCCCGAGGTCCTGGCCCAGGTGGATGGCGCCATGACCTTCCGCGGCGACACCGTCCAGCAATACGTCCAGGGAGTGCACAACCGGCTGCTGGTGGACCCCGCGAGCGGTCTCAATCCCGCGGGGCCCCCGAAGTACACGGCCAACATCGAAGAGCGCTTCATGTACAACCCGACGTTCAAGAGCATCTACTCCATCGTTCCGAGCGTCCCGGCGCTGCTGCTGCTGCTGATACCCGCCATCCTCATGACGGTCAGCATCGTGCGCGAGAAGGAGCTGGGGTCGATCATCAACTTCTACGTCACGCCCACCGGGCGGCTGGAGTACCTGCTCGGCAAGCAGTTGCCCTACGTCGTCATCGGCATGGCCAACTTCCTCATCCTCACCGCCCTGACACTGGTGGTCTTCCGCGTGCCCATCAAGGGCAGCTTCCTGATGCTGATGCTCTGCACGCTGTTCTACGTCATGGCGACGACAGGCCTCGGGATGGTGACCTCGACGTTCACCAACAGCCAGGTCGCGGCCGTCTTCGTCACGGCCATCCTGACCATTGTTCCGACCATCCAGTTCTCCGGCCTGCTGCAGCCCGTCTCCACGCTGCAGGGCGGCGCGGGCGTCATCGGGTCCATCTGGCCGGCGACCTATTACATGCACGCCAGCCTGGGCGCCTACACGAAGGGACTGGGAGCCGGCCTCATGCTGCGCGACGTCCTCTTCCTGGCCGCCTGCATCCCCGTCCTCCTGGCCATCAGCTTCATCGGCCTGCGGAAGCAGGAGAAATAGGGATGAACTCGCTGCTCAACATCCTGTGGCTCGGGCTCAAGGAGATTCGCAGCCTGCTGAGCGACGCGGTGATGGTCATCTTCGTCATCTATGCATTCACCCTGGCCATCTATGTCCAGGCGACGGGCACCTCGAGCGAGGTGAACAACGCCTCGATTGCCTTCGTGGATGAAGACGGCTCATTGCTGTCCAAGGAGCTGTTCAACGCCTTCTATCCCCCCCGCTTCATGTTGCCCGAGCTCATCTCCGCCGACGACATCCAGCCGGCCATGGACCGGGGCCGGTTCCTGTTCGTCGTCGTGATTCCGCCGCGCTTCGAGCACGACCTGCGCGCGGGCCGCACCCCGGACATCCAGGTGAACATCGACGCGACCGCCATGCAGCAGGCGGGCATCGGCGCCGGCTACATCCAGAACATCCTCACGGACCGCATCCACTCCTTCCTCCAGCGCACGGAGGAGACGGGGCCCAAGCCCATCAACCTGGTCATCCGAAAGCTCTTCAACCCCAACGGGGTGTCGTCGTGGTTCAAGAGCGTGGTGGCCATCATCAATCAAATCACCCTGCTGACCGTCGTGCTCACGGGCGCCGCGGTCATCCGCGAGCGCGAGCACGGGACGCTGGAGCACCTGCTGGTGATGCCGCTGACCGCGTTCGAAATCGCCATGGCGAAGATCTGGGCGAACGGCCTCGTGATTCTCGTGGCGACGGCGGCCTCGCTCCTCTTCGTGGTGCACCTGGTGCTGAAGGTGCCGTTCGCCGGTTCGGTGACGCTCTGGTTCTGCGGTGTCGTGCTCTACCTCTTCTTCGCCACCGCGCTCGGCATCTTCCTGGGGACCATCTCACGGTCCATGGCGCAGTTCGCGCTGCTGATCATCCTCGTGGTCCTCGTGCTGATGCTGCTGTCGGGCGGAAGCACGCCCGTCGAGAGCCAGCCGAAGTGGCTCCAGTACATCACGTACCTCCTGCCGGCCCGGCACTTCGTCAGCTTCTCGCAGGTCATCATCTACCGCGGCGGAGGGCTGGATGCCGTCTGGCGCCAGTTCCTGATGGTGGCCGGGGTGGGCATCGGCTTCTTCGTCTACAGCCTGTCGCTCTTCCGGAAGTCCATCGCGGTGAGCAAGTAGGAACAAGAGAACGTGGGGCGGAGGAACAGGTCCTGCGCGCCCCCATCGTTTTCAGCGATTGACGCGGCCAGGAGGCCCGAACAGGCACTCGGAGGAGGTCTACCTCGGAGCGCTCCTGCTGAGCGGGCTCGCCGGAGTCCACGTCGGCGTTTGGCAGGCACAGCCGTCGCGCCCGGGCATGCCACCCTACGTCTTGCGTCGCGTGCGTCGCGGAGCGCCATGCGCACTCGATGCGACAAATGACACAGGGTTGCGTTTGAAGGTTGGCATCGAGCGACAGGCCGGCGTCGCGGCGAGCCCTTCATTCACGACACGAGGATTCCGTGCATCGTCGCCATCTCTTCTCCTTGCTCGCGGGAGCGCTGCTCCTGCTGGGCGCCTGTGCGCCCGAACCGGTCGACGCACCGACCGCGGATATCCCTTCCTCCACCGAGCGTGAGGCCCAGGCCCTGGTCAACGGCACGCTGGTCACCGGCCAGCCCGTCACCGGCCTCTCCGCCGCCACCGGCGCGGAGCTCCTCTACACGCTGGACGTCCCGGCCAACCAGAACGGGGTGACGTTCACCATGTCCGGAGCGAGCGGCAACGCGGACATGTACGTCTACTTTGGGAGCACCCCCACGCCCGCCAATGCCCAATGCAGCTCGACGACCTCGGGCAGCACGGGAAGCTGCACCGTGGCCAGCCGGCTGTCTTCGGGCACGTGGTACGTCCTCCTCAAGGCCACCAGCGCCTTCTCCGGGCTGAGCCTCACCGGAACCTATTCTCCCCTTGGCACGGGCACCGGCGTCGCCAAGGTGCTCGCGGACAATCAGGTGGTGAAGGTCGCAGGGGCCGTGGGCGACTGGCTCCTCTATACGATGGAGGTCCCCGCCCAGCAGTCCTCCCTGGAGGTGACCACCTCTGGCGGCACGGGCGACGTGGACCTCTACCTGCGCCACGGCAGCGCGCCGACGCTGGCCACCTACGACTGCCGCTCCCGCGTCGTCGGCACCACGGAGGGCTGCTCGGTGAGCTACCCCAAGGTGGGCACGTGGTACCTCCTGGTTCGCGGCGCCGCGACCTTCAGCAACGTGAGCCTGCTGGGCGCGGCCGTCGCGGTCCCCACGCTGATTTCCGTCGGCCAGCCCCAGGCCAACATCACCGGGGCCAAGGGGGGCTCGCTCTACTTCACGGTGAAGGTCCCCACCGGACAGAGCCTCCTCAAGGTCGACCTCGCGGGCGGCACGGGGGACGCGGACCTCTACCTGAAGCGCGCGAGCGCCCCGTCGACCGCGACCTACGCCTGCGTCTCCCGGGGGGGCACGAACACGGAGAGCTGCTCGGTGACGAACCCGCAGGCCGGCACCTACCACATCCTCCTCTACGGCTATTCGGCGTTCAGCGGCGCGACGCTGCTGGTGACCACGACGGGAGGTGGCCCCATCGGGCTGCCGCTCACCAATGCCGTGCCCGTCGAGCTCAACAGCCGCGATGGCGGTCCGTTCGTCTACCGCCTCGACGTACCCCCCGACACGGGCAGCCTCACCATCGAGGTCTCCTACATCTTCAGCGGCCGGTACTGGATGTATGTCCGCCATGGCAGTGAGCCCGCGGGCGGTGTGTACGACTGCTCCGAGTTCGGCACGGGCCCGGAGCAATGCCAGTTCGACAAGCCCCAGGCGGGCCCGTGGTACGTCCACATCATCCCCGACTCCTCCTTCACGGGGCTGGACCTCGTGGGCACCTACGGCGGTCGCATCGAGACCACGGCCCTGCAGAACGGCCAGCCGACAGGCCCCGTCACCGCGGGAGCCCGGGACTACCTCTACTACTCGCTGGAAGTCCCCCCGGGGCAGAAGCGCCTGGCCTTCTGGGGCACCGGCGGCACGGGCTTCCCCCACGCCTACGCGAGGCTGGGCGGCATCCCGACGACCACGACCGCCGAGTGCGCGAGCTTGTTCAACTGGCCCTGCATCATCGAGAACCCGCAGCCGGGCACGTGGTTCTTCTGGCCCGAGTCCGGCTCCTACTACCAGGGCGTCTCGTTCACCGCCGAGTACACCGCGGCCGAGCCACCTCCGCCCGAGGAGCTGCGCAAGGGCGAGCCCCGGACGGGCATCGCGGGCCGCCCCACCGAGGACCGGATGTTCGTGTTCCAGGTTCCGCCCAACCAGACGCGGCTCAGGGTCTCGACCACGGTCGGCACGGGCAAGACGTGGCTCCACGCGAAGCGGGGCTCCGCGCCCACGTCCACCAGCTACGACTGCTCGGGCTACTGCGACATCGAGCGTCCGGAGGGCGGCACCTGGTACATCCGGCTGGAGGGAAGCTCGACGTACTCGGACGCCACGCTGACCGCGGACTACACCGCGCCCGAGACGACGCAGGACCTGGGCTACGGCGCCACCGTCAACAACTGGCCGCCCCGGCGCTACTTCAAGCTGGAGGTCCCCGTCGGAAGCACGGGCCTCAACGCCTACACGGGGGGCAACTCCGAGGCGAAGCTGTACGTGCGCCAGGGCCGTCTGCCGACGTCCTCTGACTACGACTGCGCATCCGTGAAGCCGGGCCATGTCCGGCAGGAATGCAGCATCCCCTCGCCCCAGCCCGGGGACTGGTTCGCCCTGCTGGAGTTCCCGTCGGACTACCCCCAGACGTCCGAGTCGTTCTACTGGCAGCACCTGGAGCGGGGGCCCACCTCCGACCTCGTGGATGGCGTCCCCGTGCCCGTCGCCGGCGCGTCCAAGTCCTTCCAGACGTTCCGCATCCAGGTGCCAGAGGGCCAGGCCTACCTGCTCACCGAGCTGCTCAATGCCCGCCGCACGCCCAAGGCGGCGTATGCCTATCAGTGGCTGCGGCACGAGGCCTCCCCGGCCAGCGTCTTCTTCGACTGCGGGCCCGCCTCCATCTGCGACATCCCCAACCCCGCCCCCGGCACCTGGTACCTCACCGTTCAGGGCGGCATCTACAGCTCCACCGGCCCGACGACGGAGGGCTTCGAAGGCGCGGTCCGCTTCACGACGACGGGACGAGACGTGCGGCCCCTGGCCAATGACATCCAGGAGTGGCCGTTCAACGGCGCGAAGGGCGCGACGAGGCACTGGCGGCTCGAAGTGCCCGTGGGCGCGACGGACCTGCTCTTCCAGTTGTCGGGCGCTCCCTACTCGGGCACCGGCAACGCGGACCTGTATGTGAAACACGGCGCGCTGGCCGACCCGAGTGCCTACGACTGCGCCTCCACGAACAGTCCTGGCAACGAGGAGACCTGCGCCATCACCAACCCGCAGCCCGGCACCTGGTACGTGGCGGTGCGGGACCAGGTGGGCGCATCGGTGCCCGTCCTGCGCGCTTCCTACGCGATGACGCCGGGCGAGCATCTTCCCGCGCTGACCTCCCATGTCTCCCTGTCGGGACAGAAGGGGCCGAAGTATTCGCAGAAGCAGTGGAAGCTGGAGGTGCCTCCCGGCCAGGCCACGCTGTGGTTCGCCACCGAGACTGGGACGGGGAGCGTGAACCTGAAGGTGAATCGGGGTGGCCGCGCCGTGGACGGCGCCACGCTGGACTGCGCGACGACGGGCCCGGGCAACCTGAAGCAGTGCACGTTCGCCAATCCGCAGCCGGGGACGTGGTTCGTCACGTTGACGGGGACGGAGGCGTACGAGTTCGTCACCCTCACGGGCGGCTACTTCCAGGCGGACACGGTGACGCCGCTCGCCAATGGCATCCCCGCGACCAACCTCCAGTTCGACGCGGGCAAGACGCAATACTTCCACCTGGACGTGCCCGCCAACGCGGCCATGTATTCGTTCGAGCTGCGCTACGACACGACATCGACATATGAGCATTTCGATGTCCGCGTCGAGCGTGGCACCCTGCCCACCGCCGCGAGCCCGCGCTGCGCCTACCTGGCCAAGGGCTCCGTGCGCTGCACCCTCGAAAATCCCGCCGAGGGTCCCTGGTATGCCCGCGTGCTGAGCGCCACCACGTCCTTCAGCCACGTCCGTGTCGGGGCCTTCCATGGCCCCCGTCTGGACCAGGCCCCGCTGCTGCTCAACCAGGACTACTTCTACGGAGTCAGCGGCTCCGAGGGCGTGGTGCGCACCTACAAGATTGTCGTTCCCGAGGGCGTCGACTACTTCACGGTGACGACAGGCTATCGGACCACGGGCGAGTCGGGCTCCTACTACGGGAACCTGAGCCTCGCGGTGCGCAAGGATGCGCCGCCGACGGCGACGGAGCGGGACTGCGCATATCCCTTCCCGAGTCCGAACTCGACCTGCACCATCATCGACCCCGAACCGGGGACGTACTTCGTCAGCCTCACCCTCACCGCCAACAGCTACAACCTGTGGGTGCTGCCCAACTTCCGGTAGCGGCCCCACATCCCGGGCTTCCGTGAGCGCTGTCTCTCGGAAGCCTTGGGGTGGCGCCGGCTTCCCATCCAGGGGGGCTCTGGGTTGAATGGGAGTCATGGCTCCTGAATGTCAGACGTGGGGCGTGGGGCTCCGTGGAGTCCTGGGCCTGCTGGCCATCATCGCGGGGGTGCTGCTCGCTCAGGGATGTGCCCGGGCGCCGGAGCCGGTCCCCGGCGATGAGGTCGAGGAATCGGCGGTGATGAAGGCCGTCTCCTCCAGGGACGCGGCGGCGCTCACGTCTCTGCTCGCTCGGGGCGAACCGCGCAACCTCCCGGGCACCACCTCCTCGTGGTCGTGCTCATGATGCTCGTGGGGAGCGCCGTTGGCGCCGTGGTGCTCTGGGGCGGTGTGCCGGCTGAGCTGACGGAGTGGCTGCCTTGGGAGTCGCGCCCGGATGTGTGGTGTGAGGGATTGCCCGTGGAGCGATGCGGGGAGTTTCCCCAGCACTGCCGGGAGGCGGCCTACTGTGATGGCACCCGCTTCTGCTCTGCGTGGAGCGGCGAGGAGGCGTGTGCCGGAGAAGGAGCCATCGCGGGCCCCCTGGCCTGCTGTCCCGGGTTGCTCCCTCGCTGCGGTGTCGTGTCGAAGGAGGGAACGTGTGACTCGCGGCTCGGCACAGCGGCCCAGCCCGTCTGTCGCCGCTGTGGCGACGGCGTATGTGACGCGCGGGAGACCCGCTGCGACTGTCCCGAGGACTGCGACCTCTCCCGGAGGGCAGGTGGACCCCCTCCCGGAGACGCGCTTCCGCCGGGTCGACGCTGAGCCGACGCTTCTTCACGGCCTGCCCCCGTGGTGGCCGGAGCCGGCGCAGGTCACTGTCAACGCGCGATTCCGTCGAGCGCGGTGATGCTCTTCTCCGGCAGCACGAGTGATGCCGCGGCCACGTTCTCGCGCAGATGCGCGACCGACGACGTGCCCGGGATGAGCAGGATGTTCGGCGCGCGGTGCAGCAGCCACGCGAGTGCGACCTGCATCGGCGTCGCGCCCAGTTCGTTCGACACTTCCGACAGCGTCGAGGACTGGAGCGGCGTGAAGCCGCCGAGCGGGAAGAACGGCACGTAGGCGATGCCCTGCTTCGCCAGCGCGTCGATGAGCGCGTCGTCTCCTCGATGCGCCAGGTTGTAGTGGTTCTGCACGCACACGATTTCGGTGAGCGCTTGCGCCTGCTCGACCTGGCGCGCCGTCACGTTGCTGAGGCCGATGTGTCGAACGAGCCCCTCTCGCTTGAGCTCGATGAGGACGGCGAGTTCCTTGTCGAGAGGGCCCTCCGTGGGCGTCATGCTCATCATGCGCAGGTTCACGACGTCAATTGCGTCGAGCCCGAGGTTGCGCAGGTTGTCCTGGAGGCCCGAGCGGAGCTCCGCGGGCGATAGCGCCGGGAGCCACGACCTGTCCGCGCCACGCCGCCCACCCACCTTCGACACGAGCACGACGTTCTTGGGATACGGATGCAACGTGGCGTGAATGAGCTGATTCGTGACGTGGGGCCCGTAGGCGTCGCTCGTGTCGATGTGGTCAATGCCGAGCGCAATCGCCTCGCGGAGTACCGCCGCGGCCGCTTCGGGATGGCTCGGCGGTCCCCAGACGTGCGGGCCCGCGAGCTGCATGGCGCCGTAGCCCATGCGGTGCACCGTGAGCGATGTGCCGGGGAACGTGAATCGACCGCCGAGTCTGTCTGTGTTCGTCATGGGCGTAAATCTAACGCTGGCCCCGATTCACACTAGCAAATAGCATGCATGCCAATCATGAACGTTGTTCGTGCCAGGAATCTCGACCTCAACCTGCTGCGCGTGCTCGTCGCCGTCGCCGACGCGGGCTCCGTCACGAAGGCGGCCGCGCGGCTCTACCTCACGCAGTCGGCGGTGAGCGCGGCGCTCTCCCGGCTCAGCGAGTCGCTGGAAACGCCGATGCTCGTGCGCCACGGTCGCGGCGCGATTCTGACGAGCCGTGCCGCACGTCTCGTGACCGAGGTCCGTCCTCTGCTCGAGGCGATGCTCCAGGCCTCGCTCGCACCGGCGCGCTTTGACCCACGCAAGAGCGAGAGGATCATCCGCGTCGGACTCGCCGATTACGCGGACGAATGGCTGTTGCCGCCGCTGCTGCGCCGGCTCGGTCGCGACGCGCCCAACATGCGGCTCGTCTGCACGCCGGTCCAGTTCCGCACGGTGGTCGAGGCGCTGGCGACCCGTCGCGTCGACCTCGCGGCCACGGTCATCGACAAGCTGCCGCAAGCCATTCTGCGCACGCCGCTCATCCGCGGCCATTTCGTCTGCCTGTTCGACCCGCGCCACGTGAACCTCGGCGCGCGACCTGGCAAGCGCGCGTATCTCGCGCAGGAGCACGTCATCGTCTCCTTCAACGGCGACCTGCGCGGCACGGTCGAGGACCGGTTCGGCGTCGAGCGACGCGTCCGCTGCTCGGTCGCGAGCTTCAGCGCGATAGGCGCCATCGTTGACGGAAGCCCGTTGGTAGCGACCCTGCCCGATGTCTTCGCGGCGCATGTCCTGCGGCAGCGGCCGCACCTTCGCAGCGCGCGCTTCCCCTTCGCGCACCCCGCTGGTGGCATGGACCTGCTGTGGCCCGCGGCGCTGGATGAGGACGAGGCGTGCGCCTTCGTGCGCGCCGCGATCATCGATATCGCCAGGCAGGTGCCCGCGCCTTCTTGACGCACTCCCAAGGAATGTTTCAGCGCTGGACCTGGGTGTGGGGTCGAGAGAAGCTCGTGGGATGCCCATTGACCGTCTCATGCGCATCCACAGCCGTGAGTCCCTGGCGAAGGGGGAGAGGGCTCTCGGACCTGAGTTCACGGCGATGAGCGAGCGGGTGCGACGGGTCACCGAGCTGACGTCGCGCCTCAACGTCCTGCCTTTCGAGGACGAGGCGGGCAAGGCCGCGCTGTTCGAGCAGATCCTGGGCCGGCCGCTCCCGGGGAGGGTGACAATCTATCCGCCCTTCTACACGGACCACGGCCTGCGGCTGGAGCTTTCCGAGCGCGTGTTCATCAATCAGGGCTGCACGTTCCTCGACTACGCCGGCATCCGGCTGGGCGAAGGTGTGATGGTCGGCCCGAAGGCCACGTTCATCACCGTCAGCCATCCGGTCGACCCGGGCGAGCGGCGGCTGTACCTCACGGGCGCACCCATCGACGTCGCGGAGAACGTGTGGATTGGCGCGGGCGCGACCATCATGCCCGGGGTCCGTATCGGGCGCGACGCGGTGGTCGCGGCCGGGGCGGTCGTCGTCGACGACGTGCCCGCGGCGAGCCTGGTGACCGGCCCCAAGGCGACCGTTCGCCGACGGTGGTGAGTCACGAGCGTGCTCCGGGCGCTCGGACCGGCCGGTGGGCGCCGCCTCATGAAGCAGCGCCTGTCAGCGCTCCAACGCAGGCTGCTTCAGCGGCTTGCTAGCAGTTGTCGCGGACATTGTAGTACTTCGACGTCCGCCCCCAGTTGACATAGCTGCCGCAGGAGCACCCGCGCTCACCGATGACCGCCGTGAGGGAGGCGTTGTAGTAGCGGGTGACGCTGGTTGGGAGGTTGGTGCAGTTCGGGAGCGGCGACTCCTCCGAGGCCAGGGTCGACTCCTCCTCTTGCTCCTGCTCCATGGGACCGCCACAGCCCACCGCCATCGCCAACAGACCGCCAATCAGGAACGTGCGCATGCGCCCTCCGTGAGGGGTTGCAGCCACGTCATCCATCAATACATCTGTCTCTTGAATCCCCGACAAACTCGTGACTCGGCGCGCAATGCCAGAGCACTCCACCGCTGACGCCCGAGGCTCGGCACTCCAGGAGAGGCTCCCGGAGTCCACGTGTAATGGGCGCCCTCTTGCCAGGTTGTTGGGCTAGCGGGCGGCGGGTTGAGGCGAAGGCTCACCGACGAGCCGTGTCTCCAGCCGCGAACGCCACTTGAGCGCGGGCCGTTCCACGCCGTGGTGCAGCGCGAGCGACGCGAGCAGCACCGCCACGGCGCCTCCCAGCAGTGTGATGGGGTGGAAGGCGTCCATGCCATGGGGCTCCAGCGCGACACGGACTGCGTGCTGCACGGCCTTGTGGGTGAGGTAGACGGTGAAGCTCAGCACCGCGAAGGTCCTCGCGCCGGGGATGCGGGCGCACACGCGCGAGGCGGTGGGGCCCGCCAGGGCCACGAGCAGCGCCGCGTAGCCCACCGAGGTCAGGGGGAACGCGAGCATCGTGTGGGCGAGATACCGGAAGTGTTCCTCGTTCAGCCAAAGCACGACGCCCAGGCACGCGAGCCCCACGAACGCCAGGCCTGCCGCGCGGGCCCCTCGTGTCCAGCGCTCCCATGCCGCGGGTCGGAAGACGCGCAGCGCCGCGAGCAACACGCCGCACGCCAGCCCGTCGAGCCGCGCGTACGTCGGGTAGTACAGGAGCGTGTCGTAACCGCGCCACCCGGCTTCACCCGGCCCGAGCATCGAGAAGTGGCGTTGCCACAGGCCGCCGCGCAAGAGCATTCCGGCCACCAACAACCCTGCCGCGCCCGCGAGGAGGTGCGGCGCCCGGACGCGTCCGCGCAGCGCGAGCACGGTGAGGGGCAGCACCAGGTAGAAGTGCTCCTCCACGCACAGCGACCACGCGTGGGAGAATCCGTTCCGGCGCAGTCCGAAGTTCTGCGTGAAGGTGAGGAAGCGCCACGCGGGCGTCTCCACGGGGCGTTCACTCCACGCGGGAATGAAGAGGTACAGGGCCACGACGATGAGATAGGGCGGCAGGATGCGCAGCGAGCGCCGCAGGTAGAAGCGCTTCAGGGACGGTGTCTCGCCCCGGGACACCGGCTCCAGGAGCTGTGAGCCGATGAGGAAGCCGCTCAGCACGAAGAACAGCTCCACGCCCGTCCATCCGAAGTTGGCGAGCACCTGGTAGGTCTCGTGGCCGTCGGGGCGCGGGTAGTGGAAGAGGACGACGATGAGGATGGCCAGGCACCGGAGCAGGTCCAGGCCGGCGAGGTGGCGCGGTTCGGTGGCGTTCAGCGGAGTCGGCTCTCAGCGGGGGGAGGCGCTGGATGCTAGGGGACATCGCCCGACGTGCGGCATCCATTTCCGCGCCCCGATGTTTTTCGTCACGCCGCGTCTTGAGGAAAGAGGGGAGAGCCGGGACGCCGTGTTTCCGATGAAGGCCAGGGCAGGTCCCCCGGGCAGGGCCCTCGTCGCCATCCGTCACGGATGCTCCGCCCTATTCGGAAGCGCGTTCGAAGACAGCTTGAATCCGAGGAGAATCCCAGCACGACCCGGTGCCGAGGCTCCACCGCCGGGAGATCTCCCGAAGCACGCAGCCACAGCTTCTTGTCGGGATAATCAAAGGTCCAGACGCGCCCCGCGAACCAGGCCTGGCCCAGTATCCCATCCTCGTACGTTGACCGGTCCTGTACCTCCGCGGCCACGGGGAGCTGGTCCTGGGTCCAGTGGGGCAAGGGGAGCGCCGTGGGGGCTGGGAGTCGAGGCACAGGACACCAATACTCCCAAGAGCATCAACCAGAGTCGTTGCGGCATGAGTTCGGTTCCTTTCTCCGAGAGAGCGTGCGTCAGAGCGGCTGGTGCATCACGAACGCATCGACTTCGCCCGCGGTGGGGTGCTGGAACGCGAGGGGGAGACGCCCGACGATTTCGAACCCGAGTGCCTGCCAGAGCTTCACGGCCCGTTCGTTCGTGCTGACGACGAAGTTGAACTGCATGGCGCGGTACCCACGCGAGCGAGCGTGCTCCATTGAGTGCGCGCACATGCGCCGCGCGATGCCTCGGCCCGTCGCGGCTGCGCTCGTCATGTAGCCGCAATTACAGACGTGTCGTCCGCCGCCTGCCTGGTTTGGTCGGATGAAGTAGGTGCCGAGAATGACACCGTCCTCCTCCGCGACGAACGTTTCCTTGTCCGGACCCATCCAGTACGCCAGCGCGTCCGCTTCGCTCATGTTCGCGTCGAGCGCGTACGTCGTGCCTTCGCGGATGGTGGGGATGATGATGGCCGCGATGCCCGTGGCATCGGCGGCTTCGGCTCTCCTGAGGCGCATGGCGGAAGCTTACTTGACCCAAGCAGACAGGCAACGCGGGCGCGGGGCCCCGGCTGGAGACGTGACCCGAGCCCGGCGCCTCCCTTGGATGACGTGGACCCGGAGCTCGGCGTTCCCCCTGCAATGGGGCATGTCCGCAGTCAGTCTCCCTCGTAGCAGACGCCGACTTCACGCAGCTCGACCGTCGACCACTCGGCCGCGGGACACTTGCGGGCGATCTCGAGCGCCTCCGCACGGGTAGGGCAGTCGAAGAGGACGTAGCCCCCGACAATCTCCTTGGATTCGGCGAACGGGCCATCGCGCAGGGTGTGCTGACCGCCTCGGACCTCGACCCGCACCCCTTCCGAAACGGAGCGGAGCGAGTCGCTCGCCTTCCATACCCCTCGGGCCTTGAGGTCCTCGACGAAGCCCACCATCCGCTCCATCTCGCGCCCGCCCTCCTCGGGAGTCCGGCTCCTCTTGCGGGTGCTCTCTTCCAGAATCAACAACATGTACGCCATCACAGGCTCCGTTCGTGGGTGGCTTCGGAGCGTCCCCCATCCGCCCTTCGAGCAGAAGCGTTTCCTGCGCTTGCCCCGGGCCGCTTGCAATCCATTGCCCCGGTCCGTCACGGACGTACGCGGCGTTGTGGAAATTCGGTGGAAATGCGCCGCCCAATTCCGTGGGGACTCCCCTGGTGGAGCGCCCCCATGCCCACCCGCTTCCCTCATCCCCCATTCCCCCGCGGGTTCCACGCCGGGTCACCCTCGTCCGCCGCGTGGCGGCGTGGCCCCGGAGTGGCGTGGGCGCGCTCTTCCTGACCAGTCCCCACCCGGAGCGTCTCGCCATGGCCTTTATCGACAAGCTGTTTCGCAGTCCCCCGCCGCCACCTGCCCCTGCGCCAGCCCCGGCTGCGCCCCCTCCGGAAGCGGCGCCTGTCAATCAGGCCACCCCTCCGGCCGGCGCGACCGTGGGGACCCCCTTCAAGGACGAGTTCACGCCGCCGGCGCAAGACACGACGCACGTGGCACCGCCTCCTCCTCCACCGCCTCCCGTCGAAGCGCAGGCGCAGCAGGATGCCGCTTCAGTCGCGGACGTCTACCGGTCCAGTAACGCGGGCGAGGCCGCGAAGAAGCTGGAGTCCCTGGTGGCGAGCCGCCCGGGGGACAAGGCCTACGCGGACGCGCTCCTCAAGGCGTCGGACGCGACGCTCCAGAAAATCGGAGGGGACCTGGGGTACATTGCCGACAAGGAGAAGAAGGACGACAAGTCCAAGGCCACCGTGCGCGACAGCCTGTCGGCGCTGGGCCGTGTGGCGGATGCCGCGGGGCCAGATGGAGTGAAGGTCATCTCCCAGCGCCTCGCTGAGGGGCTGCCGAACGAGAAGGACCTGGGCCAGTTCGACGACACCCTGAAGTCACTCGCGGAGGATTGCCAGTGCAGGGTGCTCACCGATGGTCTGGTCCAGGCGCTCGCGCCCATCAAGCCCAAGGCGGTCGAGGGGTTGAGCGAGCTGACCCAGCAGGCCAAGGACGGGGTCTCCCAGGCCCGGGGGGATTACGACAAGGCACTCGAGAAGAAGACCCAGGCGGAGGCGAGGCTGAACGAGGACCTCGCCCGGTTCGGCGCGGCGCTGGCGCCCGAGCAACTGGAGGCCTACAAGAACGAGTACCGCGCGAAGCACAAGGACGTCTACGACGCGGAGACGCAGGCGGCCGACAAGCTCGCCTCGACGTTGGAGTCGTCCCGGGGCTCGTTGGAGACGCTCGCCGTCGCCGGAGACGAGAAGGCCATCAAGGAGCTGTATGACGGCTACCAGTCATTGGCGAAGAGCAGCCAGCACGCGGATGACGCCATCCGCTGGGTGGGCAGCATCAGCCAGCTCCCCCTGGACCAGAACCCCGTCCTGAGGACGCTTGAGTCCGCGAAGGGCAAGGACTTCGAGACCAAGCTCCAAGATGACATCCTCGCTCCCGCCCTCCCCAACGCCCAGGCTGAAATCCTGGGCAAGGATCGCCCCACCGCGCCGGGGACGAAGGACGACGACCCCGCCGCCCTCGAGGCGGACAGCAAGGCCGCGTCGGAGGAGCTGAACACCCTCCTCGTCTCTCTGGTGGATGTGAAGGGGCTCGCCAAGATTCCCGGCGCGGTCAAGGACTTCCAGGCCGCGTTGGGCACGGCCGTCATCGACCGCAACTACGACACGCTGGCCAACAAATTCCTCACCGACTGGGAGGGCCAGAACCGCTTCATGAAGGCGCTGGGAGTCGCGGGAGTGGTGCAGTCGGGCTTCGGCGCCGTGAACGCCTTCCAGGATGGGAAGTATCCGGCCGCCATCATCAAGTCCGCCGCGTTCGCCAATGGCGGCCTGGAGCTGACGGCGGGCGTGCTGCACACCATGAACAGCGCCAGCCCCTTCGCCAAGAACGCGGCCAAGTTCGCGGCGCGCATGGCGCCGGGGGTGGGGCTCGCGCTCAATGGTCTCCAGATGAGCAAGGACGTGGAGAAGCTCAAGGACAACAAGGGCGACCCTGGCGCGTGGATGCAGGTGATGGGAACGGGAATCTCGCTGGCGGGCAACGCCCTCCAGTTCGCCCCCGTGCTGGGCACCGCGGCGGGAACCCTCATCAGTGGCGTTGGCTCGGGCATCCACCTTCTTGGTGGCATGGTCAGCGGGCTCCTCTCTGGGGATGACTCGAAGAAGGAACTGAAGGAGGAGCGGATCGCGCTGGTCCAGAACGCCGCCCAGATCGATGAGAGCGCCGCGAAGAACATCGTCGAGGCGGGCAGCGAGGACCACGAGCGGTTGATCAACGCGGGACTGACACCGAAGGACATCCAGAACCTGGCGGGGTCGACCGACCCCAAGGTGGACCTCAATTCCACCGCCACGGCCGCGTACGCGAAGGCCGCCCAGGCGTTCGGACTCAAGGACCCTCAGGCGCTCACGCAGCTCATCAAGCAGGCCCAGGGCAACCCCCAGGACCCGCTCACGATGATCGTGACGAACACGATGAACCAAACCTCCCTTGAGTTCCCGCGGATGAGTGACGGCAAGGACTGGTACAACCAGCAGGACTGGAAGGACCTGGGGCAGAAGTTCCGCGACGAACTGCTCAAGAAGCTGGACGGGACAAAAGTGAAGGGAGGCAAGGAACTCGCGGATCTCCTCCGGAAGGGGGACCCCTCCCAGGCGGACGTCCGCGTCATGTTCTCGAACTTCTCGGTCGTTTGAGCGCTCGAGGCGTCACCCCGCCAGGGTGAGGATGACCGACGCGGCCGTGCGCCGTGTCGGTCCGTGGTTCACGACCTCGATGTTGTTTCCATCCGGGACCAACACGAAGGCCGCGTAGGAGCCCGGGTGGGCGCTGCGTTCGCCCGGGCCGCCCTGGTCCATGCTCCTGAATGATGTCTCCTGACGGTGACCGCGCTGGTCCCTCCGAGCCCCGTTGTCCGGATGCCGTGCTCATTCGCCTTGACGCGCTTCATAAGAACTGTTGCACGCCCTGCGGCACGATGGTGTGTACGGCGCGCTGCATCGGTGCTCCTAGCGCGGTGAAGCCCCCGGGGTGCTTTTGAACCGCGAAGTGCCAGTGGTCATTGTCGTCCCTCCACCCCGCGATGAAGGCGATGCCCGGGTTGGGGACGAGCGCGGGGTTGTCGCCGTAGCAGTACCGGCCATGCATCGCGGGGAGTGGGCCGCCGAGCGCCGTGATGGGGACGGCGGCAACCGGCGGCACGCCGGCGAAACCGGGCAGCGCATCGGGGCGCAGGGCCACCGACCGCACATTCGTGCCCGCGCCCATCCGGGCCGTGTAGAAGGCGCGTTCCGCGCTGAGCCTCCGGGCATCGACGTTGACGCCGCCAGCGAGCGCTGCCCCGCCCCAGGCCGCGGGTGCGTTGACCCCAGGATCCCAGGCAATGTGTGTCACCCAGACATTGGCTGGCCCCGCGCCGCCCGCGGGCGTGGCGACGCAGAATGTGCAGCCGCTGAACATGGCGGTGAAGAAGAACCTGACGTGCGGGTCATTCAGATGCAATTCGTTCGCGCCCTGCGTCGCCCAGGGTAACCAGTATGCGGTGTATTGGCGGGTCCACCGCCCCACGGGATTCGCGACGCGGGCGAGCCCGACCTTCATCACCTGCAGCGCCGCGTAATTGGCAGCCGCGTTGGTGAAGGCCAGGCCGGCCGGTGCCGCTGCTCCCAGTGCCTGGCCAAAGGTCTGTCCCGCGGGAATGTTGCCGCCAAAGGCTCCCGCGACGAAGTCAAACGTGAGCACCATCGGTTCCGGGCGGGCATAGACGTTGTCGACCGCCCAGCCCCCCTGACCCAGGTCCATCACGCAATGGCAGGTCGGGCAGGGCTGGGCCGGCAGCGTGACCATGATGAGCCGATTCATGAAACCGAGCGGGTCTGCCTTGAACCTCTTGTTGAGTTCATGCACGCGGCTGTTCCTCCGAAGTGGGCAGGAGTGCAGTGCAATGCACAGTCCAACATGGCGCAAGGCTGTGTTCGCCCGGTGATGCGCTGCGTGGAGGAGCGATTGCGTCCTCGTGGGACGCGGTTTCGTCCCTCCGGAACGCCGCTCGAAGGCGTGGCTCCATCCACGCGAACTGGATGCGCGCCTCCCGAAGTCCCTGGGAGGCGCGCATCCGTGACTCGGTGGCTTCAGCTTCAGTAGACCACTACCGAGGCGTAGACACTGGTGCCGTTCGTATAGGCCACCAGGGCGCCGCCGTTCGACGGGAGCGCCGCGACCGCTGGCACGGCGCCCGCTCCCACCGTTCTGACATCCGTGGCCAGAATCACGGTGGCCCCCACGAGCATCCGATCCAACTGGATGTCGCCCGTCCCCCGCTGGGAGGCGATGTACGCGTTGCCGAGCGCGTCCGCGTCAATCGCCCTAGAAGGAGCGGACGTGACGTCCGTGGGGAGGCCCGGCACCTGGGTGCTCGTCCCCGGCGCGGACATGGGGATGACGTCCACGTTGTTGTCCCCGTTGGTGCCCGTGGCGTAGATGAAGCCGTTGGAGCCCGTCCAGTCCGAGAAGAAAGCCTGCCCCGGCGGGGAGCTCAGCGGGCCGAAGCTGGTCCCCTGGTCGCTGCTGCCGCTGATGTGGAAGGCGGGGGAGTCACTCACCGAGAAGACATCTCCGCTGACCTTGTCCACGAGGACGTCGAAGTAGGCATTGGGCTGATTCACGTCCGTCACGCTGAAGTCGTTCGCGCCTCGCGCGAAGTTCCGGAGGACGCGCACCCCGGCGCTGCCTCGCGAGACGGAGATGTAGAGGGCGTCGCCCCTGGAATCCATACTGATGCTGGGGTTGGCCGCGGTGCTGATGGTTCGCGGCGCCTCCCAGCTTGCTCCCGCGTCGACGGTCCGGGTGAACAGCACCACGCCCGGGCTCGCCGTAGCCGCGACGTACGCGACTCCCGTGGGGCCGCCTTCAATCGCGACCTCCGCCGCGTTGGTGATTCCCAGGGAAGTGGGCTCCACCCAGGTGAGGCCACGGTCCACGCTCACGCTGACATGGACCTCGCCACCACACCGCATGATGACGTAGAATCGCCCCAGTGCATCCACCGCCGCCTTGCGCCCCATGTTCGAGTTGGCCGTGGTGCAGTTCAGCGTCCCGCTGATGAGCGTGGGGGGCACATTCGAGAAGGCATCCAGTTGGCACTCAGCGTCGCAGCCATCCCCCGGGTTGGTGCCGCCATCGTCGCACTGCTCTCCCGTGGCGCTGTCGACCAGGCCGTCGCCGCACACCTCCTCGCCCTGGCAGTCCGCCCGGCAGCCATCCCCCGCGACGCGGTTGCCGTCGTCACATACCTCCCCCGAATCGGTGTTGCCGTCGCCGCAGAAGGGCGGAGGCCTGACGGTGATGTTGACCGTGGCGGTATTGGAGGTCAGTGCGCCGTCGCTGGCCGTGAAGGTGAACGAGTCCTCCCCCTGGTAGTCCACGGCCGGCGTGTAGAGCAACTGGGCGCCCGTCCCAGACAGGGTTCCGTGAGAGGGAGGAACGGTCACCGTGTACGTGAGCGCGTCCCCGTCCACGTCCGTGGCCGCCAACGTGATGGGCGTCGACGTGTTGTAGCTCACCGTCACCGAGGCGGAGGCAGCCACGGGCGCGTCATTGACTGGCGTCACCGTCACCGAGACGGTGGCCGTTGCCTGCTCCTCGCCGTCGGAGACCGTGACCTGGAAGGTGTCCTCTCCGGCGAAGTTCGCGTTCGGGGTGTACGTCACCGTCGCGCCCGTGCCTGTGAGCGTGCCGTTGCTCGGCGAGGTGTAGGAGAACACCAGCGCGTCGCCATCCGGGTCCGCCGCGGGGATGGTGATGTTCACCGAGGTGTCCTCGGGGGTGGTCGCGTGGACGTCCTCGACCGTGGGCGCTGAGTTGTTGTCGCAGATGCTCGGCTGTCCCGTGCAGGTGTAGCCCGGCTCCACCTTGCAGACGCTGCTGCAGCCGTCTCCAGAGAGCTGATTGCCGTCGTCACAGATTTCGACCCCACCAATCACCCCATCACCACAGATGGGCCGCAGTGACGTCTCCACCGCGTCCACCAGGTAGAGCGCGAGCACAGCGCCCCTCAGTCGCACGTAGCGATAGGGCTGGTTCCCAGGGTACGTCGCCACCGCGACATGCGTCCCCAGGCCCAGCTCCACCAGGTGCAACGAACTGGAGCCAATGAACGTCCCATCCGCCTTCAGGAAGTCCACCTGGGCCACCAGCGCCAATGACAGACCCTGGTAGTAGACGCGCAGGTCGCCGTTGCCTTCCTCTCCCTGGCCCAGGTCCAGCACCAGCGCCGAGTTGAGCAAGCCCAGCAGTGTCGCCGCCTGCCCGTCCGGAGCACCCAGCGCCGCGCTCGCGTTGAGCACCGTCGCCGTGGTGCCCGACGCCACGGCGTCCGCATACGGGTCCCATGTCAACAAGGCGTCCAAACGCTCACGCGTCAGCGCCCCATCCTCCGGAAGACGAACCTTCTCCTCCAACGGCTCCACGCCACAGGCCCCCAGCAGCAAGGCCAGCGTCACGCCCAGCCCCCACGACCACGGCATACCAGGACGGCTTCGCATCGAGTGTCTTCCCCCGAGGAGCAGGATGGAGCCCGGAATGGACCGTCCCCCCCCATGGAATGAACGACACCTCTACTTGCCCGCAACGGCTCAGCGCGCAACACCTGGATCGCCGGCGTCCTCAGACCACCAGCCGACAAGCGCTCGAGGACGATGGACACAAGGTCCATGACATGCATTTGCCTGCCTCCGCGCGGCGCCGCCCCACGTGCACTCCGGCGACGCTGTGAGACGTTGGGCGACGGGCACCCCACGCTCCGCGCCGGCTACCGCATCCTCTTCTCCGTACCCCCCTACGGAGGAACGCTCATGCGTGCCGTGCTCCTGCTGTCCCTCATCCTTCCGCTGTCCCTCGCCCAGGCCCAGGGCCTCCAGGCCCGGCCCGGCCCCCTCGCCGTGCCGGCCGTCGCGGCGCCGCCGTTCGCCCAGGTCATCGAGCGCGAAGTGCCGGCCCTCATGAAAGAAGCCCGTATCCCAGGCGCGGCGGTGGGGCTGATTGCCGGAGGCAAGCTGGTCTACGCCAAGGGCTTCGGCTTCGCGGACCACGCGGGCAAGGTGCCGGTGACCCCCGACACGGTGTTCAGCGCCGCCTCCCTGGCGAAGCCGGTCGCCAGCTGGGTGGCGATGCGTCTGGCCGAGCAGGGCCGCGTGCAGTTGGATAAGCCCGTGGCCGATATGCTGTCGCCGTGGCCGCTGGCGCAGAGCCAGTTCGACCATCGACTCATCACAATCCGTCGCCTGCTGTCGCACACCGCGGGCACGACCTTGGGTGGGTATCAGGGGTGGCTCGACTTCAAGGAGCTGCCGAGCCTGGAGGAGTCGCTGGCCGGCAAGACGAATGGACGCGGCGCGGTGGAGCTGTTCGCACCGGTCGGTGCGAAACTCCAGTACTCCGGCGGCGGCTACACCCTGATGCAACTGGCCATCGAGCGGACCACGAAGCGCAAGTATTCAGACCTGGCGCGTGAGCTGGTGTTCCGGCCGCTGGGCATGAAACACAGCAGCGTCGCGATGACGCCGGAGGTGCTGGCCGTCGCGGCGCAGGGACACGGCGACGATGGTGCGCCGGTGCCGATGCGCTACTACGTCGAGCAGGCGCCGTCGACCTTGACCACCAACGTCCGCGACTTCGCCCGCTGGATGATTGCCGGCATGACGAACACCGCCGGCGCGCATCCACTGAGCCAGGCGCAACTGGCCCAGCTGTATACCCCCGCGGAACTGAGCACGCCGCGCGCGCCCGATGCGCCGGCCTACGGCCTGGGCCACTTCATCGAACGCCTCGGTGATGGCAGCACCGCCGTTGGTCATGATGGACGCAACCAGGCCGGCTTCCGCGCCTACTTCTTGATGCGTCCGCAATCCGGCGACGGCATCGTCTTCTTCAGCAACTCCCGCAGCGGCGTGGCTTTGGACCGCATCGTCTGCCTGTGGGGCGCCGACGTGGCCAAGGTCGATGCGGCGACGACCTGCAAGAAATAGCGTCGCGTTCTACCCGGTGCCTGGAGCTGCCTCGTTTTTCGCGGGGCAGCTTCAGGGACTTTCACCGACAGAAAGGTGCCAGGGCTTTTTCGTGCGCTTCGGGTTCCCATGAATCGCGGCTCGCGCATTAGCCGCCCGAAAAGAAATCCTTCGGAGGCAGTGCCCATGAGAGTTCGGAGTCTTGCAGCGGTCCTTTTCATCGTGTTGTCCGCCTGTTCCGCCGGCACCGTGGACGATTCCCCGCGCCAGGAGGTGCTCGCCGGTGAGCACCAGTCCCTCGAGGCGGGCGAGGTTTCGCTCTTCCTCGACTCGGCGCGCCCCACCATCGCGATGGACAGCGATACCGGCGCGGTGGAGCTGGGGATGAAGTTCCGCGTGTCCGTTCCGGGCACCGTCCGTGGCGTGCGCTTCTTCAAGGGCGGGGCCCAGAATGCCGGTCCGCACCGCGTGAGCCTGTGGAACCGGGCGGGCGCGAAGCTCGCGGAGGCGACCTCCACGAGCGAGACGACGACGGGTTGGCAGACGGTGCGCTTTGCTTCCCCCGTCACCGTCATCGCGGGGACCACCTATGTCGTGTCGTACTACGCGGCGGCCGGACGGTATGGCGCCACCGTGGGTGGCTTCAACGCGGAGAAGTCACGCGGCCCCATCCGGGGACTCGCATCGGGCGTGGACGGGGTCAACGGCGTCTATCGCTATGGCGGCGGCTTTCCGACGCAGGGCTACCAGAACACCGACTACGCCGTGGATGTGGTCTTCCTACCGGACAGCACCGAGCCCTCGCCGGATACCCAGGCGCCGACCGCCCCCTCGGGACTCGTCGCGTCCGCGGCGTCCGCGAGCGCCATCAACCTGGGCTGGAATGCCTCCACGGACAATGTCGGCGTCGCGGCCTACGACCTCTTCCGCGATGGCGTGAAGATCGCCTCCACGTCGAGCCGCGCCTACACGGACACGGGACTCACGGCGGCCACGGTCTACAGCTACCTGGTGAAGGCGCGTGATGCCGCGGGCAATCTCAGCGCCGACTCGAACGCCGTCACGGCGACGACCGGCTCCAGCCCTCCGGCCGGCGGCTTTCCGAATGCGAGCAATACAGGCGTGCCGGCGGGAACGCAGCTCACGCCCTACACCGGACCGTGCTCCATCTCCGTGGCCAACACGCTCATCGACTCCAAGACGGTGAACTGCGACCTCACCATCCGCGCGGCGGGCGTCATCATCCGCAACTCGAAGATCAACGGGAGTGTCTCCACCGACGAGAACTCCACCGGGTTCTCCTTCACGCTCACCGACTCCCACGTCGACGCGGGTGACCGCATCGTCACGGGAGTAGGCGCCGTGAACTTCACCGCCGTTCGCGTGCACGTGCAGGGTGGCAATCGCTCCATCCACTGCTGGCACGACTGCGAGATTCGCGACTCCTACGTCCATGGCCAGATGACGGACGAGACGGGCACCGCGCACGAGTCCGGCATCCGGATGGGCCGGAATGTCACGCTCCGGCACAACACCATCATCTGCGACGCGCCGGACGTGCCGCCCGACGCGGGCTGTTCGGCGGCGCTCACCGGCTATGGCGACTTCGCTCCGGTGGAGAACAACCTGGTGGAGAACAACTTCTTCCCCGGCACGACGGGCGGCTTCTGCGCCTATGGCGGGTCGTCCCAGGGCAAGCCGTACTCGGGCGCGACGAACAACATCCGCTTCATCGGCAATGTCTTCGGTCGCGGTCAGAGCGGGCGCTGCGGCTGGTACGGGGCCATCACCAGCTTCGACACCTCGGAGCCGGGGAACGTCTGGTCCAACAACACCTGGGAGGACGGAACGGTCCTTCCTCCGTCGAACTAGCGAGCAGCGTCAGGGCGGCATCCCGGAGGTCTCAATCGTGTCGCTCGATGGGGACCTCCACGCCCGTGGCCTCCCAGACGTTGCCCTCGGCGGACAGCTGCGTCTGGGTGCTCACGAGCACGGCGCAGTCGTAGACCGTCCGGGCGCCGAAGACGTTGTTGCGCACCACCATGCCTTGAAGGCTTGTGCCGCCCGCATGTCCCAGGTTCACGATGCAACTGCCGCGGTCGAGCCGGTTGCGTTCTACCCTCACGTCGCGCGTGGGCCCCACTTGCTGGTTCACGAAGACCGCCGCGCCGATGTCTTCCCCCGGGCCATGCACGTTGCTGTCGTAGATGCCGATGTCTCGCCCCTCGAAGATGCTGATGCCGTACTGGGCGCCCACCGGGTCCAGTGCGTGGATCCACGAGGACTCCACCCGAGCGCCGGACCGCAGGCCCATCCCCACCACCACCCCATGCACGTCGAGCCGGCGCGCGGTGAAGCCTCCTCCCACCACGCCCCACTGGAGCGTCGAGGACTCCTCGGCGAAGACCTCGATGTCCTCCAGCAGGACGCCCGTCGCCCCTGAGACGTTGATGATGCCGTCAATCTCGCGGGGCACCGGCGCGTGCACGACACACCGGCGCACGGTGACGTCGTTCGCGCGGATGATGAGTCGACCGTGGATGTCCCGGTCCTCGAGCACGGCCCCCGGCGTGTCCAGCACGACGTCTCCCTCATGTCGGACCAGCGTCGTGCCCGGGGGGACGCCGGTGTTCCGCGGGCCGGGAAGGTCCGGGTTGGCCCGGCAGGAGACGTTGGCGGGACAGGACTTGCACGCGCCGTCCTCGCACCGGAAGCCATCCGCGCATTCGATGGGTTCGGAGCACAGGGGCTGCGCGAGCCCGAGGTCCTCGAGCGCGGAGAGCTGGCCGAAGCTCCGCGTCCCTTCGCTCCAGGAACCGGCCATCGGGGCCGGGAGGCCATCCCGGGTCATCCGGACAAGGGAGGCGGGGCCACGGTGGCCCGGGGCCGACTCGGCGCGCATCTCCACCCGCGCGGGGACGGCGAGCGTCCGCATGGAAGGCTCCAGGGCATAAGCCACCCCCACCGACCAGCTCCGCACCCCCAGCTCCCGGAGTGAGACGGTCTCCTCGCTCTTGAGTGCTCCCGGCGGAAAGGTCACCCGGAGGCGACCATCGCGGGAGGTGACGGTGCCGCCTTCGCGCCCGATGACACGCACGTCGGGCCGCCCGCGTGCATCGAAGAGGCCTTCACCACACGCGCACGCGAAGAGGCCCAGGGCCGCGACGAGGAGGACGTCACGCATCAGAGTCGGAAGCCCAGGCCGGTGACGGCTTCGACCGCGGGCCGAAGGACCACGCGGTCATTCAGCCTGAACGAGGCGAGCTGTGCCTCCACCTCCGAGAACCAGGAGACCCGGCCCCCGAGGGGCAGCGCATGGGAGAGCACCGCCCCCACGCGTCCGCGGAACGCCGTCCCTTCCGACGTGCTCGCCACCGACTGCCGGACCGCATCCGCACCCAACCGGCCACCGGCTTCGAGCCCCCGGACAGGAAGCCGCCAGAGCCACGCGACATCCCCTCCCAGGCTCCGGAGCGCATAGGGCAGCCCGGCATCCTGGCCCCGGCCGTCCTGGTATCTCGCTCGGAGCCGCAGCGTCTGGGATGTCCCCATCGCGACGTCCCCTCCCAGCACCAGCGCGGGCGCAAGCCCCATGCCCCGAAGTGGCGGCGTGTTGAGACCGACCGCGGCGAGCAACTCAAGCTCCCGTGCGACGGCCTCGCCTCCCTTCTCTCCGCGCTCGGCGAAAGGCCGCTGCGTCAGCGTGACGGTCGTGGCCGTCCGTTCCTCCCCGCGCCTGAGCGCGAAGGCGCCGGTCCGGACATCGTCCGCGGTCGTGCGAATCAGCCGGTAGCTTCCGGCACGCAGCGCGAGCTGCCGTGGCTTCACCGGGTCCTCTCGGAGCTCCAGCACCTCGCCGAGCCCCTCGTCGCGCACGACGAGCCAGCGCCTGTCGGGTTCCGTCCCCGGAGCGAAGACAAGACGCGCGTCCGCGTGGCGCAGCTCGGTGAGCACGAGCTCGCCCTTTCCCTTCAGGTCCAGGGCATACGTCGGGCGCTGCGCGACTCCGGAGACCTCGGCCGTGTGGGAGACGGTCTTCGCATAGGCATAGCGATAGGCTTCCTGGAGCGTGATGCGACTGTCTCCATCGGCGTCCGCGGCGCCTCGGAGCCCAGCTGTCAGGTGGTGGGTGAAGAAGCTCCCGCGCAGCTCCGCGCTCTCGAGCGCGTTCTCCCCTGGACCCGAGGACGCGAGAATCGCGGTCCCATCCGGGGACTCGTCGCTCGTGACGTCGAGCGCGAAGCCGCCGGGAAGGGCTTTCGCCCCCTTCGGGGTGATGAGCCCTCCGGATCTGCACGCATCCACGAAAGCCAGTCGCACGTGCGCACGCGAGGCCCCGAGCAGCTTCCTCAGCTCGGCGAAGGAGAGGCTCTCGCTTCCCAGCTCCAGGCCCTGCTCCGTGGCATGCCCGGACCAGTAGAGGAGCAGCAGGTTTCGCCGCGAGGAGTGGCGGGCCGCTTCGGCGATGCGCTGTTCGAGCGCTCGCACCTCCGCGAGCAGCCGCGCGCGAGTGGGCTGATGAAGCACGCGCACGTCCTCGCCGTGAAAGCCCCCGAGCTCCTTCAGCGTGTCCGCGAAGCGCGAGGCATCCGCCTCCGCGAAGCGGAGCCGCGCGTGGCCCGGTGCGCCCACGTTGCCGCCGACCGCGAGAGCAAAGCGCCGTTCGGGCAACTGGGCCTTCGCGGAGGCCGCGAAGAAGAACATGAGGAACAACGCAAGCCGGCTCATGGCGCGCCGCGCTCGAGCAACACCGTGGCGGTTCGAGCTCCGGGGATGTGAACCGCCGTGGAGTCTCGCAACGGGCTCCCCTGGAGGGCCTGCTCCACGACGGCCCAGCTCAGAGGCTCCCTCGACATCACCGCCCAGATCCGCTCCGGTCCTTCAGCCGCATCGAGCACCGCGCTGCCTGGAAGCAGCTGTGTCCCGTCCACCGCGAGTGGTGTCGTCCCTTCCGCGGGCACGAGGCGGGAGACGGCGCCCGTCGAGTCGACGGAGGCAATCCAGACAAAGGCCGCCGAGCCCGGCGCGACCTGGAAGCGGAGCGACTCTCCTGGTCGCACCCGCTCGCCCTGGGTCGCGGCTCGCGGCGCTCCCTGCCCTCCGATGTAGACGGTGAGCTCCTCGCCCTTGGTCGCATAGCGCGGGGCCTCTGGGGGAGGGGAGCGGAGGAAGAACAGGGCGGCCGCGGCGAGGGCGGCCGCCGGCAGCAGTGGCGCCCATCGCGGCAGAGGCCGGGACCTGGCCTGGGTCTTCGCCATCCAGCGAGGGTTCTCGAGGGCGAACGCGCGCGAGGCCTCCGCGGCGGACCGCTCCCAGGTCTGGCAATGGGCACACCCGGCGATGTGCCGGGCAGTGGCGGGATTCGCGTGGAGCAGGTGCTCCTCGAGCGCGAGGTCGCTCGGGCACTGCGCCGTCCGTGCCGCGTTCATTCGAAGACCCCTCGGCGGGCGTTCGCCAGGAAGAGCTGGATGCGCTTGCCGACCGTCTTGCGCGAGAGGCTGAGAAGCTCGGCGGCCTCCTCCTGGGAGTGGCCGTCGACGAGCACGAGCCACGCGACCATGCGCTCGTGCTCCGTCGCGCAGGAGAGCGCCTTGAGCGCCATCTGCCGGTCGGCCACCTCCGCGAAGCTGTCCGTGGGCGCGGGCGCGTCGTGGTTCAGCTCCGCCCCGCTCGCCGTCTCCCAGGCATCGTCGCGCAGTTGGGCGAAACACACCCGTGTCGCGACGACGTAGACCCAGCGCAGCTGTTCGGGCTCCGGAGGAAGCCGGGAGCGATGACGCACCAACTGCATGTAGACCTTCTGACAGGCGTCCGCGGCCTCATCCGGATTGCGCAGGATCTTCAGACACCGGCGGTAGATGGCCGGTCCCAGTCTGCGGCAGACCTCACTGAGGGCATCACCGTCGCGCATCAGGGAAGTCCGACGAGGGGGAGGAGGACATCTACCGCTGCGACACCGAGCGTACACCCAGCCTCCGCACGGCGGAAGACGGAGTGGCGGGCGGTTCATCGCGGCGCGGTGCCGCCATCCGGGTTGGAGCCGGGGAGGTTGATGCCGAGCGCGTTCGCGAGGAGTGAGGGCGTCGCATCCCCCGGCAAGACGGAGGTGAGCCTCCCTTCCGCCCGGCGCTGACTCGCGCTCCTTCAGTGGGGGGAAGGCGGCTCGCCGTGAGCATCGATCACCGTCGTGATGCGCGTTTTGACGCACTCATGCAGGGTGGCCGAGCTTCTCCCTCTTCATGGGACGGTCCATCGTCCACGTTCGCCACGAAGATGGGCCTTTGCCGTTTCTACCGTGTCGCCGCGAGAGGCCCTGCTTCTCAGCTTGAGTTTATCGCTTTTGCTCAGGTCTCTCCAAGGCTCGAACATGTGTGAGGTTCGCGACTGCCAGAGAACAACGCCCCTCCAGCCACCTCTCAGCGACTGCTCGTGAAGAAATGAATCAAGCTTCTGAGTGAGTGATATGGGTTTCAGCTCTTTGCTGAGAAGAAAGTCGAGGATCGCAGGTTGTCTTGATTGAACGGCTCTGACGATGGAGGTCGCGACGACGACTGTGCGCTGGTTTGGAAAGGCATGCTTTGAGAGCATGGACTTGACGTCACTCAGCCGGCCTTCGTCCACGGCCTGGTATACTTTCTTGGCGACTTGCTTTTCGCGTGCGTTCGTGACGAGCCAGAGCGAGACCAATCCCGCGAAGGGTAGAAGAATCAAGAGCCAGTTAGTCCGCGTCTCCATGAGTTCAGCATATCGTTCGGCTGAGAGGGGCTGACAGAAAATGGGGGCACACCACGCCCTCCGGGCCCACGCCGGCGCTCGACCGACCACATGTGCCGACAAGGCCTGGACGCCCCGGGGGGACAGGCCGAGGGCGTAGCCATCAGCGGAGCAAACTTTCATGATGGACCAGGCAGGCCACATGACCCCGCGACTCATCGCGGGGGCGCGGGCCTGGCGCCTGAACGAGGACAGACCGTGGAATCCCGAGACCTCTCCGCACCCGCCTGGTCGGCGTTCAAATCCTGGCTGCTCAAGTTGCCCGGCGTCCCCATCTCCCGCCTCCGGCTCCTGACTGGCGGCTGTCCGGCGGAAGAGCTGCCCGCGCTCGCGAAGGAACTCAATCGCGTGCGGACCGACTTCAAGAAGCGCCCCAATGAGGTCTCTGCCCCCGCGGATGAGGGACTCCGGAAGGATTACGCGGCGCTGGGTGTGCCCTGGTCCGCGTGGAGCGAGGTGGCGAGCGAGGTCCAGCGCGACCTGAAGCGCAAACGGTACGCGCGCTGGACGGGGGTGGATGCGCTCGAGTTCCCCGAGGGGCCTTGCACCGCGGACCTGGTGACCGTCGTGTTGTTCGGAGGCGTGGAGCAGGCCCGACCCCATCTGCTGCGCCGCGCTTCGCTCGCCGCGGGCTCGCTGGAGGCGCTGTGGTGCCGGTGGCTCGCGGGTGAGCCGCTCGAACCCGAGACGCTGCGCGCGTTCGCGGGTGCGCCGGAGCAACTCGCCGAACCCCTCTACACCCCAGGCATCGAAGAAGTGCTGCCGCTGTTCTTCGTCGAGCCGGACACCGCACGCGCCGAGCGGGCGCTGGAGGTCGCCTCGGCGAAGTTGGGCTCGTCCCGGGCGCAACCGTTGATGGACTTCCTGCGCTCCCTGCTCGGACTGTGGCGTCAGGACACTTCGGTGGAGGAGGTGAGGGCGCGCTTCGATACGAGTGTCGCGACCCTCTCACCCTCCGAGGTCGCCCAGCTGAGCGCGCCCGCCTATCTGTATGGCCGATACATCGAAGCACTCCCTCCGCACGTGCTGCTGGAGCGGGTGGGCTCGCGTCTGGAGCGCATCGCCGTGCCTGCCCGGGTCGCGGATGTCCAGCCCGTCATGGAGGCCCTCGCCGCGCTCGAGGAGTTGACGGCCCTGGGCCTGGGCCTCCGCCTGGAGCAGCGGCCCGGGAATGTTCTGCTCTCCGCGCAGGAGCCGGAGGCTGGGGGAGGGGACGAGTTCCTGTAGCGCTGGTGTATGGGCGATGTGCGTCATCCAGACGGATGACGCCAGGGCGTGCCCGAGCAAGCCGCTCGATTATCTCATTCCACACAGACGCCATACGCATGGCGAGTTAAGTTCGAAATCAGTCTATTCCGGCTTTTGATGCGATAGACTTCAGGGCATGAGAGAACCTTCCAGCACACGAGCGGCGGCTTGGAGTCTGGCCATCATGGGGGTGTTCATCGGCGCCTGCGGGAACGCGCCCCAGGCCGAGCGCGATGAAGCGCAGCCCGCGCCTTCCTCGATGCCGGCGTCCATGCTCTCGGTGGTCCCGCTCTTCGACTCCAGCACCCCGCTGGAGCCCGCGGTCGTGGTGGATACGCCGACGGCGCTCATCACCCGCCTCGCGGACCGGTCGCGTGATCGCCACGCCCGTGAATCTCAGTTCCAAAGCTACGAGCACTACCTGCCGCTGTACTTCGAATACCGCACCCACGGCATTGAGATCATCGACAGGGTCGCCAAGGGGGGCGGCGACATCACCGTCAACATCACCACGCTCTGGCCCTTGGACACGCCGGACTTCCGCGCGTTCTACCAGGGGCAGGCGGTGCTCTCTCAGTATTGGTTCAACGTGGACATGACGCAGGTGGATCCACTGCGCTACACGGCCACCATCAATTACAATGCGAAGGAGAACCGGCGAATCCAGGTGGGCGACCGCATGGAGATTGAAATCAGCCCGTTCCTGCTCCCTCCCGTCGTGGGACGCGCCAACTATTACGGGACGGCGTTCCTCTACATCGTGGGCCAGGGCGGCATGGTGCCCTGGGAAGGAAGGGGCTCGAACCTGGACTCGTTTCCCCTGCCGGAGACAGCCTGGCTGGGGGGGCGCACGACGCTTGGCTACAGCTACTCGAACGAGCCGGCGCACCTGTTCAAGCAGATGGCGACGAACACGGCGCCAGGGAACGCCCAGCCATTCGTCGAGGGGCGGCGCCTGCATCACACCGACTTCAGCGATGGCTCCCACTCGGAGGTTGGCAACCCAAGCCTCACCGCGCAGCAGAACAAGCTCGGGCCCTCCTATATCGGTCGCAGCTGCGTGGCCTGCCACACCAACAATGGCCGCGGGCTTCCTCCCGACCCGGCGACGTCCGTGTATACCTTGCGGTTCTATGTGAATGACGCGCCCTGGGCGGACCTTCACTACAAGCTCAACGGAGGCGCCCAGCAGAGCTTCCGGATGGCGCATGACAGCTCCAACGCGAACACCCATCTCCTCAAGAACATCCCGGCGGGCACGGCCGTCCAGTACCACTTCACCATCGGCAACACCTCGGGGGGGCTGAGCACGACGTCCCCGGTGAGCTTCACGGTGAACGGCGGTGGTGCCAGTGGAGGGAATCCTGGCCACGTCGTCCTCGCGCCTCCTCTCCTCTATACCGTCAGAGTGGGAGCGGTCGGCACCACCGTGACGGCGCATCCTGCACTGGGGTGGGTCCTGCAACCGCAGAGCACCAACGGGAGCCCCGAGGGCAACGTGAGCATCTCGGGCTGGGCGGTGACGGGCGGCACGTTCGGTGATGGCACGGGCTATCAGTTGCGGCGCCCCCTCTACAGCTTCACGGGGCCCGTTCCCACGTACCATTCGGCCCGAATCACTCCGCCCCTGGTCGGGATGGGACTCTTGGAGGCGCTCGATGAGACCATGATTGCCAGCCTCGCCGACCCCAACGACGCCAATGCCGACGGCATCTCGGGTCGCATGCAGACCGTGGTTGATCCACAGACGGGTCAGCCGCGCATGGGGCGCTTCGGTTGGAAGGCGGGCAAAGCGAGGCTCAGGCATCAGATCGCGAGCGCGCTCAATGTCGATCTTGGCGTCACCACGTCTGTCTTCCCGGTTCCGGATTGCGGCTCGGGACAGACCTGTGTCGGAGCAAGCACCGAGTTGGCTGACGCGGACCTGGATAAGATGGTTCGCTACGTCGCCCTGCTCGGGGTCCCCGCGCGCCGCAATCTCAATGACGCTGTGGCGCTTCAGGGGGAAGGCCTCTTCGGCAGCATGGGCTGTGCCCGGTGCCACGTCGCGACGTTGGCGACCAGTCCGTATCACCCCCACGCCGAGCTGCGCAGCCAGGTGATTCGTCCCTACACCGACATGCTGTTGCATGACATGGGACCGGGGCTGGCGGACAACCTCCCCGAGGAGGGGGCCACGGGAGAGGAGTGGCGCACGCCACCCCTTTGGGGCATTGGCTTGACGGCTGGCGTCAGCGGCGGGGAGGCCTATCTGCATGACGGCCGTGCTCGCAGCCTCTCCGAGGCCATCCTGTGGCACGGTGGAGAGGCTGAGTCCTCCAAGGAGGCCTTCCGCACCCTGGGCGGCTCCCAGAGGGCGGCCCTGCTCAAGTTCATCCAGTCACTCTGACGGGAGTGATATTGGTGAGGGCAAGGAGCAGGACATGACCATCACCATCACCGCCTTTGAACGCTCACCTGATCGCGGCAACGGATTGGCGCGGGACATGCGGGTGCGCTGGGCGCTGGAAGAGGTGGGCCAGCCCTACGACGTCCGTCTGCTGTCGTTCGAGGCGATGAAGGAGCCCGCGCACAAGTCGCTGCATCCGTTCGGTCAGATTCCGACCTATGAGGAGGGCGATCTCGCCTTGTTCGAGTCCGGCGCGATTGTCTTCCACATCGCGGAGCGCCATGCCGGCCTGCTGCCGGAAGACGCGAATGGCCGGGCGGGCGTGATTGCGTGGATGTTCGCGGCGCTCAATACGGTCGAGCCGCCCATCTTCGACCGCAGTCTGGTGATGATTCTCGAGCGCGACCAGCCCTGGTACGAGCATCGCCTGCGCGCGCTGGACACCCTCATCCGGAAACGGCTGGACGACCTCTCCGCGTTTCTCGGCGACGCGGACTGGCTAGGCGGCGCCTTCAGCGCGGCCGACATCCTCATGGTGACGGTCCTGCGCAGACTGCAGACGTCGGGCATTCTCGAGGCGTATCCGAGCCTCGCCGCCTATATCGCCCGCGCCGAAGCGCGGCCCGCCTACAAGCGTGCGTTCGCCGCGCAACGAGCGGTGTTCAACGCCGCCCCGCGGACCGCGTGACGGCACGGGCCCGCGCCGGGTCAGGGCTGCAGCGCCAGTCGAAGCGCGTCGATGAACCCGGGCCTGGGGTCGTTGACGGGACGGTTCTGGTCGTCCTCCGGCTCCTGCGCCCACTTCCTTCTGCGTCTTGAATAATCCCTCGCCCTTGTCGTCCAGGACGGCGCGCAGGTCGCTGTAGCCGTACTTGCCCTCTTGCTTGAGCTTCTCCATCGCGGTGACCACCTGGTCGCCCGAGACGCCGTGGCTCAACCTCAGCGACACGAACCGCTGCGTTCCGGACTTCGCGCGAAGGCAGTGCGAGAACTACAGTCACAGACGGCCCATGCTTTCATTCCTCCTGCCACTCCTTGTCGCCATCGCGCCCGCGACCTCCCCGGAGATTTCGTCGGCGAACCTCAAGAAGACCCCCGCCTTCCAGGACTGGCGCGGCGGACGCTTCCTCTTGGAGGAACTCTGGGTCGAACTCCCGGAGGCCGGACTTCGCGTGGGCTACTTCGTCGTCCCCAGCCCACGGACCCGCGAGTCCTCGGATACTCCTCCGTTCCATGACGCCTTCTTCGTGGTGGACCCACGCACGGGGCAGCCCGTTGCCCCGGCCGTGGTACGAACGAGTCAGCCCCTCAATGGCTGTCCGGAGATGGGCAAGGTCTCTCGGCTTACCCCCGAGCCCGAGAGCGCGACCTCCGCCGCGGTCCGTTTTGGCAATGGTGCTCAGCGGTGTCTGCTCCGGCTACGGCGCGTGAAGGAGGCCTGGGTCGTCTCCCTCTTCCCGGATGAGGCCCGCTCCCCCGTGGAGACCTTCCCAGCGGCAGCGGTCGCCCTGGAGAAGGTGCTGGGTCCCCGGGACGGAGGGGCTCACAAGCTCAATTGGTCCTACCTTCCCAACTCCCGCTGGCTGCTCGCCGCGTCCCAGAAGGAGTGCGGCCTGTGGGTCGTCGACAGCCTCACCTCCGAGGTGAACGCCACCGCCAGCGAGGCGATGACCCGGGAGCTCTGCGGGTGTCTCGATGAGACCATCTCCTTCGGAGAAACGGAGTTCGAACTCCCCCAGACGGTGTACTCCATGAGCTGGACGGGCGGAGGCACCGCGCTTCCGACCTGTGATTGCACGTTCGCGCAGACGGGCGAGGCTGGCGTCAAGTGCTCGGCGTACATGGGGCGCGAATACTCCCTCCCGGAGTTCGAGGAGATGGCAGAGGACGGAAGGCTGACGAAGAAGTGGGAGGACGAGAACCTGAATGAGTTGGAGGATTTCCGTCGCACCCACCAGGGCCTGCTCGCCGCTAACGAGGAGGCACTCACTCAGTGGAGAGCGGGGCAGCAGAAGGCGGCGCTCGCAGCGTGGACCACACTGTACCGGACATGGCTCGAGAGCGGCCGGCTCACCATTGAGGGCACCCTGGCCGCGATCACCGTGGAGGACGCCAGCCTGAGGAAGCAGATGAACCAGCAGTTGAATGCGACCATCGACCTCCGGGCGGAGATCCTCAACAACCTCGGCTTCGCGCTGTGGTCCCAGAAGGAGTGGTCACAGGCCGAGGCCGTCCTCGACGAATGCCTGGCGCTGCTCACCGAGACGGGCCACGAGCGCAACGTGCTCCACCTGAATCGGGGCGATTTGTTTCGGGACATGGGGAAGGGACCTGAGGCCATCAAGGCCTATCGGTCCTTCCTGCAGCGCAAGGGCACCGCGGCTCAACGCAAGCACGCGGAGCGAGAATTGCGGAAGCTGGAGCCGGGTTCGAAATGACAGTCTGGATGCCGGGACTCACGTCTGTCAGGGCGCGAGGAACGGCAGCAGCTCTCCAGCCTTCTGCCACATCACCGCTGGATAGGCCTGCGCCGAGCTGAAGCCCTTGTTCGTGAAGAGGTACTCGTAGGTGGACTGGTACGACGCCTTCCAGCCGTAGCCGGAGTGGTCGGTTTCGTTCCACTCCGCCTGCGGGATGCCCATCGCCTGGAGCGCCGTGCCGAGCCACTGGTTGTAGAGGAGGCCCGACCACAGGAAGCTGCCCTCGCTGCCCGTGCTCGAGTCGCCGCTCACCTTGCGCGTGATGTTCCGGTAGTCGCAGTAGTTGCCCGTCTTGAGGGCGCCCCCCGCGCTCCCGGCCGTCACCACCGGGACGGAGAAGGAGAAGTGGGGTGTGTTGCCGTTCTCCTGCCCCCACGCGAGCAGCGAGTCATCCAGCAGGGTCCCGCCCGCGCCGTTCGAGAACCGCTCGAAGCGGGAGACGAGGTCGAGGAACACTTGCGAGAAGAAGACCTGGTTGAACTGGACCACCAGGTCCTGGTTCGCCCCGGGCACGGTCGAGGGATGAACGACGTTGTTGTGCCAGTCCTCGCCTTGGGGCGCGCGAGGGGTGAAGGTCAGGTTCTGGTTGTGCTCGTCGATGCTGATGGTGGCGACGCGACAGACGCCGCAGTTCATCGCCACGGCGAGCACTTCGTTGATGAGCCGGAAGTACTCGACGTTCTTCGCGGGGTCTCCCGCGAAGGAGCTGGAGTTTCGCAGCGACAGGTTGTCGGTGGTGGGACGGGCCGGCACCTGGCAGCCGGTGCCGGTGGTCTCCAGCCGGCGCTGCAGTTCCGCGACCGCGTCGATGTGCTGGTCCAGTCGCCCCCTGTCCTCGGCCGAGAGCCGACCGTTGCCGTTGCGCAGCCGCCGGTAGCTTTCGAGGACCTTGTCCACCACGGGAGTCCGGGCGGTGCCGGGACTGCTGCTACCGGCCAGCAAGGTGTCGAAGAGGGCGAGCGAGCTCTCGGTGCCGCCGATGGAGCTGGAGGCGACTCCGGAGGAGCGAACCCCGGGGGTGTTGTATCCCCAACTGCCGGTCGAGGTGCTTGCGCCGGCGATGGCGACGCTTCGCTTCCGGACGGAGGCGACGCTCGGGTAGAAGGCCGGTGAGTAGGCCATCACCTGGTCGATGGTCGCTCGAGGTGAGCCGGGCCTCTGCTTGTCGAAGTCGTAGTAGCCCAGCGGGGCGCCGAAGTTGTGACCCATGTACAGGGGGAAATCGAGTCCCCGCAGGATGTTCATCTTCGAGATGAGCGTGGGCGTGAGCACGGACGACTTCGCGGTCAGCACCCGGCTGATGACCGCATCTCCGTTCGCCTGGGCCGTCGCGGCCAGGTCTCCCCGCCGGACGTCGTGGTCCGCGTAGAACAGGGACTGCGTCAGCGCCGGGTCCCCCGGCCACATGCTCGCGCCAAAGATGGCGCCGTGGGGGGTGCGGAAATGCACGAAGGACTTCGGGCGCCCGGCGGCCTGGGCCTTCGCTTCGCGCGGGCTCAAGAGCGATGGGAGCAGCGGCAACGCCAGCACGGCTCCGCCCGCGCCGCGCAGGAACATGCG
Organism: Myxococcus sp. CA033; assembly: GCF_013336625.1. Taxonomy (NCBI): domain Bacteria; kingdom Pseudomonadati; phylum Myxococcota; class Myxococcia; order Myxococcales; family Myxococcaceae; genus Myxococcus; species Myxococcus sp. CA033. Next base: position 41,999 of record NZ_JABUMU010000026.1, on the reverse strand, counting down.
GCGGTCCCATCGGAAGACAGGTGTGTTGCTCATTGGAAGCTCCTCTGCTTGAACGTGGGATGCTGGACGACGGTCTTCAGCAGGTCGGCCATCGGTGCGCCGCTGCGCGCGACCGTCTCCATCTCTGAAAGAAGGCACCCATCGCGGGAAGTGGACTCCACGCGAGCGTGCGCGAAGCGGAAGTAGTGTTGCGCGACGCAGGACTCGAAGAGCTGGCTGTCGTCAATCATCCGCGACAGCTCCGAGGCGCTGGAGATGACGCGTTGCTCGGAGTCGTAGAGCAACACGTCCGCCGAGGTGTCCACGGAGGGGGTTGCCGTCTCGTGGCCCTGAGGGTTGAACAGCCGCTCCACGTCGCGCTCCCGTCCGAGCGCGTCGAACCCTTCCAGCACGAAGCCCGGTGGATTGATGGTGTTGTTATGACATCCCCCACAACTGCCTCCGGAGGTGAGCTGGCTCACCACCTGTCGCGTCGTCATGCGCTCCGTCGGCGCGGGCGGCCTGGTGCTGGCGTTGGGCGGAGGGGCCCCGACTTGCTGGCAGAGCAGGGCGTTTCGCACCAGGTAGCCCCTGTGGATGGGCCGCGTCGACGGGGTCCCCGTGGCCAGCAACGCCGCGCGGGTCAGCAGTCCGCCGCGGTTCTGGGACGGCATGACCGGCGCCGGACCGGAGCCACTCCAGACGGGGACACCGTAGATGCCGGCCAGGAAGGGGTCCGCCGTGTAGGACCTCTTGTCATGAAGGAAGTCGCTCACCGTGCCACCGGACACGACGGTGTTCCAGGCGGAGAGTTGGACGTCCTCGAACATCGCGGTGCGCGTGGCGTCCAAGGGCATCTGCGCTCCGACGAAGGACCGGTAGACCGGGTCGTTGCGGAGCGCCTCCAGCGACGGCAGCTCCTCGAGCCGCAGCCACTCGCTGACGAACTCGTCCAGGGAGCCTCGCAGTTGGGGGCTCTTCATCATCCGGTCGAGCTGGGCGCTGAAGCCGCTCTCGGTCAGGAGCGAGCCATCGGTCGCCGCGGCCCAGAGCGCGTCGTCCGGAGGCGCCTGCCAGAGCTGGTAGGACAGCTTCGCGGCCAGCTCGAACGCGGAGAGGGGGCTCACCGGCTGGCCGGCGGCGGTGCCGTGCTCGACGCGGTAGAGGAACCAGGGCGAGTTCAGGACGGTGGTGATGACGTCCGCCACCGCCGCCCTGTTCACCGGCGTGGCCCCGGCGATGTCCGCGAAGGCGGTGACCTCCGCCGTCGGCAGCGGGTAGCGCAGGACGCGGGAGCCCCATCCCCGGATGAAGGTCTCCAGGCAGGCCCGGTCGTTGGCGGTCTGGCTGTCGCTCGCGCAGCTTCCCAGGAGCGCGTTGCGGCGCGCGTCGGTGCTGGTGAGTTCCTGGGCCACGGCGCTGCCCAGGTCATACATGACGTCGATCTGGGTCTGCTGGATGGACTGGTCCAGCCGGCTGAAGCCACCCTTCAAGTCACCAGGCGCGGGAGTGCGCTGGTCCGTGGGGTAGCGGGCAAGGAGGGGGGCGAGGTTCGCCCAGAGGGCGTCGGCCTCGTTCGGCAGCGCACGGGCAATGGAGAAGCGAAGCGAGTTCATCACCTGCGTCCGGGACAGCCGTGGAAACGGAAGGTCCGAGGGGACGGCGCTCGCGTCACAGGAGAACTTCGCTGGCGCCGGACGGACGGAATCGGACGTGGCCGGCGGAGGCGGATCCGGGTCGTTTCCGCCGGGGTGATGGGTGTGCTGGGCGGAGCCCTCACAGGCGACCACGCCAGCGCAAAGAAGCAGGATGCCCACGGAGCGAGGAAGCGTCATGTCCCTGGCTACGCGCGGGGCCGAAAATACTTTCCTGCCCGGTGGGCCACCGGCGACGGTACTCTCGCCATCACCGCATGCTTGCTCTGCTCTGCGCGTTCTCCCTCGTCGCCCTGACCCAGTCCCCGGTGGTGTCGGTGTCGTTCGACCTGCGCGCGCTTCCCGAGCAGGACTATCGGCGGTGGGACGCGGTGGAGTTGGAGCGCAAGGTGGCCCTGCGGCTGATTCAGGAGGGCTTCGCGGTCGTCTCCCCACAGAGTCCGGCCCAGCTTCGACTGCGTGCGAGCCGCACTCCCGAAGGGCTGTTGCTCGAGGCCGTCGGGCCGCTGCAACGGGTGGAACAGGGCGTCCGAGTGGGACGGGGTTCCATCGCGGAGCTTCATCTGGAGGTCGCACAGAAGCTCTCCGAGATGACGCGGGCGGTGCAGCCCGAGCCGGAGCCGCCCGAACCGGAGCCGCCTCTGCCCGAGTTCGTGCTCCAGCCTCCCGTGGAGGTGGCTGCCGCCCCAGAGCGCCCCGAGTTGGACCTGGGCCTGGGGCTGGGGACGCTCTGGCACGGACCTGGAGTCGATCCACACCTCCTGCTCTCCGTCAGGCGGGGCCTGGGGGCCTTCGGCCTGGAGGCGGAGGCGGGGCTCGGGGTGTCCCGCGATGCGGCGCTGACCGTGTTCGAGGCGCAAGGTGGCGCCTTCTTCAGTTATCGGCTCCCCGTGGCGGAGCGCCTGCAGCTCGAACCGGGTGTGGGCGCGGGCCTCGTCCTCCACGCCTTCCGACTCGAGGACGCCTGGGCGTCGGGCCGGACCGGTACCCAGGTGTCTCCCGCGGGCTGGGCCCGGATGAAGCTCCGGTGGCGGTTCACCGAGCGTCTGGCGGCGGAGTTGCGCGTGGCCCTGGGGGTGCTGCGGCCCGTGACGCATGTGCGCGAGGGCGAGACACTGTGGTCTCGGGGAGGGGTGAGGCTCGAAACCGGCGCCCAGCTTTCTTGGGGGCAGTAGCCTCCGAGGAAAGTTTCTCCCGCTTCAATCGTAGGTTCGCAGGTGATGGATGTCGCGTGCTCCGCACTCAAAGGCCCCGCTCGCCCTGCCTGCCCGGCCTGTGTCATTCGACACGCTCTACGAGGAGCACGCCGAGGACGTCTACGTCTGGGCCATGCGGTATGCGGCGGGTCGGTCGGGCTGGGCTGAAGACGTCGCACATGACGTCTTCCTCAAGGCGTGGGAGCACCAGGCCTGGCTGCGCGAGGAGGATGTGAGGGGCTGGCTTTTTCGAGTCACGCAGAACGTGGCGTTCTCCGCCCTGCGGCGCGAGAAGACGTTCCGACAGCGCATCGCCGAGCTCTTGTTTCCTGTGCACCCCGCGGAGACGGAGTCCACGCCGGAGGCGGCCCTCGTGCGGCGCGAGGCGTTGCGCAGCGCCACGGCGACGTTGGACCGCTTGCCGGGGCAGGAGCGGGTGGTGATGACCTTGAAGCTTCTGGACGACCTGAGCCAGCGCGAGATTGCCCAGCTCCTCTCGCTGTCAGAAGGCTACGTGTCGAAGTTGATCAGCCGCGCCCAGGGCCGTCTGACGGCCTGGGGATGGAAGGTGGATGATGGCTCCCCGTGACTTCCGTGCAGAGCTCCGGCGTGAAGACCCGCTCCGCCGCGAGCAAGGGATGCCACCCGCCGTCCGGGCCCGACTGTGGTCGCGGCTGCGGGACTCACGCGCGCCGAAGTCCGCATGGCACAGGCGTCCCGTGTTCTGGGGACTCGCCGCGTCGGCGGTGGCGCTGGCCTTCGCGGTGTTCTTCATGCGGGCCCCCTCCGCACGCTCTCTCGGGGGACTCGAGGTCGCGCGGGCCAGTGTGGACCTCATGGCGCGGGAAGATGCCGCGGGTGTGATGATTGAAGGGGGCGAGGCCGCCCTGATGGACGTGGCCCGAGGCATCACCCTCAGGAACCAGGGGCCGCTCGTCGTTCGTCGTGAACCCTCCGGCGTGCGACTGGTCCACGGTCGCGCGGAGTTCTCGGTGAATCACCGCCAGCCAGGCGTGCCTCCTGCCGTCGTGCTCGTGTCGGGCGGCGCCATCGAGGTGATGGGCACGCGCTTCACGGTGGAGGAGCGGGGAGGGGAAGGCACCGTTACCCTGCACGAAGGTGCCATTGCCTTTCGTGGGCTCAGTGGCGCGGTGGTTCCCGTGGGGGTGGGGCAGACGTTGGCGTGGCCGGTGGCCGTGCCCTCCGAGCCAGCCCTTCCGGAGCCTGCGCCTCCCGAGTCGGGAAGGCCCGCACCGCTGGCGGCGCCCAGCCCGAAGCTTGCTCCCACGCGCGTTCCCTCCACACCGGTTCGTGCTCCGAGCGCGGAGGACGTCTTGCGAGAGCTGGAGGTCCTTCGCGGTCGGCGCGAGTTCGAGCAAGCGGCGAGGTACCTCGAGGAGGCGATGCGCAAGCAGCCGGTGGCGACGCGGGAGCGCCTGAGCTTCGAGCTGGGCTCGTTGCTGACGTACCAGCTCAAGGACGCGCGGCGTGCCTGCTCCCACTGGGCTCGGCACGAACAGCAGTTCCAGCGCGGGCACTACGCGGAGGCGGTCCAGCGTGCCCGTGGGACGCTGGCCTGCGAGGGCCGAGACCGCGAGAGCGCGCGATGAAACGGGGAGGCTGGAGCCTGCTGTGGCTGGCAGCGGCGCTGACCGCGTGCGAGCCCGCCATCATCGACCATTCGGCGACGTCCAATCTGCTCGATGCCGAGTCGGCTTCCCTGGAGACGGGGCCTGGCGCCTGGATTGCGTGGTACGGCGTCACCGCTTCGAGAGCGTCCACCGACGCGAGAGAAGGTGAAGCAGTCCTGCGCGTGGAGGTGACCGAGCCGTATGGCTGGGGCGTGCACCTCGACAACTGGCCCGGGTTCGCCGCATCCCCGGGGGCGCACCGCGCTTCGTTCTGGGTGCGCGGGACGTCGGAGCGCTCCCCGGTCGCCGAGATGCGGGTCAGCTGGCGGGATGCAAGCGGCCGGGAGCTGCAGTCGGACCTGCTCTCCAGCCCGGTGCTTTCCTCCAAGTGGGTCCGGACCGCGCGCGAGCTGACGGCTCCAGCGGGAACGGAACGGATGTCCGTGGCAGTGACTGGCGCCGAGGGCGTCCTTGGCGAGGTCATCGAGCTGGATGTGCTGGTCGTTCAGGCATTGAGCGCACCTTGAGCAGCTCCTGAGCCTCCACTCTTGGCTTGGGTGGTGTGTCAGTGAACACAAACTTGCCCCGCATGTTTAGCGTGGTATTCGTGTTTGTGGGTTCTTGAGAGGAGCGCGCCGCTATGATGCAGCGACGATGGGTGTCTTTTGGATTCATTGGGGCAATCTTGCTTCTTGCCGCGGCTCCAGCATATGCGGCGGGGTGGGTGGTCTGCGGCACGCTGAGTCAGTTCGAGACCGACAAATGCACGCTCCCGGGTTATCCGCCCGCTCAGTATGAGTACGCGATTGTTGATCTCACGGACGAGCCTATCCGGGTCATGTGCAGTTATTGGAACCATGGGGCGCGCGTCTACAATGTGTCGCCATTTTTCGTGAATGCCGATAACCCAACCGTCGACCAGTATTGGGGCGGGTTTGCCTATTATCGGGGGACCCAATCGCCCGGAGACAATTGCCCGGGCGGCGGGTGGGTTCATAAGTATTGGTTCTTTTATGACGGCGGCAAGATTGGCATGCCGGGTGGGCGCGGCTGCCTGAATCCTCAAGTCTGGTGCCGCGCGCGGTGATGCGGAGAGGGCCTCCTCGCCAATGGGGCGTGGCCCCGAGCACGAGGAGGCCCCTGGGGGCGTCGATCAGAAGATGCCCTGTCCCGGCGTGAGGATGCGGTCCGGGTCGTAGCGCCCCTTCGCGTGCTCGAACCGCTCCCAGGCGGGGTGGAAGTGGCGGCGCCAGTCGCCGGAACTCATGGGCACGGCATCCACGGGATAGATCTTCCCGCCGATGGCCGTGAGCCGGTCGAAGATGGCGCGGTTCTTCCGCACGAGGGAGGCGACGTTCTCCGGCGTCGGTGGAATGGCGGTGCGCAGCAGCGAGAAGAGGAAGACGTGTCTGTCGTTGGGCGTGCGCAGGAAGGGCGCGGTCAGCTCCGAGGCGCGGAAGGGGTAGAGCAGGATGGGCCCCTGTCCCATGTCGGCCTCGGTGGTCTGCGAGAGGACCTCCTGGACGAAGGCCTCGGCGGACCGGGCGGGGACGAACATGTCCAGCCACGGATGGGGGAAACCCCAGACGCCGAGTTGCTTGAGCAGCTCGACCAACGGCGCGAGCCGGTTGGCGAAGTCGAAGTAGCTGCCATCGCTCACCTGGAGCGTTCCCGGCTGGAAGCCCAGGCCCGCGAGCAGTCTCGCATCGTGCGGCTCCGAGCCCGGGGTGAAGTACTTCACCACCTCGAGCTGATACGCCCGGCCCCCGTTGGAGCCGACGGCGGAGCCCTCGACGTAGTCGAAGCGACCGTCCTCGATGAGCCGCCGCTGGTCCTCCATGAAGCGGTGGAGGTCGCTGTACAGCGCGGTGTACGTCCGGGCGCGGGGCGGCACTTCGACGAGCCGCACCTTCGCGCGCACGATGATGCCGAACTGGCCCAGTCCCGAGCGCACGGCGTCGAACAGGGGCCGCTCACGCCAGCGCGAGCACCGCACGAGCTCTCCCTGTCCCGTGACGACGTCCATTTCCAGGACGTTGTCCACCTGGAGGCCCCAGCGAAACGCCTGTCCGCCGATGCCCCCCGCCGACAGCGTCCCACCGATGCTCAGCTCGATGTAGTCGGTCAGCACCGGCGGACTCTTGCCGCACGGAAGCGAGGCCTGGAGCAACTCGTGCCACCGGACGCCCGCATCCACCCAGGCGCTGTCCTCGTCAATCTCGTGGATGGTCGACAGCGTGGACATGTCGATGACGATGCCCGCCGCCACCTGGGATTGGCCGAAGGTGCTGTGACTCTCACCGAGGCCCCGAGCGGCGGCTATTTTCAGGCCCTGGCGCCGCGCGAAGCGGACCATGGCCACGATGTCCTTCACCGAGCCCGGAACGAGCACCGCCCACGGCGTGCGGTGGAGGATGTGGCCGAAGTCCTCCGAGGCCGCGGTCCGCGACGCCGTGTCCATCAGCAACTCGCCATCGAGTGGCGGCAGCGGGGCCGAGCCCGCCTCCAGCGTGGAGGCCCAGCTTCGGCTCAGGGGATTGAATGCCACGGCCACCAACGCACCTTGGAGCAACGTCCTCCGGGAGACGGTTCGACTCGACATTCACTCCTCCTTCTTCGTCGGAGACTTCTAGCCCGAGGCCGCTCCCCCCAACAATTGCCCTCTCCTCGGGCGCGAACGCATGGTGTGCAACGCACCCGTTCCGAGCATGGAACGAACGGGAACCGCTCCGCGCCACGGCACGCCCGAAATCGCGAGCCGGGAGCGCCCACGGCTCACGCGGCGGACGTACTCCGGCGGTAGCGTCCCGGGCTCATGCCCGTCCAGCGCTGGAAGGCGCGTCGCAGGGCTCGTGCATCTGAATAGCCCACGCGCTCCGCGATACCCGCGACGTTGAGCGAGTCGTCGGCAAGCAGGCGGCGGGCCTTCTCCAGGCGGACTCCCTCGGTCACTTCGCGGAATGTCCGCCCCTCGGCCTTGAGTCGGCGCTGGAGGCCGCGCGGGCTCATCCCCAGGCGCGCGCAGACACTGGCGAGCGACGGTTCTCCTCGCTCCACTTCCTCTTCCACCTGGGCCTGGAGCCGCTCACGCCAGCCCACGGGGCGCGTCGCCTCGCGGGCCAGCAGGTCCACGTGGCGAAGGAGCAGGGCGTGCAATCCGCCATCCGCCTGTCGCAGGGGGAGGGAGAGCATGTCCCGGGGCAGCGTGAGCGTGCAGGACTCCTGACGGAAGGCCAGTCGCGTCGTGCCGAAGGCCTCGGCGAGGACGTTCCGCCCACGTGGGGCCGCCTGGGTGAAGCCTACCTGGAAGGGAATCAACGGCTGGCCAGTGGCCTCGCGCGCGAAGGTCAGGAGCCGCGCGAGCGTGAACTCGGCCTCCTGCCGTCCAGGCCCGGCGGGGCGGTTCGGGCAGCGGTAGCGCAGCGTCGCGCGGCTCTCCGACAACGTGAGATTGAGTTCGGCGCCATCATGCAGCAACCGCAAGTGACGGCTCGCGAGGTGGAGCCCCGCCCCCAGGGTCGCGGCGGTCCGGCACAGATAGTCGAAGAGGTCGAACTGGCCGGGCTCGAAGGTCGTGGCCAGATGGAGCCCGAAGTGCGGGTCGCCGACAGCCGCGGCGGCATTCTCCCAGAGCAGGTCGCCACGGTGCAGGGCGATTCGCGTGTGCGCGTCCGTCAACCGTGTCCGGTCCACTCCGGCACGGCGAGCCACGGCGTCGGCGTTCGCGCCCTTCGCCGCGACCGTGTCCAGGATGAGCCGGGGCAATCTCGTGGAGACACTGGGGGTGGCCATGGCGATGCCCTCGTCTTCCGGACGCTACGCACAACACGGAGCAGGCTCAAGCGAGCGAGGTGGCGCAAGAGGTCCCCTCTTCGTCGCCAGCGGTCCCTTCCGAGCCACGGGGCCCGGCGCTACTCACTGGCCATGCGAACCCCTCCGTCAGTTCCCCTCGACGCGCGGCTCCGGGCGGAGGCCCCGGGCCGATTCATCGCCCTGAGCGATGGGCAAACACACTACCTGCTGGACGGCCCCGAAGGCGGCTCCACCGTGGTGTTGATTCCCGGTGCCACACTGCCGCTGTTCATCTGGGAGCCCCTTGTCGAGCCGCTCGTGCGCGCGGGGCACCGGGTGCTGCGCTACGACTTGTTCGGCCGAGGGTATTCGGACCGGCCGAAGGTGAGGTATGGCCCGGAGCTGTATGAACGGCAGCTCACGGAGTTGCTGGCCGCGCTGGGGCTCCACGCGCCGGTGCATCTGGTGGGACTCGCCTTCGGCGGGCTGCTGGCGGTGGAGTACGTGGACCGGAATCCCGAGCGCGTCCGGAGCCTGTGCCTCATCGAACCGGATGGCTTCGGAACGAAGCTGTCGCTCGGGGTCCGGCTCATGCACGTGCCCGTGTTGGGTGAGGCCCTCTTCGCGGTGATGGGCGAGCGGCAGCTGCGAGCACGGCTGCCGGGCTATTCACGCCGCCCCGAGCTGATTCCGGAGCTGGAGGCTCGCTTCCTGCCCTCCACGCGCATCGCGGGATTTGGCCACGCGCTACTCTCGACCCTGCGACACATGGCCATCCACACCGCGGCGCCTGTCTTCCACCGTGTGGCCAGGCGCCACATACCCACGCTGCTGCTGTGGGGCCGCGACGACCGAATCACGCCCCTCCACATCGCCGAAGAGGTCCACGCGGCCCTGCCTCACGCGGAGTTCCACATCATCGACGACGCCGGGCACCTGCCCCACTATGAACGTCCCGCCGCCGTGGCCCCATTGCTCACTGAGTTCCTCGCGAAGCCCCGCCCCGCGGCTTGAGGCCGCACGGTCGAGCTGCTCGGCCAGGATGAACCGCCACGTGACTGTGTGCGGCCATGGCACCGCTGGCGCACGTTGGCCGAGCCCTACCGCCTCGCGAGCCGTGCTTCGATGCCCGGCTGAGACCCTATGCGACACCGGCACAGGACGGCGCGAAGCGCGTGGGCGGTTTCTTCGCCCCCCGCACGCGGCCCGGGCTGTTCCTGCGCAACCAGTTCTACCGGATGCTCACCTCGAAGCCGCTCGAGCGCGTGTTCGAAAGCTCGTCACCCATGCGGCCAATGCGTTCGAACTCCCCGAGTATGGCGGTGCTTTCGCCACACCCCAGGGCCAATGAGCGGGGCGGTTGTGGGGCCTGGCGCCATTCCGACCTGGAGAGTTCAATCCTCCCAGTGCACATTCCCCCGCGGTTCGTTGGGTGAAGGATGCGATTGGCCGTGCACTGCTCGCCACATTCGGCCCATCCCCTGGCACGAAGAAGTCATCGCTGTCACTGGCGTCCTACGTTCCTCGCCACCGACTGGACGTGAGGAAGGTGCGACGCAGGTCCGGAGGATGGGGTGGGGGATGACACAGGGCAAGATGGCCGCGCAAGTCACGCAGGGAGAGTCCGCAGGAGATTGTCGGCCAGCCCTTCAGCATCCTCTTCAAGCCCGAGGACATCCAGAGCGGGCCACCCGCGCGCGAGATGCGCGTGGCGCTCGAGCGAGGCGTCTACATGGGCGAGGGTGAAGGAACTCATTGGCATCGTGAGCCACGACCTGCGCAATCCCCTCAACGCGATCCTGCTCTCCTCCACCCAACTCCTGCGTCGTCAAGGGATGGACGCCCTCCAGGCACAGGGCCTCGTCAGAGTCGTCTCCTCGGCGGAGCGAGCGGCGCGGTTGATTCACGACCTGCTCGACTTCACCCAGGTGCGCCTCGGCGATGGCCTGGCCATCCATCGAAGGCCCACCGACCTCCAGGGGCGCGCCCTGCAGGTGGTGGAAGAGGTTCGCCTGGGCAATCCCGGAAGAGAACTGCAGATGGAGCACCGCGGTACTGGGGCGAGCCGATTCCTCCGGGTGAGCTCCCGTACCTGTTCGAACGGCTGACGCGAGGGCCCAGCGTGACGGGCAAGCCCCAGGGAGGCATTGGGCTGGGCCTTTTCATCGCCAAGCAGGTCGTGCGTGCTCATGAAGGCACCATCCAGGTGCGTTCAAGCAGGGAGAATGGCACGACGGTCACCGTCCGACTGCCTCGCCGAGCTTCGTCGTGAGCGCGAGCAGGCTGCCGGAGGGGCTGTGAGCTTCACCTGCTTCTGTCGGGCAAGCTCAGATTTCAGTGAGTGGCGGCGGCGGGGTCCGGGAGGCCCGCGCCACAGCGGCCAGTCCATGCACGGCGAGGGCGTGGATCTGCATGGGGTAATCAATGGCGAAGGGCCTGGGAGCGTACATCCACAGCGGCCCAGGCCAGGAGCCCCCCGGCTCTTGGAGGTCCGCCAGATAGTCGATGGCGCGAGTCACGCTCAGGTGCTCACTGGGCAGGTAGAAGGTCAGCAACGCTAGCGCCATACCCGTGGAGGCCGCCGAGCTCGCCGCCCCTTGCGTGGGGGACCAACCCCCATCCGGGTTCTGCCGCTCAACGAACTCCCGTGCGAGCCGCCGTGCCGAGTCATGGGAAGGTCCAAGCGCCAGCCCCACCTCGTGAGCGGCATAGGAGTCGATGTTGTACCAGTGCGCACGACAGCCGCCTTCCTGCCGCGCGCGCAGTGCGAGCCACTCCCCCGCGGGGGCCCAGAACGCAGGAAGCGTGCCCCATTTGCGCAACGCCATGATGGCATGTGCGACCACGTCCTCGGCGGGCGGGTCGTCCCGGGACTGCCACGTCAGCCACAACCCCGCTGGGGTCCGCATCCGCTCCAGGTACGCTCGCCCCAGGCCCGACGCGGACGTACCGGCGTCCGTGTGAGGCAGGGCAAGCATCACCATCGCGGTGGTGTCGGTATCCGATTCGACCCCTTCCCGGTAGGGCCAGCCTCCGTCCTCATTCTGAGAGCGCAGGAGGAAGGCCCAGGCACGCTCGAACATCGCGGGGTCCAGGTCTTCACAACCCTCCAGTGCTCGGCAGAGCAGCGCCGTGTCCCATACCTCCGCGGGGCTGAAGCACCACACCCCCGCTGTCGTGCGCTCGCGCAGAAAGAAGTCGAACGCGCGGGCGAAGGACTCCGAGGTGGGGTCCCACCGCCGCAGTGCCGCGAGCGCCACGAGGGTCGCCCCCATCTGCCCACCGAAGGAGCCCGAAGCCGATTGGGCCTCGCGCAGCGCCTTCAGCGCCTCCACGGTGTCCGCTGACGGCGCTTCATCGGCCAGCAAGAGGAACAGCGCGGCCAGCTCCGCTCCCGACCAACGCTTGAGCCGCACGGTCTGACGGGCGAGGATCCGCTCCAGCACCTGGGCCTGGAGTTCCTCGCGAGACGGCCCTCCGCGCACGGGTGCGCCCACCGCGAGCGCGAGCGCGAGGAAGAAGTTCCGGCGGTCGCGGAAGACCGGCTCGGAGAAGAGGGGATGGGACACGTCAAGGCTGGCGGTGGGGGCCGCGCCGCCCACCGATGCTTGGAGCCAGCTCTCTATCCGACGAGGCACTTCGTGATGGTTCTGGACCGGTGCGGCCTGGACCCAGCGCCGCGTCGCGCTCAGGTGGGGTCGCAATTCGGGCACGAAGACATCCGCGACCAGACACGCCAGGGCATTCTCAAGGAACCGTGGCGCGGGATGGACCCGCCACGCACCATCGGATGACTGGGCTTGGGCCAGATGTGCACAGGCGCCGCGCAGCACACGCCGTGCTGGGTTGTCCTTTCTCCGTGGGTTCCACAGGTGGAGGGCGGCGGGTCCCCCTTCACCAATCCGCTCAATGTGAGACAGGTCCGCCATGGACGTTTCCTCCTCGAAGTGAACATCGCGTTCATCTGATGAAGCAGGCGCGGTCCAGGAGCAGGTCACCTCAATGTGTCCTCCAAGAGAGGAGCCATGGTGGGGGCGGGGTACCAGAATGGGCCCAGGCGGATACCCAGCCCCACCATGGGTCCTTCCTCCCACGCGCAGCGGTGGCTGATGGCTTCTTCCGCCCGCCCCGTCTTGTCGGCGCGCCAGGTGCGCCGCAGGTAGGCATGGTCGTAGAGCACGGTTCGCGGTTCCCGCTCGGTGAGCCGGTAGCCGGGCCGCTGGGTGAAGTAACAGTCCATGGGGCCTTGCAGCAGGGGAGGAACCTGCTCCGGGGACACCATGGGCTTGCCAAAAGCAATCATCAACCGGGCGAGAGGGATGTCCTCGCCGTAGAGCGCGCGGATGGCATCCTCGCGGGTGCGGGCTCCGGTGCGAACGACGGCCTGGAGCAACTCGTTCCAGGGGGCCCCCGACTGCGCCACCACCGAACACCAAAGCGTGTGCTCGCCCCGAGGGGTGGCCGCGGCGACCTTTTCGGAAAGAGGCCGTAGCTCATCCGGCAGACTCTCCGCGCCCAGCAACCGCAGGCGCCAGCCCTGGTGCTGGGCGGTGCTGAGCCGCGAGAACTCCTTCACGAGCAGGGCCACCCAGTCGAACAGGCGCTCGCGATAGCGGGGGGTGACCTCGGCGAACTGACTCGGTGTGAGCAAGGGGGTGATGACGTGGCGCACACCGTGGTGGAAGAACAGCTCCACGCAGGCGTTCATCTGGGAGATGGTCCAGTGGGCGTAGTCCTCGGAACTCACGTCGATGCCGGCCAGGGCGGCACTGCGGCGTGTGCCTTCCACCACCCAGATGAGCGTGGTGGGCGCTATCCGCCGCACCTGCTCGATGGGCGCCGCGAGAAACTGGTCCAAGGACATGGCTTCTGCTGCTGAGATCTCGGGTGTCTTGTCAGGCATCGGGACTCACTCAATCGAGCGCACCGGACCTCTTGAGGTCGGCACCGTCGAACGCGCGTCGGTTCCCGGAGGCTGCGCACGGGTGCGCGGAACGGACATCGCCCTGTGGGACGAGGGGGGCTGTGTGACGGTCCCTGAGTCCGTCGCCGGCCGCAGTACCTACTGCTGCTCCGCCCGGGAGTTGGCGAAGAGCGTCTTCACGAAGTCGAGGAACACCCGTACCCGGGAGGGCAAATGCCGGCCGGGCGGGTGCAGCAGGTAGATGGGGCGCTCCTCGCGGGCGTAGGTGTCGAGCACCGTGACGAGCGCGCCCGTGGCCAGCTCTCGCGTCACCATGAAGTCCATCATCCACGCGATGCCGAGCCCCATCGCCGCGGCATCGCGCAGCGTGGCTCCCTGGCTGACATGGAATGCACCGCGCGGCGCGACGCGTGTGATGCCCTCTGGGCCCTTGAAGCGCCACTCACCAACGATGCCCTGGCGCAGGAAGCCCAGGCACTGGTGATGCGACAGGTCCGAGGGCATGGCAGGTGTCCCGTGCTGCTTCAGGTAGGCCGGCGCTGCCACGGCCACCATCCGGGTCATCGCCAGGCTGCGCGACACCAGCCTCGAATCTGTCAGCGGTCCCATTCGGATGAGCACGTCGGCGCCCTCGGAGATGGGGTCCACCACCTCGTCCCGCATCGTCAGATGAATCTCGACGCCTGGATAGGCCTGAAGGAAGCGGGGCAGGGCTGGGGTGAGCACGAGCTGCCCGATGACCTGCGGCACCTCCACGCGCAAGCGCCCCGTGGGGCGGTTGCGGGAGCGGGCGAGCGACTCCTTGGCTTCACCCAACTCCGCCAGGATGTGCTGGCAGCGCGCGTAGAAGTCACGCCCGTCATCCGTGAGCCTGAGCGCTCGCGTCGTCCGCTGGAAGAGGCGCACCCCCAGCTCTTCCTCCAAGCGGGCGATGCGGCGGCTGACGGCGGAGGCGGTGATGTGCAGCCTGCGCGCCGCTTGCGTGAAGTTTCCGTCCTCCACGGCACGGACGAAGGCGTCGATGTTGGAGAGCGAGGGCAGTGACATACGGGGACGGATTGATGCGTGGGCCGCATGGATGATGTGTTCGAGGCTCACTCGCACTCTACCAGCGCACACGGCACATCTCTCCGCGTGGTTCATGTGGGCCCACGGAAGCGGGCTCGAGTCGCGAGAGGAGTGCGTCATGACGGGGTCGCAGTCGATGTTCCAGGGGTGCATGGGCCGCTCGGTGAAGGCCTCGCTCGCGGTGTTGCTGCTGACGAGCGCTCACCACGTCTACGGTGGCCTCCTCTACGGAACGCCATGGCGACTGCACATGGTGGGGGTCGCCGCCGTCACCACCGGAATCCTCCTCGCCTCGCTGAGGGTGCTGCGCCCGAGTCGAGGGGGATGGCGCGGCGAGCTGGCCTTCGCCGTGCTCACGCTGACGACGCTCGCGGTGCCGGTCGGGATGATTGGTGCGTTCGAGGGGCTCTACAACCACGTCCTGAAGGATGTCCTCTACTTCGGTGGCGCGCCCACGGCCCTGTTGTCTCAGCTCTTCCCACCACCCACCTACGAGCTGCCGAACGACGTTCTCTTCGAGCTGACCGGTGTGCTCCAGCCGGTCCCAGCGGGGCTCGCGCTCCTGGCGCTCGTTCGCGCTTTCCGTGAGCGATGGGCGAGCGCCCCCGGGCGGTCGAACCGCGATGTGGCGGAGGTGCCGTGACATGGCCGCGCACAAGGGCTCCATCGTCATCGTGGGGGGCTACGGACAGGTCGGGCAGGCCGTGGCTCGCGTGTTGGCTCCGACCTTCCCGGGACGGGTGCGAATCGCGGGACGCACCCACGTGGTGGTGATGTGGACGCCAATGGTGTGCGGCTGGCGGAGTTCCACAATGCCGCCGGACAGCCCCTGCGCCTCTTGCGTCCGCCCCCGCGCGGCCCCGTCTTCCTGCGGCGCGTGGAGGACGAAGCCGAGTACCTGCTGCCCACCACCCAGGACGTCGTCCACCTGGAGTCCCTGTCCGCCGAGGCGCCCCGCGTGGCCTCGCGCGGCGCATGCGGCCTTCCAGCACATCTTCACCCTGCCATTCGGACGCGACTTCGTGGCGGGCTTCGAGCCACGGCCGCCCCCTCTCACGCTGGTGGAGCCGGACGGGGGTGGCCCATGGAGCTGGAGGAAGCCGCTGGGGTGGGGTGCGCTCACACTCGGGACACTCTCCCTGGGTGCTGGCGCATGGGCCACGCTGGAGGCGAAGAGCCAGCGCGACGGCATCACCTCGGACCTGCCGCAGCAGGAGGTCGCCCGGCGCAACGGCCGCATCCACGACCTCAACACCACCAGCGGCCTGCGCTATGGCGCGGGAGGACTCGCGGTGCTGAGCGGCGCGTTGCTGCTCCTGTGGCCCGACACGCAGTCCCTGCCCGTGGCCGCGCTGGGCCCGGACGGTGCCGCGTTGGGGCTCGCGGGCGTGTTCTGATTCGTCCCGCGCGCACGGTCCGACGTTCCCTCCCTCCGGGACCTGGTGACTCCTCGGATGAGGCCATCCCGTTGAATTGAGCGTCTGGCTCTGCGACCTGCGTCTCCAGGCCCCGTTATGGGGGGCAGCATCCCGTTGGGGTTCTTCGCGAGGGGTGGTGCGTCTTTCCATGAGGGGAACTGGTGAAACATCAGCTTGGTCGTCTGTCTCTGAGTCGTTCTTCCACGCGGTGGCTGTTGCGGTTCGCCTGCCCCCCGGGATTCTTCCCTGACATCCGGTGCGCCATCCTTCTTGGCTCCTGGGTCCTCGCCGCGTGTGGAGGAGGAGGAGGGGAGAAGCCACCGCCGACTCCTCCGGCAAACAAGGCCCCGGTCGCGGTGGCGGACAGGGTGAGGACCGACGAGGACACCGCCGTGGTCATCCCGGCTACCACGCTCGTCGCCAACGACACCGACGCGGACGGCGACTCACTCGCTGTCACCGCCGTTGGCAATGCGACCCAGGGCACCGTGACGCTGGCGGGTGGCAATGTCACCTTCACCCCGGAGGCGAACTTCTTCGGGACGGCGACGTTCGGTTACACGGTCAGCGATGGGACGAACACCAGCACTTCGACGGTGACCGTCACCGTCCAATCCGTGAATGACGCTCCCGTTGCCAGCGCCGATTCGGCCGTCACCCGAATGGATGGCGGGCTGACCCTCCCGGTGGCGAAGCTCCTCGCCAATGACAGCGATGTGGAGGGTGATGGGCTGACGGTGAGCCAGGTCGCGAACGCGGACCACGGCACGGTTGAGCTCCTCGGCGACGAGGTGAAGTTCACACCGACGCCCGGGTTCGCGGGCGCAGCCAGCTTCGAGTACCAGGTGTCCGACATTCACGGCACGACCGCGACCGGCTCGGTCGCCGTGCGCGTCCGTGACGATGTTCCGAACTCGGTGGTCGCCGGGCCGCTGCACACCTGCGCGGTCTTCCAGGACGGACGCGTCAAGTGCTGGGGCTTCAACGAATATGGTCAGCTCGGGCTCGAGGATGAGGCCAGCCGTGGGGACGCCCCAGGTGAGATGGGCGGCTTGCTCCCGTTCGTGCGCCTTGGCGCGGGTCAGAAGGCGACGTCGCTCCACCTCGGTGCCTACTACACCTGTGCGCTCCTCGAGCGTGGCGCGGTCAAGTGCTGGGGGTGGAACGTCGCTGGCATGCTCGGGCTCGGGGATACGGAGCGCCGAGGAGATGCTCCCGGAGAGATGGATGATGCGCTGCCGCCGGTGGACCTCGGCACCGGGCGGACCGCGAAGGCGCTCGCCGCCAACGGCAGTGATTACACGTGTGCCATCCTCGACGATGACACGGTCAAGTGCTGGGGTGACAATCAATACGGCAAGCTCGGGCTCGGCGATATGAGGAACCGCGGAGATGGCCCGGGGGAGATGGGCGATGCGTTGCCGACGGTGGACTTCGGCGCGGGGCGGACCGCGAAGGCGCTCGCAGCGGGTTCTGGTCACACCTGCGCGCTCCTCGATGACGGCTCCGTCAAGTGCTGGGGTTACAACGCGTTTGGCCAGCTCGGGCTCGGCGATAAGGAAGATCGTGGAGATGGCCCGGATGAGATGGGCGACGCGCTGCCCCCGGTGGACCTCGGCGCGGGGCGGACCGCGCGGGCCATCGCCGCCGGTGGGTATTCCACGTGTGCGCTTCTCGATGACGGCTCCGTCAAGTGCTGGGGTTACAACGAATATGGCCAGCTCGGGCTCGGCGATGCGGAACCTCGCGGTGACGGTCCCGGGGAGATGGCCGCCGCGCTGCCCCCGGTGAACCTCGGCACGGGGCGGACCGCGAAGGCGCTCTCCTTGGGTGCATTCTACACGTGTGCGCTCCTCGATGACGGCTCCGTCAAGTGCTGGGGTTCCAACGAGAGTGGCCGGCTCGGGCTCGGCGATTCGAAGAACCGCGGTCAGGTCCCTGCTCAAATGGGCGACGCGCTGCCTCCGGTCAACCTCGGTACGGGCCGTACCGCGACGTCACTCACGACGGGCTCCCACACCTGTGCCACCCTCGACGATGGCGACGTCACATGCTGGGGTGACAACGACTACGGTCAGCTCGGGCTCGGCGATACGAGGTCACGCGGAGAGAACCCAGGTGAGATGGGAGCCGCCCTCCTGGCCGTCGATTTCTAGCGCCTGGTTCGATAGGGAAGACGTCGGCCCGCCTGCTGCGTTCTGACAGCAGGAGGGCCGGCGCATGGGGGTGGGTGAAGAAGGACGATGAGCAGCGCATGTCCTTGGCAATCGGCTACGCTGCACCGGCCGGGTTCGAAAGAGCAGCGGCGTCGTCAACCTGTCCATCGAACCGGATCACGCCCACTTCCCCAGGACAATCGAAAGGTGCGGCGATGCAACCGAACCAGTCCAGAGCATGCCTTTCCGGATCGCGCGCTATCGCGACCACGCTCGCATTCATATGCGCCGCCTGTTCGAGCGAACCGCAGGAGCGCCCTCCAGCCCGCGCTCCGAGCTCCACGGCAAGCCAACCGCGCGCCGCGCAAGTGCCTCCCTCGCCAGCGCCCGTCGCGCAAGTGCCTCCTTCGCCCGCGCCCGCCGCGCGAGTGCCTCCTTCGCCCGCTCGCGAACCCTCGCTGCTGCTCGCTGACCCCGCGGAGCTGATACTCCTGGAGCGGCAGGGGCTGGCCTTCGGTCAGCAACTGGGCGCTCCGGCCGAGGACGCGCAGAGCCTCCTCACTTCGCCACGGTATGCATCCTTCGTCGCGGTCATCGAGCGCGACCTTGCCGAGCTTTCCAGTCGGGACGGCGTCGCCTTCAGCCAGTTTCCGCTCGACACCCAGCGCCTGAACTACGTCTTCGATCCGAAGTGGCTGCGCTCGCCCCACGCGCGCTTCCAGCTGGTGGGCGTGGTCAACCGGCTCGACATGCGCTTTTCGACGCCCAAGGAGTGTGGCCAGCTCCGGCTGATCTATCGCCTCTCACTCCAGCCGAAAGGCCGGCCCGTCGTCCGCCTGCCAATGACCGTCAACGTCATCCGGCCGTTGCCCATGGGACCGGGCGCGAGCTGCGGGGCGATCGCCAGACAGTGGCGCGAGCTGCCGGTGAGCGCCTCCGAGCGAACCGTCGCGGTGGGGCGGATGGTGACCCAACTGCCGCCCATGAGCCGCCTCGAGACGAACTTCCAGAATCTGCACGGGCCGGGAACCCCCGAGGCGGACGACCACGCGGAGTACGTCCTCAGGGCCTTCGACGTGAGGGCGAATCGCCTCATCCCACGGCCGCTCCTCAACACGCCTCGGGCGGACCTCAATCCGGCGGAGCGCAAGGCGCTGACGGACTGGATGGTGAAGAGCTTCATGGACATCGACGCCGGGCGCTCCGTCATTCCGGACCGGTTCCTGGCCACACGGGCCATCTCGGTGAGCCCCCGAGGGCTCTCCAGGCCCGCCAATCGCGTCTTCAGCTCCCTCTTCAAGGCAGAGGTCGACTCGCGTGTGTTCGCCGAGCTCCCCTATGCCAAGGCGAAGCTGGTTCGCTCCCCGAGGGGCCTGCTGCGACGGCTCGACGGCTTCACGTGTACAGGCTGCCATCAAAGCCGGTCCGTGGCGGGCTTCCACCTCCCCGGCGAGGAGCGAGACCCGAACCAGACGTTCAACGCCCTCGCGGTCGGCGTCTCGCCGCACCTGCATGAGGAACTCGGCTGGCGGGCACGGATGCTCGCGAGCGTGGCGGACGGGACGACCTTCGCTGAGCCGCGACCGTTTCCCGAACACCCCACCTCCGCTGGCTTCTACGGCTCACATTGTGGGCTCGGAGATCCAACCTTCGCGGACTGGACGTGCCAGACCGGGCTCAAGTGCCGCGACAGTCATCACGACGAAGTCGGGTACTGCGCGCCCGCGATTCCGACCTCCGGCGATGCGTGTGAGAATGCCCGAGTGGTCGCCCGCCCGGGTGCGAGCGGCGACCAGATCGTCGCCGATCCACCTGAGGTGTGTCAGGGGCAGTCCTCGGACGCCATTCCGTGCATCGCCAATCGCTATGGGTTCCCGCTCGGGTTTTGCACCGTGCCGTGCGCCCAGCCCGGCGCGCGCTCGGGCTCCTCGGTGTGCGCGCCGATGCTCGTCTCCGGCTATGAGCAGGTCTGTTTTCCGCAGGAGGACCCGATTGAAGACTGCGTCCGGAAACAAGGGCTCGTGGCGGTCATGACCACGCGCACCTGTTCCGTCGACGAACCCTGCCGCGACGACTATGGCTGCAGCCGTTACCCAGGCAGCGCTCCTGGAACAGGCGCGTGCGTGCCTCCATACTTCTTGTTCGACTTCCGGGTCGACGGGCCCAGGCTCGACCGCTGAATGGCTGTCTGCCTCGTTTGGGCCAGGCACCATGGTAGAAGGTCTCAGACTTGGCTCCAGGCCGGTTGGTCGGCTCCTTCGACGCAATCGCTGGAGTGAGCCCTGGAGGTTGTTCGTGCGTACGGGTCAGTGGTTGGTAGGGAATGCGAGCCGCATGCTTCTGATGTTTTGTCTCGCTTTCGTGGAAGCGGCGCATGCGCAGGTCCAGGTGCGGCTCAAGTCGGAGTCCGCGGGCACGATTCCCGACCAGTTCGTCGTGGAGTTCACCTACAAGCCGCAAGCGCGGCCCAGGTTGTTCGTGAACGACGTCCTCGTCTACCGGCATCCCGTGAGCAGCCCCGAAGAGGACATGGAGCCCGAGCTCCGGCGGGGCTTTCCCATCCAGCACTTCGTGGTGCCGGGGAAGAACACCCTGCGGGTGGAAGTCGACGGCCATGCGGAGACGGTCCAAGGCAAACTGCAAAAGCTCACGGTGAAGGTGGGCAAGGACCGAGCGCTGGCCGAGACCTACTCCGACGTGGGGAACATCCAGGTGAAGGTCCCGCTCACGTTCAAGGCACCCACGAAGCTGAAGCCCCCTCTCTGGCGGACAGGCCAGAAGATTGTCTGGAGCGACGCGGAGAAGAATCAGGTCCACGCAAAGATCGTCGAGTTGCAGCAGTTGCTCCAGGCGAAGAAGTTCGAGGATTTCACAGCCCTCCTGGCGGGCCCCATCCAGGAAACCGTCCGTCTGACGGGAATCGCCAATGCGAAGAAGCTGACCCAGAGGGAGATGATGGAGTGGGAAGAGCTATCGCAAGCCAGTGACTGGGCGGTCCGCAGCCCCTCTCTTGAGGCGCTGGACTGCACGCTCTACGGGGGCGGTTGGCTGGTCGAATGCCTGGAGAAGGGGACGGACCACACGCTCCAGTTCACCGCGAACGAGGTCAGGGAAGGCCGCCGGGTCATGTGGATGAAACGAGACGCTGGCTACAGCCTGTATACGAAAGTCAGCCTCTTCTGAGCCCTTCGAGGTGCTGCGGTCTCCTGGTGGGTGCCGGTCACGTCCCGAATCTTGTGTAATTCGTCGAGAGGGGCGGGGAGGCGCGTCTCTCTACGTGTGTAGAGGGCGAACCGGGACGAGAGGGAATCAGCGGCTCGAACAGGCTCTACCGTTCATCCGTCAGGTCCACTGGCCAGCTTCGGGCATGACCATCTCTTTGGTCGATCAGCGGCCCGCCCTCCGCCCCCGGGCTTGCTCGCTCAATTTCGAGGCCAGCTCTAGTTCAGGCAGTTGGACTTACTGCGACCCCGGTGCGTGTGTTGCGGCTGTCTTGCCGACGCACTTTTTGTTGATGCAGGCGCCGACGCACTGTTTCGGGCAGTAGTAGTCTGCTACGCCGTTGCATTGGATGTATGCTGCATTGAGCAGGGCACGACTTTCTGGGCTTTGCTGCCATGTTCGAGATACTGAAAGGCAGCATCCGTCATCGATTAGTCGCACATCTTCCGCATGGCAGTCGTCGTCTTCTGTGCAATCCGTGTGGCTTCTGGCCTCCAGCTCAAGGGTTGCACGTGCTCTGCTGCATTCGTTGCTGTCCGCCCTGTCTGAGGCACGATTGTCAGATGCGGCCCTGGTTGTCTGGGCTGTGCAGCCGGATATGAAGATTGCGGCAATTATGGGCCAGATGTGGTGGGTGTTCGTCATGATTTTCGACCAAGCTGGCAATGTAATCGGAAAGTGGGCGCTTCCGAAGGCCGTGGGTTGAAGTTGCCCCGGTTCCGCGCTTTCGTCATCAAGCGGCAGCGCGGTGCTTCTTCTCGTAACCAGTGGGTGACTCGCAGTCGAGCGCGGAGCGCCCGGGCGACGGCATGGGAGGACGCCCAGCACGAGCAGCCCGGCGACGCTTGTTTGCTCCCATCGCAACTCCTCGGATTCGAGCGTTGCGACGACCCGTTGAATCCACCGACGTTCCGGTGCCCGCCCGAATACACCCCGTATGTCCCCAGGGGGGAGATGCTCCGCTCGCGCGCCTCGCTCACTCGCCTTGACGCACCCATGCCGCAGCGGCCGTCAGACCGCCGGGCATGGTCCGCTAAGGCAAGCGAAACGCGTTACGGCGTACGCGGCGGCCCGAACCATCGGGTCAAGGCCTCACGCAGGCCCTGGTTCGTGCCCTCACCGACCCACGCGACGTGACCGTCCGGTCGAATCAGCACCGCAACGGGTGCAGTGACCGCGCCGAGCGCCGGGAGTTCCCACTCCCCCGTGTAGCGAGCAGCGACCCTCCGAACGCGGTCCGCCCAGGGCGTGACGTCGAGAGTGCCGGACTCGCCCAGGTCGAGCAGCACCGGCCGCGCGTCGTGCAACAGGTGGAACACGCGCCGGGGGCCGTCGGGGGTGGCCAGGTCAAGGTCCGGCATGCGGCGCCCGACCAGCGGGTGTCCGCTGCCCAGCTCGTAGTGGACGTCCAGCCCCGACATCATCGCCGCGTACTGCTTGCGAGGCCCGTCCATCTGCAGCAACTCAGCCAACGTCTCGCGCACGGCGTCCATTCGCGCGTCACCTCGGCTCAGCGCGGTCTGCGCCATGGTCTTCCGCAGCGCACGGGCCGCGACGGGGTGCCGCTCGGCCTGGTACGTGTCGAGCAGGTTCTCAGGCGAGACGCCGCGCACGACCTGGGCCAGCTTCCACCCCAGGTTCACGGCATCCTGCACGCCCAGGTTGAGTCCCTGTCCGCCCATGGGCGAGTGCACGTGGGCCGCGTCGCCGGCCAGGAGCACCCGTCGGTCCCGGTAGGACGCCGCCTGCCGCGTCATGTCGGTGAACCTCGAGAGGGACGTGGCGCGGCGCAGGCCGTAGTCCGTCCCGTAGAGCGCGACGAGCCCCTCGCGCAGCCCCTCGAGGGTCGGCGCGTCGCCCGTGCCGACCTGCTCCTCTCTCAGCACGACGCCCACGCGGCCGTCCTCCAGCTTGCCCATGGCGTAGGTGCCCTTCTCATCCCGGCGGATGCCGAACGCCGGCGCTCCGGTCATCTCGACCTCGGCGATGAGGTAGCTGATCGACGCATCCCACCCCGGGAACTCGATGCCCGCAGCCTTGCGAACGAGGCTGCGACCCCCGTCGCACCCGACGAGGTACTTCGCCCGCAACGCACGGCCGTCGGACAGCTCGACGTCGACGCCGGTGTCGTCCTGCGCGAAGCCCGTCACCTCGCACCCACGGTAGATGGGCACCGCCAGCTCGCCCACCCACTCCGCCAGGATGTGCTCGAAGCGCTCCTGCAAGAGCGCGAGTCCATGGTTGTGACGTGTCGGGAAGTCGCTGAGGTCCAGAAGCGTCTGCCCGAACGCGACGTTCTGGACTGCTTGCCCTTGCGAGACGAAGCGCTCGACGACCCCGCGCTGATCCAGCACCTCCAGGCTGCGCGCGTGCAGTCCGCGCGAGCGCGAGCCGGCGACCTCCTGATTGGCGCGCCGCTCGACGATGGCCACGTCCACCCGCGCCAATGCCAGCTCCGCCGCCAGCATCAGCCCGGTCGGGCCCCCTCCAGCAATCACCACCTCGTGTTGTGTCACCACGTTCGTGTGCATCCCCTGGCCTCCTGCTTCGGGAGTGAAACGGGTGATGGTGGAGCATGACCGGGGGGGCTTGCGGCAATCGCCGGGGTCTGGCATTTGATGGCAGTGGAGAGAGCGGCGAGGGCTGCCATGGCTCCTCCAGCGGCCCGTCGCGGACCCCCAAAAGCGCGCACGCGTGGCCTTCACTCATGGCACTGACGCACTGCATGAAGTGGCCTTGGTGCCCCACACGGGACCGGGTTGTCTGGCTCGGTGGCGATGCGGTATGCGCCGCGTCGGTAGCCTCCTCGCCAGGGATGGCGCGGCTGCTATCCGGGTGATGGTGGATGGGCGTCAGTCGGAGCGAGGTCTACCTGGAGGGCCCCGTCGAGAAGCAGACAGGCCGCCACGCAGGCGGGGATTTGCTGGCCCGTTGCTGCGAGCATGGGCGCGCTGCTCTTCTGCCCTGGGGGGCTCAATGCAAGCCAGTCTGAAACTTCACCCAACACGGTTCTCCACCGCGTCGCCTCGTGCCTTGCTGCTGGCGGTGACGGTGCTGGGGCTGTTGACGGTGCCGTCTGTCGCGCACGCACTCCTGCTCATCACCTGTCCGGCCGGAACGACGCAGGTGGCCTATTCGCCCGGAATGACGAATACGCCGCGGCTCATCCAAGGCGTGGGGCATGAGCTGTCAGGGATTTGCACTGGACTGGGGCTGCCCATGGGGGTGAGTTCGTTCACGACCAGCTTCGTGGGCGAGGATATGGTGTCATGTACCGCGTTGTTCACCGCCAGCGAGGGTGACCAGACGTTTGTGTGGAGCAACGGGGCAACCAGTACCTGGCATTTCACGGCCACGGTGGGAACCAGCGTGGGCGGCCAACGCGTCACCACCCTGCAAGGGCCCATCACGTCTGGACTGTTCCAGGGTGCGCAGGTGACGCAGGTGGTGACCTTGCTGAACCTGGACCTGGCGGCATGTAGCACGGAGGAGGGGCTCACCTCCGCGAGTGGGACGTCGACGTATCTCTTCTCGGCCCTGTAGCGATGCCGGGCCGCTTGTGCGCGCGTCGCTCGCACTGACGCACTGAGATGTGCTCCCAGCGCGAGTTCCGACTCACGAATTCAACCCGCTGACCGTGTCCGATTTGACGGCGGCAACTCCCCGGCCGTCGCCCCTTGTCCTCAGGGCCATCCGTTCTCACGTCCCGTGAGGCGTGAGCGCGGCCCGGATGAGCACCAGGGCCCGCTCGCGAATCCGGGCCGACAGGACGTCCTCCGCCTTCGCATCGAGCGAGCGATAGGCGAGAGGAAACGCCAGCTCCAGGTCCACCCGCACGTCGAGGACCACTTCGTCGAGCAGCGTATCGACCTGGTCGCGTCCGCACTTGGAGAGGGCGCTGGCGATCCTCGCGGGGTTGACCAGTCGCGCGGCCCACTCCTCGAGCGTCTCCAGCGAGAGGGCCTGGTGGGGACTCCACGCCTCGCTCTCGTCGAAGCGGCCCTCACTGAACTCGTCGATCTTCCGTTTGACGGAGGCACGGGTGCTGGGGGAGGCGCGCAGCTCGCTCTTGATGACCAGCCCCTCCGCCACGTTGTCGGGGATGGGTGGCAGCCCCAACACGCCGGGAACCCGCGTCGGATACCGCGTGGGGACGCTGTCCATGTCGCCGCGAGTCCCTCGTCGAAGCACGGGAGGCGTCATGAGCCCTGCTGCCTTGGCCGCGGCCTCCAGCTCCGGATGGGCCAGCAAGGTGCCCTCGTCTTCGTCATCCCGCACGAGCAGGACGTCGAACGGCGACCAGCGCAGCTCCGGCGCATACCAGATGCCGGTCTGCACGGCGGACAGCCCCGGCACGGGCGGCACCTCCGGATGTGGGTAGTGCCCGCCGAAGAGCTCTCCGTAGAAATACACCGTGCCGGCCGTGGCCCCCAGCGCCTGTGCCATCTGTGCGGCCGCGGAGCCCAGTTGCGCCCGCACGAGCTGCCAGCCGAAGAAGGACTCGTCCTCGGTCAGCCAGGCCTTGCGCTTGCCGAACCAGACCTGTCCAGCCCGCACGGCGATGACGAGCTGCGCGCCATGAACCTTCTCCAGGGCAATCCACGGGCCACCCGGGCTGGGCGCTGACTTCGGTTGACCCGCTGCGGGCATCTTCGCGTAGGTCCGAAATGAAGGAGGCGGCACCATGCCCGGCAGAATGCCCGAAGTGGCCGCGCCGCGCTGCCCCGGTCATTCGGACGCGGCAAGGGAGTTGATTCCAACTCCGCGTCGCCGACACAGGAACGCGCCGGTCTCCGCGCGCCTGGCTCACTGGCATTGACGCACCGCCGTATGGGGCCTTGACGCGCTCCTGATGCGGCAGCCGAACTTTGGCCAGACACAACCATCCCGGCCTGGTTTCACCAAGGAGTTCATCTCTTTCTTGCTTAGAGCTGCTTGCTGACATGGTGGGAAATCCAAGGGGTGCGACCGCCGAAATCGGCCCCATCCCTCTTTCAA
Source organism: Myxococcus sp. CA033 (assembly GCF_013336625.1). Taxonomy (NCBI): domain Bacteria; kingdom Pseudomonadati; phylum Myxococcota; class Myxococcia; order Myxococcales; family Myxococcaceae; genus Myxococcus; species Myxococcus sp. CA033. The sequence goes on along the minus strand of NZ_JABUMU010000026.1, from coordinate 15,960 downwards.
TTCAAGACGCATCCGAGGATGATGTCGGCGATTGGTGCAATGCCAATCTTCAGTGTAGGGGGAGAAATATGACGCGACTTTACAGGCATCTGCTGACAGTTTCCCTGTCCGTCCTTGGTTTGACCGCCTGTGGCAACGTGGCTCCACCGGACGAGGTACAGAGCAGCACCCGCCAGGATGAGATGGTTGCAGAGGCTGTGCCACTCCCGCTCCCTCTTGGCTGCCTCCTGACCTCACTGGATACAGACCAGGACGGCGTCTGCGATATCGTGGAGGTTGTGTTTGGCACCAATCCGAACAACGCCGACACGGATGGGGACCGCCTCAGCGACTACGTGGAGTTGTTCGGCTTTGGCGGCGTGGATTTGAGTGCCCTCGGCGCCAACCCGCGCAAGAAGGATATCTTCGTGGAAGTGGACTACCTTCCCGGTCTCCTGCCGACCCAGGACACGCTGAACAGCGTCATCACGGCTTTCGCCAAAGCGCCGGTGAGCAACCCGAATGGGTCCACGGGCATCACGCTGCACCTGGTGGTGAGTCAGGAGATCGCCGCCGCGGACGTGGACCTGGACTTGAGTCCTGTCTGGACCGACTTCGACACGATCAAGGCCAAGTACTTCGCCGCGAGCCGCGCGCCGTACTTCCATTACATGCTGTTCGCGCACAGATACAACGGGGGCAACTCCAGCGGCATCTCGCGCGGGCTGCCTGCCCAGGACTTCGTGGTGTCACTGGGCTTTTGGGGCGGCGTACCGAACGTGGCGGTGGCTGGCACCCTGATGCACGAGTTGGGACACAACATCGGCCTGGACCACGGTGGCAATGACGGTGCCAACTACAAGCCCAACTACCTGAGCATCATGAACTACGAATACCAGTTTCATGGGTTCGTCATTGACAACATTGGCGGCGTGCTCGACTACTCGCGTGTGCGGGTGGCTGCCTTCAGTGAGCAGAATATCCTTGAGACTTCTGCGTTCGCGCCTATTGCGCCTACCACGGAAGCGGACCTTGACCGCATCGGCGGAGTGCGCGTCAACGGCGTCAACATTTTTGGCCATGCAGGCAACTTCCTCGACTTCAACAACAACGTCCAAGTCGACAACGGCGCCTATTCGTTGGATTTCAACCGCAACGGCTTCGCTGGGGATGTATTCCCCGCGGCGCAGAATGACTGGTTGGCCCTGATCTACGACGGCGGCGGCCAGATTGGCTTCGCCACGCCGGGCATCTCCCGGCACCTGGACCGCGAGGCGCCTTTCCTCGTGACCCCCGAGAAGATGGAGCCCTGCCTCACCGTGGACCTGGCGCGCGCTCCGTAAGTCCGCCTCCCGTCGCGGAAGAGTCGAATCCCACCGCCGGGGCCGCCTGCACGGGCCCCGGCGGGTGTGTCTGCCTGGGAGCATCGAGGAGAGGACGCAACGGGCCCGCCACGGAGGTGGATGACCTGCCCCGCGGTTTTCGGACCCTCTGAAGCTCGCGAGGATGCCGTCTCCCGTCCACACGGAGGCAAGTCAGTCGACCTTCCACAGTCGGAGGGCTTCCTCCGCGATGATGTCGGGGTTCTCCTCCTGGAAGAACAGCTTCCCGCCCGGCACGAAGCGAATCCCCTGGGAGCCGGGGAACGTGCGGTCGAGGTAGTGCGCGTCCTCGTTCGAGAAGATGTCGTCGCTTGCGCCCCAGACGATGCGGACCGGGATGTGGACGCCAAGGAGCTTTGCCTCGATTCCCGCCAGCGGGTTGGGGAGAAACGCCTGGTGGAAGGCGTGGTACTGGGCCTGCCGCTTCGGCGAGCTCACGACGGGCGAGGCGTAGGTTTCGATGACCTCGTTGGTGAGGGTGTTGGGGTTCTGGAAGACAGCCGCGCCGAACGTCGAGCGGGCCATGGCCGGGTCGGTGAGCCACGCGGCGGTGTCGGCCGCGAGCGTCCCAGCGCGAGCCAGCTCAATGGCCGGCATGACCTTGGGTGGAGGGCTGTTCGGCTCGGTGTCGCAGTTCGTCAGGAGGAGTGTCCGGACCCGCGCTGGGAACTTGACCAGGAAGAGCTGGGCGACCGCGCCTCCGCTGTCACTGGCGACGATGTCGACCTGAGAGGCGCCGAGCGAGTCGAGCAGGGCCGCGAGCATGTCCACCTGGGCCGCGGCGGCCAGTGACTGGTGCTCGGGGACCTCCGAGTAGCCCAGGCCCATGAAGTCAGGAGCGATGCAGTGCCGGAGATCGCACAGCCGGTCAAACGCGCCGCGCCACTGGAAGCCATTGAGGGGGGCGCCGTGGAGGAACAGGGCGACATCACCCGAGCCGCGCTCCACGTAGGCAATCTTTCCGAACGAGAGCGGGGCGAAGCGTCGCGCCGCGCGCCAGGTCGCCGCGTCCGTCACTGGGACCGCCGTGACGCCAGCCGTGGTGGAGTGGGACTCCGGGTGGGATGCACAAGCGCCGAGCGTGCTGGCCGCGAGGGTCATGGCCGCGAACTTGAGGAAGAACCGACGTCTCATGGGGAGAACTCCAGTCTGATCGACCCTCGTGCTACCCAAGCCTTCCGGCCGCGCTGCTGAAGAGCCACGGTCCGGGGCGCACGCCGTTGCTCGACGTGCTCACGTCTCCGGTTCCGTCGGGTCGGTTCGACTCGCCGGTGGATGACCGCCATGTCCTCTGTCTGCACGTGGGGGAGCCGGTGCCGGTGACGTATCGCGTGGGGAAGGCCGAGCGTCAGGCGGCACGCATCCACGGTCAGTTCTGCGTGGTTCCGGCGGGGTCGAGCACTCGGTGGACGTTGTCGGGCCCGGCCCGGTCGTTGCTCCTGCGGCTGACGCCCGCGCTGATGAGGGAGGCCGCGGAGGCCAGGGGGTTGGGGGCGCAAGGGACGGAACTGGATCCGGCCATCCACATCCGGGACGCGCAGGTCGAGCGCATCGGCTGGATGATGCAGGCCGAGGACCACGATGGATATCCGGGGGGGAGGCTCTTCGTGGACAGCCTGGCGACGGCGCTCGCCGCACGGCTGTTCGCGTTGCAGTCTCCCACGGAGGACTCGGCGCCCAGGCGTCGCCATGGATTGCCAGCGTGGCGGCTGCGGCAGGTGGTCGAATACATCGAGGCGCACCTGGACGAGGAGCTGACGCTGGCGGAACTGGCGGGGGTGGCGGGGGTGGCGGGGTTCAGCCTGTCTCACTTCAAGCCGCTGTTCAAACAGGCCACGGGATTGCCGGTTCATCGGTTCGTGCTGGAGCGTCGCGTGGAGCGCGCGCGGCTGCGCTTGATGGAAGGGCGCAAGAGCCTGACGGAGATCGCGATGGAGGCGGGCTTCTCACACCCAAGCCATATGGCCCGCTGCCTGCGCCGCTTCCTGGGCATGAGTCCGACGGAGATCGCCCGGGCGTCACAGTGAGGTCGCGGGAGAACGAGCGAAAGAGCCAGCGCTTCCGGAGGTAGCCACCCCGCAAGGAATGGCGCGGCTGCTCTCCGGGTGATGGTGGAGGAGCGTCAGGAGTGAGCAAGGACTCCCTGGAGAGCCTCCGTCGAGAAGCAGACAGGCCGATACGCAGGCAGGGATTTCCTGGCCCCTTGCTGCGAGAATGAGCGCACTGCTCTTCTTCCCTGGGGGGTTGAATGCAAGCCAGTCTGAAGCTTCATCCAACGCGGTTCTCCTCCGCGTCGCCTCGTTCCTTGCTGCTGGCGGGGACGGTGCTGGGGCTGTTGACGGTGCCGTCCGTCGCGCACGCGCTCTTGCTCATCACCTGTCCGGCTGGAACGACGCAGATGACCTATTCGCCCGGATTGACGTATACGTCGAAGCTCATCCAATACATGGGAAGTGAGCTGTCAGGGGTTTGCACGGGAGTGGGGCTGCCCGCGGGCGTGAGCTCTTTCACGACCACCTTCACGGGCGAGACCACGGCGTCATGTGTGACGTTATTGGCCACCGATGAGGGTGACCAGACCTTTGTGTGGAACAACGGAGCAATCAGTACCTGGCATTTCACGACCATTGTGGGAACCAGCGTGAGTGGCCAACGCGTCCTTACCCTGAAAGGGCCCATCACGTCTGGGCTGTTTCAGGGTGCGCAGGTGACGCAGGTGGCGACCTTTCTGAACCTGGACCTGGCGGCATGTAGCACGGAGGAGGGGCTCACCTCCGCGAGCGGGCCGTCGACGTATCTCTTCACGGCCCTGTAGCGACGCCGGGTCAGGCCCCGAACCATGTGGAGTGGGTGAAGACAGTCTCAGGAGATTGGCGCGCTGCGCCCAGCAATACCGCCTCATGGTCGAGACCGACGAGCATCAGGGAAACCGTGACGGCGAAGAGCAGGTTGGCGTACCAGCCCAAAGTCGTCTCGGAACTTTTGGGCTACCCGCCTGGCAACGGCCCATCTTCAAGCGCAGCTTCAAAGCCCTTCGCTCCCCCGCCATCTTGTCCGATAGGGCCGGGGCGGATACTTCTCCTGTCGTCGGTCAGGGCATTTGCCCGTAGGAGAACATGGGCTCCGCCGACGTGGAATTCACCTCGGAGGACCTGCGAGATCGACGAGGCCACGTCGAAGAGCTCGGTGTAGGGGCTGGGCTGCCCGAGCGCCGCCTTCGGCTCACCGACTGCGACCTGTAATCAACGAAGGCAACTCAGGGAAACGCAAAGCCATGAACCGAAGCGCATGGGTCCACCTGTTTCTCTTCGCGAGCGCGATGACGACGTCGTGCGCGAAGTCCTCCACGGTCCGCGCTGACAGTCGCGAGTCACCGGGCCCCTTGGCGCCGGGCAACGCGAACAATCCCTTCACCCTGGTCTATGGAGGGGCGATTGCGAAGAATGAGCCCGGCAAGGTCAACATGCGGACCGTCACGTACAAGTCGACGGCGCCACGCATATCGAGACCTACTGGGTCCCCAAGTATGTGGACGCCGCCATGAACAAGCTGACGGAGTTCTACGGCAGGTCGCTCGGAAGGTGATGCCAATGCGGACGCTATCTTCTTCAGGGTGGAGCCGACTGTGGCTCGTCGCGTCGCTCCTCGGGTCGAGCGCCTGCGTGAGGGCCGCCCGAAGCGATGTCCCGACGTCGGCGTCGACCGCCCTCGTACTCAAGGAGCAGGGGAGCTTCGCCGTGGGGGGCACCGTCGTGACCAGTCCCGGCACCTTCGACCCACTCCATCCGTCACCGGAGGGTGGAACCCTCCACGGCGATCATGCCTATGTCTTCTACCAGGTCCCGGTCGACGCGCGCCCGCTGCCCCTCGTCTTCTGGCATGGCGCCGGGCAATCCTCGAAGACGTGGGAGACGACGTCGGACGGGCGCGAGGGATTTCAGAATCTCTTCTTGCGTCGTCGTTTCTCCGTCTACCTGCTCGACCAGCCACGTCGTGGTGACGCTGGACGCAGCACCGTGGCCTCGGCCATTCCCGCCACGACCGACGACCAGTTGTGGTTCGGCACCTTCCGTATCGGCGTCTGGCCTGACTACTTCCCGGGCGTGCGGTTCTCGCAAGAGCCCGAGGCGCTCAACCAGTTCTTCCGCGCGATGACTCCAAACACGGGCCCTTTCGACGCCGAAGTGAACGCGCGCGCGGTCGCCTCGCTGTTCGACAAGATGGGGCCCGGCGTCCTCGTCACCCACTCGCAAGGTGGCGGCCCCGGTTGGCTCACGGCGATGAAGAGCGTGAACGTGCGGGCGGTCGTGTCGTACGAACCCGGCAGCGGCTTCGTCTTCCCGGTGGGAGAGGTGCCTGCCCCGATGTCCAGTTCCGCGGGGCCGCTTGAGGCCGTGGGCATTCCTCTCGAGCAGTTCAAGGCGCTGACGAAGATTCCCATCATGATCTACTACGGGGACAACATCCCCGATGCGCCGTCGTCGAACCCCGGGCAGGACAATTGGCGCGTCCGGCTCGCGATGGCACGGCTCTGGCGCGACGCAGTCAATCGTCACGGGGGTGACGCCACGGTGGTCCACCTGCCGGAACTGGGGATCCGGGGCAACACCCACTTCCCGTTCTCCGATACGAACAACGTCGAGATCGCGAATCTGCTGTCGAAGTTCCTTGAGGAGAAGCACCTCGATGGAGGCGGACGCCCATGACGGAAGGGTGCTATCGCTCTTTCGAGCACACTCGGCGAGATAGGACCCGCCTCATGAAAAAGCCTCTCTTCGGAGTCGCGGTTTGCGCGGCAGCCCTCTTCATGGGCTGCGCAGCCGCTCAGCATGGCGCTGCGAACTCCGCCGCGGACGCCCAGCAGATCATTCGCGCAGGCACCCAGGCTTCCACGGCCGGGTCGGTGGACTCCTTCACCGGGCAGGTACGCGTCGAGCGCTTGTCGTCCGCCAGCGATGACATCAATGCCTCGACCGCCTACGTGACCTTCGAGCCTGGCGCCCACTCGGCATGGCACACCCATCCCAGAGGGCAATTCCTCATCGTGACGGCGGGTGTGGGCTTGACGCAGGAATGGGGCAAGCCGGTGCAGGAAATCCGCCCCGGTGACGTGGTGCGGTGCCCACCCAACGTCAAGCATTGGCATGGTGCCACGCCGACGAGCGCGATGACCCATCTGGCGGTGACCGGCTCCGCGGAGGGCAAGAGTGTGATTTGGATGGAGAAGGTGACCGATGAACAATATGGCGCAGCCGGCGCTGCCGCCCCACAGGAGCCCAAGGCAATGACAGCCGAACAAGCCCTTCCCGCCAAACAGCAGGCCATTCCACTGATTGCATCCTTCATGGCCGCGAGCGACATGCCCAAGCTCAACGCCGCCTTGAACCAAGGGCTGGACGCGGGACTGGCCATCAGCGAGGCCAAGGAGATTCTGGTGCAGCTCTACGCCTACGTCGGCTTTCCGCGCAGCCTCAACGCGCTGGGTGAGTTGCTGAAAGTGGTGGAGGCGCGCAAGCAGCGCGGAATCCAAGATGCACCGGGGCGTGAGCCCAGCCGAGCCATTCCCACTGGGGATGAGCTTGTCGCCATTGGAACCGCCAACCAGACCAAGATTTCTGGCGCGCCGGTCCAGGGGCCCCTCTTCGACTTTGCGCCGGTCATCAATCGGTATTTGCAGGCGCATCTGTTCGGGGACATCTTCGAGCGTGACAATCTCGACTGGCAAAGCCGCGAGCTGGCTACGGTCGGCGCGTTGGCGGCCACGCCGGGCGTGGAGCCTCAGTTGCGCTCGCACATGGCAGCGAGCATGCGGGTGGGCCTGACGGCCGGACAATTGCGCCAATTGACCGAGCTGCTGGCTGCGCGTGGTGACGCGGATGCCGCCAATCGCGCGACCGAGGCGCTGACGCAAGTGCTTTCCGCGACGAAAGGAAAGGAGTAAGCGCTGTCCTGCTCGGCGTGCGGTGGATTCGCCGTCGACAGGAAATGCCACACCAACGATGAAGCTCGTTCCGGTGATGTAGAGTCAGGGGCCTCCGCGTCAGGATTGTTGCCCGCGCGCAAGCCTGCCATCGTGGAGCCGCCCCGGCTTTGACGGGCGCGTGAGGCAGCCCCCAATACGCGCCGGTTGGGACCGGTTGGCACCGGCGCATGACTCGGTTAAGGATGGACCATGTCTTTGAATGCCTACGAACTCTCTGCTGGCCTGTTTGTCCGAGGACTGACCAACTTGAAAGCGCAGTTGGCGAAGGCCGAAGAACATGCCGCTGCCAGTGGAAGCGGAGAAGCGGTGTTGCTGGACGCGCGGATCTCCGCGGAAGGGCGCATGCGCGGCGTTGCGAGTGACTCGCCAGCGGACCTGCACATGTACACGCTCGCCGCTCAAGTCCATTGGGCCGCGGAGGGGGCCAGGTTGGCGATCGCGCAGTTGCTGGGTGCGCCCCGGGTGCCGACCGCGAACGATGCAAAGAGCTTCGCGGAGCTGCACCAGCGGCTCGATGCGACGATTGCGTATCTGCGAGAGCTCGCGCCAGGCGACCTCGAAGCCGGCCTCGGTCGAGAGGTCGTGATTGAGCACCGCCGTGGCTCGATGCGCTCCAGTGGCCACCAGTTTCTGATCGCATTCGCGATCCCTCACTTTTTCTATCACGTCACCACCGCCTACGGCATCTTGCGCAACCAAGGCGTGCGACTCACCATGGGCGACTTCTTGGGCAACTGGGGGGCGAGTTGAGTTGAACTCCGCCCTCGCGGCCCGCTGCCCTCGAACTCTTCGGCGCCCTCGATCCGCTCCTGCTGCTCAACCCGCTTCGACATTCAGGCCAGGGTCCACGACAGGTTCCGCGGGCGCCTTGCGGCCTCGGGACCACGGCGCTGTGGTTGTAGGGCCACGCTTCTCGTGCATGATGTGCCCACTTCGGCGTGGCACATACATCGCAAGGGTATCAGTTCATGGGCATTCCAAAGACAGGGTGGCGAGGAGCGTGTCTCGCCCTGGTCATCACCCTTGTTGCTGGCGCTCGCGCAGCGGCTGAGACGCCGTGCGCAGTGCCCGGCAATCCCTCGACGTTGGTCTGTCAGTCGAATCCCTCGTACCCCCGCTCCGTGTGCCAGGAGGTCTGTACGCAGGGGTTCTGCATCCGCACGGATGAGCAGCAGTTCCAGGCCGGGAAGCGCGGGCTGTGTGTGCTCGCGCTCGATGCCCGGACGCGAGCGGTGACCGGCTCCTGGTCGCTGGGCCCCGGAAGCTTCGGTCGCCCGGGCCTGGACGTGTCGGCGTCGGGCATGGTGGACCTGACCGTGCTCGTCGGTGGTGCTGTCGGCCATGTCCGGCTCATCCGCACCCAGGAGGGGAAGCTCGAAGCCTCGGAGTCCCTCACGTTCCGTCCGCCGCTCGAGGGCCCGCCGCGTCCACCGCCCGAGGGCCATTGCACCGTTCCGGGTCGCCGGCAGGAGGTCTTTGCCTGCACGGGCAGGGCGCCGTCCCCCGAAGTCGTCGACAAGGCCCGCGCCACCTGCACGAGTACCGGGCACCCCGCATCGATGCTGAAGCCGCCACAAGGCGCGTGCTCCGCACAGGGGTGTCTGACGGTCGTGCCCGTGAAGAACGGCGCGTTGGATGCGGGCTGGTCGTGCCTGGTCTGGGTGGATGTGAAGGGGGCCGTCCATGGGCTCCCGCAGCCTCGCGTGTATGGGAACGCCTTCCAATGGGACGTGCGGGGAGAGACGCTCTGCGCGCACGTGGACGGGGGCTGCACGAACCGGGCGGCCTGCCTGCGGGAACTCTGCTACGCGGCGGCCCCGCCTCACCGACTGCTGCTGCCGAACCAGGGCTCGCCGCTGGAGTCGGACGGGGTGTACTTCGTGGGCCCCGCGATGTCTCCGGTACGGGTGGATGGGACGCTCGATGACCCCGCGTGGGCCCAGGCTCGCGAGGTGGTGGCCGAGACGCGGGCCCACCTCCTGTACGGTCCGCGCGCGTGGCGCGGTCCTGAGGACTCTTCCGTCCGGCTCAAGCTGCTGCATGACGCGGACGGCATGCTCCTCGCCGCCCGTGTCCGGGACGACCGGGTGGTTCCGCTGGCGCGGGGCGTCCCAGCCGTCGGGACGGACCACCTGGAGCTCGACTTCGGCCGCAATGGAATCGAGGCCCCTCGGTACGCGCTGTTGCTGGGCGCGGACCGGAAGGTGTCCCTGCGGCAGTGGCGGGACCGGAGGGGACGTGAGGTCGACTGGCCCCTCGAGTCCCAGTGCGTCTGGGCCTCCGAGGACGGGGGCTATGCGGTCGAGTGCCGCATCCCGAATGGCGTCATCTTCTTCATCCCCGCGGTGCCCGGTCCGTCGTGGTTCTCCGTCTGGGTCTCGGACGCTGACCAGCCCGGGACGCAGGAGACGCTGATGGGGCCGCTGCTGACTGAAAACTTCGTGAGCGAGGTGCCACCGACCCTTCAGGAGGCGCGCTCCATCGAGCAGCAGAAGCGGGCGAGGCTTCCATGAGTGGACAGCGAAGAATGGCGTTGCACTTCGCGCTGATGGGGTTCGTTGTCCTGGCTTCGCGCGCCTCCGCGGGCGAGGCCTGCCGCGACGTGGGAGAGGTGTCCGACGTGGTGTCGTGCATGACGGACCCCGAGGACTGGGAACACCTCTCATGTGACACGCGCTGCAAGAAGGACTACTGCGTCGCCCTGCGCAATGACTCCCCGCTGCCCGGCATGCCCGCGGACTGGTGCCTGGTGGTGACAGACCGGAAGGGCACGGTGACAGGGAGCCTGGCGCTCACCGGGACCGAGGACGCGAAGGTCACCCGGGCGAGCGAGGCGGGGGGCATCGACGTGCGGGGACGGGACGAAGCGCGTCGCACGTTCGTGCTGCGCTCGAAGCGCCGGAAGGACGGCTCGCTCGTGGAGCTGGCTCGGACGACCGAGCGCGGGCCCACGACGGCTCGCACGCCCCTACCCGAGCCGAGACCGCAGCCGAAGTCGAAGTCGAAGCAGCAGGAGGCCTACTGCTCCATCGAGCCGTCCAATAGCGAGCCCACGCTGGCGCCTCCCACCTGCACGGGGCGAAAGCCGGCGGCGAGCTTCCTCCAGGAGGCGGCGAAGCTCTGTGCCACGTCGGCGGGCGCGGGCGAGCAGCCGGTGTCCGCGGTGGGCTCCTGCTCGGCGTCGGCGTGCATCGCGCTCGGGGCCGATGAGGGGGTGTGGGAGTGCGTGGTGGGGCAGTCGGACGGAGGCGCTCCGCATGTCCTCAAGTTCGCCGAGGTGGTGGGGTCCTCTGGCCTGAGCGGAGTCGCGCTGACGGGCACGAAGGTGTGCGCGACCTTCGTCCAGGGCGGCGGGAGCGGTGGCGACATCGTCTCGAGCGCCTGTGTCCTCATCGGCTCGCCGGACCGCCTTGTGCTGCCGGCTCCGCCGTCACGGGTCGCCTTCCTGGACGAGGAGGGCTACCACACCGTCCCCATGAAGGCCGAGCCCACGGTGGATGGGGACATCGCGGGCGACGCGGCGTGGGGGCCGGTCCAGCCGCTCCCGGCGCTCACCGACTCGAATGTCATCCATGGCCTGGGTGCGTGGGAGGGCCCTTTGGATGCGTCCGTCACGTGGCGGCTGGCACAGGGGGCCGACGCGCTGTACCTGGCCGCGCAGGTGGGCGACGACCGGGTGACGCCGGCTCGGCCTGGCTTGAGTCCCGTCTTCGCGGACCACCTGGAGCTCCGTCCGTACTACGCGGTCGTCCTGGAGCCGGAGGGCCACGCGTCCCTGCGCCAGTGGAGGGACTTCCGGGGGACCCGTGTGGACTGGCCCGTACGCGGCGCACGGTGCCGGTGGCGGGCGCGGCAGGGAGGCCAGGACATCGAGTGCCGGCTTCCCTTCGGCGCGGTCGGTGCCCTTGCCGTGCCTCCGTCGCGCCAGGACCTCCTGCTGGTGTTCTCGGATGGGGACGGCGAGCCGCGCCAGAAGTCCCTGGTGGGGACGCGGGTCGACCTGTGGCTCTGGAAGGAATTGCCGCCCTCGATGGAGGACGCCATCTACCTGAAGCAGACCTACCCGTGAGCCTCGGGTCGCGGGGGTGGGGACCGTGGAGTTGCCCCTGTCAAAACGGACACGCTCAGTGGGGTGATACCGCGCGCCGGGGCTCGATGGGGGAACGCAGCTGCAGCCTCGTGTGAGGATGCACGGGGTTGTCGTCGTCGAAGCACCCGGGCAATGGCGGTCCGGTTCGAGGCGCCGGACCGCATCGCCGGGTGTCGTCGGTGTGCTCGCTACTTCGAGCAGACCGTCACCTTGAACTCATCTTCGATGCCCGAGGAGTAGGAGAGCGGGGCATAGGTCCCTCCGCCCTTGTAGGTCCCCGAGAAGCCCACGTCGTCGTAGAGCCGGCAGAACCCGCCGTCGCTCGCGACTCGTCGCTGTGGCGCAGTCGTACGAACCCGGTGCTGGCCGTGGCGGAGATTAGCCACGGGGGGCCCGCGCGCCAGCGAAATCCGTACGCTGAGTACAAAGAACCCAGGAAGGCTCGTCCGAGGAGACTTCGTCCCTGATACAGGGTGGAGGCGGCCCACGATCGGCTCACGGCCCGGTGATGAGGTGGATGCCGCGTTCCCGTATCAGGGCGCTCTGGGCCTCTGCGGAAACCGCGGTCCCGCGCAGGTCGAGTTCCCTCAGGCGTGACAGTCTGAGCAGCGCCGGGAGGCCCGCGTCAGTGACTTTCGTGCGCGTCAGATAGAGGGTTCGGAGCGAACTGGGAAGGTGGCCGAGTATCTCGTCCCCGGTTTGGCCGCCGGCGAGGCGCAGCCAGACGAGTTTTGTGAATTCCTGAAGCGCTTTCTGGCCCTCTGCGTCCAGCCTGGTCGCGCCGAGGTCGAGCGTCGTGAGTCGCGCAAGGGTGTGCAGGCTCGCGAGGCCGGTACCCCGGATGAGCGTCCCCGCGACATGGATTGCCTCCAGCTCTGTCAAGTGAGCGAACTGGCCCAGCCCTACGTCCGTCAGGAGGGTGCGTTCGGCTTTCAGTGAATGGAGGCCGGGAAAGGCCTGGCGTATGGCGGGCACCCATTCGTCAGTGAACCGGGTCTTGCTCAAGTCCAGGTGTCTCAGGCGTGGGCGGGCCCCCAGGTTGTTCAGCGCTTCCAATCCAATCGGCGTGTGGCTGAGCGCGAGCCGCGTCAGTTGGCTGAGGGGCGCGAGTGCCGTGAGGGACCCGTCAGTCAGCGCGAGTCCAGAGAGCCCGAGGGATTCGAGCGTCACCAAGGCACTCAACTCTTGAAGTCCCGTGCCCGTCACGAGCGTGTGCGAGAGGTCAACCTCTCTCAACTCATTGAGTCCCCGAAGATGGCGCAGCGCTGAATCGTCCACGAGAGTGTCGTCGAGGTGAAGCGCTTCCAGTCGAGAGCTGCCCGCGAGGTGGCGAAGGCCTGGGCCTCGGATTCGCGCCTTGCTGAGGACCAGCGCACGAAGCGCGGGCAGCTTCGCGAGGTGGAGCAACCCAGCGTCCGTCACCCGCGTGCTGCCCAGGTGGAGGGCTTCCAGTTCACGTCGTCCCCCGACATGCACGAGGCTGGCGTTCGAGGCAGCAGTACGCGCGAGGCCCAGCCGCCTGAGGGAGGGCATGGCGTCAATGCAGCGGAGACCGGCATCCGAGACTTTCGTGCCGCTGAGGTTGAGCGTATGCAACGAAGCGCCCGGCAACAATGCGAGGACGGCGTCGTCCACTGCGGTATCAGACAGGTCGAGTTCCTCCAGCCCCGGTTGCCTCGCGAGGAATCCAAGTCCTTGGGAGGTTACGGCCGTTCCGGCGAGGGAGACTCGACGCAGGGTGGTGTGCTCCCAGAGCGACGCAAGGCCTGTGTCCGAGACGGACGTTTCGTCCAGCCGCAGCACCGCCAGTTGTCGCATTCGTTTGAGAGGAGCCAGCCCCGTGTTGGTGACCTGGGTGGCATTGAGGTGCAGGGCCTCGAGTCGAGTCTCGCTTTCCAACGAGGCGAGGTGCGCATTGCCGAAGTCCGTGCCAGACAACTGAAGCGCGACGACGCCGGACCCTTGGAGAAGGGCCGCGAGCAGCCCGGGGGCTGGAACGCCGACCGAGCCAAAGCCCAATTCGGGCACTCGGTACTCACGCAACACGGCGGCGATTTCGCGAGCGTCCGCGTCGGTACGCACGGGGAGCAAGGGTTCTGCGTACCAGGTGCCTGTGTCAGGTGGGGTGAAGCCTTCGGGCCCTGGTGGTAACCGCCCGAACTCAGCGCTTGTCCCATCCGGTTCATGGCGGAACACCGTGAGCAGCGGCCTGGGAACCGTCACCACGACGGGACTCAAGAAAGGGGCGGGAATGACAGGCACGGGACGGGGCGCACAGGCCGCCATGACGAGAAGCAATCCTGCGAATCTGAGGATTCCCAAATGGACGTGAAGCGGCGGGCAAGGAAAGAGGTGTACCAGCCACCTTACTTCGCGCGGGCCCCCCGCGGCCATCCGCCGCTCTCGAGCTCCGCGAACACCGCCGGGACACTCCCACCGAGCGCTCCCCCTTCTTCGCGAAGCCAAGGTCATCTCCCAGCCACCTGGCTCCCGTCTGATGAGCGCCCCTGGAACTCCCGCGCCACTGACGCGCGGGGCGAGCGCCTACTCCGGAGCGGGGCCCGGAGGACACGCGAGGTCGGCGGGCAGGGACCACAACTGGGGCTCGAACGTGTCGTCCTTCGCGCTGAAGTAGACCCGCTCCCCGACGCGGGCGAAGCCCTGGGGAGACGCGCCTCCCCCGCCGATGTCCGCGGCCTGTCCCGTGGACATGGCCGTGCCCCGCGTCACCCAGGGCTCGTTGTAGGAGAGGGGCGACGTGTCCCCGCCGAAGAGCACCGCGCCCATGCCCGTGGCGTAGAGAGGGGACCAGTAGTACTCCGAGATGCTCAGCTCCACGGGGAGCTGCACGGTCCCCTCGGCGGTGCCATCCGTCACCCAGAGGCCCACGCGCAGCGCGGCGGGGCCGGGGAAGGGGCTGCCGATGGCCACGGACAAGTAGAGCCGCCCGCCGGAGCTGGCCGTGTTCTGCAGGTAGGGCGTCGTCCCTTCCATGTCCGCGTAGGGATTGGGCAGCACCTTGACGGTGCTCTTGCCTCCGCCAGCGAGGGACAGGCGATACAGTCCCATGCGCCGCGTGGTTGTATCCGCCGACGTCAGATACACCGACGAACCCAGCGCTCCGAGCAACCGCATACTCCGGCCGAACGTGTCCAGGCGCACCGTGCCGGTCGGGCTGCCATCCGTCTTCCACACCTCCGTGTTGGGGCCGTCGAGCAGCGTGAACAATCCCGGGGCTCCGCTGTCGGGGCTCCGCACGTCACCCAGGGGCACCACGTCGGCGTCCAGCCGCTTGACGAAGGATGTCCCGGAGGCCGTGCCATCGGTCCGCCACAGCGCGGTGCCGCTGCCGGGCCCGACGAGGAAGAAGAGCAGGGCGTCGCCCCCCCTCAGGCTCTGCCCCTGGAGCGCGGCGAGCACCCCGAAGTTCACGACCTGCACCGTGCCCGAGTCCGTCCCATCCGAGCGCCACAACTCCACCTGTGTCCCCGCCGCCACCGGGGTGAGCCGGAAGAACGACAGCGCGCCGTCCAGCGCGGTGGGAAGGCGCAGGGAGGAGTCCGCCGTCCCCGGCATCAGGTCCGCCACCAGGTGCGTGCCGGCCTCCGTGCCGTCGCTCACCCAGAGCTCCTTGCCGGTGTCGGGGTTCCACACCTGGAAGAAGACCTGGCTGCCCACAGGGACCAGTCCGCCGAGGCCCCTGTTCCGCCGGGGTGTCACCGCCGGGAAGGACTTCACCGGGAAGGTGCCCGCATCCGAGCCGTCGCTGCGCCACAGCGCGCTGCGGCCATCGCGGAAGTTCACGGCGAAGTAGAGGGTCCCCTGGGCGTCCACCAGATTCACGGGTGCGGGCTCGTCCCAGGGCGGGTCGTCGCCCGGAGGCATGACGACCTTCACCCGCTGGGCCACGCCCGGCGCGCAGGCCTGGGCCTTGACGGTATCCGGCGCTGAGTCTGGTTCCGCGCACCCCATCAACACCAGACACACCAGGGCAAAGCCATACTTCGAGTGCATGCCGCTCCCTCCAGGGCCAGGAGGACAACGGTGGGAGCCACCAGGATGCGCAGCAACTGCCTTGGAGCGCATGTCGCCGCGCGAAGGCAGACATTCCCAGGGCCGGCCGGAGTCGCTGACGCCGGGAGGGGGAACTGCCCGCGAGCGCCGAGTCCCAGATGGCGTCGTTCCAGTTCAGCTCGCTTGGGATGACGGCGAAGACGAGGCCGCTGCGGATGTCCTCGCAGCCACCGTTGGCCGTACTGGGAGTCGCCCAGTTCCGTGGCTCTCCCGCACTTCGTGTGGACCGTAGGTTCAGACGGTGAGCAGCACTCGACGACGCAATAGGTCGAAGTTGGCGCGGCCATACATCTGACGCTTGAGGAGCTTGAGCTTCGTGATCTGGCCCTCGGCCTGGGCGTTGCTCCAGGGAGAGGTCAGGGCAGCCCGGACGGCATCGCCATCCTTTTCGAGGCCCTCCGCAAAGGTTTCCACCGCGCGTACTCCGCACGCACGAGCCTCGCTCAACCACG
>NZ_JABUMU010000025.1:0-170024 GCF_013336625.1 Myxococcus sp. CA033 | reverse complement strand
GGGCCTTCTCGCTCTCAGGTCTTCTGCGCACACAGAGCCGAACGAGAGGTGCCCCTGCTCCCTCTTCCCGCTCACTTCACGCCCGCCCGCCCTCCGGCCTGATCGAGAATCACGAACTCCGGTTTAGCGTGTCGCAGCGCTCAAGCCGCGTTCAGTCCTTTCCCAGGGTGCGGAACACGGCGGGCAGCTCCTGGGCGCCCAGCCCCGCGCCGACGGCCCGCCGGTAGTTCTCGAGCAACTCCCTGGGGAAGCGCGTGCTGATGCGTGCGTCCTGGCTCAGCCGGACGATGTGCTCGATGGCCGCGACATGGGTGTTGAGGCTGCACTGCTCACCCGTGAAGTCGTCGCGCGCGACCATGTCCTGCGCGGCATCGGCGGTGACGGAGATCAACCCCAGGAAGGAGTTCTTCTGGGCAAAGAATGCCTTCGGGTCGAGTCCCTCGGCCTTGCACATCGCCGCCGCGTGGAGGACCGCCAGGGAGCCTCCGTAGTAGGCCTCGAGAATCGCGCAGTCGAGCGTCGCCGCGGAGCCAATCTTCTCGTCGACGTAGACGGAGTTCTTCGCCACCGCCTGGAGCGTCCCGAGGTGCCGGTCGAAGACGGCGCGCGACCCGGCGTAGAAGACCGTGGCGTAGTCGGTGGCCACGAAGGCGGGATAGGCGAGGATGGCCGCATCCAGGTAGTCCACGCCGTGGGCCGTCGCCCACTCCAGTGCGTTCCTTGCGTCCGCGGGCGAGCCGCTGGTGAGCTGGACGAGCGTCGTCCCGGCGAGCGCCGCCACCACGTCCTTCGAGGAGAACACCTCCGAGAAGGCGGCGTAGTTCGACAGCGAGACGACCACGAGGTCGCGCCCCGTGATGGCCTCGCGCAGCTCCTCGAACGCGAGGGTGCCACCGCCCACGGCCTGGGCCTTGCTCGGCGTCCTGTTCCAGACCGCGACCTCGTGCCCCACCGCCGCGAAGGCCCGCGCGAGTGCACTTCCCATGAGCCCGCTGCCAATCACCGCGATCTTCGACGAACGGCCGGATGTCATCTTCAGTCTCCTGATGCTGCGCTCGAATGCCGCGCCCGGAATCGGGGCCTGAAGATGAGACCACAGCTTCGGGAGGAATCGACCCTGGATGTTTTTGTCCGCCTCCGGGGAGCGCCGTCCGTGCGGGCCTCAGTCCGCCAGCGAGCCTGACTGGAGGGTGCTCGCCGCCGAGTTCGTCATCCGCTCCGCCAGCGTTTGCACCGAGCGCGCCACGTTGCGCGTCTCCTCCACGACGCGAAGCGTCTGCTGCATCTCCTGGGAGAGGTCCTGGATGGCCACGGCAATCTGGGACGTGCCCGCCTCCTGCTGCGACACCGCCGCGGAGATCTGCCGCACGCTGCCGCTGGTGTCGCCGATGATGCCCGCGAGCTTCTGAAGCTGCGTGCCCGACACGCGCACCGCATCCAGGCCCACCCTCACCCGCTGCTCGCCCTGCTCGCTGAGCTTCGCGGCCTCGCGCATGCTGGTGCTCACGCCCTCGAGCACCTCGCGAATGCGCTGGGTGGCGACAACGGACTGGTCCGCCAGGCTGCGCACCTCCCGCGACACCACGGCGAACCCCTTGCCATGCTCCCCGCTGCGCGCCGCTTCAATCGCCGCGTTGACCGCCAGCATGTTGGACTGGTCCGCCAGTCCCTTGACGGTGTCGACGATGCCGGAAATCTCCCGGGTCCGCGAATCCAGCGCGAGCATGCGCGCGGCCATTCCCGACACCTCCAGACGAATGGCTTCCAGGTTCGTCAGCGTCTTCTCGATGGCCGCACCGCCCTCGCGGCCCGCCTCCTCCGCGACCACGATGGAGTGGGTCAGCGCTCGCGTCTTCTCCGACGTGACGAGCGAGCCCTGACGGATTTCCTGCACCGTCTGGTCCAGTTCCTTGAGCGCCGTGGCCTGCCGGTCGATTCCCACCGTCTGCGCCTCGCTCGACGTGCGCAGCTGCTGCACCACCGACGCCAGCTCTCCGGCGCCGCGCCCCATGTCCCTGGCGAGCATCTGTACGTCCAGGCGCCGGGCCTCCAACTGGCGCGTATGCGATTCCAGCGAGCGCACCACCCGCAGGGAGCGCCGCGCGACGATTCCCACCAGCGACGCGGTGAGCGCCAGGAAGCCCCAGTGGACGAACGAGCCCTCCAGCTTCACCCAGCCCAGCAGCGGCAGCATGCCGAGCACGAGGATGGCGGCGAGCACGCCCAGGCCGACGCCGAAGATGCGTGCATCGACATTGCCGCGATACGCGGCGACGACCGCGACAATGACATACGCCAGCAGGCAGGGGATGGAGTAGAGCATCACCAGCTGGAACAGCCAGCTCGCGACGCCCAGGTCCACCAGCACCACCGCGGTATTGAGGGCCGCGAGCACGGTCAGACACCACACCAGCCCCCGGAACCAGCGCAGCCGGCCCTCCAGGATGCCATCCAGGATGAACCAGCCCAGTCCCGGCAGCACACAGTAGGCCGCCGTGAGGGTGACCTGCCCCATCACCCGGTCCACGTCCCAGGCCAGGGGCAGCACGCCGCTCATGCCCGCCAGCAACACGCCCGAGCTTCCGGCGAAGACGGCCAGCGACAGCAGCACGCGCCGCTGCCCGCCCATCAACGCCATGCCCAGGGCGACCAGCGCGACGGCCACCAGCAACACCCCCGTCACGAGGGACGCCTGGCCCTGCCGCAGCACCTGCGCCATCAGCGCCGGGTGGGAGCCCACTTGCGCCCGCAAAGTCACGCCGATGGCCGGAGTGCTGCTCTGGATGCGGAGCAGCATCCGCGAGCCCTGGACCGAGGACGGCAGGGGAATCAGCTTCCCCAGAATGCCCTGCCTCACCTCGGTGCCCGACGGGTTCACCGTCCCGCTCGAGTAGACGCGCCGGCCCCCGACGTAGACCTCGAAGGCGTTGGACACGGAGCCCAGCAGCAGCGCGGGCTCACCCCACCCACGCTCCGGGATGGGAATGCTCACCCAGAGGAGCGTGTGTCTCCCCCGTCCCGGTGGCGTCCCCAGCGCCTGCATGGGTCGCCACGCGCTCGAATCGGCTTCACGCGCCCAGACGGGCACACCCTCCGGCCCCAGCGGTGAGTCTCCCCAGCGGTAGAGCCATCCCTCCCGCAGGTCCACCCCGCCCTCGCGCACCTGCGCCTGGACGTTGGAGCCCCACACCGCCAACACGAGCAGCACACGCGCCAGGCGCGACAGCCACCTCCCATCAAAACGCCCCTGCATGAAAGGAAGCCCTCGCGGCGAGACATGAAACATCGATGACGGGCGCTGCGAGACATGAGACCGGGCCATGAAGGCACCGATGCTCATGTGTCGACGACACCTCCGCAAACGGGTCTCTCTCACCCCGCCCGCCTGCTCCACACGCGTGCATCACCAGCGCTGCCTCCGAGCACGCATCCACTCCGCGTGACGACGCGATGCAGTGCCGACAGCGCCATGAATCAGCAATCCCAGACTTCCGCTCTCCGAGCCCGCGCCCCAGCTCACAACGCCCGCTGTCCGGATTCCAGAAACTGGATCCAGCCCTCGGACAACCGTGACAGCGGACCGTTTCAGATGGCTTCAAATCCAGACAACCGCGCGGTGAATCCGTTGTTTCGCACTGGCACCCTCGTTGCTTTTCCGCAAGGGCGTGACAGAGCGAGCGACATCCCCCCACGAGCCTTCTCCCCGGCGTGAAACATCTGGCTGGGATTCCAAGCCACCCGGTGAATTCTCGGTTTCTGCCGCACCGCTCCTGACGGATTCGACCTCCCTTCGCGCGCCGCCCCTCCCCGCCCGCCCTGGTACTCCCATGTCCTCCACGTCTCCTCGCCGGGCCAGCAGTCGCGCCATCTTGCGTCTGCAGTGGCTGCTCCCCCTGTTGTGGATGGTGTCCTCGAGTCAGGGCGCGGCGGCCCCCATCCTGCGCCACACGGCGAACCAGCGCGGCGACCTCCTGATGGTGGGCAACACGCTCGCCCACGACTGCGCCTCCGGCGTGCCGGCGCCGCTGGTGGGGACGGTGGGGAGCTGCGGGTCGAACACCTCGGATGACGCGGTGGACGTCTACTGGACCCTCCAATCAGGCGTGGCGACCGCGAACACCTCGGTGAGCCCCACCAATGCCCGGAGCCGCGCCGCGCTCAGCATCCCCACCGGCGCCATCGTGACGTATGCGCGGCTGTACTGGGCCGCGCACCTGTCCACCACCACGTCGCAGCGGACCCCGGACACCACCGCGGAGTTCAGCCGCCCCGGGGTCTTCACGCAGCAGCTGACGGCGGACGTCGCGCACAGCTACGCCCCGAGCAATCGCTACATCTACGAGTCCTCCGCGGACGTCACCAGCCTGGTCGCCGCCCACGGCACGGGCGACTACGAGGTGAGCAGCGTGGACGCCGTGCCGCTCGCCAACCTCAACAGCATGGACCCGTTCAGCGCGTGGGCGCTGGTGGTCTTCTACCGGCACCCCGACTCGCCCATTCGCAACCTGGCGCTCTTCGATGGCATCGATTACGTCAGCAGCGGCAACCCCCAGACGGTGACGCTGTCGGGCTTCACCGTCCCGCCGTCCGGCTTCGATGCCAAGCTGGGCGTGCTGGCCTTCGAGGGTGACGCCACGCGCACGGGCGACCAGTTCCTCGTCAATGGCGTGAGCATCTCCGACGCCGCCAACCCCGCGAACAACTTCTTCAACGGCACGCGCTCCGTGCTCGGCACGCCCTCCACGCATGCCAATGACCTGCCCCGCCCGACGGGCGCGCAGGCGAGCATGTCGGGGGTGGACATGGACGTGGTGGACATCACCCACCGCGTGACAGGGGGCGCCACGTCCATGTCGCTCACCGCCACGTCCACAGGTGACTCGTACATCCTCGGCGCGTTCGCGACGTCCATCGCCACGCTCCGGCCGGACTTCACCAACACCTACAAGACCGCGACGGCGGTGAACCCGCGCGCGGATGGCTCGCTGCGCGGAGGCGACGTCATCGAATACAACATCGTCACCACCAACACGGGCGACGACGTCAGCATCGAGACCGTCTTCACGGACCCGCTGCCCGCCCAGCTCACCTTCCAGCCGGGCTCGCTGCGGATTGTCTCCGGCCCCAACGCGGGCGTGCTGACGGACGCCCCGGGCGACGACGTGGGTGAGGTCAGCGCGGCGGGCGTCATCACGGTCCGGCTCGGCACCGGCGCGACGGCCACGCTGGGGGGCACCCTGCAGCTTCAACAGAGCACCACCGTCCGCTTCCGCGCCGTGGTGAAGGCCTCTGCCTCCGGAGTCATCGCCAACCAGGCCACCCTCACCGCCGCGGGCGAGCGAGGCGCTCCCGCCAGCTCCGCCACCAGCTCCCCCTCGTCGAACACCACCGGTCCGACGACCATCACCGTGTCCGTCCCGGATGCGCCCGTGGTGACGGCCCCGGCGAATGGAAGCACCGTGGCGACGAGCACGCCCGTCTTCTCCGGTACGGCCGAGCCGGGCAGCACCGTCAGCGTGGAGGTCGACGGCGTCGTCGTCTGCACCGCCCCCGCCCATGCGAGCACGGGCGCCTGGTCCTGCACCAGCATCGCGCTCCCCGAGGGCGCCCACACCGCCACGGTGACGGCCAGCGACCCGGCAGGCAACGTCAGTCCGCCCACCCAGGTGGACTTCACCATCGACACCCTCGCCCCTGACACGAGCATCGTCACCGGGCCCACGGGCGCGGTGGCCTCCAACAGCGCGACCTTCACCTTCGCCTCCAACGAGAGCCCCATCACCTACGCGTGCAGCCTGGATGGCGCGGCCTTCGCGCCTTGTGCCTCGCCGGCGACCTTCGGTTCCCTGTCCCAGGGCAATCACACCCTGGCGGTGCGCGCCGTGGACGCGGTGGGCAACATGGACCCGACGCCGGCCACCCGCGCGTGGAGCGTGGACACCGTCGCGCCGGACACCACCATCGTCAGCGGCCCGTCCGGACTGACGAACTCCGCCAGCGCCACGTTCACCTTCGGCTCCAATGAGGCGTCGGTGACGTACCAGTGCGCGCTCGACGGCGCGACCTTCGCGTCCTGCCCGAGCCCCGCGACGTTCGCCGACCTGTCACAGGGCAGCCACACCTTGCTGGTGCGTGCGGTGGACGGCGCGAGCAACGCGGACTCCTCACCCGCCAGCCGGACGTGGACCGTGGATACGGTGGCGCCGGACACCACCCTCGTCAGCGGACCGTCCGGTGCAACGAACTCCGCCAGCGCCGCCTTTGCATTCAGCTCCACCGAAGGCTCCAGTACCTACGAGTGCAGCCTCGACGGGGCGACCTTCACCTCCTGCTCGACGCCCGCGACGTACAACACCCTCTCCCAGGGCAATCACACGCTGGCGGTTCGCGCTCGCGACACAGCGGGCAACGTGGACCCGACGCCGGCCACCCGCGCGTGGAGCGTGGACACGGTGGCGCCGGACATCACCATCGTCACCGGTCCGTCGGGGACGACGAACTCCACCAGCGCGACGTTCACCTTCACGTCCAGCGAGACGCCGGTGACGTTCGAGTGCGCCCTCGATGGCGCGAGCTTCACCGACTGCTCGACGCCCGCGACCTACGACACGCTCTCCCAGGGCAGCCACACCCTGGCGGTGCGCGCCCGTGACGCCACGGGCAACCTCGACGCCACTCCCGCGACCCGGACCTGGACGGTGGACACGGTGGCTCCGGAGACGTCCTTCACCAGCACCCCGCCGTCCTCTTCCAATTCGGCGATGGCTGCCTTCGACTTCACCTCCAACGAGAGCAGCGTGGCGTTCGAGTGTCGGCTGGATGGTGAGGTGTTGTTCACTCCTTGCGCCAACCCTCAGGCCTTCCCGGCACTGGCGCAAGGCAGTCATACGCTGCAGGTTCGCGCGGTGGACTCCGCGGGCAACGTGGACCCGACGCCCGCGACGTACACGTGGACCATCGACACGTCAGCGCCGGACACCACCCTCTCTGGCGGACCCTCGGGGACGACGGCTGCGACCAGTGCGACGTTCTCCCTCGCCTCCACCGAGAGCCCGGCGAGGTTCGACTGCTCGCTCGATGGTGCGACCTTCGTCTCCTGCACGAGCCCCGTGACACACACGGGCCTCGTGGATGGCGCTCACACCTTCGCGGTGCGCGCGGTGGATGCCGCCGGCAACATGGACCCGACGCCGGCCACCCGCACGTGGACGGTGGACACCACGCCCCCCGAGACATCCTTCACCAGCACCCCGGCGCCCGTGGCCAGCTCCGCGACAGCCACCTTCGGCTTCAGCTCCAATGAGGCGCAGGTGACCTATGAGTGCTCACTCGACGGCGCGACCTTCGCCACCTGCGCCACCCCGCAGCCCTTCCCAGGGCTCCAGGACGGCCCTCACACCCTGGCGGTCCGCGCCCGCGACGCCGTGGGCAACGTGGATGCGTCGCCCGCGACGTATGTGTGGAGCATCGACACGTCGGCTCCGGACACCACCATCGTCACCGGCCCGTCCGCGCTGACGAACAGCGCCGACGCGACGTTCTCGTTCAATGCCTCGGAGTCAGGCGTGACGTACGAGTGCTCGCTCGACAGTGCGACCTTCGCCTCCTGCGCGAACCCCGCGAGCTTCGGGTCCCTGACGGACGGAAGTCACACCCTGGCGGTCCGCGCTCGCGACGGCGCGGGCAACACGGACGCGACGCCCGCCATCCGGACCTGGACGGTGGACACCACGCCGCCCGACACCACCCTGACGAGCCAGCCGGCGTCCATCACCAACACCACCTCCGCCACATTCGGCTTCGGCAGTGACACGGACCCGGTGACGTACGAATGCGCTTTGGACGGGCCGGCGTTCACCGCCTGCGCTCATCCCGAGACGTTCCAGGGACTGGCCCAGGGCAGCCACACGCTGGCCGTGCGCGCTCGTGATGCGGCCGGCAATGTGGACCCGACGCCCGCGACCTATGCGTGGACGGTGGACACCACCGCGCCGGATGCGCCCGAAATCGATGTGCCCGCCAATGGTGTCGTGGTGCCCACTCGGCAGCCCGCCATCTCCGGCACCGCGCAGCCGGGAACCCTGGTGACAGTGACGGTGGATGGCTCCGTGCTGGGCACGGCTCCCGTGAACGCGCAGGGCGAATGGACCTTCACCCCGGCCACCCCGCTGGGCCAGGGACCGCACACCGCGACGGCCACGGCCACGGACGCCGCGGGCAACGAGAGCGATGCCAGCGCGCCCACGAGCTTCACCGTGGACACCGAGGCGCCGGAAGCCCCCGTCATCAGCGCACCCGCCAGCGGCGCCACCATCGCCACCGCGACGCCTGTCTTCGAAGGCACCGCCGAGCCCTTCGCCCAGGTCACGGTGGTGGTGGACGGCGACGTGGTGGGCACCGTGACGGCGGACATCGACGGCCACTGGAGCCTCCCCAGCCCGGACACCCTGGCGGAAGGCCCTCACACCGTGGAGGCCACCGCGACAGACTCCGCGGGCAACACCAGCGAGGACACGTCACACGACTTCGCCATCGACCTGTCCGCGCCGGAGACCTTCATCGACTCCGGTCCGCTGGCCTTCACTCGCGAGACGTCCGCCGCCTTCGTGCTGCGCATGGAGAACGGCGGCATCCGCTTCGAGTGCGGACTGGACGGCGCGGCCTTCATGGACTGCACCAGCCCGGTGGCGTTCAGCGGCCTGGCGGAAGGAAGCCACACCCTGGCGGTGCGCGCGGTCAACGGCCTGGGGACCGCCGACGCTACGCCCGCGACCTACGCATGGACGGTGGACCGGACGGCGCCCGTGTCGCCCACCGTCGTCTCGCCCGCGAGTGGCACCGTGGTGGGCACCGCGACGCCGACCCTCGTGGGCACGGGTGAGCCCAACAGCCACGTCTACCTTGAGGTGGGGACCGCCACGTATGGCCCCATCCCCGTGAATGGAGCCGGCGACTGGACCTTCGCCCTTCCGGTGGAGCAGCCCGAAGGCCCCGTCACCGTCTCCGCCACCGGCGTGGACGCCGCGGGCAACAGCTCCGGTGCGACGTCCCATGGGTTCTTCATCGACCTGACGGGGCCCGAGACGTTCATCGACTCCGGTCCAGCGCGGCTCACGCGCGAAACGTCGGCCTCATTCGAGCTGCGCTCCGAGGGTGGCGCGGTGGGCTATCAGTGCAGCCTGGACGGTGCCGCCTTCGCGACGTGTGACCCTCCGCTGGAGCAGACCGGCCTCGTGGATGGCGACCACCTGCTGCTCGTGCGCGCCGTGGACGCCGTGGGCAACGTGGACCCGACGCCGGCCGAGTACGCCTGGCGAGTGGACACGACGGAGCCGGACACCCTCGTCACCTCGGGCCCCGCGCTCCTCACCGACGAGTCCTCGGCGACGTTCGAGTTCGCCTCCAGCGAGCCCGACTCCACTTTCGAGTGCAGCGTGGACGGCGCGACCTATGCGGCGTGCACCAGCCCGGTCACCTTCGAGGGCTTCACGGAGGGCGAGCACACGCTGACGGTCCGCGCCGTGGATGCGGCGGGCAATGTCGACGGCTCGCCTGCCTTGCACACGTGGACGGTGGACCTGACGCCTCCGAATGCCCCGGTCATCACCGCGCCTGCCCCGAGCGCCGTTCTCGCGGATGGCACCGTGACTCTCACCGGCTCGGCCGTCGGCGCGGAGACGGTGCTCGTGACGGTGGGAAGCACGACCCACGGCCCCATCCCCGTGGACTCCAATGGCCACTGGACTTTCACGCTCCCCTTCACGCTGGCGGATGACACGTACACCGCCGTCGTCACGGCGACGGATGCCGCGGGCAACACCAGCGCCGCGACGAGCGTCACCTTCACGGTGGACACCACGGCGCCGGACACGGCCATCGACAGCGGCCCGGAGGCCCTGACGAACGAAGTGCTCGCTGCCTTCGTCTTCTCGTCGAACGAGGCCTCGGTGACCTATGAGTGCAGCCTGGACAGCGCGGCCTTCGCGCCGTGCACTGTCCAGGATGAGGCCGGCCCCCTCGCGGACGGCGAGCACACGCTGGCGGTCCGCGCGGTGGATGCGGCGGGCAATCGGGACGCTTCGCCGGCCACGCACACGTGGACGGTGGACACCGAGGCTCCTGCGGTCGCCATCACCTTCCCTACCCAGGGCGCGGTGCTGGACACCGCGACGGTGACGTACTCCGGCACGGCGGAGGCAGGCAGCACGGTGACGGTGGTGGCGGACGGCATCACCCTCGACTCCTTCGTCGCGGGCAGCTCGGGAGTGTGGACGCTCCCGGGCGGCTCGCCGCTCGCCGACGGCACGCACACGGTCTCCGTCACGGCGACGGACGCCGCGGGCAACACCAGCACCGTGGTGACGCACACGTTCAACGTGGACGCGCAGCCGCCAGAGACGCGCTTCACCCAGACGCCTCCCGCGCTGACGCGCCAGGAAACGGCCACGTTCGGATTCGGCTCGGACGAGTCCCCGGTGACGTATGAGTGCAGCCTGGACGGCGCGACCTTCGCGACCTGCACGAACCCGGTGGAGCTGCTCGGCCTGACCGACGGCGAGCACACGCTGGAGGTCCGGGCCCGGGACGAGGATGACAACGTGGACCCGACGCCGGCGTCCTCCTCGTGGACGGTGGACACCCTGGCGCCAGACACCTTCATCGCGAGCGGCCCTCCACTCACGGAGGCCCCTGCCCTGGCGGTGTTCGACCTCGACTCCAACGAGGCGGCCGTCACCTACGAGTGTGGCCTGGACGGAGCGGCCTACGTGCCATGCACGGACCCGGTCCGCTTCACCGACCTGGCGCTGGGGGCGCACACGCTGAACGTGCGCGCCGTGGACGCGGCGGGCAACGTGGACGACACGCCGGCCACCTACGCATGGGTGGTCACCGCCGACGCGGATGGCGACGGACTGACGGACGCGGAGGAGCTCGTGCTGGGCACCGACCCGAACGACGCGGACACGGACAGCGACGACCTGCCAGACGGCATCGAGGTGAAGGTCGCTGGGACGGACCCGCTCGACGACGACACGGATGATGACGGCCTGCTGGATGGCAACGAGGACGCCAACCACGACGGCGTCGTCGACGCGGGCGAGACGGACCCGAAGAAGACGGACACCGACGGCGACCTGCTCGCGGACGGCCTGGAGCTGGGCCTCACCGAGCCCCAGGGCACGGGCACGGACCTGACGCGCTTCACGCCGGACGCGGACCCGACGACTGTGACGGACCCGCTCAACCCCGACACGGATGGCGGCAGCGTGCGCGATGGCATCGAGGACGCCAACCACAACGGCCAGGTCGACTCGCGCGAGACGAATCCCCTGCGGCCCGAGGACGACCTCGACTCCGACCTTGACGGCATCGACGACGCGACGGAAATCGAACGGGGCCTGGACCCACGCAACGCGGACACCGACTCCGACGGCGTGCCGGACGGCCTGGATGGACTCGCCGACACGGATGGTGATGGCGTCATCGACGCGCTGGACCCGGACAGCGACAACGACGGGCTCATGGACGGCACGGAGATGGGCGTGACGCGGGAGAGCGCGCCGGCGGACACGGACCGTGGCTCACCCCACTTCCGCCCCGACACGGACCCGAGCACCACCACCGACCCGAAGACCCCGGACACGGACGGTGACGGGTTGAGTGACGGCGAAGAGGATGCCGACCCCAACGGCCGCGTCGATGCCACGGAGACGGACCCGAACATCCCCGACACGGATGGGGACGGCCTGAGCGACGGCGTGGAGGTGAAGGGCAGCAACCCCACCGACCCGCTCAACGCCGACACGGATGGCGACGGACTGGTGGACGGCTTGGAGGATGCCAACCACGACGGCGTCTTCGGCAACGGCGAGACGGACCCGAACAACGCGGACACCGACCTTGGTGGGGCCAGCGACGGCGAGGAAGTCTCCGGCGGCTCGAACCCACTGGACGGCAACGATGACTTCCTCATCGCGGGCCGTGGCTGCAGCACGGGCGGCACGGGCACCTTCGCCCCGCTGGCGCTGCTGCTCCTCGCGCTGCCGTTGCTGAGCCGGCTTCACCGCGCCGGCGAACGGCGCACCCAGGACGTCCAGGCCCGCTGAGCATCACCCTGGCGCTGACGGATGACCTGCTCGACACGTATCGAGCAGGTCATCCGCGGAGGCGCGGCCGCTCGTCCCCACTCGGGCGAGCAGGTGTGCCCGCCTTGCGCGCGCGGCTGGTCGCGGGTGGCACCGGCTCGTCGAGGGCGCGGAGTTCGTCAGCATGGAGACGGCCCCAGTCACAGAGCGCCCCCACTATCGGCCGCAGGCTGAGCCCGAGCGCGGTGGCCGAATAGACGACACGCGGTGGCACCTCGGCGAACACCTCGCGGCGAACGACCCCGTGCGCCTCCATCTCCCGGAGCTGCTGCACCAGGACCTTCTGACTCACGCCAGGAATCACGCGCCGGAGCTCGGAGAGCCGCTGGGGTCCCCCGAAGAGGAAGTACAGGACGAAGACCTTCCAGCGGCCCCCAATCACCTTCAGCGCGCGCTCCGCGGGCACCAGCGGGAGCTCCTTCATGATGGGCATGGTTACCTCTGGGTTCCTATGGAACGAAGACGTCCGTAGAGGGTGAAAAGGTCTGTAGTCGCCAGGAGGGAGCGTATGGACAATCCGTGCCAGAAATCACGCGACTCCTGAAAGGAATCTCCATGTCCGTTGGCACGAAGCGATCCACCGCTCCCATTGCCCTCATCACCGGCGGAAGCCGAGGCCTCGGCCGAAGCACTGCGCTGGCCCTCGCGGACCGGGGAATGGATATCATCGTGACCTACCGGACAGGCCACGACGAGGCGAACGACGTCGTCGCCTCCATCCGCGCCAAGGGACGCAACGCCGTCGCGCTTCATCTCGACGTCGGCAAGACGGGGACCTTCGAGGCGTTCACCGCCGAAGTCCGCGAGGCGCTGAAGCAGACATGGTCTCGTGAGCGATTCGACGCCCTCGTCAACAACGCCGGCATCGGCGGCTACTCGCCGTTCATCGAGACGTCCGAGGCCACCTTCGACGAGCTCGTCGCGGTGCACTTCAAGGGGCCGTTCTTCCTGACGCAGAAGCTGCTGCCGCTGATCTCCGACGGCGGGCGCATCGTCAACATGTCGACGGGACTCGCGCGCTACGTGTACCCCGGCTTCTCGACCTACGCCGCGGTCAAGGGGGCCGTCGAGGTGCTTACGCGGGCGCTCGCGGTGGAGCTGGGCGCGCGCCGCATCGCGGTAAACGTCGTGGCGCCTGGCGGAATCGCCACGGACTTCGGAGGTGGCGTCATGCGCGACCCCGAACTCCAGAAGACGGTCGCGGCCGAGACTCCGCTCGGGCGCGTCGGCGAACCCGAAGACGTCGCGGGCGTCATCGCGATGCTGCTCGCACCCGAAACCGGGTGGATGACCGGCCAGCGCGTCGAGGTCACCGGCGGATATCGCCTCTAGTCGGCGAGGCTGCCTCCACCCCATCAGCCCACACGGAAACACGGAGGCGCGCGCGTGAAGCTGAAGGGTGAGTCATGATTCACTTGCCCCTCCCCTTTCCGTCCACTTATCGCGCCCAGGAACCCGGGCGCGCCTGCTTCCAGTGGACGGGGAGGCGGGACACAGCCTTGAATCAGCGCATGACGCGGAGATTCGGGGAGCGGCTGGTGCTGGAGGGCGTGCTGACGCCGGAGCTGCTGTCCAGGGCGCTCGCCCATCAGCAGGAGACGGGTCAGAAGCTGGGTGAGTGCCTGGTCCGGCTGGGCGTGGACGAAACGCCGGTGCTCCGCCTGCTGGCACGGGAGCTCCAGACGCGCTTCGTCTCCACGGAGAAGCTGGCCCAGGCGAAGCTCGGCCCCGCGCTGCTGGAGCGGGTTCCCGTGCGGCTGGCGGAGGGCTTCGACTTCATGCCGCTGCGGCTGGACCCGGGGGTGCTCTGTGTCGCCATCGCGGAGCCCCAGCGGCAGCGAGCGCTGGACGAGATTGCTCGCACGGTGGGCGTCACCCAGGTGCTGCCCTTCGTCGCGATTCGCAGGTCCATCCGCGCGGCCATCCGCAAGCACTACTACGCGGTCGCGGACGCCTTCGAGCACCCGCCGGAAGATGACGCCTGTCCCCACTGCGGCGCGCCGACGCTCCCCAAGGACTTCCAGTGTCCGCGCTGCGAGCTGCTGCTGGTGCGCCACGTCGAGGACCTGCCTCCTCGCGACAACGTGTCGCTGGTGCGAGCCCTGCTGACACAGCCCGAGCGGAATGGAACCTCCGGGACACCCCAAGCCCCCCAGGCGGAGGCCACGCGCACCTCGTCGTTCGATGCACCCACGGGGGGAGCCAATGCGCGGCCGTTCATCGTGGGAGGGCTGAAGGTCGCGAACCTGAGGCTCAGCCCCTTCGAGGCGTACGTGCTGTCGCTGGTGGACGGCCACACCTCCCTGGCGGACCTGTCGCTCATCACCCAGCTCGCGGAGGTGGAGCTGCGCGCGCTCTTCGCGTCACTGGAGGAACGCGGAGTCACCAGGCTCTACGAGATACCGCCCCCGACGTCGCGAGCAACCTCCGCCCGGGAGGCCCCGTCGGAGGCAGTGGCCGCACCACCTCCGCCGCCAGTGACTCGAGTGCCGGCGCCTCGCCCGGAGGACGCGAACGAGGATGTGCTCCAGCGCGTCATCCGGATGGAACAGGAAGGTCGGTGGGCCGAGGCCGTCGAGCTGCTGGAGCGGGGCATCGGCCTGCTGCCGTCACCCGCGCCGCTCTACAACCGGCTGGGGATGATCGTCCTGAACCACCACCGCGACTACGAGCGCGCCACGGCCCTGTTCCAGAAGGCATCGGACCTGGCGCCGGAGAACAACCTCTACACGATGAACCTGTACTCGGTGATGTGCCTCCTGGCGGATGCCACCAACGCGGGACAAAAGAAGGCGCGACGCTGAGGGGCCTGGAGCGAACGGTTTCAGCGGGTCAGGAGTACCGCTGGATCACCAGCGCTGTATGGATGGGGGCGGCAACCTGGTATCCGCCGAGACGGGTGGTGGGAATCAGATAGGGATTGAACACGCCGTCCGAGGATGGCTCGGCGGACGCAAGCCCTTGAATCCGTCACAGGAAGTCTCGGGTAGGGCGCAACCCGACATGTCACAGAAATGTTCGGATAACATTCAAATCGGGCGTGTTATCTTCCACGGCCATGCACATCCCACTCCGACTGTCATCCCTCCTCCTCGCCGCATCTCTCGCTGCTGGCTGTCTGGGCCCCGAGACGGACACTGAGAACCTCGAGAGCCTCGAGCAACAGGCCACGGATCCCACGTTCCGTGTCTACAACGTCGTCGAGGCCATGCGTCCGGCCGGCAACTACGACGGCGTCGCCGGCAACGAGTGCATCGCGCTCCTGAATCCCGAGCACCGCCTCCGCAAGATCATCCTCGTCGTACCCGCCGGCACCGGCGGCTCCTGCGCGCTCAGCGCCTATACCGCGGGTACGGCCCTCAGCTTCACCTGGGGTGATACGTCCGTCTACCAGGGCTCGGCCGGCATCGCCGCCATCCGCGCCGCGCTCTCCGACACGAATGGCGCCGTGCACCGTCTCACCGGCACGCTCACCTCCGAGGCCGCGACCCTCGCCAACCTGCAGACCTTCCTCACGCTGAGCGACACCCAGCAGGCCACCCAGCTCGGCACCGCCACCTCCGTGGACGTCCACTCCCTCTATGACTTCGAGGGCCAGGAAGAGGTCTACGCCGAGGCCGCCTACCAGTCCGTCCGCGTCACCCAGCCCTGCGAGAACCCCGGCTCGCCTCAGCTCGTGGCCCTCGTCAAGAACGGCTTCGTCTACGGCTACTCCGCCAGCAACACGGGGAGCTGCCACAGCGGCTGGTTCACCCGGTGGCGCAAGTACAACCGCGCCTGGCACCTCGTGGCCCAGTACGACTACTCCGAGTAGCTCGCCGCACCCCTGTTCAGGGCGCTGAAAAGAAGGCCCTGCCCACCGGCAGGGCCTTTTTTGTTCCCCCGAGGCCCTGTTCCCCTCCAACCCCCTGAATTCAAAGAGACTTTCGTCGCCAGGCCGAAGGGGTGTGCCGCATCGGCCGAGACGGCCGGCAGGGGTGGAATCTTACAATTTGGTAAACAACCCAAGAATCTGGGAGGAGCGCCGCAACTCAGGCCGGGAACTCCCGAGAATTGTCGCAAGGAGCCACCATGTCCAACTACCGCATCCGTCCTGGCGACACCCTCTCCGGCCTGGCGGCCCGCTTCGGCACCACTGTCGAGAAGCTGGCCCGCGACAACAACATCTCGAACCCCGACCTCATCTACTCGGGCAACAACCTGAGCATCGGGCACTCCACGCGCGACACGTTCGACGCGGGCGGCAACAACCAGGGCGTCCGCGGTGGGAATGACGTGGGCGGTCCCACGGGAGTGGGCCCCAGCAACGCGTCGAACAAGATGCAGCGTCTGGCGGAGGCGGCCCGCGCGGCGGCGATGGGCATGGGCGGCTACAACAGCCAGGGCCTCTGCGCCACGGGCGTGAGCCGGGCCATCAGCAACGCCCTGGGCATTGGCGTGTCGGGCAACGGCAACCAGATTGATAACAACCTGCCGCGCGACAAGTTCAAGCAGGTCGACATGACGTTGGAGGAGGCGCTGAAGATTCCCGGCCTCGTCCTCACCTGGGAGAGCACCTCCTCGAACCTGGGCCGCATCTACGGCCACACTGCGGTCACCCTCGGCGACGGCCACTCCTCCGCGAGCGACTTCATCGAGCGCAACACGACCAACGGCGGTCGCACGGGCTTCAAGGTCTTCATGCCCATCGAGTAGCACCCGCGTCGCATCGTGGTGTTCCCCGAAGCCCCGGGCCCCCCTGGTTGGGCCGGGGGCTTCGTCGTTTCTGGGGGCCCTACTCGTCCGCCACGCGCTCGACGGTGGCGAGCCACGCCCGCGCCCCCTCGGGGTCCGTCTGCTCGTAGTGCGCCTCCCGGAGGGCCTTCACGCGCCAGCCTTCGTCGAAGGTCGCACGCAGGGCCTCCGGGGGCACCGCGCGCGGACCGTCGCGGAAATAGAGCGCGTGGTAGTGCCCGCCCGGACGCAGCACGCTCGCGAGGCTGGCGGCGAACGCCGGCCGGTCCCCGGGTTCAAAGACGTGGAGCAGCGCCGAGTCGATGAGGGTGTCGAAGCGCCGGCCCAGCGAGGCCAGCTCCATCGCGTTGCCCACATGAAACGCCACCTCGAGCCCTCGGGCCCGGGCCGCCTCGCGAGCCCGGAGGATGGCGGGCTCCATCAGGTCCACTCCGCACACCCGCAGGCCCTGGGCCGCCAGGAAGAGGGCGTTCTCCGCGAAGCCGCAGCCGACCTCGAGCACCTCACCGGAAATTCCTCCGGCCTCCCACAACTCGATGAAGGCCCGCTGGGGGCGGCCGATGTCCCAGGGCGCGCCCAGCGCGTAGGCCGCGCGGAAGAATTCACGCCGGACCGCGCCCCCCTCAGGCTCCCGCGACATGTCGCACCTCGTCCTCCTGCCCACCGCGAGCGCGGGACCTGGGAATCAGCCGGACCCCGAGCGGCTGGAGCGCGAGCGCGGGCCGGGGTCGCACCACACAGCCCGGAGCCAGCTCCAGCCGGAAGCGCCGCGCCACACAGGCGGTGATGAGCACCGTCTCCATCATGGCCAGCGCCGAGCCGATGCAGAACCGGGGCCCGCCCCCGAAGGGGAAATAGACATACCGGGGCATGCGCTGGGCATCCTCGGAGAGCCAGCGCTCCGGACGGAAGGACTCGGGTGCGTCGAAGTAGCGCGCGTCGCGATGGGTCACCCACTGACTCACCGCCAGCATCGTCCCCGACGGGACGTGGAACCCACCCAGCTCGCAGTCGCGCACCGCCTCGCGGCTCGTAATCCAGGCCGGGGAGTACAGGCGCATGGCCTCCTTCACCACGGCCTCCGTGTAGCGCAGCCTCGGCAGGTCCTCCGCGCCAGGAAGCCGGTCCCCGAGCACCGTGTCCAGCTCGCTCCCCAGCCGCGCCTCGGCGTCGGGGTGCTGGGCCAGCAGGTACCAGGCCCAGACGAGGGCGTCCGCCGTCGTCTCGTGCCCGGACATGATCATCGTCGCCAGTTCGTCCCGCAGCTGCCCCTCCGACAGGGGCACCGGGGACGACAGCAGCAGGGCGAGCAGGTCCGTGCGCTCCGCGGGCTGCTCCCGGTAGCGACGCACCAGCGTCTCCAGCAGCACGTTGAGCCGCCCCAGCGCGCGGCGCAGCCGGAGGTTCGTCGGCGTGGGCACCCAGATGGGCGGGCGCAACGGGCTGTCGGTGTGCCGCATGACAGCGTCCACGGCGGCGGCCACGTGCCTCGCCTCATCGTCGATGGGCGTGTGGAAGAGGAAGCGGCTGACGATGTCGAGCGCCAGCGCGGACACGTCCGAGTGCACGTCGCGCGCTTCCCCGGGACGCCACGTCTGGAGCCGCTGCTCGGTGAGGGACACCACCGTGTCGCCACACGCGGCCACGTGCTTGCGATGGAACGCGGGCTGGACGAGTCGCCGCTTTCGCAGCCAGTCCTCCCCTTCGCTGTTCATCATCGCCTCGGGAAAGCCGCCCTTGTGTCGCCTGCCCTGGCCCACGCCGGCGAGCTTCACGAAGTTGCCGTCTCCATTCACCAGGACCCGCTCGATGAGGTCGGGATGGTTGAGGAGGTAGTTGCGCTTTCCCAGCCGCACCACGTCGCCGTACTCCCTGGCGCAGCGGGTGAGGAACCCCAGCGGGTCCTCGGAGAACTCCACCAGGTTGCCTGCGATGAAGTGACCCCTGGGCCCTGGGGGGAGGCGCACTTGCGGCATGGAATTCCTGGGAGCATTCAAAGACAGCCGTCGCGTGGGAGGAGCAGGACCTTCACTCCACCCACGACTGCGAGGTCATCCGACCCAACCGTCAGGGCGCATTGCCTGACGACTGTTGACTAGTAATAGATGTAGGGAGCGGAGAGCTTGTCCGCGCGAGCAATCCGCATCAGCACAGCCAAAGAGTAGAGGGCCTTCTTCATGGCGAACTCCCGGTTTGAGGTGGTTGCGTGTTGCTGTTGGCTGCCCAAAGGGTCAGCGCGGCAAAATGTGGCATGCCCAAGATGTCTGGGCAAGCCCGTCTGATTGGTTATAGAGGAGGCACTGTTTTTCATTGTCACCAGAGCGGAGGCTGTGCGGGCAAACCCTGCTCAGTCACACCCGGGTGACATCCGTGCGCCCTACCCCTCGGACCAACCCTCCACCTCGCTCGCCGTCGCGCGCGCGAGCTTCGCGGCGGCCACCGGATCCAGTCGCGCGGTGACGAGCACCCCAATGACAGACCCCACCAGCAGCTCCACGCGACGCGCCACCGTCTTCCGGGGAATGGCGCCTGCTCGCGCCGCGGCCTCCAGCGCCCTCGTCAGGTGTCCGTGCAAGAGGGCCCGGTAGTCCTCCACCGCGCGGTGGGCCTCGGCGTCATGCGGGGCCAGCTCGGTCGCGGTGTTGACGAGCAGGCACCCCCGGCGCGTCAGGGCCTGGGGCGCGGTGCCCATCGTCGTCGCGAGCGACTCGAAGTACGTCACCACCTGCGTCAGGCCCGGCGGGCCCGCGGCGAAGACAACCAGCCGGGGCGTGATGACCTCCTGGAGGTACAGCGTCACGGCCCGCGAGAACAGCGCCCGCTTGCTCTCGAACGCCTGGTACAGACTGGAGCGGTTCAGCCCCGTGGCGGTCTCCAGGTCCGAAAGCGACGTGGCCTCGTAGCCCCGAGACCAGAACACCCCCAGCGCCTTGCGCACCGCCTCCGTCTCGTCGAACGCACGCGTACGCGCCACGTCACCCTCCTTGACAATTCTGGACCGAACGTTTCAATATGAATTCGGAACTGATTGGTCCAGAATACCGGAATCCCGGAGGGGAGTCATCATGTCGTTACTGGCGCAGGTCTTCGCGGTCATCGCGGCGCTCATCCACGTGCTGTTCTTCGTCATGGAGAGCATCGTCTTCTCGCGGCCGGAGGTGTGGCAGCGCTTCGGGCTGAAGTCGCAGGCGGAGGCGGACGTGCTGAAGCCGATGGCGCTGAACCAGGGCTTCTACAACCTGTTCCTCGCGCTGGGCGTGCTCGTGGGCGTGGCGCTGGTGCGCACCGGCGCGGTCACCTCCGGTGTGGCGGCCGTCATGTTCGGTTGCGCGTGCATGGCGCTGGCGGCGCTGGTGCTCGTCTCGAGCAACCGCCACTTCCTCCTGGCCAGCGTCGTCCAGGGCGCGCTGCCGCTGCTGGCCATCGTGCTCGTGGCGGTGCACGCGCGCGGGTGAGGCCACGGCACCTGGGCATCGCTGGCGGCGTGAGCTGAACGGCGAAGGCCCAGGAGTCCTCGCGAGGACTCCCGGGCCCGTGGCTCCCGTGAACGCGGCGCTACTGCACCGGGCTGACGTCCACGTCGACGACGCGCGACTCCTCGGTGTGGGTCGTCCCGGTGAGGGCCTCCATCGCGGCGCCCACCTGGAGCGTCAGCGCCCACTCGCCCGTGCTGAGCTGGGTGGGCACGTACTTCCAGAAGAGCCGCACGGGGCCCGCGGTCTCACCCTCGGCCAGCAGCGCCTCGCGGGCCCGCTGCTCGATGTCCGCCGTGCTCAGCCGCGTGCGCAGCAGGTGGCCCACCCGGGCCAGGGGCGGCCAGGAGATGAGCGCGCGCTGGAAGGTGCCATCCACGCCGTGGGACACCACCGCGCGGTGGCCCTCCACGCGGATGCCGTTGATGGCGCGCATCACGAAGGTCTTGTAGCGGTGGAGCTCCGGCACCGCGGCGACGCCGTCCTCCTCCGTCTCCAGGAAGGACTTCACCTGGTACACCGCCCCGATCTCCGAAGCGGGGATTCCCCAGCGCTGCAGCCGGGCAATGGCGGTGCGCTGCATCACCGCGGGCTCCTGGGGCACCGCGGGGCCACTGCCGAGCCTGTTCAGCACCAGGACCTGCCCCTCGGACGGGTCGTTCTCCAGCGTCCAGGTGCGCGACTCCAAATCTCGGCGCGAGCCGAGCGTCCCCGTCGTGGTGAAGGCCTCGGTCGAGCCCACCAGGGCGCCCTGCAGCACCGCGTCGTTGAACGCGGTGCGAGGAAGCAGGTCGGTGGGAATGCCTCCGGTGGGCGGCGTGGCGATCCGGGTGGAGTCGAAGACGAAGCCGACGGTCGTCGCGGACGCGACCTGCGTCTGGGGGTCCACGGGCTCGACGACGGTGGCGGCGCTGTCACAACCCAGCGCGGCGGCGAGCGGAAGGGCGGTCAAGAAGCGGATGAATGGGGTCTTCATGGCGTTTCGTTCTTTCTGAACAGGGTCGAAGGAGGCGGCGTTCATTCCGGAAGCTTCTGGCCGCTGGAGGGGTCACAACCGCCCACGTAGAAGATGGAGGAGGCGACCTTGCCGCCGGTGTTGTGACGGTCCTTCCAGCCACCGGACTCGAACATCGCGACCCGCTTCGCCTTCGTGTCGCCGAAGACGATGGACACCGGGCAGTCGTCGTTGTTCTTGCCCCAGTCCCTGTCGTACGCCTCGTCAATCCAGTTCTCGCCCACGCCAGACGTCTTCGAGTCGGCCACGTAGCGCTTCACGTAGCGCTTCACGTGGTTGCCGCACGACGAGTCGCCGTGAAACGCGTTCCACATGGTGAACCCGCTGGTGTTCGTCACGAGCGCGGTGCGGTATCCCCCCTGCTTCCAGACCTGGTAGTCACCGGACTGGCAGGCCTTGACGACGGCGATGTTCAGCTTCCCGTTGCCCAGGCTCATGTGGGTATCCGTGACGGCCGAGCACGCGTCCAGGTTGCTCCCCATCACAAGCCAGCTGCGGAGGTTCGCCTCGCTGTGGCCGCCGTGCGTGTGGACGAAGAGGATATCCGCGTCGTCCACGCCCGCGTTGGCCTGGGTGTCCTTCGCGTTCGCCGCGCTCCCCTTCGACGCATCCGTCCAAAGGTCCGTGCGCGCGCTGGTGTTGTTGAGCGTGCGGACGTCCGTCCACTGCCCGGCGTTCACCAGCGAGTTGAAGTAGCCGGCGAACTCCCCCGCCGTCTTGGTGTGGACGGAGTGCGAGTCGGCATCGCACTGCCCGCTCGCCGCGCCGTTGAAGTTCGCGATGCCGTAGACATGGGTCTCGTTCGCCAGCACCGCCGCGGGCAGGAGCAGCGCCCCCGCGAGGGTCGCGCCCGTCCACTGCCTGGTTTGCTTCCTGAGCTTCATGGTCCTGCTCTCCCCCCCGTGTGGGGTATCGGTGGTTGGCCTGTCACGACGGGAGAAGCGCACGCGGTCCGCCGTGCGTTCTCCGGCCTTGGCTCCTCAACGAAGGTCGCGGAGATTTCCCCTCACCCCCTTCGTGCGCGATTTTTCCGCGTCGACGCCGTGCGGGGTGCGGTGACACGATGCCCGAACCGCCCCGGCTCACCTTCGGCACCTCGGGTGCCAGGGCCGCTCGGACGTCACCTGGAAAGGTCGTGGGCCATGTCGGCGCAATATGACGAGATTGGAGAGAAGGTCGCGGACTGGGATGTGCTGCCGGTGCGCTCGGAGTACATCGAGGGGCACTCCTTCTTCAAAGCGCTCGGCTCGGTGGCCGAACGGACCGTCCTGGACCTGGCCTGTGGCGACGGGCTGTACACGCGGCAGCTCAAGGCGCGAGGCGCACGCCGGGCGGTCGGCGTCGACATCTCCGAGGAGATGATTCGCGTCGCGAGGCGACAGGAAGCCGAACACCCCCTGGGCATCGAGTACCACGTGTCGGACGTCGCCGACCTGGCGCCCCTGGGCACGTTCGATGTCGTGACGGCCATCTACCTGCTGCACTACGCGCACTCGCCCGAGCACATGCTGCGGATGTGCCGGAACATCCATGCCCACCTGAAGCCCGGAGGCCACTTCGTCACGTACTCGTTCAACCCCGAGTTCAGCGCGAAGGGCCCCAACAGCACGCGGTATGGCATCACGATGTTGGACTTCCCGGAGTCCCCTCGGGAGGGACAGACGCTCTCCGCGGAGCTGCACACGAAGACGCCCTTCACCATCCACTTCTCCTACTGGAGCCGGGCCACGTACGAGCAGGCGCTTCGAGATGCGGGCTTTCACACCCTCACCTGGATGCGTCCCGAGTGTTCCCCCGAGGGAATCGCCCGGTATGGCCGGGAATTCTGGCAGGACTATCTGGATAACCCGCACGCGGTGGCGCTGCGCTGCGAGCGGTGAGCCGCGTGAAGACTCCTCGACCGAGTGGTGTCCGCGGTGTGATGGTGGCGGCCCCCTCGTCACTCTCCTGGAGCTTCATGAATCGCCTCTGCCTCACAGCCCTGCTCGCCCTGTTCGTCGGCGCATGTACCTCTGGAGGGCGCGACAAGCTGAACGCCGAGGAGTACATGGATGCGAGCGTCTCCATGTGGAACACCATGACGTCGACGTCGGAGCCCTGGCTGAACGGCAAGCGCGCCGAGGGGTTCTCCAAGGACATCCAGGGCCGCAAGAACCTGGGCCGATACAAGACAGAGCTGGGCAAGCTCCACCAGCTGGTGTCGAGCCACCTGGCGGCCACGCAGAAGTATCCCATCCCCGAGGATGCCACCGAGTTGCACGCCCGGTTGATTGCCTATCTGAACAGCCACATCGCGTTCTTCGCGACGATGCAGCAGATCGCCGCCCTGCCGGATGGCTTCACCGACGCGCAGCTTGAACCGCTGGGCGCGGAGCTGGACCGCCGGGCCCTGGAGATCTCCACGCTGATGGATGAGCTCGACCAGGCGCAGAAGGACTATGCGAAGAAGCACCGCATCCGGCTGA
The DNA here is from genome assembly GCF_013336625.1 of Myxococcus sp. CA033. Classification (NCBI taxonomy): domain Bacteria; kingdom Pseudomonadati; phylum Myxococcota; class Myxococcia; order Myxococcales; family Myxococcaceae; genus Myxococcus; species Myxococcus sp. CA033. Next base: position 146,191 of record NZ_JABUMU010000025.1, on the reverse strand, counting down.
ACGAAGTCAGCCACTGACGGGGGTGCGTCGAGGAGCCCCGCCCGGACAGGACGGGACTCCTCGCGCGGTCGTCAACTTGGAAGGCGGCCCCCTACATCCCTGCTCGTCGTCATGGGATACATCGACGAGGACGGCCGGGCGCGCTCGCCTCCAAGAAGAACCTCTATTGAGCGGAGCCCCTGCCGGCCATCCGCTCAGAAGCGGCCGGACAGCCCCAGGAACTTGTGGTCGCGCGTCAGCGTCAGGGACGGTGCCAGGCTGACGGCGGGCTCGGGCGGGGCAGGAGCGTTCGAGGCGTGTGACACCTCGTAGCTCACGACGGCGCCCACCAGACAGAAGGCGGTGATGACCCCGGCCCGGGCCTCGTCGTACTTGAGGAACAGCGAGGCCACCACGCCCGCTGCCGCCGCCACGCCCGTCCCCAGGTAGGTCCCCTCCAAGGTCCCCCTGCCGCCCGCGATGCGCGCTCCCCACCAGACGCCCAGCGGGGCCCCCAGCGAGGCTCCTACGAGGGCGCCGTAAATCACTTCCGTCGACCCCGTCGTTGGACCGCCTGTCGCCTCGCGAAACAAGGCCCCGACATACGCGCCCGTGAAGGCCAGGGACGCGGAGGTCAGCGACATGGCCACGACCTCCAACGGGAGGCGCACCACGGGGTGCGCGGGCTCTCGTGCCGGTGGCTCATCGAGCAAGCGGAGGGCCTTGCGTGGCTGCATTCCCGGAAGCGATTCGTCCACGGCGCCCTCCCCTGTCCGCGCGAGGCAGACGCCGGGAAGAAGCACCCAGCAGGAGAGCCACAGGGAACACGTCCACGCGAGTCGAGCCGTCAGCACATTCATGGCCGTCGCGGGCTGCAAGGCGGGGACCTCTCCGGCTGTTTCACGGCGCTCCCAGGAGAGCGCGGGCGCCCCCGCGCGCGCCGTGTGCGCAATCCACTGCACAACCAGCGCGCTGGTGTGCAGCCGACTGCTCAAGCCCCTGTCACTTCGACGGGCGGACGTCGCGACGGACACCTCGCCCACGCACCGGAGCACGCCGGTTCGCGCGGCGACGAAACGCTCGCCACAGGAGACAGAGCGCCACGACGGCGACCACCGCCGCCAACAACACCGGCCAGAAGACCTCCAGCATGAGGAGCAGGAGCACCGGATACGAATACATATCCAGGTCGCCATCATCCGCGTGAGCGGGCAAGGCCATCAGCACCGCGGTGAGACATCCGACGACAAGGGCTCCATTCAAGTTTCGCGACAGAGCCCTGGCGCAGGCCTCTCTCGCATGGGTGACACGTCGCATTACCGCTCCCGGCTGGAGATTGCCCCTGGGTCCGTGGGGCCACGTCGTGCGGATGTTTCCATGGCTTTCCAAGAAGCCTAGAGTCCACCCGAATCAAGACGCGAGGGAAGAGCACAATGTTCCAGAGGGCGGCGGTTGCCGGGCGATGATGCGTGAGCCCTGGGGTCCATTCATGACGCGGTGGTGCGCACGACTCTCGGGCAGCGTGGTCCTGGGCCTGTCCGCCTGCGGAGGAACTCCCGCGCCCGTGGTGCCCGCGGTCTGCGAGCAGCCCACGCCGGCGAAGGTGAGCAGCTTCGCGCAGTGCGGTCCGAGCCTCGACTTCACCCCCATCAACAGCTACCAGGGCGAGTTCGCCGACCTCCACGACACGGAGGACGCTGTCGTCATGATCAACGGAGGCTGTACCGGAACGTTGATTGAAGCACTCGCGGGGCCCGTGGTCCTCACCGCGGGGCACTGCGTCGGACTCGGGGACCGTTCGTTTGTCGTCTTCAACTTCGAGGACGAGCCCGACGGCGACCCGCTGATGACCGATGGCACCGTCATCGAGCAGGCGCTCGAACCCGACTACGCGCTCATCCAGCTCGATGTGCTTCCCCAGGTCGCCCCGCTGAAGCTGACGACGCGGGCCAGCGAGCGGCTGGCCATCATTCAGCACCCCCGGGGACGCCGCAAGGTCATCGCCGAGGGCAGGTACGTGGACTCGTGCAACCAGCTTGTCTACTACTCGGACCTGGACACCCTGGTCGGCAGCTCGGGCGCGGGCGTGCTCAACCGTCAAGGCCACGTGCTGGGCATCCACACCGACGGCGACTGCGACGCGAAAGACAGCAGCACCAACAGGGGCTGGACGGCGGCAGTGATTGTCGAAGCGTCCCCGCATCTGCAAGCCGCCGACATCGCCGACCGCTGAGCGCGGCGGGTACCCCTCACGGCGCAAGTATTCCAGCGGGGGTGAGGGATTCGCGGACTGGGAATGGTCTGAAGGGAGACCCCGCGAATTTCGCGGGGCGCTCACCTGGAAAGGTCCCCATGACAGTCCCCCTTCACTTGCTCCGGGCGCCGTTGGCCATCCTGCTCCTCCAGTGCCTCTCCGGCTGCGAGGACTCCCCCTCCCCGTCTCCCCCTGACGCGGGCCCCTATGTCTGGGATGGCACCTACACCGAGCTCGAGGAGCGCGGAGACTGGGTGGACCGGGGACCCCTCTCGCCGTGCTCCTCCAGCGCCGTCTACGCGCAGGAAGGCGCCTGTGATGACCTGTCGCACTTCGACCTGTCGCAATGCGATGCACAGGCCCTCTCCGCCATTCCCAAGGAGGGCATCTACCTGTCCGACGGCCGTGGCGAACGGCACTACGAGGATGGCGGCGTGCGCATCAGCAGCGTCCCCATCGGCTTCCTGCTCCGGGAAGACGGCGGAACGATGTACGACGAGCCCCTCCGCCTCAAGGACACGGGGGATGGACGCTTCTCCATCATCGGCGGCCTGACTCGCAATGACCTCACCGTCGCCATGGTGGGATGCAAGACGCCCGCGCCCAACATCATCACCGGCTGCTTCACCTACTGCCGCCGGGGACGACTCACCCTCAAGGGCACCTTCGAGGCGAACCGCGTCGCGCTGTCGACCGGAGAGCCGGAGTCCTCGGGCAACCTCGAGCTGGTCGCCGAGCGCCACGTCCCGGTGGGAATGCCCGCGGACATCTACGTCGCCAAGGGCCACGCCTACGTCGTCTCCCTGCCACACCGCGGACAGGCCGGCGGCCTCACCGTCATTGACGTGAGGGACCCCACCCGGCCTGTCCTCACGACGTCCATCAGCCTGCCCGAGGACAACTCCTGGAACGGAGTCTGGGCCAGGGGTGACGCCCTCTACGTCGCCAGCAACGACGTGGGGCCGCTCATCTACGACATCTCCAACCCCGCCCTTCCCACCTTCGTGAAGAGCCTGCCGACGGGAGACTTCGGCGCGCACACGGTGCTCGTCGACAATGACCGGCTCTACGCCATGGTCCCCAATACCGGCACCCATGTCTACGACCTGACCGAGCCGCTCAATCCCATCCTGCGCACCATCATCTCCCTGCCCGAGGACGCCGAGCTGGGAGGGCCTCACGACGCCTTCGCGTATGAGAACCGCCTGTACATCAGCAATTCCTTCGGCGGCTACTCGGTGATGGCTGTCACGAACCTGGACAACGTGAGCCGCCTGGGCCGCTACGAGCGCTTTGGCTACGACTACGCGCACCACAGCGCGGTGGGCACCTTCGCCGGAAAGACCATCGCCTTCGAAGGGGGCGAATTCAACGCCTCCCACGTGCGGGTGCTGGACGTCACCGAGCCCTCCCGCATCGTGAAGATTGGCGAGTTCCGCATGCGCGATGTCACGTCCATGCACAACCTCATCCTGCGCGGCAACCTGCTCTATGTGGCGTGGTACCACGAAGGGCTGCGCGTGCTGGATGTGTCCAATCCCACCAGGCCCCGACAGGTGGCGCACCACCACACCTTCCGCGAGAGCGACCCCCAACGGGGCGACAGCATCTTCGAGGGCGCCTTCGGCGTTCGCATCCCCGGTGACGGCTACGTGTATCTCGTCGACTCGTCGCGAGGACTGCTCATCTTCAACGAGCTGTGAGGGCCGAGGGAGCGTCACGCCCGGACATGTGCGACGTCCGGGCTGACGCTCCTGGGGCTCAGTTGACGAGCAGCACCTTGCCCGCGCCACCCTTCTCGGCGTGCTTCTGGGCATCCTTCGCGGCGTCCATGGGGAATGTCTTGCCAATGGGGATGCGCAGCTCTCCCTTGGCCACGCTCTCGCCAAGCTGCGCGAGCCGGCGTCCGTCCGGGTGCGAGAAGAAGGTGACCACCTGGAGGCCCTTGTCCTTGGCCCCCTTCGGCTCACCCACCACACTGCCCACGAGTCCGCCGCGCTTCACCTTGTCCAGCACCGCCGCCACGGCCTCGCCACCCACCGTGTCCGCCACGGCGTCCAGCGTGGGCAGCTTCGCGACGTCCTTCGGATCATCCAGCGCGACGACTCCGTCCGCGCCGAGCTTCCGCGCCTCCTCCACCTGCCGGGCCCGCACGCCGGCCCAGACCTTCACCCCACGCGCCTTCGCCGCGAACAGGGCCGCGCGACCCACCGCGCCCAGCGCACCGGTGATGAGCACCGTGTCTCCCTGGACAGGCTTCATCTGCTCTTCAATCAGCTGCACGCCCGTCAGCGTCACCAGCGGCAGCGCGGCCGCGTCCTTCAGCTCCAGCGAGTCAGGCACCTTGGCCCATACGTCGGACGGAGCGACCACCGTCTGCGCATAGCCCGCGGACACCAGGCCCATCACCCGGTCGCCGCGCTTGAAGCCCTCCACGCCTTGCCCCACCTCGATGACCTCACCGGACACATCCCGCCCCAGGATGGCGGGAAGCGTCAGCGGCATGTACTCCCTCATGTCGCCTCGGCGAATCTTCCAATCCACCGGGTTGATGCTCGCGGCGGTGACGCGGACCTTCACGTCTCCCGGCCCCACCTTCGGCTCGGGCATCTCCGACACGACGAGGTTGTCCACGTCTCCATAGGCCTTCAGCACGACGGCTTTCATGGGTGTCTCCCGGAATGAAGTGGCACGAAGCGCGCTCCAACGACGGACCAACGATAAGTACCGACGGAGGGAGCGCCATCGTTCGCGGGCGCCTGCTTCCCTGGCTCCCCTTCACGGGACGGGCGCGTGGTGGCGAGCTCACCGGGCCCCAGGTGTCACGGTCGCACGTCGTAGACCTTGCGCAGCGGAAGGCCACCACGGTCGATGTCGAGTTCCAGGTGCCGGAACTTCTTGAGCAGCATGTACTGCTCCAGCGCCTTCTCCGTGGAATCGAGCGCGACGCCGTTGATGCGCTGGATGACATCGCCATTCTGGAGGCCCAGCTTCTCGTACACAGAGCCCTGCCGGACGGCGAGGAGCTTGAAGCCCTGGGGCTGCCCCTCCTTGAAGTACGGAACGATGCGCGCCTGCGTGAGCGCGGCGCCCTGGGTCCACTGGTCGAGGTCCAGGTACCTGTCAGGCACCTCGTAGGTGTGCTCTCCCACGCGTCGGATGTCGCTCCCACGCTCGCTGCCCGCGGCCACTGGAGCCCCGGTCGATGGGGGCCCCTCGGGTCCCTGGCCGTCGATGACCTCCTGCTGTCCTTCCCGGGTGACGATGATGCGCTCTCGTTCGATGACGACCACCTCCGCGTCCTGAAGCACGTCTCCCACGCGGAGGCTGCGCACGCGCCGGCTGTCGAGGTCTTCCACGGACGCGAGCGACCAGAAGGGCTCGCGCGACGTCAGCGTCCCCACGAGCTTCGCGCGCCGCGCGCTCCTCCGGGGCCCGCTGTGGGCAAGAGGCCCAGCCGAGGGCTTCTCCTTGATGCCGAGCACACGAGCCAGCGACTCGGTGCGAAGCGAGAGCCGCGCCTCCGTGCTGGCGAACCGGATGGGTTTCGCGGGCATCGAGTCCAGTCCCGGGACGGGAACCGCGAGGTGGAACTCCGTGACGAGGTGGACGGTGCGCGCGGCGATCAACGCGGCGACGAGGAGAAAGCAACAGCTCACCAGCCAGAAGTACTTCTGGAGCAGAGGTCTCATGGCGCCAGGCCAGAGCAAGCACGGGGCCAGGGAATGGCATACACCGGGCCTCATTCGGGGACACCGCGCTCCGGGCGAAAGGCACACACGCAGAGGCCTCGCGGGGATGCCTGGATTGTCACGGGTCAGAGGTGTGTCCGAGACAGGCTGTCACGGTGGACGCTGCTGTCGGCACTGATGTAAGCAGCCGCCCCTCTTCTTCGCGGAGCCGAGCATGTTCATCATCTCTGGAAGTTCGCCGAAACAGCAGGACCTCGGCGAGCAGCGCGCGCCCTGCCCGGACTGTCAGCAGGAGACGTCCCAGCGGCTGCAGCGTCACTACCGGGTGATTCACGTCTTCTGGTTCCCCCTCTTCTCGCTGGGAACGAAGTACGTGCGAATCTGCGGGCGCTGCAACCTGCACACGGAGGTGCCGGAGCAACAGGTCGGCCCCGTGCCGGTGGCGCCGCTGCTGCACCGGATGGGCGGCCTGTTCCCGGTGGCCGCGCTGGCGTTCTGCTGTGTGGGCTTTCCCCTCGTCAACGCGGTGGTCTCTCTCGGCACCGGTGACTCGAGCGGTTCTTCCCAGCAACAGGAGCAGCGGGCGGGCAGGCAGGGCTTCGACCAGCGCTTCGAGGCCCAGGCCGAGGACCTGGCCGTGGAGACCACGATTCAGTCCGCGTTCGAGGAGCAGGGCCACCAGTCGGTGACGGTCTCCGCCAGCTCCGCCTCCGTGAAGGAGCACGTCATCCGCGTCGTCTCCGCGCAGACCCCTCGCTTGAAGAAGGTGAGCGATGGAGACCGCATCCGGATGCTCGAGATGATGGAGGCGGAAGCCGACAAGCGCTTCGCCAACGACGAGGTCTTCCTGGGCCTGCGGGGCAAGCTCCTCTGGGGTGGGTATTCCCACCGCGCCCCGGGTGGGAAGTGGAAGCGCGTCGTGGACGGCACCACGTCCAGCCCCATGGTGGATGCCTTCGAGGCGCTCCTTCAGCGGGAGGCCGCGCTGCCTCCCTCGGCGCCGGATGCGGTGCCAACGCCGGAGCCCACGGCGGCTCCCTCGGTGGTGGACGACACGGCGCGGTGAGCACGGCCCTGGCCCCACCGGCCAGGGCACTCGCGGTGTTCAGCGCGCCTGCCGGAGTTGCGTGGCGGGCGCTTCCAGCGAGTCGAGGAACGCGAGGATGCGGAGGGCACACCCCTCCGGGTCCTCCAGCGGAAAGAGGTGCCCGCCGGGAAACTCCTCGAGCCGGGCCCCTGGCATCACCCGCCGGGCACGCGCGAAGGCCGACTCCGCGAGCGTGCGGGTGTCACTCCCCCGCACGATGAGGGTGGGCACCGCGATGGAGCGCAGCGCCCGCCACATGCCCACGGGCGTCGTCTCGAAGACGCGGGCCTCCCAGGCACGGGGGATGGTCAGCCGGAACCCGCCTTCGGGTGCCTCGGTGAGTCCGTATGTGAGGTAGTCCTGAAAGCACTCCGGGTCGAAGCTCTGGAACAGGGGCTTCTTGCGGTAGCTCGCGGCGGCCTCCTCGCGAGAGTTCCAGTGCTCCCGCCGACGCCACGCGAAGCTCGCGGGAGGCACACGACTGCGCTGGCCCAGCAGCGTCAGCACGTCGAGCGCCAGCTTGCGCATCCCCGAGAACAACACGGGGTCCAGCGTGACGATGGCGCGGAAGAGGCCGGGGTCCTTCACGGACGCGAGCAGCGTCGCCACGCCGCCCATGCTGTGCCCCACGCCGACGACGCCTTCCAGCCCGGCGGCGCGCAGGGCCTGCGCCAGCTCGTCCGCCATGTCGTTCCAGGTCCGCATGGACAGCGGGTCCGAGCCCGGCACGAGGCAACGGCTCCGCACCGAGACGACGTGGTAGCGCGTCTTCAGGCGCTCGATGAGCTTGCGGTAGGTGCCCGGCGGAAAGCCGTTGGCGTGCGCCAGGTGCAGCACGGGGCCGGTGCCGCCCCAGTCATCCAGTTGAAGGGCCTTGCTCATGGCCCTGTCCGGATACCGCGAACCGCGCCCGCTGTCTCGCGCCCCGGACGCGTGGACCGGGTGCGAGGCACTCACAGCGGGGGCCGCCAGCCGTCCCGGAGTGGCCGGAGCCCCCAAGATGCGTCCCCCGTTCAGGAGCCGGTGATGGTCAGGACCGTCGGTCCCACCGTGGCGGTGACGCCCTCCTCCGTGAAACATCCCAGCACCTGGGTCTGAGTGAGCACGAAGGTAATGAGCACGCTGGCCCCCTGGAACCGTCCGCCCACCACCGTCCCCGAATAGGTCGCCACCACCTCGCCCAAGGGCCTGACGGTGATGACGACGCTCGTGTCCAGGTTGCTGACCGAGCCGTCACTCCAGTTGAGCTGCGAGTCAAGCCGGTTCGTGCCGCTCACGCAGCTCAACATGCCGGTGCCCTCCGCCACGAATGAGGCCGAGAGGAGTGACAACGGAACCCCGACACACGGACCGAACGTCCCGTCCCCTGTCGCGGTGATCACCCGGGGCGCGTTCGTCATGCCCGGTGAGTATTGGGCCTGGACGATGCCGGGGCAGGTCAGCAGCACCGGCTCCGCGCTGGCGGGCGCCGCGAAGAGGGCCAGGGTCGCGATGAAGGCGGAGAAAAGCGGGGCGCGGCGAGAACGCAAGACAAGCGGCATGGGAAGGCTCCTCGTCCGCCTTGGACTCTCCCGCGGACGCTCACCTCTTAGCGGTTCGCTTCACCCGCTCCCATTGCACCCTCGTCCCAAGGGACACGCTCTCACTCCCCCATGCATTCCCTTGCATGAACAGGGATTGAGTACACCCTCCATCGCCAGTGGATTGAATCAACACCACGGATGGGCCCGCACGCGGGCCCCAAAGACGCGTCCCCCGTTCAGGAGCCGGTGATGGTCAGGACCGTCGGTCCCACCGTGGCGGTGACTCCCTCCTCCGTGAAACATCCCAGCACTTGGGTCTGAGCGAGCACGAACGTGATGAGCACATTGGCCCCCTGGAACCGTCCGCTCACCACCGTCCCTGTAGAGGTCGCCACCACCTCGCCCAAGGGCCTGACGGTGATGAGGATGCTCACGCTCACGTTGCTGACCGAGCCGTCGCTCCAGTTGAGCTGCGCGTCAAGCTGGCTCGAGCCCCCCACGCAGCTCAACGTGCCCATGCCCCCCGCCACGAATGACGTCGAGAGGAGTGACAACGGAACCCCGACACACGGGCCGAACGTCCCGCTCGCTGTCGCGGTGATCACCCGGGGCGCGTTCGTCATGCCCGGTGAGTATTGGGCCTGGACGATGCCGGGGCAGGTCAGCAGCACCGGCTCCGCGCTCGCGGGCGCCGCGAACAGCGCCAGGGTCGCGACGAAGGAGGCGAACAGCGGGGCGAGGCGAGAACGCGAGAAAAGCCGCATGGCGAGACTCCTCGTCCGCCTTGGACTCTCCCGCGGACGCTCACCTCTTATCGCTTCGCTTCACCCTCACCCATTGCCCCCTCGTCTCAAGGGACGCGCTCTCACTCACACATGCATTCAGACGTCCCGGAGCGGCTGGAGGCCCCCAAGACGCGACTCCCGCTCAGGAGCCGGTGATGGTCAGGACCGTCGGTCCCACCGTGGCGGTGACGCCCTCCTCCGTGAAACATCCCAGCACCTGGGTCTGAGCGAGCACGAACGTGATGAGCACGCTGGCCCCCTGGAACCGTCCGCCCACCACCGTCCCCGAATAGGTCGCCACCACCTCGCCCAAGGGCCTGACGGTGATGAGGATGCTCGTGTCCAGGTGGCTGACCGAACCGTCGCTCCAGTTGAGCTGCGCGCCAAGCTGGTTCGAGCCCCCCACGCAGCTCAACGTGCCCATGCCCCCCGCCACGAAAGAGGTCGAGAGGAGTGACAACGGAACCCCGACACACGGGCCGAACGTCCCGCTCGCCGTCGAGGTGATCATCCGGGGCGCGTTCGTCATGCCCGGTGAGTATTGGGCCTGGACGATGCCGGGGCAGGTCAGCAGCACCGGCTCCGCGCTCGCGGGCGCCGCGAACAGCGCCAGGGTCGCGACGAAGGACGAGAACAGCGGAGCGAGGCGAGACTGCGAGAAAGGCCGCATGGGAAGGCTCCTCGTCCGCCTTGGACTCTCCCGCGGACGCTCACCTCTTAGCGGTTCGCTTCACCCGCTCCCATTGCACCCTCGTCCCAAGGGACGCGCTCTCACTCGCACGTGCATCAACTTGCATGAGCAGGAATTGAGCGCCCATTCCCTCACACGGAGATTGAATCAACGCCACTGCGGATGGGCCAGCACGCGGGCCTCGACGTCGGGCGTCAACGTCGCGCCATGGGGCGCCCGGGACGACGAGCGCGTCCAGCGCTCCAGCCACCGCGTACCCAACGGCGATGCCAGCGCTTCGCGCCGCGTGGAGGCCACCGTCGTCTCACCCTTGGTCCCCGTGGACGCACCCGCCCCCACGAAGAAACCGGCCAGCAGCAGCGTCACCCGCGTGGGCGTCGCCGCGCTGTAGGTCAACAGCAGCGCGCCCTCGCCATCCTCACGGCAGTGCCGGCGAACCCGCGCGAGCACGTCCTCGGTCCACATGTCCGGGTTCGACGCGGGAGAGAACGGATCGAAATACACCAGGTCCGCCACGGGCAGCGCCCCGTCCAGGAACGGCACCGCGTCTCCCAGGTGCAGCCGCCAGCGCAGGCCGTCCTCCTCCCACACGCCGTCGCGCATCAGCGCCTGGGCCGCCTGACGAAACGGTTGGAGGAACGGGAAGCCCGCGGCGTCCGCCAGCGCCAGCCGCAGCGGCGCCAGGTCCACCTCGAAGCTGATGACCTCCAGCGTCCGCCGCCGAGCGGCCCCCAACTCCCGCGCGCACGTCAGCGCGGCCACCGCGTTGGTGGCGGCCCCCAGGCCCACATCGTGGATGACGAGCGGCGGGCCCTCCTGGGAGAGCCGCTCCGCGAGCCGGGGCTGCTCCACGTAGAGGCCCAGGGCCTCCTTCCACGGGCCCACCGAGGGGTGCATCACCTCGCCATGGCCCAGGTGCCGCACCGCGCGCGAGCCGTTGCGCAGCGTGACGAGCTCGAAGTCCCCGTCGCGCGGGTTGGCCTCCTCGCTCATCCGACTTCCTTCAGCGTCACCTCGTTCGCGCTCGCCCCTTCCTTCAAATCCTTGGGCGTGGCGATGGCCACCTTCAGCTCGCGCGCCACCTGCTCGTAGGTGCCGGAGAGAATCCCCGCGCGGATGCGGGCCATCAGCTTCTGGTAGTGCCGCACGTTGTGCACCGACAGGAAGCGCGAGCCCAGGTGGTGCTTGCCGCGCATCAGGTGATGCAGATACCCGCGCGTGTAGCGCTTGCACACGTAGCAATCACACTCGGCGTCGAGCGGCTCGTCCGCCAGCCGGAACACGTTGCGGGTGATGCGCACCAGGCCCTGGAAGGTGTACGCGTAGCCCTGCTGCGCCATCTTCGTGGGGATGATGCAGTCGAACATGTCCACGCCGCGCAGCACCGCCTCGATGAGGTCCGTCGGCGTACCCACGCCCATCAGGTAGCGAGGCTTGTCCGCCGGCAGCGACGCGGTGGTGCGCAACGTCATGGACTCGCGCTCCGCCTTCGTCTCCCCCACCGCCAGCCCGCCAATGGCGAAGCCGTCGAAGGGCAGCTTCGTCAGGAACTCCGCGCTCTCGTCGCGCAGGTTCGGGAAGACGCCGCCCTGGACGATGCCGAACATCGCCTGGCCCGTGTCCACCTTGGCCTTCGCCGCCAGGCTGCGCACCGCCCACCGGTGCGTGCGCTCCATCGCCTCGCGCGTGCCCGCCTCGTCCGTGCGCGAGTCGATGCACACGTCCAGCACCATCATGATTTCGGAGTTGATGGACTGCTGCATGGCGATGCTCGACTCGGGGCTGAGCAATTGCCGGCTGTTGTCGTAGAAGCTGCGGAAGTGCGCGCCCTTCTCCGTGATGAGCCGGTCCTCCGGCAGGGAGAAGATTTGAAAGCCACCCGAGTCGGTGAGCACGCCCCCATCCCACTGCATGAAGGAATGGATGCCGCCAAAGCGCTGGAAGACCTCCGCGCCGGGCCGGAGCATCAGGTGGTACGTGTTCGCCAGCAGGATGCTGGCCCCCGTCTCCTTCACCTCCTCCATGCCCAGATGCCGGAAGGCGGCATGGGTCGCCACCGGCATGAACATGGGCGTGCTGAAGGAGCCGCGCCGGGTGTGAAGCACTCCGGCGCGGGCGCCGGTGGGGTCGGTGGTGAGGAGTTCGAAGCGGACGGCCATGGGCGGGGCCTTATACCCGTCATCCCCGCCCCATGGTCCACCCCTGTCGCCCGTCCCCCCGCCTGCCAGCCGGACGGGGACTCAAGACCCCGCCATTTCAAGGCATTTTTCGTCGCCTGCCGGGCGTTTCATGAGGTCACCGCGAGACGGATGGGTCGCGATTCCACGCAGCCTTGGCCGCTCCGCGTCAATTCCGCTACAACGCGCCCGCCATGTTCAACGTCATCAACGTCTCCAAGGCCTACGGGCCCAAGAAGCTTTTCGAGGAGGTCAACGTCACCTTCTCCCCGGGCCGCCGCTACGGCCTGACCGGCCCCAACGGTGCGGGCAAGTCCACGTTCATGAAGATCCTCGCCGGAGACGAGGAAGCCGACATGGGCAACATCGTCCGGCCGCGCAAGCTGGGCATCCTCCGCCAGGACCACTTCCGCTACGAGGAGGAACGCGTCCTCGACGTCGTGCTCATGGGCAACCTGCCCCTGTGGGCGGCCATGTCGGAGAAGAACAAGCTGTTGGCCAAGTCGGACATCACCGACGAGGACGGCAACCGGCTGGGCGAACTGGAGGGCGTCATCGCCGAGGAGGATGGCTACTCGGCGGAGAGCGACGCGGCCACGCTGCTGGCGGGCCTGGGAATCGAAGAGGCCTTCCATGAGGGCCCCATGCGGCAGCTGACCGGCGGCCTCAAGCTGCGCGTGTTGCTCGCCCAGGCGCTGTTCGGCAAGCCCGAGGGGCTGCTGCTCGACGAGCCCACGAACAACCTCGATATCGACTCCATCCGCTGGCTGGAGAACTTCCTGCACGAGTACGAGGGCGTGCTCATCACCATCAGCCACGACCGGCACTTCCTCAACTCCATCTGCACGCACATCGCGGACATCGATTACGAGGCCATCATCCAGTACAACGGTGGCTACGACGACATGGTGCGGCAGAAGTCCCAGCTGCGCACCCGCGTGGAGTCCGAGACCGAGGAGAAGAAGAAGAAGATCGCCCAGCTCCAGGACTTCGTGGCGCGCTTCCACGCCGGCACCCGCGCCTCGCAGGTGCAGAGCCGCATCAAGCAGATCGACAAGCTGAAGTCGGACGACCTCAAGCGCTCCAACATCGCGCGGCCGTTCATCCGCTTCGACCAGAAGGTCGTCAGCGGCAAGCAGACGCTCATGGTGGAGGGCATCAGCAAGTCCTTCGACGGCGTGCCCGTCATCCGCCCCTTCAACGCGCTGGTGTGCAAGGGCGAGCGCGTCTGTGTCATCGGCCGCAACGGCGTGGGCAAGTCCACCCTGGTGAGGATGCTCGCCGGGCAGCTCGAGCCGGACACCGGCAAGATTGGCTGGGGCCACCAGGCCTCCGTCGGCTACCTGCCGCAGGACCACCACGGCGTCGTGCGCAAGGGCACCACCTGCTTCGGCTGGCTGCGCGACTTGCACGACAAGCTCACCAACGAAGAGATTTCCGGCGTGCTCGGCCGGATGCTCTTCTCCGGCGAGGAGCGGATGAAGAACACCGACACCCTCTCCGGTGGTGAGACGGTGCGCCTGCTGCTGTCCAAGCTGATGATCATGCAGGACAACGTCCTCGTGCTCGACGAGCCCACCAACCACCTGGACCTGGAGTCCATCTCCGCGCTCGCCGAGGGCCTCCAGAAGTACGAAGGCACCGTCATCGTCGTGACGCATGACCAGGAGCTCATCTCCGAGGTCGCCACGCGAATCTGGTCGCTCGAGGCGGGCCGCGAGGTGCTCGACTTCAACGGACCATACGCGGAGTTCCGCGAGAAGCACGCGGCCGTCGCGGCCCAGCGCCGCTGACGTGAAGGGCCCGCCTGTCGCTCAGCCCGTCTTCTCCGGCGGGTTGAGCGCGAGGAAGCGGGCGTTGAGGTCCGCGGACATCTGGGCCACGGTGGTGCCTTCCAGGCTCTGCTTCAGCGCGGCCTCCGCGCGGCCGAAGACACCTTCCAGGTAGTCGGCCACGCAGGGGCCAATGGCGCAGTCCGGAGCGGGCCCCACCGGGTGCCTGCCGAACAGCTCCGCGCCCTCCTCCACCGACTCGTAGATGTCCCGAAGGGTGATGTCCTCGGGGCGCCGGGCCAGCGTCACGCCTCCGCGAACGCCCCGCTTCGTCTCCACCAGCCCCGAGCGAGCCAGGTCTCCCAAGAGCCGCCGCACCACGACGGGGTTCGTCTGGATGCTGCGCGCCATCGCCTCGGACGTCAGCGGACCGGCCGCGTCACCGGAGCACTTCGCGAGCATCGCGACGATGTGCGCCGCCATGGTGAATCGGCTGTTCACTCACCCTCCGGGCTGGAATGGAGACTCCGATGGTTACCTATCGCCCGCCCTGACGGCGTGCAACCCGGCATTCCCCGACTGCCGGGCTGCTCGTCCGCTGGGAGCCCCGGGACTCAGGGATTCACGAGTCCAAAGCTACCCGTCCCCACGGCCCAGTCTCCGGCCGCGTGGGTGTCTCCAGCGGTGACACGGCGCAGGGTCGTCTGCTTTCCAGCCGACGCGAAGGCCGGCGCCCAGGCGACGGTGATGTCCCAGGCGGAAGGGGCGGAAGAGTACGTGCAGGGGACACCGCCACACGTCGCGGGTATCCACTGGCCCAGGGACTGGAGCAGCGCGAGGTCCGTCAGGAAGCCAGCGAACGTGTTGGTCCCAATGGAGACCGCGAGGCCGTCCTGCGTGGCGCCGAAGGGGTCCAGCACGCGCAGCACCCGGTTGCCCGGGAGGAGGCTGAAGGTGGCGCCGCTGTGAAAGTCCCACGCGGTGTCATGCGTCGCGGGATACAGCATCCGGCGATGCTCCATGGGCCCGCTCAGCTCCGAACGGGGCCCCGCCTCGCCCACGGGGTCCGGGTTGAGGTGCATGACGAGGACGTCGCCGGCCTGCACCTCCACGTCGGGGAACGTCGCGAGCGGCTCGGAGCCCCCGTCCTGCATCAGGGTCATGCCCGTCACCGGTCCGGACTGGAGCACGACCAACTCCACCAGGTCGCGGTTGAACGACATGTTGGGAGCAACCTCCGTGATTCGCAGCCGCGCGGGCGTCGCGAACCCCCGGAAGGAGGCGGTGTTGTTCGGCGCCTGCACGCCGTCCCCCTTGAGGTCCCGCAGCGTCGCGGCGACCTGGACGCCATAGCTGCCTCGCGGAGTCTGCGGCGGCGTGGTGACGACCACCTCCTTGGGCGACTGCAGCGTCGCGCCGGTGACGGAGAGCCCGGGGATGGTGATTTGCGCACCGCTGCCCAGGAGGCTGCCCGCATCCAGCCGCCGGTCGAAGCGCACCAGGACGGTCGTCGAGGAGAGCGCGAACGCTCCGAGGACCTTCGGGGGCGGACACGTCTGCGCGGTAAGCTGCTCGGGAACCCAGAGGGAAGGCTGCGTCGACGCGGAGACCGTCCCGAAACGCCACAGCGGAGAGGTGAGCGAGACGTCGCAGCCCTGCACCAGCTCCAGCGAGTCGTTCACCGTCGCCACCATGCGCAGCCGGAGCTGGGCGGCGCTGGACGAGTTCGCGGGGACGCCCACCGTCGTCAGGGGCGCCTGGAGGTGGTCCGTGCCCGAGGCGGAGAAGGGGCCACTGATGACGCCGCGCAGGGAGATGAGCTCGGACTCGAAGTTTTCCAGAGCCATGGGCAGGTCGATGGCGCTCACATCCTGCGCCAGCGTCTGCACGGGGAAGTCCCTGGCGAACACGGTGTAGCTGCTGGGGTCGATGGTCGCGCGGCGCAGGCCGTTGCCGGTGCGCACATTGAGCACGCGGACGCCCACCCAGTCTCCCGCCACCGGAGGAGGCGAAACCGCGGAGGGGTTCAACTCCACGAACAGGGCCGGTCCCTCGCGCGTCGCCTGAAGAAAGATGCCCGGGCCGTCATTCGTCAGGTTGCCCACCCCGGGCTTGACGAAGGTGATGATGGCGCCGTCGATGGGCAGTCTCGGCACGTTGCCATCCGCCGCGGCGCGCACGGTGGCGATCTGCTGCGACGCGACGGTGGCCACGTCGGGCAATGTGTAGATCTCCTGCCGCCCCAGCTCCTCGTTCCCGACGTTGTCCACCGACTTGAATTTCACGGTGGTGTTGCGCGCGAGCACGAAGGGCGCGGTGTACAGCGGCGAGCTGCTCGAGACCGCCGTGCCGTCCAGCGTGTAGCGCGTCTCACCGCACCCCGCGGGGGCATCCGCGCAGGTGAGCCGCACGGTGACGGGGCCGTTGAACGTGCCTCCAGGCGGCTCGGCCTGCGTGAGCGGGGCCGACACGTCGAAGGTGTAGACCTGGAGGCGGGATGCTTCCAGGTTGCCGGCGACATCCCTCGACACGAAGCGCAGGCGCGTGTTGGCGGAGAGCGTGAGGGGCGCGGTGTACGGAGTTCCCGTCGTCGGCGTCGGCTCGCTGTCGTCCAGCGTGTACCAGGTCCCCGCGCAGCCGCTGCCCGCGCCGTCGCCGCACGCCAGCGTCACCGTCCGCTGGGTCCGGAACACGCCCCCCTCGGGCTGTGCCACGGTGGTGGGCGCCGTCGGGTCCACCAGGATGGAATAGGTCTCCGTCACCGAGGGACTGACGTTCCCCACGTTGTCCACCGCGAGGAAGCGCAGCGTCGTCGTCGCCGAGAGCGCCAGCGGCTCCGTGTAGCGAGGTGAGGTGGTGCCCGGCGCGGTGCCGTCCGTCGTGTAGTGCAGCGCGGAGCAGCCGGAGCCCCCCGTGTCCGCGCAGCGCAGCGTCACGGATTGCGCCGAGAAATAGGCGCCACCCCGAGGCGTCGCGGAGGCGGTGGGCGACACGGTGTCGATGACGTACGTCTCGATGCCCAGCTCGCCAAGGTTTCCCACCACGTCCACGGCGACGAACGCCACCGTGGTGGTGTTGGTGAGCTGAAGAGGGCCGTTGTACGCCGGGGAGTCCATCGTCGGCGTCCTGCCATCCAGCGTGTAGTGGATGCGAGCACAGCCGGAGCCCCCCGCGTCATTGCACGCGAGCGCGACCTGAGTCGGGCCGGCGAACAGTCCCCCCCGAGGCGTGGCGACGGAGTCCGGCCCGGTCATGTCGGCGGTATACAGCGCGGCTCCCGGCGCGGAGGCGTTGCCTGCGCGGTCCAGGGCGATGAAGCGCAGCCGTGCCCCGGCCAGCAACGTGAGCGGCGTCGTATAGAGTCGCGAGGTCTCCAAGGGGATGGCGCCGTCCAGCGTGTAGTGGATTCGGGCGCAGCCGGAGCCCGTGCCGTCGTCACACGTCAGCGTGACGACGAGCGGAACGCCATAAATCCCCGAGCCCGGCGACATGGTGACCTTCGGAGGGTCTGCGTCCACCACGAACTCCGCCGAGCGCGCACTCTCGCTGTTGCCCGCCCGGTCCACGGAGAAGAAGCGCAGCGTGGCGCTGGCCTCCACCATGACGAAGTCCGAGTAGCGGATGGACCGCGTCGTCGGAGCACTGCCATCCAACGTGTAGTACGTGGCCTCGCAGCCGGAGCCCGTCCCGTCAGCACAGGTGAGCGTCACCGTGCGCGGGCTGTTGAAGAGGCCCCCCGCTGGAGAGGCCACGGTGGTGGGCGCGACGGTGTCCGTGGACCCGGGGGGCGTGGGGACGGGATCCGAGCCTCCTCCGCCGCACGCGCTCGTCAGCACCAACGTGCAGAGCACTCCCCACAGGGAACGAGAGAAGAACGACACAAACCGAGGCATCGCGAATCCATGGCATGCGCGTCCACTCCCCGCGAACGGGGAGGAACGGATATCGGGGCTGTCGGGGGAGGGAACGGCGCCGTGTGCCATCCGTGGATGGCACGCACCACCGCCTGATAGCGGAGCCTCGCGGAAGTTTCAAATTCCGGCGGCCCTCCGCGAAGGAGTCCTTCGGTTGGGGCTCAGGGATTCACGAGTCCAAAGGTCCCCGTGCCCACGGCCCAGTCCGAGGCGCTATTGCTGTCTACGGAAGTGACACGGCCCAGGGTGATCTGCTTCCCCGTCGACACGAAGGCCGACGACCAGCTGACGGAGACGCTCCAGGCGGTGGGGAGCGTGGAGTACGTGCAGGGGACACCGCCACAGTTCGTGGGTGACCACTGGCCCTGACCCTGGAGCGTTTGGAGTTCGCCCAGGAAACCGGCGCTGGTGTTGCTCTGAACCGTGACGGCGAGGCCATCCTGGGCGGCCCCCTGGGCGTCCCGCACACGCAGCACCCGGTTGCCCGTGGGGAGGCTGACGGTGGCGCCGCTGTGGAAGTCCCACGCGGAGTCATGGTTCGCGGGAAACGCCGCCTGCGGAAACTCCGTGCGCCCGAGCGTCTCTGATTGCGGCCCCGCATCCTCCTGCACGAGGTCTGGATTGAGGTGCATGACGATGACGTCGCCGGCCTGCACTTCCACCTCGGGGAACGTCGCCAGCGGCGCGGGGCCCCCGTCCAGCAACAGCGTCATGCCCCCCACCGAGCCGGACTGCAGCACGCGCAGCTCCACGAGGTCGCGGCCGCCCGTCATGTTGGGCGCGACTTCGGTGATGCGCAGGCGCGCGGAGATCGAGAAGCCTTGGAAGAAACCGCTGTTTGTCGGCGCCTGCACGCCGACGCCCCTCCTGTCCCTCAGCGTCGAGGCGACCTTGAGGTCATAGCCTTGGCGGGGAGTCTGCGGCGCCGTGGTGAGGACCACCTCCGTGGGCGACTGGAGCGTCGCGCCCGTGACGGCGAGCCCGCCAAGGGCGGTGATGGAGAACTGGGCACCGCTCCCCAGGAGACTGCTCGCATCCAGGCGCCGGTCGAACCGCACCAAGACACTCGTCGCGCTCAGGGCCTTCGTCTCGATGACAGCCGGGGACGGGCACGTCTGCGAGGTGAGCTGCTCGGGGACCCAGAGGGAGGGCTGCGTCGACGCCGAGGCGGACACGTAGTGCCACAGGGGTGAAGTGAGAGAGACCGTGCAACCAGGAGTCAGCTCCACCGTGTCGTTCACCGTCGCCACCATGCGCAGACGGAACTGGGCCGCGCTGGAGGAGCCCACGGGGATGGCCGACGTCGTCAAGGGCGCCTGGAGATGGCCCGTGCCGGAGGGAGTGAAGGCGCCGTTGATGACACCTTGCAGCGAGATGAGCTCGGAGTCGAACATGTCCCGCACGAGGGGCAGATCGACGGAACTCACCTCCTGGGCCAGCGTCGCCACGGGGAAGTTCTTGGCGAGCACGGCGTAGCTGCTGGTGTCGATGCTCGCGCGGCGCAGGCCGTTCACGGTGCGCAGGTGATTCACCCGGACACTCACCCAGTCACCCGCCACTGGAGGCGGGACGAGTCCGGCGGGGTTCACCGACACGAAGATGGCCGGCCCCTCCTGCTTCGCCTGGAGGAAGATGCCCGGGCCATCACTCGTGGGGTCGCCCACGCCCGGCTTGACGAAGGTGACGATGGCTCCATTGATGGGCAGCATGGGCTGGGCGCCATCCGCCGCGCCACGCAGCCAATCGATCTGCGACGAGGCGTTGTTGGCCACGTCGGGCACCGTGTAGATCTCCTGCCGCCCCGGTTCCTCGTTCCCGACGTTGTCCACCGACTTGAAGTTCACGGTGGTGTTCCGCCCGAGGACGATGGGCGCGGTGTACAGCGGCGAGCTGCTCGAGACCGCCGTGCCGTCCAGGGTGTAGCGCGTCTCACGGCAGCCCGCGGGCGCATCCGTGCACGTGAGCCGCACGGTGACGGGGCCGTTGAACGTGCCTCCGGGAGGCTCGGCCTGCGTGAGCGGGGCCGTCACGTCGAAGGTGTAGACCTGGAGGCGGGACGCTTCCAGGGTGCCCACCGAATCCCTCGACACGAAGCGAAGGCGCGTGGTGGAGGACAGCGAGATGGGGCCGGTATACGGAGTTCCCGTCGTCGGCGTCGGCTCGCTGTCGTCCAGCGTGTACCAGGTCCCCGCACAGGCGAGGCCCGCGCCGTCGGTGCACACGAGCGTCACCGTCTGCGGGGTCCGGAAGAGGCCGCCCTCGGGCTGAGCCACGGTGGTCGGGGCCAGCATGATGGAATAGGTCTCCGTCACCGTGGCACCGAGGTTTCCGGCACCGTCCACCGCGAGGAAGCGCAGCGTCGTCGACGACGAGAGTGCCAGGGGCTGCGCGTAGCGCGCGGAGGCGGTCGTGGGAGAGGTGCCATCCGTCGTGAAGTGCAGCGCGGAGCAGCCGGAGCCCCCCGTGTCGTTACAGCTCAGCGTCACGGACTGCGCCGAGGAGTAGGTGCCACCCCGAGGCGTCGCGGACGCGGTGGGCGGCACGGTATCGATGACGTACGCCTCCGAGACCACGGGGCCAAGGTTCCCAGCACTGTCCACCGCGAGGAAGCGCAGCGTCGTCGACGACGAGAGCGCCAGGGGTTGCACGTAGCGCGCGGAGGCGGTCGTGGGAGTGGTTCCATCCGTCGTGAAGTGCAGCGCGGAGCAGCCGGCGCCCCCGGTGTCCTCGCAGCTCAGCGTCACGGACTGCGCCGAGGAGTAGGTGCCACCCCGAGGCGTCGCGGACGCGGTGGGCGGCACGGTATCGATGACGTACGCCTCCGAGACCACGGGGCCAAGGTTCCCAGCACTGTCCACCGCGAGGAAGCGCAGCGTCGTCGACGACGAGAGCGCCAGGGGTTGCCCATAGCGCGCGGAGGCGGTCGTGGGAGAGGTTCCATCCATCGTGAAGTGCAGCGCGGAGCAGCCGGAGCCCCCCGTGTCGTCACAGCTCAGTGTCACGGACCGCGCCGAGGAGTAGGAGCCACCCCGAGGCGTCGCGGACGCGGTTGGCGGCACGGTATCGATGACGTACGCCTCCGAGACCACCGGTCCAAGGTTCCCAGCACCGTCCACCGCGAGGAAGCGCAGCGTCGTCGACGACGAGAGCGCCAGGGGTTGCCCATAGCGCGCGGAGGCGGTCGTGGGAGTGGTTCCATCCGTCGTGAAGTGCAGCGCGGAGCAGCCAGCGCCCCCGGTGTCCTCGCAGCTCAGCGTCACGGACTGCGCCGAGGAGTAGGTGCCACCCCGAGGCGTCGCGGAGGCGGTGGGCGGCGCGGTATCGATGACATACGTCTCGATGACCAGGTCCCCGCGGTTCCCCTCCGTGTCCATGGAGAAGAAGCGCACCGTGGTGGTGGTGGTGAGTTGGAGCGGGCCTGCGTACACGGGGGAATCCAGCGTCGGTGCCGTGCCATCCAACGTGTAGCGGGTGCTGGCACAGCCGGAACCGCCCGAGTCATCACACGTGAGCGCCACCTGCGTCGGACCGGCGAACACCCCACCCCGAGGGGTGGCGGCGGAGGCAGGCCCGCCCTTGTCGAACGAGTAGAGCTCCGTGCCCTCGCGCGACGCGTTGCCTGCGCGGTCCATGGCGATGAATCGCAGCCGCGCGCCGGCAATCAACGTGAGCGGGGCCGAGTAGAGGGGAGACGTCTCCGAAGGGACAGCGCCGTCCAGCGTGTAGTGGATGCGAGAGCAGCCGGAGCCCGTGCCGTCATCACACGTCAGCGTCACGATGAGCGGAGCATCGTGGGTACCCGAACCCGGAGTCGCGGAGACCACCGGAGGGTCCACGTCCACCACGAACTCCGCCGAGCGCGCGCTCTCGCTGTTGCCAGAATGGTCCACGGAGAAGAAGCGCAGCGTGGCGCTGGCCTCCACCATGACGAAGGCCGAGTAGCGGATGGACCGCGTCGTCGGAGCGCTGCCGTCCAGCGTGTAGTACGTGGCCTCGCAGCCGGAGCCCGTCCCGTCATCACAGGTGAGCGTCACCGTGCGAGGGCTGTTGAAGAGTCCCCCCGCCGGAGAGGCCACGGTGGTGGGCGCGACGGTGTCCGTAGACCCGGGCGGCGTCGGCCCGGGGCCCGACCCCGCGTCGCCACATGCACTCGTGAGAACCCCCAGGCAGAGCAATGCCGACAAGGGGCGGATGAGGAACAACACAGTCCGAGACATCAAATATCCATGGCATGCGCGTCCACGCCCCGCTGAGCGGGGGGAACGGATAACGGGGCTGTCGGAGGGGGCGACGGCGACGTGCGACGCCTGAGAGTGACACACCCAGCCGACACATGGCTGAGCCCCGGGAAATATTCAAACCGAGGACGGCCTCCGTGAGCGTCCGTTCCTGGGACTCAAGGACTCGCGACGCCGAGGATTCTGATGCCAGCCGCCTCGTCGTCGGCCGAGTCAATGTTCCCGGCGGAGACTCGCCCCGGGGAAGGGCGGCTCCTCCCCAGCACCCTCCAGGGGCGCGGGAGCCAGGGCCCGGGAGCAGACCTGCGAATTCAATGCGTCGAGGCTCAGCGACCGGTGTTTCGCCGCAGGAAGAAGACGCCCAGGCCCAGGCCCGCGGCCCACTTCGCGGCGGCGGCCAACGGCGTCTGCTGGAGCTTCGGGGGCGCGTCGCTGGCGAGGCCCTGGCCCGTCGCCGGGTCCACCGCCGGACGGAAGTCCCGAGCGCCAGGGATGTCCGCCCCGCCCTGCTCCAGCTCCGACTTGGTCGCCAGCACGGCCTTGCCCTGCCCCGGCACGTGCTGTCCCGGCGCCTTCCCCTCCGGCGAGCGCTGCTCGAGGATGGAGTTGATCTCCGCGCCCAGCAGCACCACCTGCGAGGACAGCCACATCCACAGCAGGAGCACGATGACGCCACCGATGGCGCCGTAGTTCACGTCGTACTTGCCGAAGTTGGCCACGTACTTGGAGAAGGCCCACGACGCCGCCACCCAGATGAGCACGCCCACCACGGAGCCCGGGGTGATGAAGCGGAACTTCTGTTTCGCGTTGGGCAGGACGTAATAGAGCACCGCCCACAGGAACATCATCAGCAGGCCCGCCACGGGCAGCCGCAGCCACAGCGCCACCGTGGACGCGGGGCCCGGCAGCTTGCTGGCCAGCGCGGGCGTCGCCACGGCCGCCAGCGCCGCGAAGATGGCCACCGCCGCCGCCACCAGCGTCGTCGTCACCGCGATGAGCCGAAGCTTCCAGACCGGCCGCGTTTCCTCGACGCCGTAGGCCGTGTTCAGAGCGTCCATCAACGCGACGATGCCCCCGGAGGCCGCCCAGATGGCGCCCACACCACCCACCGTCAAGAGCCCCACCGGGTTGCTGTCCGCCAGCGACTGGATGCGCTGCCCCAGGATGGTCGTCACCTCCTTGGGCGCCACCTTCCCCAATTCCTGGATGAGCACCTGGGCCTGGTTGGGGTCGATGATGACGCCCGCCAGCGACACGAGGAACAGGAGGAAGGGGAACAGCGCCAGGATGGCGCGGAACGTCAAGGCCCCCGCGACGTCGCTGACATCGTCGCGTTTCCACTCGTCCTTCAGGACCTTGAAGAACTCCCACCACCCCATGCCCTTGCCTGGCAAGACCATCTCGCCCCCTCATCCATGTAAGTCCTGGGGAAGATGGCCATACGGACCCTCGGTGGCGCCCCTGCCCCAATGGGCAGCCTCCCTGGCCGCTCCACCCTCGGGGGGCCGTCTTCCTGAAAAACATTTCATCCGGTAAAAAACACCCGGCGCCCGTTTTCCGCCCTACCCGGGCAGACGGGACCTCACCGCCTCAGCCCGCCCCGAGGACGCAATGTTCGTCGCCTCTCTCCTGAGTGTCAGCCTGGCGCTGGTCGCCAGCGCGACACCCGGCGCTTCACCGGAAGCCCGCGCCGAGGCCCCGGCCCACACCCTCTGGCTCATCCAGCCCATGTATCCAGGGCAGGACGCCCTGGTGAAGCGGACCGAGGAAGGCATCACCGGCCTGCTGCCGGGGGACGTGAAGCCTCGACAGGTCGTCGGCGTGGGGGCGCTGGCCTCGCACCTCCAGGGCCGGGAAGGAGACCTGGGCTGTCTGGCCGGCGGCGCCCGGTGTCGGGAGCCCCTGGGGACCTATCTGGCGTCGCTCGGCCTGGAGCGCGTGGTGCTGGTGCGGGTGGGCCAGGACGACGCCGGTTACCGCTTCCGCGCCGTCAGCGTGCGCTCGGAGAGCGGAGCACGCGCGGAGGCGGAGACGAGCAACCCCGCCTTCGAGAAGGCCCTGGCCGGCGTGCTGGTGAAGTTCCTGTCCCTCAACGCGCTGGTGGAAGCGGTGTCGGTGCCCGCGGGCGCCACGGTGTTCATCGACGGGGTGAAGATGGGCGTCACGCCGTACGCCACGGAGGTGCTGCCCGGCGAGCACACGTTCCGCTTCGAGCTGGCCTCGCACCTGCCCAGGGAAGAGACGCGCGTGGTGGGCTCGCGTGAGCAGGTGAAGCTGCGGCCGGCCCTGGAGAAGGTGCCCGCGCGGCTGGTGGTGAAGGTCCTGCCGGAGGGCACGGAGATCTCCGTGGACGGCGCCGTGGTGGGCAAGGACGCGGTGGACCAGGGCATCCAACCCGGCTCACGCACCCTGCGACTGGCGCGCGAGGGCTACGAGCCGCAGGAAGTCCAGGCGGAGATTGCCCCGGGCGCGACGTACACGCTGGAGCGGGAGCTGAAGCCCACGTCGATGCAGGCCTTCAAGCTGGCCATGAAGAGGCGGCAGGAGGCCACCATGGCGCGGCAGAGCTACCTGGAGGCGGCCTACGAGTTCACCAGCCTCACGTCCGACACGCTGACCGCGCAGCCGGTGAAGACGGAGGGCGGGCTGAGCGACGTGCGCGGCAACGGCGTGCGCGCGCCGGGCTCGCGTCGGCTGCGAGGGCTGGGCCTGGAGTACGGACGCTACGGCCAGTACTTCGGCGTCATGCTGGTGGGCGCCACCTGGTACTCCACCGGCGACGTCTGGACGATGGGCGTCAACGTCCCGCAGGACGTGCAGAACCCGAACGTGGCCGGGCTCACGCAGGTCGACACCAAGGTCCAGATGGTGTCGCTGCGAGCATTGCAACCGCAACTGAGATACGTGTTGGGCCCGGTGTCCTTCGCCATCCAGGCGGGGCTCGATTTGCGCGGCGCGCTCGCGAAGGAGGAGGACGACGGCTCCGGCAACTCGCCCCGCTTCGAGGACGGCCTCTACGCGCTGGACCTGCACGCGTCCGGACAGGCCTCCGCGCGAGTCTTCGTCTACGAGGGGCTGTACGCCTCCGTGGCGTACCAGCGGGGCTTCTCGCTGCTGGGGAAGATCGCCGGGACGAGCAACTTCCGTGGAGGGGTGGGCTATGCGTTCTGAGTCGCGTCGACTGCTGCTGACGTGCGCGCTGCTGGTGTGGGGCACGGCCAGCGCCGCGCCGCTCGTGGGCCCCTCGGTGGGCAACGCCGACGCGCTCGTCGCCGAGGGCACGAAGCTCTACAACAAGCGCAAGTACGCGGAGGCCTCGCGCGTGTTCCTCCAGGCCACGCGCGCCAATCCCTCGCTGCTGCCCGCCTACCTGGGTCTGGGCCGCGCGCGCATGGGGGCCAAGGAGACGGCGAGCGCGTGCGCCGCGTACCGCGCCTGGCTCAAGAGCGCCCCGGACATCCAGGAGCGTCCCAAGGCGAAGGGCGAGCTGGAGCTGTGCGAGCGCCAGCTCAAGGCCGCGCGCAAGAAGAAGAAGAAGGGCCCGGTGCCGGCGGACATGACGGCGCGGCACGTGGAGCTGAAGGCCGACTTCTTCGAGGCGCTGGAGGCTGGCACGCTCGCGGGCCCGGCGGGCGCGGGCGAGCAGTTGCGCACCCTGGTGACCGCGGACTACCTGGGCGTGGACCTGGCGGAGATGGGCACGCGCCTGAGCACCGCGAGCCGCGCCTCCGCGGAGGACGTGCACCAGCGCGCGCTGAAGGGCGAGGCGCTGACGACGGAGCAACTGCGCACCGGCCGGGAGCTGCTGGACTGGGCGAAGGACTCGGGAGAAGCCGCGCCCCAGGCGCCCGCGCAGGGCCTGTTCCTGGAGGGACTGGTTGCGCTCCAGGGCAATGACTCCAAGGGCGCCGAGGGGCTGTTCGCGAAGGCGGCCTCGGCGGCGCCGGGCGTGACGGAGTACCGGGTGTGGCGCGCGGCGGCGCTCCAGCGCGCGGGGGACCTGAGAGGTGCCCTGGCGGTGATGGAGGCGGAGCTGCCGGAGGACCCCCGCACGGACCTGCTCCGCGCGGCGGTGGCGCAGCGCACGTCGAAGGAGGACGGCGCGCGCGAGCTGGAGCGCCTGCTCTTCCAGCGCTACGCCGCGCCCCCGTCACGCTGACGTCGCACCCACCTCGCGGTCAGGAAGGACTTGGATGGCCCTCTTCATCTGTCAGCGGTGCGAGACGGAGCACGACACCTGGGGCGGCGCCTGCCCGAGCTGTGGAAGCACCGAGCAACTGAAGGTCGCGCCGCAGGTGGACCGGATGCTGGGCCGCACGGTGGCGGGCCGCTACCGCGTGCTCAAGCGGTTGGGCCAGGGCGGCATGGGCTCCGTGTACCTGGCGGAGCAGGTGGGCATTGGCCAGCAGGTCGCGATGAAGTTCCTCAACAGCGGCCTGTCGTTGGACCCGGACGTCGCGCGGCGCTTCCTCAACGAGGCGAAGAGCTACGCCCGCGTGGGGCATCCCAACGCGGTGACGTTGCACGACTTCGGCCAGGACGAGGAGGGCAGCCTCTACATCTCCATGGAGTACGTGGAGGGTGATGACCTCAAGCGCCTGCTCGCGAACGTGGGCCGGCTGAGCCTCCATGAAGCCGGAGACATCATCCTCCAGGTCGCGGACGTGCTGGCGTACGCGCACGCGCGCGGCGTGGTGCACCGGGACCTCAAGCCGGAGAACGTGATGGTCCGGCAGGGCATGCGCGGCTGGCACGTCAAGGTGCTGGACTTCGGCATCGCCCGCATCGCCGACGGGGCCACGCGCCTCACGGCGCAGGGCGCGGTGGCCGGCACGCCCCGGTACATGTCCCCCGAGCAGGCCATGGGCCAGGACGTGGACGCGCGCGCGGACATCTACGCGGTGGGCGTGGTGCTCTTCGAGCTGCTCACTGGCGTGCAGCCGTTCGACGGCACGAGCGTCGCGGACATCATGCAGAAGCAGGTGCATCAGCCCATTCCCCGGCTGGTGGACGTGGTGCCGGACCTGGACATGCCCGCGCTCGACGCGGTCATCCAGAAGGCCACCGCGAAGAAGCGCGTGGAGCGCTACATGACGATGGAGGCGTTCGCCGCGGACCTGAGCAACGCGCTGCCCACCATGTCCGGCCGGCCCGCCATCAGCGGCGTCAGCCCCGTGGTGAAGCCAGGCGCGGCCGAGGAGTCCTCGCCGGGCACCATGCTCTACGGCGACGGCACCGAGGACACGATGTTGCGCGGCGCCGCCGTGTCGACGCCGCCCCCCATCGACCCGGGCCTCTACAACACGGGCCGCGTGGCGCCCATCCAGCTCACGCAGCCCGCGCCAGGCATGCCCGAGCTTCCGCAACGCACGGCGCGCGACGGGTTCGACAAGACGGCGCACGCGGCCTCTCCCTACGCGCCGCCACCGAGCGGTCGCCCGGGCTGGGTGCTGGCCCTGAGCGTCGCGGGCGCGCTGCTCGCCGGTGGCTTCGGCGTGATTGCCCTGCGGGGCCCGCCTCCGGGTGACAGCCAGGGACCTCCGGGCCCCCACGGGATGGGAGACCTGGGGCACCCGCCTCCCCATCCTCCGCCTCACGGCCCGCCTCCGCGTCCCCCGCCCCCGCGAGGTCCACCACCCGCCGAGGAAGGCCCCCCGCCCCACGAGCCCGGCGCGGAGCATGCCCCGCCCCCCACCGAGGGTGTCGCGGCGGGAGCGGGCGATTCGGCCCTGGAGCGTCAGAAGGAGCGCGCGCTGGATCGACTCATCGATATCGGCGACGACTTCACGAACGGGGAGCTGGCCAAGGCCTCGGAGAAGTTCGCGCTGGCCAAGAGCATGGGCCTGGACTCCGTCGAGCCGAAGCTCGCGGAGCTGGGAGGCAAGATTGAGGACGTGACGAAGCGGTTGTCACGGGCCCGCGCGCGCGAGGAACAAGGCAACTGCGAGGAGGCCATCAAGCTCTACGGGGCCGTGTCACGGGACTATCCGCGGCTCGCCGATGCACAGCGTGGCATGGCGCGGTGCCGCCAGATGCTGCCACCGGACGTCTCCGAGTAGCGGAAGGCGTCCCACCCAAGTCCGCTCACGCAAAGGCGTGGCCCGCGAGGGAGCCACGCATCGGAGCGGACCGGGGAGCGCCAGGTCAGCGCGCGGAGCAACGACTACTCAAGGCTACAGCCGGGGATGCAGTGACGCACGTTGATGAGCGTCCTCGTCCCGGAGATGTTCGACTGACAGGCCGCGTACTGCGTCGCCGGCTGACCGGGCAGACGCGTCGACCCGCACTTCAGGACGCAGGCCTGCACGTTCTCCACCCAGTAGATGAGCGTGTCGCCGCTCGCGCAGGACGGCGGGTAGCCGATGCCCTGCTCCACGCTGCTCACGGGGGCCTGCGTCTCGGGGGCGAACGCCGTCGGCTCGCCTCCTCCGCAAGCCAGGAGGGACAGGGAGAAGCAGGCGGTCAGCGCGGCGAGGATTCGGGGGGCGTTCATGGGGGACTCCTGAGCCAGAGATGGAACTCCAGCATCATGCATAAGCCCTGACTTCCGATGAAGTCCCTCCCACGTCCGAAATCTGCTGTCACATATGCCCGCTGTCTCAAGGCGCCCCCGAACGCCAGGGCGCCTCACCCGCCCGTGGTGGGCGCGGGTCTCGCGTCGTCGGACAGCCGGGCGTGGACCTGGGAGAGCAGCTCGTAGGAGCGCAGTCGCGCGGTGTGGTCGAAGATCTGCGCGGTGACCATGAGTTCGTCGGGCTGGGTTTCGGCGATGAAGGAGCGCAGTCCCTCTCCCACCTGCTCGGGGTCGCCGACGATGGAGCACGCGAGCATGGACTCGACCTCCGCCAGCTCATACTCGGTGATGCGCCCGTCCATCGTCTCCACGGGGGCTGGAAGCAGTCCCGGCCGGCCGCGCCGCAGGTTGACGAAGGCTTGCAGCAGCGACGTGAAGAGGCGCTGGGCCTGGGCCTCGGTGTCGGCGGCGAAGACGTTGATGCCGAGCATGGCGTAGGGCTTCTGGAGGACCTCGGACGGGCGGAACTGGCTGCGATACAGGCGCAGGGCGGTCATCATCTGCTGCGGCGCGAAGTGCGAGGCGAACGCGAAGGGCAGGCCCATGGCGGCGGCGAGCTGCGCGCTGAAGAGGCTGGAGCCCAACAGCCACAGCGGCACCTTGAGGCCCATGCCCGGCACGGCGCGCACGGCTTGATGGGGCTCCGGCTCCTGGAAGTAGGCCTGCAGTTCGGCGACGTCCTGGGGAAACGCGTCGGAGGAGTCCACGCGGCTGCGCCGCAGGGCGGAGGCGGTGCGCTGGTCCGTTCCGGGAGCGCGGCCCAGGCCCAGGTCGATGCGACCGGGATACAGCGTCTCCAGCGTGCCGAACTGCTCGGCGATGACGAGCGGCGAGTGGTTGGGGAGCATGATGCCGCCCGCGCCCACGCGGATGGTGGAGGTGCCCTGCGCGACATGGCCGATGACGACGGCGGTGGCCGCGCTGGCGATGCCCGTCATGTTGTGGTGCTCGGCCAGCCAGAAGCGCTGATAGCCCCAGCGTTCCACATGGCGGGCCAGGTCCAGCGTGCAGCGCAGGGCGTCACCGGCGTCACTGCCCTGGCGGATGGGGGAGAGGTCGAGAACGGAGAAGGGAATCATCGAGGGACCCCAGGGCATGCACGCGGAACGGAGGACGGGCCCGTCCCGTCCCGGGCGGCACCACCCCCGGCGTCCCAGCGTTAACCGTGGGCCCCCGGGAGCGCACGGGAAACGCGGGAGGGCTCGGACGCTCCCTCGTCACCGGGCCGTGAAGCGGTGTGGCGCGAGGCCCGGTAGACTCCTGGCGCCATGCGCGAAGTCAGCCAGCGGGAAATGGTGGAGCAGCTCCGGTCCCTGGGCGTCCGCGAGGGAGGCGTGCTCCTGGTCCACACGTCCTTCAAGGCGGTGCGGCCCGTCGAGGGAGGCCCTCTCGGGTTGATTGGCGCCCTGCGCGCGGCGCTCGGGCGTGACGGCACCCTGGTCATGCCCACGATGACCGACGGCGAGACGGTGTTCGACCCCGCGTCCACGCCGACGACGGACATGGGCATCACCGCGGAGCTGTTCTGGCGACAGCCTGGAGTCTCACGGAGCACGCACCCGGGAGGCTCGTTCGCCGCCGAGGGCCCGCATGCGGCGGTCATCTGTCGGCCGCAACCGCTCTCTCCTCCGCACGGCCCCGACAGCCCGGTGGGCCGGGTTCACGACCTGGACGGACAGGTCCTCCTTCTCGGGGTGACGCAGGGGGAGAACACGACGCTGCATCTGGCGGAGGCCCTCGCGAAGGTGCCCTACTCCGTCTCCCATCCCTGTGTCGTCGAGGTCGATGGCGTGGCGCGCACGGTGATGATCGCCGAGACGGACCACTGCTGTCGGAACTTCCGGCTCGCCGACGACTGGCTTCGGGCCCGGGGCCTCCAGCGCGAGGGGAACGTCGGAAACGCCGACGCACGGCTGTTCGACGCGCGGGCGCTCGTGGACCTCGCTGTGGCCCACCTTGCCTCGGCGCCGCTCACCTTCCTCTGTCCTCCGGACGCCGGCTGCGAGGAATGCGACGTCGCCCGCACGAGCGTCACCGGCGTCGAGACCTGACCGCGCCGAGGAAGCGTCATCCGGCGAAAGGGTGGGTCCGACTCCGGGGCCGAACTGAGCACCGGAGATCAGCACGGGTGTTGCCGGCGCGACGGGCCCGAGGGCGTGCGCGAAATGCACGTGCCTCGCATGCGCGGCTTGCCTCAATAGCAGCGCGCCTTGAAGCGCGTCAGCATTGGGGGATGGGATGAACAAGACTCACGGGCATGTCGGCTGGGTATTCCTCGCCGCGGCCATGGCCACATCGCAGGTGGCCTGCTCGAAAAGCAACAAGGACAACGGCGACCCGGTCAATCAGAACCAGACGAAGGACGGCCCGGTGGACCAGGGGCCCGACCTCCCCCGGCTGACGGGAGGAGACAAGACGCGGGGCGAGCAGGTGTTCCGCTTCGAGACCTTCGGCAACGAGGGCTTCTGGACGGACGCGGTGCGGCTGCCCACGGGCATCGTGGCCGCGAAGCTCACCCCGGTGCAGGCGCTTCAAGCGGGCCTGAGCGTCAACGTGGATGCGCTCGACGCGGCCACGAAGACCGCCGTGGCGAATGAGCTGGCCAGCCAAGGCACCAGCGGCCCCTTGCTCAATGACCCGGCCACCACCCTGCTGCTCATCAACGCCAACGCGGTGATTGGTGTCGTGGTCAAGGACACCAATGGCGACGGCAAGCGGGATGTCGCCAGCGGCGACAAGGTCGGCGTGAGCTGCGCGCTGTGCCATGCCATCACCGATGGCTCGGTGGTGAAGTCTCCGAACAACCTCGGAGGTGGCTCCATCGGCAAGCAGGTGGACGGGCCCACCCCGCACAACCTCAACGTCGGTGGCATCTTCGCGGTCGCCGCCAATACGCGCGCGCTCTACCCGCTGCTCCAGGTGAAGCTCGCCGCCAACGGGAACAAGTCCATTGGCCGGGCGCCGTCGGACCAGGGGCTCACGGAGACGTCCACGGAGGCGCAGGTCGACGCGCTCGTCGGCAACCCGGCCTTCTATCCGCTGGGCACGTTCGACGATGCCCCGGACGGCACGGGAGCGCAGCAGCACATCGCGGCCTTCTTCCGGACGGACCTGGCGGCGCCGTGGGGGACTCCCGGCGACATCGCTCGGCTCGAGAACTTCAACAACCTCGTCTACACCGTGCTGCTGGACCCGACGAGCCTGGTGACGCCGGATGGCCGCGCGTTCCTCAGGGCCCTGGGCGGCGTGGCCGCGGGCAACGAGCTGGCGGACGACTACCTCGCCATCCTCAAGGACACCCAGGTCAAGGGGAAGGGAGGCGTGGTGGGCGAGGGCTTCCCGTACATCACCGCGACGCAGGTCTCCGACAAGGCGGGAACGGAAGAGGCACCCGTGGGCCTGCGCGTGAACGAGGACGCGCTGCGGGACTTGAATGCGTACACCGACAGCCTCGCCGCGCCCGCGCCAGGGACTTTTGACGCCACCCTGGCCGCGCGAGGCAAGGAGCAGTTCACCGCGCGCTGCACCAACTGCCACAACGTGGACCAGGGCAAGCGCGTCCCGTCCTTCATCGTGCCGATGAAGAGCATCTTCCCGGGCTACAACCCGACGGTGATTGCCCAGCGTCCGGAGGAAGCGGGCGTGCGCCCCATCGCCTTCGCGCCCATCCAGGACGACCCGGCCAGCATCTTCGACGACAAGACGGTGGTGGTGGAGGCCAGCCGCCGAGGAGAGCCGCGGGGCTCCGCCATGCCGCTCCTGCTCGACCTGGGGCGCAAGGACCGCTTCCTCCATGACAGCTCCGTGGTGGGGCTGTCGTCGCTGTTGGACCCGGCACGCGGAGACAAGGCGCCCCACGCCGTCTACGTCCCGGACGCGGCGCAGCGCGCGGAGCTGGTGGAGTTCCTGAAGAGCCTGTAGGCGCCAGGGAGCGGCCGGACGCCCCGCCACGTTTCTCCGACGGGGCCTCAGTCCTCTTCCATGTCCCGCTTCATCCTCGCCAGCAGGCTCACTGCCTCCATCGCATAGGGGGAGATCCACCGGTCGTGGATCTCCTTGAAGGGCGCGGCGTTGAGGTAGTTCCACCGCGTGCGGCCCTCCCGCACGGCGATGACCAGGCCCGCCCGCTCGAGCACTCCAAGGTGCTGCATCACCGTGCACCGGTCCAGGGACGCCGCGAAGTGCTCACACAGGTCACCCGTGGTCCGGGGCGCGGCCTTCAACAGGTCCAACATCGCCCGCCGCCGCGCGTCCGCCAGCGCCTTGAAAATTTGGTCGTCCCTGGCTTCGCTCGACATGTTATAGAAATATAACATGTATTGAAGTGGAACCCCAACGGGAGAATCCTCATGGAGCCGAAGTTCCAGGTGCAGTTGAAGATCCAGAAGCCGGTGGCCGAGGTCTTCGACGGTGTCGTCAACCCCAAGAAGTTGAGCGGGTACTTCGTGCAGGCGGCCAGTGCGCCCCTGGTGGAAGGCACGACGGTGAAGTGGCGGTTCGCGGAGGCCCCCGGCGAGAACGACGTCATCGTCCGCACGGTGGCCAGGGACGAGCGCATCGTCTTCGAATGGGAAGCGGCGGGCGGTGGCTACAACACCCGCGTGGAGATGCTCTTCAAGCCCATCGATGCGCGGAGCACGTTGGTGCAGATCCGCGAGTCAGGCTGGAAGGAGGACGCCCGGGGAGTCGACGCGTCCTACGACAACTGTGGCGGCTGGATGCACATGATGACGTGTCTCAAGGCGTACCTCGAGTTCGGCATCAACCTGCGCGCGGGTGGCGCCTACTGAGGGAGCCCCCCGAGCTGCCCTCGACCCGGGCTAAAGCGAGGGCAGCACCGGCGCGTCCTTGAGTCGGGGCGCGCGCAAGTCCTTGGGTGACAGCAACGGCTCGGGCACCGGCCAGGGGATGGCGAGGTCCGGGTCGTTCCAGGCGATGCAGCGCTCCGTCTCCGGCGCGTAGAGCGTGGTGCACTTGTAATGGAAGTCGGCGGTGGCGCTCGTCACGCAGAAGCCGTGGGCGAAGCCCGGCGGAATCCAGAGCTGGCGCCGGTTCTCCGCGGACAGCTCCACCGCCACCCACTGGCCGAACGTCGGCGAGCCGCGCCGGACGTCGACGGCGACGTCGTACACGCTGCCCGCGAACACCTGCACCAGCTTCCCCTGCCCTTGCGGCTCCTGGAAGTGCAGCCCGCGCAGCGTGCCCCGCGCCGAGCGCGAGTAGTTGTCCTGGACGAAGGGCCCGGGGATGCCGACGTCCGCGTAGCGCTTCTCGTGGAACAGCTCCATGAAGAAGCCCCGGTCGTCACCGAAGACCTTCGGCTCCACCAGCAACAGCTCCGGAATCTCCAGCGGCGTCACCTTCATGACACCGCGCCCCGGTTCTCCGCGACGGACATCAGATATTGCCCGTACTCGTTCTTGAGCATCGGCTCCGCCAGCGTCACCAATTGCTTCGCGTCGATGTAGCCCATCCGGTACGCAATCTCCTCCGGGCACGACACCTTGAGGCCCTGGCGCCGCTCGATAATCTCGATGAAGTTGGACGCCTCCATGAGCGAGCTGTGCGTCCCCGTGTCCAGCCATGCGTACCCGCGCCCCATCAGCTCCACGTCGAGCTGACCGCGACGCAGGTACTCCGCGTTCACGTCGGTGATCTCCAGCTCGCCTCGCTTGCTCGGTTTGAGCGCGGCGGCGATGTCGAGCACCTGGTTGTCGTAGAAGTAGAGCCCGGTGACGGCGTAGTTCGACTTCGGCTTGAGCGGCTTCTCTTCCAGGCTCACCGCGCGGTTGCTCGCGTCCAACTCCACCACGCCGTAGCGCTCCGGGTCCTTCACGTAATAGCCGAACACGGTGGCGCCCGCCGCGCGCCGCGCCGCTCCGCGCACCAGGCTGCTCAGCCCGTGCCCGTAGAAGATGTTGTCGCCCAGGATGAGTGACACGGGGTCCTTGCCCACGAAGTCACGGCCGATGATGAAGGCCTGCGCCAGGCCCTCCGGGCGGGGCTGCTCCGCGTACTCGAAACGCATCCCCCACTGCGTGCCGTCCGACAGCAGCTCCCGGAAGCGCGGCAGGTCCTGCGGCGTGGAGATGATGAGCACGTCGCGGATGCCCGCCAGCATCAGCGTGCTGAGCGGGTAGTAGATCATCGGCTTGTCGTGCACCGGCAACAGCTGCTTGCTGACCACCCGGGTCAGTGGGTACAGCCGCGTGCCCGAGCCGCCGGCGAGGATGATGCCCTTCATGTCCACCTCTCGAAGTCAGTGCCCGCGCGCGGCCTTCCACGTCGCGTGGAAGCGCGCCAGCGATTCGGCCAGTTCCAGGGGTTTCGCCGCCAGCTCGCCACGGACCTTGTCCGTCTTGAGCCCGCCCTTCAGCGGACGGGGACTGGGCAGCTTCAGCTCCGCCATGCGCGTGGGGACGATGAGCTTCGCGTCGAACCCGAACACCTCGCACAGCGCCCGGCCGTAGGCCACGCGGTCCACGACGGTGCCGCCGCAGGTGTTCCACACGCCACCGAGCTTGCGCTCGCCCAGCTCCACCAGCATCGCCGCCACGTTGTCCGCCAGGCTGGGCGAGACGACCTGGTCCTCGAACAGCCGCGCGGGCTGCCCCTTCTCCAGGGTCATCACCAGCCACGCGCCGAAGTTGAGCCGCCCCTCCACCGGAGGCCAGCCATACACCACCGCCGTCCGGGCAATGGCGCAGCCGGGCGCGAGCACCCGAGCCGCCTGTTCGCCCATGTGCTTCGTCACCGCGTAGACGCCGCGCGGGTTGGGGATGGAGGCTTCGTCGTAGGGGCCCGCGTCACCGTCGAAGACGTAGTCGGTGGACACGTGCACCAGGTGCGCCCCGGCCTTGCGTGCCCCGCGAGCCACCGCCGCCGTCGCGTTCACGTTGCCCGCGTAGGCCGCCTCCGGGTCCTTCTCGCAGGCGTCCACTTCCGTCATGGAGGCGCAGTGGATGACCACTTCGGGCGCGGCGGCTTCCATCGCCGCGGCGACCTCCGCCTCGCGCGTCAGGTCCACCGACACGTAGCCGTACTCGCCGCCCGTGCGCCGGGGGCCTCGGCCGAAGCCCACCACCGTGTGTCCCCGCTGCTCCAGCAGCACACAGGCGCGGCTTCCCACCAGTCCGTTGGAGCCCGTGACGAGCACGCGCATGTCACGCCCTCCCTTGGAGACGACCGCGGTACTGCGTCTCGAAGTACTGCCGATAGGCGCCGCTCATCACCCGCTCCCACCACGCGGGGTGGTCCACGTACCAGCGCACCGTCTCCGCCAGGCCCTGCTCGAAGGTGTGCGCGGGCGTCCAGCCCAGCTCCGCGCGAATCTTCGACGGGTCGATGGCGTAGCGCCGGTCATGCCCCGGCCGGTCCTTCACGTACTGGATGAGCGACTCCGGCTTGCCCACCAGCCCGAGGATGGCCTTCACGATGTCGATGTTGCGCCGCTCCGCCCCACCGCCGATGTTGTACACCTCGCCCGCGCGGCCCTGCTCCAGCGCGCGCAGCAAGGCCTGGCAGTGGTCCTCCACGTGCAGCCAGTCGCGCACGTTCGCGCCGTCGCCGTACACGGGCAGCGGCTTGTCGTGCAGCGCGTTGACCACCATGAGCGGAATCAACTTCTCCGGGAACTGGTAGCGCCCATAGTTGTTCGAGCACCGCGTCACGACGACGTCCATTCCGAACGTGTGGTGGTACGCGAGCGCCACCAGGTCCGAGCTCGTCTTGCTGGCCGAGTACGGGCTGGAGGGCTGGAGCGGCGAGGACTCGGTGAAGGCGCCCGTGGGCCCCAGCGAGCCGTAGACCTCGTCGGTGGAGACCATGAGGAAGCGCTTCACGCCCCGCGCGCGGCAGGCCTCCAGCAACCGCTGGGTGCCCAGCACGTTGGTGGTGATGAACACCTCCGGCCCCAGGATGGAGCGGTCCACGTGGCTCTCCGCGGCCAGGTGCAGCACGGCGTCGATGGCGTGCGTGGAGAGCAGCTCCTCCATCTGCGCGCGGTCGCCGATGTCGCCGCGGACGAAGACATGGCGGGGGTCGCCCTCGAGGTCCGACAGATTCTCCAGGTTGCCCGCGTACGTGAGCAGGTCGAGGTTGACCACCGTCCACTCGGGTCGCTCGCGTCGCAGGTACCTCACGAGGTTGGAGCCGATGAAGCCACACCCTCCTGTCACCAATACGTTCATGTGCCGCGGGCCTCGAGTGCTCAGAGAGGGTGCCTGCGTATCGGAGGGGTCGTCGACGGTCAAGGCGCCAGGGGCCTCGGGCTTGTGTGCTCCCCCTCGCGGCGCTAAGGGAGCCGGGCGTGAACGCATCCAGACGCAGCTCCCCCACGTCGGGTCCCCGGGAAGTCCACCAGCTCCTGCCACGACTCGCGTGGGGAGACGCGGTGGGCAACCAGGTGCGTTACCTCCAGGGCCTCTTGCGCAGCTGGGGCTTCGCCTCGGAAATCTACGCCGAGGACTGGGATGACGCCTGCAAGGACCAGGTCCGGCACGTCCGCGAGTACGCGAAGCACGCCCGCCCGGACTCCGTGCTGCTGGTGCATCACAGCTTCCAGTCGCGGCTCGTGCCGCTCATCGTCCGAGCGCCTGGTCGCAAGGTGCTCGTGTACCACAACGTGACGCCTGCCCGGCTGTTCGAGGGGTTCGAGCGCAAGGTGGCCGCCGCATGTGACGCGGCCCGGGACGAGCTGCTCGAGCTGCGCCCCCATATCGAGCGGGCGTTCGCCTACTCGCGCTTCAGCGCCGAGGAGCTGGTGGCGGCGGGTTACGCGTCGGTGTCGACGCTGCCGTTCGCCATCGACTGGAGTGCGTTCGACGCGGAGCCGGACCCCGCGCTGCTCGCGGAGCTGAGCGACGGTTTCGCCAACGTCCTCTTCGTCGGGCGGGCGGTGCCCAGCAAGAAGGTGGATGACGTGCTGCGCGTCTTCACCGCGTACCAGCGGCTGTACCAGCCGCGCAGCCGGCTCGTCGTCGCTGGGTATCTGCATCGGGATGGCGCCTATGGCGCGTACCTGCACGGGCTCAAGGAAGTGCTCGGCGCGGAGCGTGTCCTCTTCCTGGGCCGGGTGAGCGCGGCGCAGCTCTCCGCGTGTTTCGCCACCGCGTCGGCGTATCTCTCCATGAGCCGGCACGAGGGCTTCGGAGTGCCCTTGCTGGAGGCGATGTACCGGAACGTGCCCGTCGTCGCCTATGGCGCGGCGGCTGTCCCGGAGACCCTGGGGGGAGCGGGGCTCGCGACGCTGTCGGATGACCCGGCGGAGGTGGCGGAGCTGCTCGCGGTGCTGGACCGGAGCCCCGGGCTGCGAGCGCAGGTGCTCGAAGCGCAGCGAGCACGGCTCCAGGTCCTCTCGCAAGCGCGCGTGGCCGAGCAGGTGCGTGAGGCCTTCGATGCGATGCTGACGTCGAGCGTGACGGAGGCGCCCTCCTCCGTGGCGGTTCACGCGTCGGCGACCGTGGAGCTGGTGTGCCCTGGGTACACCGTGCGACCCGACGACGCAGCGTCGCGCGTGGCGCGTCACCTGGCGAAGAGGCTGCCCGGGGCGAGAGTCCTCGCGCTCCGACCTCGTGGTGCCGAGGCCTCGCTGGAGGTCGATTCCGAGCAGGTGGAGGGCGTGTCCGTGCGGTTCTTCACGCCGGACCAGCCCGTGGGACGAGGGCCTGGAGCGTTGCCCGGCTCGTCGTCGCTGGAGACCGCGGTGCGTGTGTCCTCGGAGGCGGTCATCTTGCTGGGAGTGGATTCGCTCTCGGCCCAGGCGCTCATGACTCATGTGGGAGCGAGGGCCCTGGGAACGTATACGGCCGAGCATCCGTCGACGGTGGTGGAGCTCGCGCGCCGCCACCTGGGTGACCGGCTGGTGATGCTGGAGCCATCGCGCCTCGAGGAGACAGTCATGACGCTGTTGGAAGGATTCAACTCCGTTCGAGGTGATACGCGTGCGCGCTGAGGACCTGTTGACCCGTATCCCCTCGCCCGAAGCCGTGGCGAAGGAGACCGAGAAGCTGCCGGAGCCCTCCGCCGAAGCGCGCGCGTCACTGCGCCAGACGCTGGAAGCATCCGCGCGTCCCGCCACTCCCACGCCCTGGCCCGCGCTGCTCCAGGAGGCACGCGGGAAGATGGACAGCCGCTATGCCGGTCCGGTGACGTCACACCGGGGTGGCCTGTCGGGCCCGGCGCTCGTGCTCGCGAAGAAAGCCTTCCGGCTCGTCTTCCAGCCATTCATCAACGAGGCGCTCCGCAAGCAGGTGGAGTTCAACGAGTCCATCCTCGATGCGCTCGCGACCATCCATGATGTCCAGCGTGAGCACGCGCGCACGCATGCGACCTGGCGGCAAGACGTGGAGCGGCGACTCGCGCGCATCGAGGATGTGGCACGGAGCCGCGCCTCCCATGAGGCCGCTGGCGGGGTGACTCCCGAGCCGTCGACCACGGAGCGCGCGGAGCAGCAGCCGTCCGCACCGACGACGGACGGCAAGGCCGCATCCCCTCTTCACGCCTCGCGGGAGACGGCGAGCGCAGAGACAAAATCGTCTCCGCCTAGGACGGACGGCGAGGCCGCATCCCCTCCTCGCGCCTCACGGGAGACGGCGAGCGCAGCAACAAAGTCGTCTCCACCTAAGACGGACGGCGAGGCCGCATCCCCTCCGCACGCCTCGCGGGAGACGGTGAGCGCAGAGACCAGGTCGTCCTCGCCGACGACGTATGGCGAGGCCGCATCCCCTCCTCGCGCCTCACGGGAGACGGACAGCACGGACTCATCGTCACGGGCCCCGCGACGACAAGGCGCCAGCAACGAGTCTCCCGAGTCCCCCCCTCGGCCGTCGGGTGGTTCCTCTCGTCGCCGCTCTGGTCGGCGCTAGCCTTTCCCCTCGAGGTCTTCGTGCGCATCTGCCTGGTCTCCAGAGAACTCTCTCCCTTTCTCGGGGGCGATATCGGCACGTATGCGTCGCTGATGAGCCGCGCGTTTGTCGAGGCGGGCCATGAGGTGCACGTCCTCACCGCGCCTCATGCGGGCCTCGAACGCGCCGACACGCTGTTGCCCGGCGTCCACGTGCACGCCGTTCGCTCGGAGATGGACTCGGCCTTCGCGGGCGCATTCCCCTTCGCTCCGATGCGCCACGCCATGGATGTCTATTCATCCCTGCGCGAGCTGCATGCACGCCACGCCTTCGACTTCATCGAGTTCCCCGAGCGTGACTTCGAGGGCTACTTCGCGCTGAGGGCACGGCGCACGCTGGGACACTTCGCCTCCGCCGTGCTCGCCGTGCGCCTGCACACGCCCACCCGCGAGCTTCGGGCACTCAACGGCATCTCCCCGTTGGACCTGGACCTGGCCCGGTGGGAGTACATGGAGGACACCTCCATCCGCGAGGCGGACCTGGTCCTGTCTCCCACGCACGCCCTGCTCGACAAGGTGCGTTCGCGGCTGAAGCTGGAGACCCGAGGCGTCGTCGTTCCCCATCCCTTCCCTCACGACGCCGCGAAGCGTTCCGCCCACGCGGAGCAAGGCCGACCACAGGTTCTGTACTTCGGCCCGCTGGAGCACCGGAAGGGCGTCCATCTCCTCGTCGACGCGATGCAGGCGCTCTTCGAGCGAGGCGTCAACGCGACGCTCCTCCTCATCGGTGAGGACACTCCGACGGGGCCGGCCGGGCGTTCCATGCGCGCCTCGATGGAGCGCCGGATTGCTCCCGCGTGGCACGAGCGCATCCAGTTCGAACTCGCGCGCTCCACTCCCGGGCTTGCCGTCGCCCTCGCTGACGCCTCCGTGTGTTGCTTCCCCTCGCTGTGGGAGAACTTCCCCCACCGCTGCCTGGAGGCCATGGCCGCCGGCGCGCTCGTCGTGGGCAGCGACGCGGGAGGCATGGCGGAGCTCATCGAGGACGAGCGCAGTGGGCTGCTCTTCCGCACGGGGGATGTGGCTCACCTGGCGGCCACGCTGGAGAAGGCGCTGACCCTCCCCGCCCTGCGCGAGACGGTGCGCCGCGAGGCCCCTGCCCGTGTCGCCAATTACTGCGCCCCCGCGAGCATCGTGAAGCAGGTGGAAGCCGCCGTGGAGTCCGTGGCGGACGTGCGCCACCGCGTGCTCCCCAAGCGTCGCACGCCGAGGTCGGACACCCCGCTCGTGTCGGTGCTGGTGCCCTACTTCAACATGGGGCACTACCTGCCGGAGACCCTGCGCTCCATTCGCGCGCAGACCTTCACCGACTACGAGATTGTCCTCGTGGACGACGGCTCCACCGAAGCGGAGAGCATCGAACTGCTCGAGCGGGTCCAGGCTCCGGACCTGCGCATCGTCCGCCAGCGCAATGGCGGGCTGAGCGCGGCACGCAACACCGGGCTGAAGCATGCCCGAGGGCACTACATCCTCCCGCTGGACCCAGACGACCTCATCGCCCCGACGTTCCTGGAGAAGACCGTCGCGGTGATGGAGGGCACGCCAGGGCTGGGCTACGCCACGTCCCTGGTGAACTACTTCGTCGACGATGCCACCCGCGTGACGGGCGGCTGGGTGCCGTGGGGCATGGAGCGCGACGCGCTCTGGGTGGCCAACGTGGCCTCCACGTGTACCGCGCTGATGGAGCGCCGACGCGTCGAGGAAGTCGGCGGCTACGACGAGTGGTTCACCGGGTTCGAGGACTGGGACGTCTTCTGCTCGCTCGCGGAGCGCGGGCTCGAAGGCTCCGTCATCCCCGAGAGCCTGTTCTCCTACCGCGTGCGGATGGACTCGATGACGCGGACCTCGCTCGTCTCCGAGCGAGACGGGCTGCTGG
Organism: Myxococcus sp. CA033; assembly: GCF_013336625.1. Taxonomy (NCBI): domain Bacteria; kingdom Pseudomonadati; phylum Myxococcota; class Myxococcia; order Myxococcales; family Myxococcaceae; genus Myxococcus; species Myxococcus sp. CA033. The sequence goes on along the minus strand of NZ_JABUMU010000025.1, from coordinate 104,726 downwards.
CCCACCTGAACCAGAAGCATCCGGGACTCGCGCTTCATCCCGAGCGCGCGCTTCGCATCCTCCGAGGCGAGGCTCGCAAGCAAGAGGCCCGGCTCCTCGCCCAGGCCGCGGCGGCCATTCCCCGGCCCTTGCTCACCCGGGTCGTCGACCGGCTCAATGGCACGCTCAAGCGCATGGACTTCGTCCACCACACGCTGCGCGGTGCCGTCTCATGGGTGGTGGGCGCGGAGGGCGACTCGCGGCCCCTGCGTCACCAGCTCGCGGACCGACTCAGCGGCAAGTCACGACCCGACCGCTGAGCCCGTGGCACCGCCGTGATGCCCGACTCACGAGGCAGGCACCAGGACGTCTTCCTTCACGCGAGCAACGCGCGGTGGCTCAGCGCCGCCCCATGCCCAGCTTGCTGGTGGTCTTCATCACCTGCTTCATCGTCGGGTGGACCACCGGCATCGCCTTGAGCGTCCGGTTGAGCAGGTCCACCAGCGCGTAGCGCGTGGGGCGTGCCTCCGCGCCTTCCGGCGTCAGCCCACTGGCCGCGAGCTTGAGGAGCCGGTGCATCATCGGAAGGCGCTTCAGCGTGGAGTTGAGGGTGTCCACCACGCCATAGCGCAGCGGAACCTCCCCACCCGCCGCCACGGACGTGGGCTCCGTGGGCGCCGTACGGGCCCCGTTGGGAGGCGTGGCCAGGAGCAGGAAGGCCGCCAGCTGGACTCCAGCGGGAAGCGGGCGAGAGAGGTTCTGGTGGAGCTGGAAGAGCAGCTCCTGATGCCGGCGCGGATTGACGCCGGAGATCATCGACCCCTTGCGCCGCCGGTAGTGGAAGTGGAGCGCGTTGGTGACGAGGAAGCGGTGCCCCGCATGCGCCAGGCGCAGGTAGAGGTCCCAGTCCTCGTAGCTCGTCATCTCCTCGTTGTAGCGAAGGGTCTCGAATAGCGAGCGGCGCATGAGCGACGTGGCACAGGACAGCCGATTGGCCACCATGCCCAGCGATGGACAGTCGCCAATGAAGAGGGCGTAGTCGATGAAGCGCCGCTGCGCCCGCCCCTCGTCGGAGTCGAAGTAGCCCGTGGACGGCACCACCACGTCGAACTCCCGGTGGCGCTCCAGCGCCTCCACCGCCAGGCGGATGAAGGTGGGGCTGATGCAGTCGTCCGCATCCAGCGGGAGGATGTAGTCCCCCGTCGCCGCGCGCAGGCCGATGTTGCGCGAGGCAGGCAGGCCCCTGTTGACGGGATTGCGGATGAGCTTCACGCCGCTGGAGCCAGATTGGGTGGCCTCCTCGATGCGGCCAAGCACTTCGTGGTCGAACGCGCCCGTCGAGGCGTCATCCACGATGATGACTTCAATCTCCGGGTAGTTGCTGTCCGCGATGCTCGCCAACGTCTCCGGGAGGAAGCGTCCCAGGTTGTGGTTGGTGATGAGCACGCTGACACGAGGAAGGTCGGCGTCCGGGTCCGGCCGGGACAGGGCGGGCTCCGCCCTGGGGGTCTCCCAGTACGGAGGTACCGCCGTCCACTCCACCGGCAGCAGGGCCGGGGCACGCCACGCCCGCTCCAGGGCCTCCACGAGCCCATCCACCGAGCCGCCGTACGTGTAGCAATTCACCCCATCGATGAAGGGGCTTCCTGGCGCGAATGCGACACACGCACCATTGAGCACCAGCGTGGCGCCCGCGCTGGAGGCCTCGTAAGCGGTGAGGTTGAGCGACTCGTAGTCCGAAGAAATGACGACGATGCCGTGCCGCATCAGGGCGTCGCGGTCCTTGCTCGGCCCGGTGAACAGGAAGCGGGAGCGCAGGTCCTCCGGAATCAGCGCCTGGACATAGGCGAGATACGCCGAGTTGGCCGTATGACAGGCCAGGACGGCCTTCCCCCGGTACTCCGGGAAGCGACGCATGAACCCGGCCGCGCCCCGGACGAACACATCGGTGCGCTTGATGTTCTGAATCTTGGTGACGAAGAGCAGGTCCGGCTCGCCCTCTCCTCGCGGCGGCACCGGGTCCGCCTTTGGAGCCACGGGCGGAAACTCCCGCACGACCTTGTCCAGCCACGAGTCAGGGAAGCCGTAGTACGAGCAGTTGAGCTCGGCGACGCCAGGGATGTGGGCGATGACAAGGTCCGCGTCGAGCAGCGCCTTGCGCTCCAGCTCGAACTGACCCATGTGCTCCCAGCCCAGCAACTGGCGTTCGAAAGGCGCCAGCATCCCGCCCGTCGAGTGCAGTCGCACCACCACCTGCGCGCCCTCCAGGCCACAGCCGAGCAGCTTCTCCTGGATGGCACAGAAGGCCCAGCCTCGGTAGTCCGGGAACTCGATGACGTCGAAGCGAGTTCCTTCCTCCTCCAGCCTGCGCAGCTCGAGCAGCAGCTCCATCGACTGGGCGTGGCAAACAGTGTCGGTGAACGCCCCGGGCGGAGGATAGACACCCCCCTCGTCGAAGCTCGTGTCCCACTCGCTGCGGGCCGGAGCGACGTGCGCCTTCACCTTGCCCAGGAAGTGGCGCTCCACCTCGCGCGGATTCACCGTCGTGCGCGCCGGGAACAGCAGGTGGAGCTCCAAGTCCAGTTCACGACGAAGCGAGTCCTCGACGAGGTTGTGAAGGACACGGCCGATGCCGCCCGCGGTGAACGGATACATCTCGTCCGTGACGAGGCAAACGCGACGCAGACTCATGACTGAACGAACTCCTCCAGGACCTTGACCGCTTCGACCGTGAGGGCCCGCTCGTAGTCCACCATCATCTGCGTGAGTTCCTCGGGCGAGCGCTCGCGCAGGGCCAGCATCCGCTCGATGGCCGCGGCCACGACCTCCACGGAGTCCACGCCGGAAATCTGCGCGAGCCGCTGGTAGGGGTGAGCATCCAGCGCGCCCAGGCTGAGCGCCCCATACACACACGGAACGCGCAACGCGAGCGCCTCCAGTCCCGTCATGGGCTGGCACTCCGACAGGGAGGCATTGAGGACGATGTCGCAGCGGCGGACCAACTCGAACAGCTCGGTGCGGCTGGGGCGCGCGACGTGATGGATGCGCCGCGTGCTCTTCATGACGTCCGGCAGCCGGTAGCTCGCCGTGACGTAGATGTCGTCGATACGAGAGGACGACTGGCAGGCGAAGAGGTTGGTGAAGAAGTTCTTCCGCCAGTCGTTGGGCGTCGGGATGAGCGCGGCGCGCGTGAGGCGACGAGTCGCTGGGCTGCGTTCGGCCTCCGGCAACGTGGGCGGAAGGTTGAGCACCGTCTTCGGGAAGACCTCCGGGGCCAGCAGGTGCATCCCCGGCTTGACGGTCGCCAGCGCGTTGATGACGCCCCGGCGCCGCAGGTCGATGAGCTGCGCGAAGCAGTCGAGTTCGAACGAGTAGTGGAACTGCGCCGACGAGCCATGCCACAGCGCGAGGATTCGCACCGACGAGCCCAGCGCCCGGCGCAGCAGCACCACGAGGTCGCGGGCGTTGGAGGAGTAGCCATGGAGGATGATCTGGCTGCACCCGCTGCGCTCGACAAGTTCGATGGCGGCACGCAGCTCGCGCTCGTCCAACACGCGGTCGGATGCGATGGCCAGCTTCTGTCCCGGCAGGTATCCGGCGGCGGCGCGGATGCCGTGCCAGTCCTGATGAAAGACATGCATCAACTTCCCGAACTGGGGCAGGTCGGCGGACCAGCGGGTGTCCAGCGCGGCGTTGAGGATGAAGCCAGGGACCGACGAGGTCGCCGGCACGTGCGGGGCCGGTGCGTCCGGAAACGGCGCACGTGAGGCGCGCAGGCGTGCCAGGTCATCCGACAGCGCCTGAAGCCGCTGGCGGCGCTCGAAGCGCTCGGACTCCACCGCCAGGCGCTCGGTCAGCTCCGCCACCCGCGCCTCGCTGTTCGCGGCGGGCGTCGACAGGGACTTGCTGGCCCTGCCCGCCCACTCCAGCAACCGGGGCATGGCGCGCGCGTGCAGCGCTTCCAACGTCAGCGGCTGGGACTCATCGCGCGGGGCCTCGGGGCCCACGAGCTGGAAGTAGCGCCGGCCATGGCCCGGCTGGCGCTTGAGGACATAGACGTCCTGGTGGTCCACGAGACCCGGCCCGTGGTGCAAATCCCACCCTTCCGGGAGCAGGTCCGCGAAGGCGTGGTGCCAGGAGCCCGGATGACACGAGGGGTCCCACACGCTGGTGGGCATCAGCGGGTTCTCCACCAGCACCAGCATGCCGCCGGGCAGCACCATCTGCCCCATGGTCTCCAGCAGCGCGGGGATGCGCTCGCTCGGGTTGTGCACGAGCGTGGAGACGGAGAAGACGAGGTCGAACCGCCGTCCCCCCACCGCGATGAGCGGGTCGTCCCCGCAGAAGATGCGCTCCTCGACGGGGCGCAGCGAGGCGGGCGGCTCCAGACGCAGCGGCTCCGTCATGGACTCCGAGATGTCGTACCCGTGGTAGCGCACCTGGGAGAGCTGGGAGAGGGAGGTCGCGTGCCGGCCGAAGCCACAGCCAAACTCCAACACGGACAGTGCGCGGTCCAGCCGGCGCTGTTCGGAGCGGATGAGCGCGGTCAGCACACGTTCCTGCTGGCCGTACGCGAGGTGCCCCTGCCCTTCGCGGACCCTCACCAGTTCCCGATAGGAGTGGCCGTTGGTCGTCTTCCAGAAATGGAGACTGTCGCGCATCTGGGCCACGTCCCCATTCGGGCCCTCGCTCTTGATGTCTTTGTACATGTGCCGATGTGGAGTTACGCCGCCTGCATGAACCGAAGGAGGGTTGCCAGCGGAGTTCCCGCAGCAGCGCAACCATTCCCATGCCTGGCGGCAGTCAGGCAAGAGACGCGCTGAAAGTGAAGGGTAAAAGCGACCGGGGAGGACCCCGGACGCATTGGAGTTTTCTTCATTCTCGGCTATCCGCCCGGCCTCTCACCAGCCAGGCGGGCCCAGAGTGACCTCTTTCACTCGGCGGCCGAGCGGGCTGGGGCGACTTCCAGCCCCAGCAGGTGCTCCATCATCTGGTCCACCTGCTGCTCCCACGTCGTGCGCCGCACGCGCTCGGCGGCGCGACTCCCGAGCCGGACGCGCAGGTCCGCGTCCAGCACCGCCGTCCGCAGGCGCGCCAGCACCGAGCCCGGCGTCGGAGCGGCCAGCAGGCAGTTGCTCCCGTCCTCCAGCAGCCAGTGGTTGGCGCGGTTGTCGTTCGTCACCACCGTCATCCCGCACGCCATCATCTCCAGCGGCAGGTAGGACGGGTGCCGGGTGAACATGAAGCACAGCCCCACGTCACACTCTCGGTAGAGCGCCGCCGTACGCTCCGCGGGGAGCACGCCCAGATTTGTCACCAGGCCACGAACGCCATACGACTCCGGGTGCCACTCAGCTCCAGCTGTAACAATCTCAACCGCCGGGCCCAGCTCGCGCTTGAGTCGTGTCAGCGCCGCGAGCCCCAGCTCGAAGCCGTTTCGCTCGTTGCCCGGACGTCCGTAGAAGAAGACACGCACGGGCCCCCGACGCGCGGGGCGCCGGTCATGGAAGAGCGCGCCATCCACCGCGGGCTCGAAGGCGAAGCCGTCCATGCCGTGTAGCGCCCGCACCGTGTCGCGCAGGCCCGGGGTGTTGAAGATGCCCTGGAAGCCCAGCTGGTACGTCTGCTCCGCCAGCGCGGACTGGGTGCCCGCCGCGAAGAACATGGGCTCGTAGTCCTGGACGAAGTACGTGCGCACACCCGCGCGTGGGTGACGCAGCACCTGGTAAACGGACGTCCAGTAGGTCGCGATGGCCATATCGCACGCGGGGAGCTGGTCCAGGTCCGCCGCGCCGGAGAGGACGCGGAAGGCGCCCGCCGCCTCCGGGAACACGGTGGCCGCGCGCGCCTCGAAGTCACCGGGGCTGGCCCCGGGCTTGTCGTACACGATGAAGTCGCTGCGCACACCGTGGCGGCGGTGCATCAGTTCCGCGAAGCGGAACAACGTGTGGATGCCCGCGTAGACGTGGCCGAAGGCGGGGATGAACCAGGACGCCGTGCGCACCTTGCCGCGTGAGCGCAGTGCGGCCAGCGCCGCCGGGGCCGTCGCGCGCGACTCCTCCGCCTGCTCCGGCGTGAAGTCCAGCTCGCCCAGGTGCTCCACGAGGTGGCGCTGCGCGAGGGCCCGCGCCTCCATCGCCGCGTCCTGGGCGCTGGGCACGTCATGGGTCAGCGTGCGCAGGGCCAGCGTTTCACCCGTCTCCGCGTGCTGGCGCAGCGTGCAGTCGGTGCCGAGCAGCGAGAGGTTGGGGTTGTAGAAGGGGTCGCCCTTCTCGCCCAGCCAGGGGCGATAGGAGACATAGGAGCGCCAGTAGTCGGACTCCGGGACGGCATCCGCGCGACGACTGGCGGACTCGTGGTGGATGAGCCGCGCGTGCGGCGTGTACACCACCCGGAGCCCGCGCTGGTTCAGCCGCAGGCCGATGTCCACGTCGCTGCCACACACCTGGAAGCGCTCGTCGAAGCCCCCCAGTCCCTTGAAGACGTCTCGCCGGAAGATGACGCAGGCGCTGGTGACGGACAGCCAGTTGCGCGTCCAGTCGGTGTGGCCAAAGGGCGTGGAGATGGGGCCGTCCGGCAGGCGCCAGAAGGGATGCCCCGCCATGCCGGTGATGCCCACCACCGCCCCCGCGTGTTGCACCGTCCCCTCGGGGAAGAGCAGCTTGCACCCCACCGCGCCCACCTCCGGCCGCTGGGCCTGCGACACCAGCTCCTCCAGCCAGCCGGGGTCCACCACCTCCATGTCGTTGTTGAGGAAGAGGAGCAGCTCGCCGGTGGCCTGTTTCGCCGCCCAGTTGTTGATGGCGGGATAGTTGAAGGGGAAGTCCCACGTCAGCTTCACCAGCCGGGGGTCCGTGAGCCGCTCCAGCAACGCGAAGGTCTCCGGCTTCGTGCTGTTGTTGGAGACCAGCAGCACCTCGAAGTGGGGATACGTGGTGCGCGAGAGCAGCCCCGGCACCAGCAGCTCCAGCAGGTCCGGCCGGTCCTTGAATGGGACGATGATGGAGACCTTGGGCGTGCCCCTCACCGGGTAGCGCACGCGGTACTGGGCGGGCGCGGGGCTCGTCACCTCGGCCGACTCCGAGCGGCGCTCCAGGTGCTCCCGCAGCGCCCGCTCCCCCGCGTCCGTCGCCTGGGCCAGCCCCACCGCTTCGCCGGAGGAGGACAGCGGCCTGGAGCGACCGTGGTAGAGCACCTTCGCCACGTGGCCGATACCGCTCGTGGCCTCGCTCAACCGCAGCATCAGGTCGAAGTCCCACGAGTCGTCGAACCCCTCGCGCACGCCCCCCACCGCCTCCAGCAGGCGCTTGCGCGCGACGAGGAAGTGGCGGACGTAGTTCACCGAGCGCAGCAGGTCGGGAGACCAGTCCGGCTTGAAGAAGGGAGCGGTGCGCCGCCCTTCCGTGTCCAGTCGGTCCTCGTCGCTGTAGACGACGCCGAGCGAGGGCTCCACCGAGGTGGCCAACACCACCTCCGCCAACGCGTGCGGCGCCAACGTGGCGTCGGGGTCCAGGAAGCCCACCCACTCGCCCGTCGCCACGGCCAGTCCCGCGTTCGTCGCCCGGGCCGAGCTCCCGTCGCGCTCCAGCGAGACAACCTGGATGCGCGCGTCCTGGGCCGCCGCCTCGCGCAACATCGCCGCGACATGAGGGGCCGTGCTGGCGTCATCCACCAGCACCCATTCCCAGTCGGGATACACCTGCGCCCGCACGGAGTCCGCGCACTCGCGGAAGACGGACTCGGGCGTGTCGGATACGGGCGTGATGAGCGACACCCGAGGCCGCGCCGTCAGTGACGAGAGGGCCTCGCGCGCCGCGCCGATATCCGCCGGCTCCCGGCGAGCACACCAGCCCTCGTAGTCTCCGAGTTCCGGTGGCCGGGGAGGAGGCGTGCGCGTCCCCAGCACCCCCGCCAGCGCCAGCACCGCCTGCTCGTTGAAGCGCGTCTGGCGGCGAAACAGCTCGGTCCACAGGGGCGCTCCGGCGCGCAGCGTCCGGGACATCGCCTCCGGCCGCAGCGGGTCATTGCGCTCGCACAGGTCCGCCACCCACTTCGCGCCCATGGCCTCGTCCGGAGCCCTGGGCCCGGATGCGGCGACGACGGCCTCCACCATGGCCGCGTTCCATTCCGCCTGGCCTCGCAGCAACCCCTCCAACAGGGAGCCCGCAGCGGAGAGATAGGAGCGCTTGGCGGCCTGCACCAGAGAGCCTAGCGCGCCGGCCCGGTGTGAGCGCTGCACCTTCCAGCGCGTCGGGTCCGCCTTGGGCTCGAGCTGCGCGCGCGCCCACGCCGACAGGTCCTCGCCGAGCCCCAGGGCGCGGTGCACCGTCAGGTACTCCAGCACCCGCACCACGGCCTTGTTGAAGTCCGCTTGAGGGCGGAGCGACTCGACGTGGAAGGGCTGCAGTCCCTCGATGAAGGCGCGCTTGGTGGCCGTCACCACCTTGCCCAGGCGGGCGGCGCGGTGCGACTCCGGCACCGCGAACTCGTGGGGCACCGCCCACCGCGCGGCCTCCTGGAGCGGCGACAGCGCATGCGCGCCCTCTGGACGCGCGCGATGGAGGTGCTCGGTGAGCAGCCGCAGCGCGCCCTCCAGCGCCGTCACTTCCTCACAGGCCTCGGGCAGGCAGGGGCGGCGCGCGTCCAGCAGCGCGCGCACCACCGCGACCATCCGAGCCAGGTCCCCCGCACCGGGCGCCGCATCGGGCGCCCCCGTGTCACCGGCGAGCTTCTCCAGCACTGTCTTCACCGCCGTACCTTCTCTCTCGTTCGCGTGCCGGCCTTACGGATACGCCCCCTCGCGACGCGAGCCCACCCGCCCCACTCAGGGATGACCCACGCCCGCGAGCGCGGGTACCACTGGCACCGGGACGGACTCCACCACCCAGTGATGCACGGGGCGGAACACCCCGCGCTCCGCCACGGAGGAGTTCACCACGAAGGTGCAGGTCTCCCGGGACACGCCCCCGGCCGTGCGCGCCGTCACCTCGCACACGTAGGTTCCCGCCAGGAGCCCCAGGCGCTCCAGCACGAAGCGCACCCGCCCCGAGGCTGGCAGCTCCTTGGGCAACGACACCGACTCCACCCGGGTGCTCGTCTCATAGAGCGGGCGGCCCTCCAGTGTCTGGAGCGCCACCTCGAACACCAGGTCCTCGTACGAACCCTGCGTCGTGAAGTCCACGCAGACCTCCACGGCGGCCTCGGGCGACAGCTGCGGGGCCACCTCCCCCGAGGGGCTCAACAATCGCAGGCCGGAGAGGCGCACGGGCGCATCGGCGCCGGGCACGTTCACCTGGGGCAGCGCGCCGCCGCCCTCGGTCAGCGCCGGGGGCGTGAAGACCACCGACTGGGCCTCGGCCAGGGCGATGGCCTGCTTGTACTCGGCGACGACCTCCGAGGGACGACCCACGCGGCGGATGTAGCCGCCGTCAATCCACGCGGCCTCGTCACACCAGCGCTCCACGGTGCTCAAGTCGTGGGTGACCAGGACGATGGTCTTCCCGCGCTTCTTGAACTCCGTCATCTTCGCCATGCTCTTCTTGCTGAAGTGCTCGTCGCCCACGGCGAGAATCTCGTCGACGATGAGGATGTCCGGGTCCACGTGCGTGGCCACCGCGAACGCCAGCCGCATGTACATGCCGCTGGAGTACGTCCGCACCGGCTCGTCGATGAACTCACCCAGCTCGCTGAAGGCGATGATGTCATCCATCCGCTCGCGCACTTCCGCGCGCGACATGCCGAGGATGATGCCGTTGATGAGGATGTTCTCCCGGCCGGAGAAGTCCGGGTGGAACCCCGCGCCCAGGTCCAGCAGCGCGGAGATGCGGCCGTTGATCTCCATGACCCCGGAGGTCGGCGTGTAGATGCCGGTGATGAGCTTGAGCAGGGTGCTCTTGCCGGAGCCGTTACGGCCGATGATGGCGACCGTCTTGCCGCGAGGGATGCTCAGGTTGATGCCGCGCAGGGCGGTGATGAGACCACCCTCCCGGGGCTGGCGCTGGCCGCGCAACCAGCGCAGCAGCTCGGACTTGAAGGTCGTGTACTCGCCCCGGATGGTCCTCTTCCGGAAGCTCTTCACGACATCGCGCAAGACAATGGCGTCGAGGGGTTCCTGCATGGCGACGGCTCAGATGGACTCCGCGAACTCCTCGCGGCGGGATTCGAAGAGGATCGAGGCGCCCCAGAGCAGCGCCAGCGAGAAGAGGGCCAGTGCCGCCAGGGGCAAGGGGTCCGGCAACCGGTGCTCGTAGAAGATGGCCTGGTAGGAGAGCATCAGGCTGGACATCGGGTTCACCACCAGCACCGCCGTGCGGACCCTCTCGTCGAGGATGGTGGAGGCCTGGTAGAGCACCGGCGTGGTGAAGAACCACATCGTCAGGATGTTGCCGACGATGTGCTGCAAATCCCGGAACGTGACGTTGATGGCGGCCAGGATGTACGTCATCGCCAGCGTGAAGATGAGCTGGATGAGGACCACCACCGGGAAGGCGATGACGTGCCAGGTGGGGACCTGGCCGTGGAACAAGCCCAGCCCCACCATCAGCGGCAGCGACAGCAGGTAGTTGCTGAGGTTCGTCAGCACCACCGTCGTGGGCAGCACCTGCGCCGGGAAGCGCACCTTCGTCATCAGGTCGCGCCGGTCACTGATGGCGCTCGCCCCCGCGCCCAGCGACGAGGAGAACCAGATCCACGGCAGGAGCCCCACGAACATGAAGTACGAGTAGTTCGGGGTGCTCGCCCGCATCACCACGGTGAACAGCAGCGCGTACACCAGCATGTGCAGCGTGGGATTCAGGAACGTCCAGAGGAAGCCCAGAAACGAGCCGCGATAACGCGCCTTGAGCTCCCGCTGGACGAGGCTGAGCAGCAGGCCCCGGTATTGGTACAGTTCTCGGACGAGGCGAATCATGAGGGGGCCCTTCTATAGCAGGGCCCGGGTGGGAGCGAGGCCGGCAGATGGCCCCGCACGCATCACCACCATGACGCAACAGGGCCGTCCGCCCACCGCTCGGGCAGGCCCGCCACGCGCGCCAGCACGCCCATCCCCCAGGGCAAGGAAGCGTTGTCCCAGACGCGCCGCCATGCGGGGTCGCCGAGGACAAGACAGTCATGCGTGTGATTGAGCCAAAACAAAAAGGCCCCCTGGTTTCCCAGGGGGCCTTCGTACTGGAGCGGGAAAAGGGATTTGAACCCTCGACCCTCGCCTTGGCAAGGCGATGCTCTACCGCTGAGCTATTCCCGCATCAGGTACTGCGACTTCCCTCTCGTCCGCGCCCCGCGTCGGCGCCGCGTCCGAAGTGAGGTGGGGTATACAGAGGCCCTCCGAACACGTCAAACACTTTTCGCAGCCGACGTTTCATCCCCTCGCTTCGCAAGCATGGCGAGGAACGCGCGGAAGTAGACGACGGCGCTCCAGACCGAGAACGCGCCAGACAAGTAGACGAGCACCTTGCCCACGAGGTTGTAGTCCACCGGCGTGCTGAACGAGCCGAGCGTCAGCGGGTGCACGTAGTGAACGCAGAGTGAAATGATGCCCACGAGCTGGAGGGACGTCTTCCACTTCCCCTCCTGGCCGGCGGCGATGACCATGCCCTCGCTCGCGGCGATGGTGCGCAGACCGCTGACGATGAGCTCGCGCGCGAGCAGGACGATGACGACCCACGCGGCGATGCGCCCCAGCCGCACCATCATCACCAGCGCGGCCATGGCGATGAGCTTGTCGGCCAGCGGGTCCATGAACTTGCCGACGACGGTGATGAGGTTCCACTTGCGCGCCAGGTAGCCGTCCACCACGTCGGTGATGGAGGCGACGGCGAAGACCAGGCCCGCGAAGAGGGAGTTGAGCGGGTCCGCGTCGTAGAGGAACCAGACGAACGGAGGGATGAGGAGGATGCGTCCCAACGTGAGCATGTTGGGGAGGTTCCAGAACTCCTGCACCAGCACGCTGGGCTTGCGCTCCGCGCGCCGGCGCGCCCGCTCCTCCCGCTTGCGCTGCTTCCGGGTCGCTCGGTCCGTGGCCATGGCGCGCTCTTCTAGCGAACCCCGAGGGCGATGAGGGCAAAACCTTCGCCCCCCAGTTCCACCGCGGTGCGCAGCGACTCGCCGGCGGGGGACTTGAGCAGGGGCACGACCCGGGGCGTCAGGTTGCCCTGCCAGCCCACCAGGTGCGTCAGGGGCACCGTCACCGGCGCATCCGGGCGCACCTGCACCGAGCGCAGCGGCCCCGGCAGGCTGAGCAGCACCTGTCCCTGCCCGCGCAGGTGGACCAGGTCCAGGTCCGGGGCGATGTCCGACGGCACCCGGCCATTCTCGAACATCACCGGCTCCTCGAAGGCGAAGACGTTCTCGTCCCGGAAGTAGGCCGAGTCCTCGCCCAGGTCCACCACGAGGAAGGTGCGGCGCTCGGCGGGCTCCAGGTGGAGCACCCCGTGCCCCTTCGCCCGGACCATCCGCGACGGCCCTTCGCCAAAGGGCTTGTCCGTTGCCCGTCCCCGGAAGCGCTTCATCTCCGGCTGGAACGCCAGCTGTCCCCGCAGCGCCACCACGCCATCCAACCGGGTCAGCAGCTCTCCATCGACCGCCACGCTGAAGCGCCCCTCGCCCAACACGAAGGGACGCCCTCCCCGCTCGTCATCCAGGGACAGCGAGGGCGCCAGCTCCGACAGCAGCGGCGCGGTGGACACCGGGGTCCCCGTCGCCCCCGGGGCGCTCGCGCCGGACACGCCCCGACGAGGCGCGGCGGCGGCCTTCTCCGTCAGAGCGGCATCCGCGCCGCGCGCGGCGACCTTGGTGAGCTGCAGCTTCGTGAGCGGCACCGGCGTCGGCACGGTGGCCGCATCCCGGGGCGCCTCGTCGGTGCTCGGAGTCGGAGCGGTGGCGGCGGGAGTCTCCTCCTCCAGGTCCACCGTCTCCTCGGGCGCGGCCGTGAGCACCGGGCCGCCCTCGCCGTCACTGTCGCTCAGCGCGCTGGGGCCCTCGTCCTCCGCGAAGCGGATCTCCTCATCCCTCGGCGCGGCGTCCACCGCGGGAGGCGGCGGAGCCACCTCGCGAGCGGGTGGAGGCACGGGGACCGGCGGAGGCATCTCCGGACGCGCGGGGGGCGACACGGGCGCGGGCGTGGGCCGGGAGTAGTTCTCCCCGGCGATGGCGCGCGACATCTTGTCCGCCATCTGGTCGCTGCCCGCGAGCAGGAAGTGCTCACGCGCGCGGCCGTACTCGCCCATCTGCGCCAGGGCGAGGCCCAGGTAGTTCTGGGCCTTCTGGTGCTCGGGCGAAAGGTCCGTGGCCGTCTCGAACTCGCGCACGGCGCGCTGGAGCGCGTTCGTCTTGAGATACACCAGGCCCAGGTTGACCCGCAGCGTCGGGTCCACCGGGTTGTCGCGCACCAGCATCTCGTAGAGCTCGGCCGCCCTGTCGAACAGGCCGAGCTTGAAGTAGCAGAGCCCCAGGAGGTTCTGTGCCTTCTCGTTGCGGGGTTGGAGCTGGTGGGCTCGCTCCAGGAACTCCTTCGCCTCGATGACCTTGTTGGCGGCCAGCAGCTCGCCACCGCGCTGGAGCTGCTGGAGGAACTCGTCGTCAGCGGGGCTCGTCTCCGCCCGCCCCTTCACGCGCGTCGTCATTCTGGGATGTGGGCTCGCGGGGACCGCTCTCGGCGGGCCGCTCGCGCTCCTTGTAGTGGTAGTAGAGCTGGAGCACCTTGCGGACGTACCCCTGCGTCTCCTCGTAGGGGGGCACCTTGCCACCGTAGCGCTTCACCGCGTCTGGCCCCGCGTTGTAGGCGGCAATCATCTTCACCATGTCGCCGTCGAACATGTTGGCGAGCACGCGAAGGTAGCGCACGCCGCCCTCGATGTTGTCGCGCTCGTCGAAGATGTCCTTCACGTACATGTCCGACGCCGTCGCCGGCATCAGCTGCATCAGTCCGCTGGCGCCCTTGTGGCTGAGGGCATTCTTATTGAAGTTGCTCTCCGCGTGCATGATGGCGCGAACGAGCGCGGTGGGGATGCGGTAGCGCAGCGCCGCCGCGGCGATGTGCGGGTCCAGGTCCGGCGGCGTGTTCTTGCGTCCCACCGCCGGCGAGTTCGTCGCGGGCGCCTGGGCAAAGGAGCCCTTCATCTTCTTCGCCGCCTTGGAGCCGGAGGGCGGGACGTTCGTGTAGACGATGGTCCCGTCCTTCTCCACGTAACGGTAGATGGACTCGGACGCTCCCGCCCACGACGGGAAGGCCAGCACGGCGAAGAGGCTGAGCGCGGGAATGGCACGCATATCGGCCCCCGAACCTTAGACACACGCAGGAAAGTCCTCAAGAAAACGCCTTGTTTCCGGCACTTACAGTCGTTAAGGCTGTCGGCCATGCCCCATCGGTTCGATTTTCTCGTCCTGGGAGGCGGCGTTGCGGGCCTCTCATTCGCCCTCCAGGCGGCCAGGCACGGCACGGTGGCCGTGCTGACCAAGCGCGAGCGAACGGAGAGCAACACCGCTTATGCCCAGGGGGGCATCGCCAGTGTGCTCGCCCCCACTGACAGCTTCGACGCCCACATCGAGGACACCCTCGTGGCCGGCGCGGGCCTGTGCCACCGGGACGCGGTGGAGGTGACGGTGCGCGAGGGGCCCGAGCGCGTGCAGGGGCTGGTGACGCTCGGCGCGGAGTTCAACCGGCAGACCTCCGGCGAGTTCGACCTGACGCGCGAGGGAGGCCACTCCGCGCGCCGCATCATCCACTCGGGCGACATCACCGGACGCGAGGTGCAGCGCGCCCTGCTGGCCGAGTGTGACGCGACACCCAACATCACCTTCTTCGCCAACACCGCCGCCATCGACCTCATCCTGGACCGGCGTCAGCCCAGGCCGGGGACAAGCCGGTGCGTGGGGGCGTATGCGCTGCAGGAGAACGGAAGCATCGAGCGCTTCCTGGCGAAGGTGACGGTGCTGGCGACCGGCGGCGCGGGCAAGGTGTACCTGTACACGTCCAACCCGGATGTGGCGACGGGTGACGGCGTGGCCATGGCGTACCGGGCGGGCGCGCAGGTGGCGAACATGGAGTTCTACCAGTTCCACCCCACCTGCCTCTATCACCCGGAGGCCAAGAGCTTCCTCATCAGCGAGGCACTGCGCGGCGAGGGCGGCAAGCTCAAGCTCAAGGGCGGGCAGACCTTCATGGAGCGCTATCACCCGCTGGGCGCGCTCGCCCCGCGCGACGTGGTGGCGCGCGCCATCGACGCGGAGATGAAGCGCACCGGCGACGAGTGCGTGTACCTGGACATGACGCACATGGGCCGGGCCTTCCTCACCGAACGCTTCCCCAACATCTACGCCACCTGCAAGGCGTTCAACATCGACATGGCGGTGCAGCCCATCCCCGTCGTCCCCGCGGCCCACTACCAGTGCGGCGGCGTGGTGACGGACCTGCACGGGCGCACCTCGGTGCCCGGCCTGTACGCCATCGGCGAGGTGTCCTGCACGGGCCTGCACGGCGCCAACCGGCTCGCCTCCAACTCACTGCTGGAGGGCCTGGTGTTCGGCCAGCGCGCCGTCAAGGTCGCCCAGGAGGAGCTGGCCTCCCTGTCCACGCCGGGCGAGGACCCACCAGCGTGGGACGCGGGCAGCGCGGTGGAGTCCGACGAGAGCGTCGTCGTCAGCCACAACTGGGACGAGATTCGCCGGCTCATGTGGAACTACGTGGGCATCGTCCGCACGGACAAGCGGCTGATGCGCGCGCGGCGCCGGCTGGAGCTGCTGCGCGAGGAGATTCGCGACTACTACTGGCGCTTCAAGGTGACTCGCGACGTCATCGAGCTGCGCAACATCGCCGACGTCGCGCTGCTCATCGTCGACTGCGCCAGCCGCCGCAAGGAGAGCCGCGGCCTGCACTTCACGCTCGACTACCCGCACCCCGACGACCACCACTGGCTGCGTGACACCACCCTTTCCCGGGAGCTGTGAGCGACATGTCCTCCGGACCGCGACACATCCTCGACGCACCGGGCTCCGGCCCTGAGCAGCGGGGAGGAGGCCATCCGTTCGGCACCCCGCCGCCGCCCCAGGCGCCTCAGCCCAGGCCGTGGGTCTGCTACGCCATCATCGGCATCTGCGTCGTGGTGTTCGGCCTGGAGGAGGCCGGTCAGCTCCCGTCGTTCAACTCGCGGGAGCTTCCGCTGGGCGCCCTGTATGGCCCCGCGGTGCAGGCCGGGCAGTACTGGCGACTGCTCGGAGCGGCACTCGAGCACGGCGGCATCCTCCACCTCGTGTTCAACATGTCCGTGGTGGTGACGCTGGGCTTCACGCTGGAGCGCGGCATCGGCAGCCTGCGCTTCCTCGGGCTGTCCCTCGTCACTGCGCTGGGTGCGTCCACCTTCTCGCTGCTCTTCAACTTCGACACACCCATGGTGGGTGCGTCGGGGATGATTCTGGGGTGGGCGGGCGCCATGCTGCCCATCGCCACGCGACAGGGACGCCGGGAGCTGGGCATCTGGCTGGTGCAGGTGGCGGTGCTCAGCCTGCTGCCCTTCGTGAGCTGGTCCGGGCACCTGGGAGGGTTCCTCTTCGGCCTGCCCTGTGGCGTGGCCCTGCGGCAGGGCCGGCAGGTGTACGCGCTCGCGCTGCCCATCATCCTGTTCCTCACGGCGCTGGTGGCCCTCTACGCGGCCCACCCCGAGCGGCACGGAGCGTTCTGACATGGACGTGCGCAGCATCTGCGTCTTCTGCGGCTCGCGGCCGGGCGCACGGCCCGAGTACGCCGAGGCGGCGACGGCCCTGGGCACCGAGCTGGGACGGCGCGGCATGACGCTCGTCTACGGCGGGGCGAGCGTGGGCCTCATGGGCACCGTGGCCGCCGCCACCCTGGCCGCGGGAGGCAAGGTGGTGGGCGTGCTGCCGCACTTCATGGGCGCGCGGGAGATTGCCCACCTGGGCCTCACGGAGCTCATCCGCGTGGACTCCATGCACGAGCGCAAGGCGCTGATGGCCTCACGCTCGGACGCGTTCCTCGCGCTGCCCGGCGGCTTCGGCACGCTGGACGAGCTCTTCGAAATCATCACCTGGGCACAGCTGGGCCTGCACCAGAAGCCCATGGGCCTGCTCGACACGCTCGGCTTCTTCCAACCCCTGGTGACGCTCGCACGACACCTGGCCAACGAGGGCTTCGCGTCGCCGGAGCAGGCCCT
Source organism: Myxococcus sp. CA033 (assembly GCF_013336625.1). Taxonomy (NCBI): domain Bacteria; kingdom Pseudomonadati; phylum Myxococcota; class Myxococcia; order Myxococcales; family Myxococcaceae; genus Myxococcus; species Myxococcus sp. CA033. The sequence goes on along the minus strand of NZ_JABUMU010000025.1, from coordinate 87,585 downwards.
GCCGTTCGCGGTGAGCGCGTCACCCCAGGAACTGGTGGACCGGATGCTCGACGGGCCCACGCTCACGGTGACGGAGAAGTGGCTGAAGCGCCCCGAGCAGACTTAAGCGACACGGGGCCGCGTGCTACTGCGCGGCCACCTTCATCTCCGCCTGCCCCAGCGACGAGGCGAGGCGGAACATCACCTGCTCCGTACCAGGGGGAATGACGAGCTGCCCGGTGGACATCACCGTGGGGAACTGCACCTCGTAGCCGACCCAGAAGACGCTGGTGTACGGGTAGTAGGCGCGCATCTCCAGGTCCGCGCGGCCCAGCCGGCGGATGCGCACCGGCGTCACCTCGCCCGCGGGCGTCACCAGCGCCATGCGCCAGATGGTCTTCTTGAAGTCGAAGTCGAGGTACCGGTAGTCGTTGACGTGCACGCCCAGGAAGAACTCGTGCACCTGCCCTGCCTCGGTGCGCTCCTCGGAGAGCAGTTGCTCCACCTTGGGAGGCGGCAGCACCTGGAAGGCCGCCTGCCGCTTCACCCGCGCCTCGCGGAACGCCATCGACTGGAGCGTCACCCCGGCGAAGAGGCGGGTGTCGAAGCCGTCGTAGATTTGCTGCTGGCCCGAGTACTTGTCGAGCAGGGCCCGGTAGGCCGCTTCCGCGTTCTCGTCGTGCAGCGTGGGGGCCTGCTCGCCGATGGTGGGAGGCGTGGTGGAGCAGCCGGACAACAGGCCCAGCAGCGCTCCCGTCGCGAGAAGCTTCTTCACGGAATGAAGTCCTTGCGGGTGAACAGCGTGGTGAGCCGGTGGCCCGCGGCCTCCACCGCTTCGCGTCCCCCCTCCAGTCGGTCCACCAGGGCGAACGCCCCCAGCACCGTCAGTCCCTCGGATTTGGCCCGCTCAATCGCCTTGAGCGTGGAGCCACCCGTCGTCACCACGTCCTCGACGATGGCCACCTTCGCGCCCGCGCCCAGCCCGCTCAGGCCTTCAATCCACTGGCCGGTGCCGTGGCCCTTGGGCTCCTTGCGGACGATGAACGCGGCCAGCGGATAGCCGGACAGGTAGCCGGTGAGGCTCACCGCGGACGCGAGCGGATCCGCGCCCAGCGTCAGTCCGCCCGCGCCCACCGCCTCGGGCGCCTCGCGGCGGATGGCCTCCAGGAAGAGCCGGCCGATGAGGAAGTGCCCTTCGGCCAGGAGCGCGGTGCGCTTGCAGTCGATGTAGAAGTCCGACTCCTTGCCGGACGAGAGCACCACGCGACGGCGCTCGAAGGAGCGCTCGGTGAGCAGCTCCAGCAGCCGGGCCCTGTCACGGGCGAACAAGTCGGACATCACTTCAACCCCTCCAGGTACGCCACCAGCTCGGAGGAGTACCGCAGTTGCATCAGCAGCTCCGCTCGGCGCGACTCATCCAGCGAGGTGAACACGTCCGCCAGCAGCGAGAGTTCCTGGTTGATGGTCCCCAACCGCTGCGACACGTCCGCCGCCAGCTCGTCGGCGTCGACCTCTTCTTCCACACCCTCGGGTGCCAGCTCGTCATCGGTGGCAAGCGCCTTGGCGAGCATGTCGGCCACGGCGGCGCTCAGCCGGCCCTGGGCTTCCAGCTGGTCGCGCTTGGCCTCCAGCACCTCGGGGCCCACCGGCGTGGCGTGGATGGCCTCCGCCAGCGACATGAGGAGCGCGTCCTCGTCCGACAGGTCCGTGTGCACGCGCGCTTGCACCGCGTCCCGCTTGAGGAAGCGCAGCGCGGCAACGCGCCGGAAGCCGCACACCAGCTGGTAGCTCTCTCCGCCCCGGGGACGCACGTCCACCGGGAACAACTGCCCCAGCCGGGCGATGTCCGTGGCCAGCCCGGACACGTCACCCTCCGGACGCAGCCGGTACGCCGACTCGTCCTCGAGCCGCTCCAGCGGCATCAGCACCGTCACCACCCGGCCGGCAAGACGCTCCTCCGGCGCGGCCAGCAGTTCGGGTCCCGACTCTTCCTCGTCGGCGGCACCGGACTCCTGCCCCGCGGAAGCCGCTGTCTCGGCGACACCGGACTCCACCCCGGCGGAAGCTTCCGTCCCGGACCGAGCCTCGGGGGAGGCAGTCCCCTCGGGGGCGGATGGCTCCTGCCCGGGCGCGTCATCGAGCCGCGACTCCGGCGGACGCTCCCCTTCGGACACTCCCGACTCCGATGTGGACTTCACCTGCGACTCTTCCAACACACCCACCGACGACTCCATGGCCCGCTCCGGTTCACCCGAGACGGGTGCTCCTTCCGCGGCGACACCCTGAGACTCCACCGAGCCTCCTTCCGGGGACACAGCCCCCGCATCCGTCGCGGTGACGGGGGCGGACTCCCCTTCCCCACCTTCGACGCGCGTCAGCTCCCGCGGCGCGGGCTCGCCCGGCGCGGAGTCCTGGGACCCACCGTCGCTCCGCGCCGAAACAGCCTCGGGCGTGGACGTCGAGCCACCTTCCGGAGAACCCGGCATCCCATCCTCTCCGTCAACCCTGTGCTCGGCGTCCATGGTGGCACCCCTGGTCTACCCACTCCCGCGCCACCGACTCCGGCGGCGCGGGAAGCGAGCTCTAGCGGGTCTTCTTCTTCACCACGACCTTCTTCTTGGCGCCAGCACCCAACGCGAAGGGCGTTGGCGGCTCGGCAGAAGCAGGCTGCTCCACGGGCGGGGCTACCGGACGCGTCTCGGCCCGGGGGGGCGGAGGCGGCGGCAGCGGCTTGCTCGCGGGACGGGCGGGCGCGGTGGGCGCCGGCGCCGGGCGCGCGGTCGCCGCGGGGGGCATGGGGCGCGCGGGAGGCGCGCTCGGACGCGCGGGAGGAGCGCTCGGGCGGGCAGGCGTCGCGGTGGGCCGCGTCACCGGAGCGGCGGGACGCGCCACCACGGGGCGCTCCGACGGCAGACGGCCGGGCTCCACGTCACCCATGTCCACGCGGCCACGGAAGCTGGCGCCGTCCACGATGATGACGCGCGGTGCGTGGATGTCACCCACCATGCGTCCTTCGCGGGTCAGCTCCACGCTCTCGGTGGCGTTGATGTTGCCCACCACCACGCCACTGACGATGGCGTTGCGCACCGCCACGTTGGCCTTCACCACGCCCGACGGCTCCACGATGAGGGTGCGGCTGAGCGTCAGCTCGCCCTCGACGCGGCCCCGGACGGTGAGGTCCTCATCGCCCGTCAACCGACCGCTGATGAGGATGGAAGGCCCCACCACGGTGTTGTTGACGTCGTTGTTACCGCTCAACTCCTTCGGGGTGGCCACGAATCAGCGCTCCTTCATGTCCATGTCGACGTTGCCCTTGAAGGAGGCACCATCGGCGATGAGGATGCGGGGCGCCTTGATGTCGCCCACGACACGGCAGTCCGTCTTCAGCTCGACCTTGTCGCTGGCGACGATGTTGCCCGTCACCCGGCCGGCGATCTCCACGTTCTGCGTTTCGATGTCCGCCTCGACGACGCCACTGCCCTCGACGTAGAGGCTCTCCTTGAGGGAGATCTTCCCCTTCACGGTGCCCTGGATGACCAGGTCCTCGTCTCCGGAAATCTCTCCGTCGATGACGATGCTCGAACCAATGACCGTATTCGCCATGAGTGTTGTCCGCCCTCTAGAAAGGTGTGTGCCGCGCCGTCAGCGCCGCGGCGTGAGCTTCAGATGTCGTCTGGCAGCCGGACGTCCATCTCGATGGAGCCGTTGAACACGGCGCCATCCTCGATGACGATGCGAGGCGCCTTGATGTCGCCGGCCACCTTGGCCGAAGCGTTGATGGCCACGCGAGTCGAGGCGTCGATGTTGCCGCTCGCCTCGCCGTTGATGGTCAACTCCTCGGCGCGGATGTCCGCCTGCACCTTGCCGGTGCTCTCGATGGTGAGGTGGTTCTTCAGGGCAATCTGCCCCTCCACCCGTCCCTCGATGACAAGGTCCCCACCGCCCGTGAGGTTCCCCTTGATGACGATGCCCTTACCGATGATGCCCGTTTCACCCGTTGCCATGCGGTGACCTCACCCAGAGCCCGCTCCTTCGAGGAGCCGAGCGCTTTGATTATGTCAGAGATGCGCGGAGATCCAGCCGGAGATATCCCGGAACACCTCGGCGCGCCCCACCTCGTTGAGCGGCTCGTGCCTCATGCCGGGGTACTCCTTGAACTTCTTGTCCGCCGAGCCCGCCGTCTCGAAGAACACCCGCGCCGCCGCCGGCGCCGCCACCCCGTCCTCGGCTCCGCAGAGCACGAACAGCGGGACTTGAATCTTCGGCGCCAACAGCATCGCCTCCGCCTGGGCCTTCGTGGACTCGATGAACCAGCGAGGCGTGGCGATGGACAGGTACAGCGGGTCCTCCCGGGTGGCGCGCTGCACCTCCGGGTCCTTGGTGAGGGCTTCGATCTTCAGTCCGGAGGCCAGGCCCAGCCACGGCACCAGCGAGCCCACCGCGCGCGCCGCCATCACCTTCACGGCGGGCGGAGTCAACGCCAGCTTGAAGTACGGGCCCGACATGACCAGCCCGGACAGGCCCTCCACCTTGCGGCCACCGGCCCAGTGCGCCGCCATCAGCCCGCCATGGCTGTGGCCGAGCGCGAACGTCTTCTTGCCACCGGCCGCGCCGCGCACCCGCTCCCAGAAGACCTCCAGGTCGTCCACGAAGTACTGCCACTTCTCGCTGTAGGCGCGGCGGCCCTCCGCGCGGCCATGGCCCCGGTAGTCGAAGCCGTGCACCGCGAAGCCGTCCGCCAGCAGCGCGTCCGTCACGTACTGATAGCGGCCGAAGTGGTCGCCATAGCCGTGCACCACCGCGACATGCGCTCGCGGTTCGGCGTCGGGAAGATGCGTCTTCCAAAAGAGCCGCGTCCCATCCCGGCCAGTGAAATAGCCCTCGTCGTGGCGAGCCATAGGCCCAGCAACTTAGCGGCCCGCCGCACCCATGGATAGCGCCTTGAGCTTGCGCTCCAGCGCCTCCCGCTGCCCCGGGGGCTCGGCGGACTCGGGGTCCAACGACAGCACCTCCAGCGCCCGGCGCCACGCACCCGCCGCATCCGCACTCCGAGCCGCGCGCTGGTAGGCATCCCCCAGATGCTCGAGGATGACCGGCTCGTCGGGCGACAGCGACGACGCGCGCTCCAGCGCCTCCACTGCGCGCGGGTAGTCCCCCCGCCGGAAGTACACCCAGCCCAGGGAATCCAGGAAGGCGCCGGTGTCTGGGCGCAGCTCCAGCGCGCGGAGCACCAGCCGCTCCGCCTCGTCCAGGTCCCGGCCCGTCTGAGCCAGCAGGTAGCCCAGGAAGTTGAGGGCCGCGGCATGGTCCGGCTCCACCTCCAGCACGGCCCGCATGCGCGCCTGCGCGCCTGCCACGTCCCCCTGGCGCTCGAAGGCGGCGCCCTGCACGTACAGCAGGGCCTGGTCCTTCGGTGCGCGCGCCACCGCCTCGCGCAGCAGGGACAGGGCCTCCGCGCCCCGCTTCTGGCGCTGCAGCGTTCCGGCGAGCGCGTCGTAGAGCGAGGCGGAAGGCCCCTGTGCCAGCCCTTCCTTCAGCACGGACTCGGCTCGCGCGGGTGCCCCGCCCCGCTCCAGCGCGCGGGCGTATTGCGCGCGAATCTCCAGGTCCGACGGGGCTTGCTGAAGCGCGGCGCGCAGCAGCGCGAGGGCCCGGGGATGCTGCCCCGCGAGCGACAGGCACCGGGCACGGCGCACGCGGGCATCCGCGAAGACGTCCGCGCTCTCGGGCACTCCCGCGAAGGCCTCCGCGGCGTCGGCGAAGCGCCGCATCCGCTCGTGCACCAGCCCCGCGTAATAGGCGAGCCGGGGCTCATCGCCGCTGGCCGCGCGAGCAGACTCCAGCACCTCCACGGCGGCGGTGTGCTCACGCTCGGCCAGGTAGCTGAAGGCCACCCGCACCGCGGTCTCCGGCTCTCCGGAGAGGGACAGGAGCCGGTCGAAGTACGCCCGGGCCCGCACCACGGAGCCCGCCTTCAGCGCCGAGCGGCCCGCGGCCAGCAGCACTTCCTGGCTGTCCGGCTCGTGCTCCAGGGCCCGGGCCAGCGTCTCCTCGGAGCGCGCGGGCCGCCCCGTCTCCTCGTACAGCTTCGCCAGCGTGCCCAGCACCTCCACGTCACCGGGGTCCCTGGAGGCGGCCTCCGTCAGCAGCCGCTCGGCCCGGTGGGTGTCTCCGCGCTCGGCCAGGGCCAGCCCCAGGCGCCGGTATCCAGAGGCCTCGCCCGGCAATGCTCGCGCGAGGGACTCCACCACCTTCACCGCCTCGGCGGGGGAGCCCGACTCCAGGTAGAGCTGCGCGAGGACGAGGTAGGCCTCGGGCTCGCGAGGCTTGAGCGACATGGCCCGGCGCAGGTGCAGGCGGGCGCGGGTGAAGCGGCCCGACTCCAGCAGCACGCGCCCGAGCAGGACGTGGGCCGGGTAGTACGCGGGAGCACGCTCCACGGCGCGGCGCAGCTCCCTCTCCGCCTTGTCCAGGTCTCCAAGCCGGGCGTACTCCTCCGCCAGGCGGGTGAGCAGCAGCGGGTGTCCGTCATCCGTGGCCAGGGCCAGGCGCAGCGCGTCCACCGAGCCGCGGTGGTCCCCCGCATGGTGCAACAGCCGCGAGCGCAGGTAGTGGGAGTAGCTGGCCGACGAGGAGAAGGCCCCTTCGTCCGTGGCCGCCGCATCCATGGCCTCTTTCATCGCCTCCCGGTCCACGCGCGGGCGGCGGGACGGGGGCGCCGCCGCGAGGGCACCAGGCCCCCACAGGGCGGCGAGCAGGACGACGGCGAGGAGGCGAGAGGGGCTCACGCAAGACGAAGTCTAGCGCGGCCCCGAGCGCCGTGCAGGTGCCTCAGCCCTCCGCGGGAGGTGGGGCCCCCAGCTTCTCCAGCAGCTTCTCCACCGGGTCGCTGTCCTGGCTCACGTCCGCCACCGCCGAGCGGTACTCGGTGTCCGTCGCCTTCTCCACATCCGGCATCAGCCGGCCGATGACGGTGCGAGCGGCCTCCGCGTTGCACTCGGGCAGGACGACGACGAAGACGCCCCCGCCCAGGTGGGAGATGGCATCCGGGTGACGCACCCGCTTGCGCATGACGTCCGCGATGTTGCCGGGAACGGGCTCCACCGGACGTTCCGGCCGCAGCACCGCCAGGCTCAGGGCCCGGTGGTAGCGACGGCTGCGCGCCAGCTCCTGCTCCAGTCGCAGCAGCAGGCCTCGCCGGTCATGCAGCCCCGTCGTCGGGTCGCTCCCGGTGCGACGCTGCAGCGGCGACCCCGAGCGCTCCTGCTGCTCGCGCTCGCCCTGCCGTAGCTTGAGCGCGCGGTCCGTGCGGTTGAGCAACTCCACCGCGTTGAACGGCTTGCTCATGTAGTCCACCGCGCCCAGGTTGAGCGCGCGGACCTTCTCCGCGACCCCCTGGTGCGCGGACAGCAGGATGACGGGGATGTGCGCCGTGTCGGACGACGACTTCAGCGCCATGGCCGCATCCAGCCCGTCCAGCTTGGGCAGGAAGACGTCCATCACCACCAGGTCCGGCCGCTGCGCGCGCGCCCGGGCCAGTCCCTCCGCTCCATCTCTCGCCACCTCCACGCGGTACTTCGAGCGCAGCACCTCCGACAACACGGCGGCGATCTCCGGCTCGTCCTCCACCACGAGGACGCGCGGCTGCTCGTGCACGCTGGTCGCCGCGACGGGCGGACGCGGATTGCGCGGCGCCTCCTGCGCGAGCGGCAGGGTGAAGACGAACAGACAGCCATGCTCCGGCGGGCTCTCCGCCCAGATTTCCCCGCCGTGCAGCTCCACGAACTCCTTGCAGATGGCGAGCCCCAGCCCGGTGCCCTTGCCACCGTGGCGGTAGCGGTCGAACACCAGGTGCAGCTCGTCCTGCGGAATGCCGACGCCGTCGTCCTGCACGCACACCTTCGCCGCGTCACCGTCGGGACGTCCCAGGCGCCGGGTGGACACGACGACTTCGCCCGCGTCCCGCGCATGGTGGATGGCGTTGGTGATGAGGTTCTGCAGCACCTCGTGCAGCTTCACCTCGTCGCCGATGAGCATCAGGCTGTCGGGGCAGTCCGCCCGCAGCGACACGCCGCGCTCGGCGGCGAGAATCTCCAGCTCGTTGACGGCGTCGCGGCACAGCTGCGCCACGTCCAGCACGCGAGGCTCGATGGACAGCCGCGCCGCCTCGCCCTTGCCCTTCTCCAGCAGCGATTCGACGAGGCCGAGGATCTTCTTGCCCTGGCGAATCATCGCCTCGGCGGACTGCTTCTGCTGGGACTCCAGCGGACCTTCCAGCAACAGCCGGCCGTGCCCCAGCAGCACCTGGAGCGGGGCGCGCAGGTCATGGCTCACCACCGCGATGATCTCATCCTTGAGGCGGTTGAGTTCCTTGAGCCGGCGGTTGGCCTCGAGCAGCTCGTGGTAGCGCTCCACGTAGGCCATCTCCAGGTCTTCGCGCTTCTTCTTCACCGCGGTGTGCAGCCTGGCGTTGCGGATGGAGTTGGCCAGCACACCGGCCACGGCCTGGGTGAACTCCTGCTCGTCGCGACCGAAGGACGCGTCCATGCGCGAGACGCGCAGGAACAGCGCGCCCAGCAGGTCGTCCTGACAGATGAGCGGCTGCACGAGGATGGACTTCACGCCCAGCGGGACGAGGGACGTGCGCACCTCCGCCATGAGCGGATCTCGCTGCGCCTCCTCGATGAGCACCGGCTCTCGCGTCTCCAGCGCGCGGCGCAGCTCCGGATAGCGCGCCACTTCGATATCCAGTTGCACGAGGCTCGGGTCCTCCTGCGTGGCCACCACCCGGCCCGTGCGGGCATGGCTGCCCTCCACCAGCACCACCGAGCACCGGTCCGTCCCGGTGACACGCCCCACCTTGTCCACCGCGATGCGGAGGATCTCCTCCAGCTCCAGCGAGCTGGTGGCCGCCTGGGTGATTTCCAGCAGCATCCCCATGCGCAGGCGGACGCGCTCCTCGCGGTCCCTCAACCGGCCGGCCCGCAGCGCGGCCTCCAGGCGGGGCACCACCTCGTCGGCGCCGCGAATCCAGTCGTCCACGGCCAGGCGCTTGAAGGCCTCCGCGGACCGGCTGCGCCCCAGGTCCACCAGCACCGGCAACCGCTGAAGGCGCTCCACCCGACGCAGGGACTCCAGCAGCTCCGCCGCGCGCTTCGCCGTCACCGACAGCAGGACGACCTCCGGCTGCAGCGAATCCGCCACCTCCGCGAGCCCGCTCTCCCGTTCGGCCGACGCGCAGTGGTAGCCGCTCGCGGTCAGCCGCTCCATCAAGGCGTCGCCGGACTCCTTCCCGGCCACCACCAGCACGCGTCCCCGCTGATCCGCCTGCATCTCGACTCTCACAGTGAACCTCTCGCCAACCGGGCCCGGACCAGGACTCGATGGGGAGGCTGCAAAAACCCGTTGAGTGCGTAAGGGTTCATGGTTCGGATCCCGATCATGCCGCTGATCACGTCCGTGGGCCAGAGCGGCGCACATCCGGAGACGGCGGTAACTGTGAGTGGAGACGCGGATGCGCCACGCCCATCGTGGCTTTCCCGCACGAACGTCGAAGGTGCTCCTCGCGGGCTCCCGCGCCGCGCCCACCGGGTGCTCCGAGTGGAATGGGCGCGCGGAACAGCGCCGGGCGAAGAACCTTCCCAGGTCCTTGACGCGCCAGCGCCGGTCGCCCGGTCGGGCGCCGTCCATTCAAGCATCCATCCGGCCCTCATCGCTTGCTCCCACCCGTTTCCGTATCACCCTGGCTTCGCGGATTTACCGGCCTCCACGTACGGAGTATCGGCGGCTATCACGTCACGGGCCTGTCAAGGGCCGCAATCGACGCCTGCCCCGGCCTGCGGAAGCGTTTCGGGAGGGGGGATGATGCCGGGAATGGTGCGAGCGAGGTAGAGTGCGGTGCCATGCTCCACCCTCCCGTGACTCGGCGTGCATGGCGCACCGCCCTCGTTCTCGTCTCCAGCCTGGCCACCGCTTGCGGCGATGATCCGCCGCCGCCCACGCCGGATCCCCCCCAGGTCGCCTTGACTGTCCTCGAAGGGAACTCCGCGGGGACGTCCCTCAAGCTCAGCGTCACCGTGTCCGGCTGCGAGAAGGTCGCCACGCTGAACATGTACGACCGCACCACCTTCCTCAAGGCGTTCCCCTATGGGAGCGGTGCCACCCCCGTGGAGCTGCTGGCGTCGGACATCCCCTACGCCAACCCGCTGGTCGGCATCGCCGCCAGCCTGTCGCTCACCGCGGAGGTGGTGTGCGACGACGGGCGGAAGAACACGTCCCTTCCCCAGCCCGCCACGTTCTTCCCGGTGGCCCGGGTGGTGGAGGATCCCCAGGGCGCCCAGGTCTACTCCACCCCGCTCGCCATCGACGGCACGGGCGCCGGGATGACCTTCCTGAGCTGCGCCAAGACGACCACGGGCGGCCTGGAGACGATGTACCGCCACAACTCCGCGGGCAGCGGCGCCTCCATCCTCCAGGTCCCAACCCTCTGCAACGCGTCCACGGTCATCACCCCGCGCCACGCCGTCACGCGCAAGCGCTGGGTCTGGACGCCGGGCTACGGCGCCTTCGCCGTCGGCGACGACTTCAAGATTTCGTCGCGCACGCCCATCGACCTCAAGGTCGAGGATTTGACCGTCATGCCCAACGGCGACGCCGTCATCCGCTCCGAGCCTGGGCCGATCTACCGCATCACCCACGACACCACGGACGGCCTAGGCATCGGCGTCACGCGGTGGAAGTACACGCGGGAGATTTCGGTCGGCGACCCCATTGGTGACCTCGTGGTGCGCAGCGACGGCCGGGTGCTCGCCGCCAGCCACATCGCCTACAGCGAGAACCGCTCGGACGTCATCGTCGAGGAGCTGGACGGCGGCACGGACTCCGCGGGCGGAACGCTGCAGGCCACGCGCATCATCCGTCAGCTCTTCACGTCCAACACCTCCACGCCGCTTCCGGTGGGCTCGTTCAGCCCGGATGGCAGCATCCTGTACCTGGGCTTCGCCCTGCCCGAGGACAAGTCGCAGGTCCTCGCGTGCGTCGCGACCCTGGATGGCTGCGAGGGCGCCGCGTCGAAGTGGGCCACGGGCGTGCTCACCGGTCAGGTGAAGCAGATCGCCACATACGCCAACGGCAACCGCGTGGCCGCCGCGACGACGCAGCGCGTGTGGCTGCTGGATGCGACCACGGGCGTCATCCGCAACCGGGAGAGCCGCTCGGTGGACGCCAACGGCGCGCTCCACGTGAAGTTCCTGCTCCCGGCGAACCCCTCTTCGGACCTGTTCTTCCTCAACGGGCCGGCCGCGCAGGGGCAGACGGTGACGTTGCCGGTGGAGCTGGTGGGCGTGGATCAATCTTCGGGCAGCGTGGCCGAAGGTCGCGAGCTCTTCCGCTACCAGGTGCCCGTCTCCATGGGCGCCGCCTTCGACGACACGGGCCGGCTCTGGATGCGCACCGGACTCAAGCTGCTCCAGCTCCAGCCCTCTTCGCAGTACCGCAGCGCCCGGCCGTAAGGACCTTCGGGAAGGGCGCGGCGCACACGCTCCGCCCTTCCCATCCGAGCACTCACGGGCGGACTCAGGGCCGCTCGGCGACCAGGAGGGCTTCCACGTTGCCGGCGGGCCCTGGCACAGGGGAGTCCATCAGTCCCCGCACGGTGAGGCCCTGCTCGCGCACGAAGGCCGTCACGGTGTCGATGGCGTCCTGGCGCGCGGCGGCGTCTCGCACCACGCCGCCCTTGCCCACCCGGTCCGGCCCCACCTCGAACTGGGGCTTCACCAGCGCGGCCAGCAGGCCGCCTGGCTCCAGGAAGCGCAGCACCGAGGGCAACACCTGGGTGAGCGAGATGAAGCTGACGTCGATGACGATGACGCCCACCTTCTCCGGCAGGTCCTCGTCCGTCAGGTAGCGCGCGTTGACGCGCTCACGCGAGCGCACCCGGTCATCCTTCCGGAGCTTCTCGTGGAGCTGGCCGTAGCCCACGTCGATGGCGTGGACCCGCACCGCGCCGTGCTGGAGCAGGCAGTCGGTGAAGCCTCCCGTGCTCGCGCCGATGTCGGCGGCCACCTTCCCGCGCACGTCGAGCCCGAAGCGGTCGATGGCCCCCTTCAGCTTCAACCCTCCGCGAGAGACATAGGGAAGCACCTCGCCCTTGAGGCGCAGCTCGGCCTCCACGGGGATGAGGGAACCGGGCTTGTCCACGCGCTGGTCATCCACCACCACCAGCCCGGCGAGGATGAGCGCCTGGGCCTTGGTGCGCGACTCGGCCAGGCCGCGCTCCACCACCAGCACGTCCACCCGCTCCTTGCGAGGCTTCACGGTTCGCTCCTCTCCAGCAGCGACAGGCCTGCCCGCCGAAGTCCCGCCGCGTCCAGCCCGAGCTCCGCGCGCTGCACCCGCGCGTCCCCGTGGGGCATGAAGGTGTCTGGCATGCCCAGCACCCGCACCCGCGCGTGGACACCGCGCTCCGCGTAGAGCTCCAGCACGGCGCTCCCCAGGCCCCCGCGCACCGTCCCCTCCTCCGCCACGACGACAGGTCCGTGGGAGGCGGCTTCCAGCAGCGCGGCCTCGTCCAGCGGCGACAGGGCCCGAGCGTCGAGCACGCTCCACCCAGGCTCATTCCGAGCGGCTTCCAGCGCCGCCAGGCCCAGCGGGCCCAGGGTCACCAGCGTCAGCTCCGGGCGCTCGGCGCGAACGAGCCAGCGCGCTCCCCGCACGGGCGCTTCTTCCACCCGCACTTCGGGAGGCAGCGCGGGCAGTGTGCCCCGAGGAAAGCGGAGGACGGAGGGCCGCGACGATTGGAGCGCGGTGGCGAGCATGGGCGCGAAGTCCTCGCCCACCACGGGCGCCCACAACGCGAGGCCCGGGAGCGGACGGAGCGAGGCCACGTCGTAGGTGCCCTGGTGCGTGGCGCCGTCCGCGCCCACCAGTCCCGCGCGGTCCACCGCGAAGACGACGGGCAGGCCCGGCAGGCACACGTCGTGGATGATCTGGTCATACGCGCGCTGCAGGAACGTGGAGTAGATGCAGCACACGGGGCGAGCCCCCGCGGCGGCGAGTCCCGCGCAGAAGGTGACGGCGTGCTGCTCGGCGATGCCCACGTCGTGTACGCGGTCCGGGAAGCGCGCCTTGAGGGCATTGAGCGCGGAGCCCTCCAACATCGCGGGCGTCACCGCCACGACGCGCGAGTCGCGCGCCATCGCCTCTTCCAGTGCCCACGCGAGCGCCTCGCTGTACGTGCGGTGGCCGCCGCGCGAGCGCACCAGCTTGCCATCGCGCCACTCGTACGGGCCCATGGCGTGGCCCCGCGTCTGCGCGTCCGCCTCCGCGGGAGGGAACCCCTTGCCCTTGAGCGTCAGCGCATGCACGACCACGGGCCGGGACGAAGCACGGGCCTCGCGCAGCGCGTGCACCAGCGCGCCCAGGTCATGGCCATCCACGGGCCCCAGGTACGTGAAGCCCAGGCCCTGGAAGAAGTCGCGCGCGCCCCGGGTGCGCAGCAGCGAGGGAATCGCGCCCACGTTGGCGCTGATGGACATCTGGTTGTCGTTGAGCACGACGACGAGCGGCAGGTGACTGCCTCCCGCGTTGTTGAGGCCCTCGAAAGTCAGCCCTCCGGTCAGGCCCCCATCCCCGAGCACCGCCACCACGTGGCCCCGGTGGCCCAGCATCCTGCGGCCCTCCAGCAGCCCCAGCGCCGCCGACACGGCCGTGCAGGAGTGGCCCGCCAGCAGCGCGTCATGCGGACTCTCGCGAGGGTCCAGGAAGGGCGCCACGCCACCGGCCTGCCGCAGCGTGTGCATGCGCTCGCGCCGCCCGGTGAGCAGCTTGTGCGCGTACGTCTGGTGACCCACGTCGAAGAGAATCGCGTCGGTGGGCGAGTGGAAGACGCGATGGAGCGCGACGATGAGCTCCACGGCGCCCAGGGAGGCCCCCAGGTGGCCGCCCACCTTCCCGCAGATGGAGATGATGTCTTCCCGGAGCTCCTCGCACAGCTGGGGCAGGTCCGCTTCGGGAAGCGCCCGCACATCCGTCGGAGAGGCGATGCGTGCCAGCAACTGCTGCGCCATCAGGACTTCCGCTCCACCACGTAGCGCGCGAGCGCCGCCAGCGGTCCATCCTCGCCTTCGAGCGGACGCACCGCTTCCACCGCCAGGGCCACCTGCTCCTCGGCCATCCGACGAGAGGCGTCCAGCCCCACCACGGCGGGGAACGTGTGGCGCCCCGCCTCCGCGTCAGCGCCCGCCGGCTTGCCGAGCTGCTCGCGCGTGGCCGTCACGTCCAGGACATCGTCGGCGATCTGGAAGGCCAGCCCCACGGCGTCACCATAGAGCTGCGCGCGGACCAGCGCCTCCGCGTCTCCACCGCCCGCCAGCGCGCCCATGCGACACGCCGCGCGGATGAGGGCCCCCGTCTTCAGCCGGTGCATCCGCACCAGGTAGTCCAGGACGGCGGGACGGTCCTCCGCGGTGTCCAGCACCTGTCCACCCACCATGCCCGCAGCGCCCGAGGCCACCGCCAGCTCCCGGCACAGCGCGCCCCGCACGGGCTCCGGCCCGTCGCCGAGCAACACGAAGGCCTCCGTCAAGAGCGCGTCGCCCGCGAGGATGGCCATCGCCTCGCCGTACACCTTGTGGTTGGTGGGCCGGCCGCGGCGAAAGTCGTCGTCATCCATCGCCGGCAGGTCGTCATGCACCAGCGAGTACGTGTGGACGTACTCCAGCGCGCAGGCCGCGTCACCGGACACGGGAGACACCAGGGAAGCGCGCGCCACCGTGTCCGCGAAGGTGAGGCACAGCACGGGCCGCAGCCGCTTGCCGCCCGCGAGCAGCGAGTAGCGCATGGCCTCCACCAGCCGGGGAGGCGCACCAGATGGCGCGAGCCGGTCCGCGCGCTCGAGCAACAGCGATTCCACCCGCGCCTGCTGGGTGCGCAGGAAGGTGTCCAGGTCGAAGTGGGCCAAGCGTCGGTGCTCCTTGCGCTGCTGGAATACTAGGGAGCCGGTGGAGTCACCAGCTCCCGAATGCGCCGGACGAGCTTCTCCGTATCCAGGGGCTTGACGAAGTAGTCCGCGGCGCCGACCTCGCGACCTCGCCGCTTGTCGTCGGAGTCTCCCCGCCCGCTGATGAAGATGATGGGGATGTCCCGGAAGTGCTCGTTCTTCTTCACCGCCTTGCACAGCTCGAAGCCGTCAATCCAGGACATGTTCACGTCCAGGAGGATGGCTTGCGGGCGGTGGAGCTGCAGCGAGGCGATGAGCCGCAGGCCGTTGGCCGCGAGCGTGACCTCGAAGCCCTCGTCCTCGAGGGCCGCCGCGAGCAATTCCCGCGTGTCGCGGTCATCGTCGACGATGGTGATCTTCGGCTTCGACATGCCGGTGTGCGCGTCCCGCACGAACTAGAACGGGACGTCATCCTCGGGGGGAGGTCGGGGGGCAGGCGCCCGGGGGGCCGCCTGGGCGGCGGGACGGGCAGCCACGGACAGCGGCGCCACCACGTCGTTGCCGTCCTCATCCTGGAGCAACTGTTCGATGCGCTGCTCCGCCTCGGTCAGCAGCTTCTCACCCCGGCGTACCAGCCGGATGCCTTCCTCGAACGCCTTGAGAGAGTCCTCCAACGACAGATTGCCGCTCTCCAGCCGGCCCACCGTCTCCTCGAGCCGGGACACGACGTCCCCGTACTGCCCGGGAACCTCGCCCTCCGCCGCCTTGTCCGCCTTGGACGCCTTGTCCGCCTTCGCCACAGCCTTCCACCTCCCCGTTCGGGGCGCGGGACTCTAGAGGGTGGCCCGTTAGCAGTCCACCGGCCCTTTTACCGACGTGACAGTGGCTTCGACTTCTTCACATCCGCCCAGCGTCTTCGCCCCATTCGCCGCGAGTTTTATGCCCAGGCGCTCTCCCACCTCGACATCCGCGGCGGAGCGCACCACCCCGCCGTCTCGCTGACGGAACACCACCGAGTAGCCACGCGACATCACCTTCAGCGGGCTCATCGCGTCCAGTCGCCCTTCCAGACGCTGGAAACGCCTCTGCGCTTCCGCCAGCGTCCCCTGCTGAAGCGCCCGCAGGCGTGCCTGGTGCGCCGCCAGCCGGGCATGCTCTCGCGAGATGAGCGCCGTCGGCGAGGCCCGCTCCAACCCGAGTCGCGCCGTCGCCAGCGTCGCCTGCCGCGTCGCCATGCCCGCGCGCGCCGCCTCCGACAGTCGCATGGCCAGCTTCAGCAGATGTGCCCGCTGCTCGCTCAGCCGGGCCTGGGGCCGCGAGCGCTGCAGGCGCTCCGTCAGCGCGCGCAGCGACTCACGGCGCTCGCGCACGGCGGGCCGCAGCACGCGCATCATCGCTTCCACCTGTTCGGACAGGTGCAGCCGCTGATGGTTGAGCGCCCGCCGCGGATCATCCAGCCGGGAGGCGAGCTGACCCTGTCGCTCGCGCAGCTCCAGCACCCGGCGTTCCATGGCCCGGCGCAGCCGCCCCGCCTGGGTGGCCAGCGACAGCTCCAGGTCCGCGAGCACCGGCGCCAGTCGCTCCGCCGCCGCGCTGGGGGTCGCCGCCCGCCAGTCCGCCACGAAGTCGGAGATGGTGAAGTCAATCTCGTGGCCGATGGCCGACACCACCGGTACCGGCGAGGCGAAGATGGCGCGCGCCACCTCCTCCTCGTTGAAGGTCCAGAGGTCCTCCACCGAGCCACCGCCGCGCGTCACCACGATGACGTCCACGTCGGTGCGAGCCAGTCGGGCAATCGCCCGGGCCACCTCCGGCGCGGAGCCCTCGCCCTGCACGCGCGCGTCCGCCAGGAGCACGCTCAGCCGGGGGTTGCGCGAGTGCAGCACGCGCAAGAAGTCCTGGAGCGCCGCGCCCGTGCGGCTCGTCACCACGCCGATGCGCTGGGGCAGGAACGGCAACGGACGCGGGGGCCTCACGCGGCGGTCGCCGATGAGCCCCTCGGCCGCCAGTCGCGCCTTGAGCTGTTCGAAGGCGAGCGCCAGCGCGCCCTCCCCCACCGGCTCCAGCCGCGAGACGATGAGGCTGTAGCGTCCCTGCGGCTCGTACAGGTCGACGCTGCCCTCGGCCAGCACCTCCATGCCGTCGCGCAGCGCGAAGCGCATCCTCCCCGCCATCGAGGCCCACACCTTGGCGTCGATGGAGGCGACGGAGTCCTTCAGCGAGAAGTACCAATGACCTCGCGCGTTGGCGCCGCGAAAGCCCGTCACCTCACCGCGAACCAGCACACGCGCGAAGCGGGACTCCAACGTCTGTTTGAGCTGACGCGTGAGCTCGGCCACCGAAAGCACCGAGCGCTCGGGCTTGGGCGGCGCGGCGGGCACACCCTCCAACGGCCCCAAGAGCCCCGTGCCGTCCGCGTCCACCGGAGGAGGCGGTGGAGGCGCCTTCCTCGGCAGGGCCACCACGCGCGGCTCCGACGGTGGCGCGGCGGTGGAGGACGCGGGAGTGGCTCCGAACAAGTCCCACTGAGAACCCGACGTGACGGGCGGCGGTGACTCGCCGCCCGCGCCCTTGCGCTTCTTCATCGCGAGAGCTTCTCGACCCAGGACTTCGCCTTGTCGTGGTACTCGTCATCCGGAGGCGTCATGGCCACCACGTCCTTGAACTTGGGCAGCGCGTCCTCGGGGCTGCCGTCCTTCAGGGAGTAGGCCAGGAGGTAGAGCTCCCGCCCCTTCGTCTTCAACTCGCTGATGATGTTCGCCGCGCCCGCGTGGCCCGGGTCGGCCTGCAACGTGCGCCGCGCGAACTCCATGGCGCGGGCCCACTGGCCGGAGGCCTTCGCGGAGCTGGCGCTCTTGTAGAAGATGGTCGCCGCGCGAGTGCCCGCGTTGCGCGCCATCTTGCTGGTGCGCCCATCGGTGATGTCCTTGTCGAGCGACAGCAGCTTCTGCAGCCCCTTCGCCTCCAGGTCCTCCAGGCGCTTGTAGAGCGTGCTGAACTCCGACATCTGCGCGAGCAGCTTCTTGCACTGCGGGTTCTTCGACATGCACGCGTTGAGGATGGCCACGGCGCCGGACATATCGCCGTCGCGGAAGCGCTCGACGGCGGGCTCCCAGGGCTTGGGGGCGGGGCCGGTGGGAATCACCCGGGGCGTGTCGCGAACGGTGATGGCCTGCGCCGCCTGCTCGTTGATGATCTTGGCGTCGCGGTGCTCCGGGAAGGCCTTGAGGACGTCGTCGGTGATGGCCTTGGAGGAGTCCAGCTGGTTGCCATCCAGCGCGGCCCTCGCCTCGCGCGTGCGCTTGTCGGCCAACTCCGACAGCTCCCGCTTCGCCGCGCTGACCTGCTCGTAGAGGAACTGGCTCTCACCGGCCTTGCCCAGCGCCGCGGAGGCCTTGCCCAGCTCGTTCCTGGCGAGCGCGGTGCGCGCCTCCGTGAGGCGCTCCTGGACAGGAATCTCGCGCTCGGCGTGCTGGAGATAGTCCTTCACGCCAGGGTAGTCGGGAGCGGAGGCGGCCAGCTCCTCCAGCTTCGCCTTGGCCTCCACCCACTTGCCTTCGCGCACCAGGTTCTTCGCGTCCTGGAAGATGGTGCTCAGCTCCTTGCGGACGGCGTCCTGCTCGCCCTTGCGGACGAGAATCGCCTCCTGCTCCTTCACCACGCGCATGCGCGCGATGCCCAGGCCGGCGAAGAGCACCACCACCACGCCGCCTGCGAGCAGCTTCAGCCGCATCTTCTTGCGCTGGACCTCGGGGTCGGGCGGCGCCATCGCCGAAGAGCGCGCGCTGCGCACGCGACCGCCCTCCACCCGCGGAGGCGGCCGGGCCGGCGATGATCCCCGGCTCCCGGAACCGGCGGAGGAGGCACTCGACGTCCGCCCCCGCGACGGGGTGGCGACCATCATCGTGGAGTTGACCACGTCCTCGAAGCGCAGCTCCGTGTCGCCCAGGGTGATGACATCGCCGTTGGCCAGGGGCGTCTCCTCGCCAATGGCCTCGCCATTGACGAGCGTCCCGTTGCCGGAGCCCAGGTCGCTCACCATCCAGCCCGCACCCGCCTTGCGCACCATGACGTGCTTGCGCGACACGGAGGTGTCGGGGATGCAGATGGGGTTGTCCGCGGCGCGACCGATGACGTACTCGCCATCCTCCAGCGAGAACTCCTCACCTGACTTGGGCCCCGCGACGCAGATGAGTCGAGGGGTGGCCGCCCCGGGGGCGCGGGCAGCGGAAACAGGAGACGTCCTGCGAGCAGCGGGGCGAGCTCCTGTCCCGCCCGAGGGCGTCCCGGAAGGAGGCCTGCGACGAGCAGGAGGGGAACCGTTCGACATGGCGAATCACCGACTTCCTGAAAAAAGAGCACCAGCTCAGAGCTCGTGCTCGAACGCCTTTTCCTGGGCAAGATTGTGGCAGCGATGCTCGGTGGTAGGGAAGCGTCTGCTCACTTCTTGCAGCGCCGCCCGGGCCTTCCTCGCGCTCCGGAACTGCACACTCCGTTGGAATTCCAGCATGAGCTGAGCGCATTGGTGGTCCAGCTCGGCGGAGACCTGGGACAGCTGGTAGCGGACGTCCTGGTAGAGGTCCGGCTTGGTGTCCAGGGCCTCCAGGGTGAGCCAGGCGAAGCGGAACTGCTGCCAGGCCCGGAAGAGGTTCTCCGCGCCCACGCCCTTGGTGTCGAAGAACCGCCGGCCCGTGGAGGCATACTCCCGCGCCTGTGAGAGCAGCTGCTCGGGGGGAAGCTCCGGCACGGGGATGACCTCCAGCCGCAGGTTCCAGACCCGCCACGTCTCATTTCCGGGAGGGTTGCGAACGTTGTCGAAGACGAAGCTGTTGAGCGCCCCGCGCTTGAGCGTATTGGCGGGGAGGATGTGCTCCAGCTCGCGCTCGGCGGTGGTGGTGGTATCCGGAGGGACCCAGCCGAGGTTCACCCCGTTGAGCGCCAGGGACACCTCCTCCTTGGAGATTCCGCTGGCCTGGTAGTGCAGCAGGGCCACGGCGCGGGTGGGCGCGACGAACTGGAAGTCGAAGGACTTCTGGTCTGTGCGCTCCCAGCGCACGCCCTCGCCCAGGCCGAACGAGTCGGGGACGTTCTCGACGCCCAGGCTCAGGGGCTCCGAACCGGGTCCACCCGCCGCCAGGCCGCCCGGCAGGAAGACGAAGGCCAGCGCACTGCCCGCCAGCCCCAGCACGAAGAGCGTCACCGTGCTCGTCAGGAGCTTGCGGGCCAGCGGCAGCCCTCGCCACCAGAGCAGGAGCCGTCCGCCGCGAGAGCTCGCGAGTTCCCGCCGCTGACGGGCCCGGTCCGCGGCGCTCGGCCCCGTGGGAGCGGGTGCGGGCGAGACCTTCGTCGTGGACTCCGCGGCGAGCGGCGACGTCCCGGGGGCTGGCGCGACGGCCAGGGCCGAGAGGGCGAAGGCCGGGGCTCCTGGAGCGCGGGTCCGAATCGGCCGGGTGGCATCATCCAGGGTCGGCTCGTCCAGGAGGCCCAGGTCGGGGAGCGTGGGTAGCGCCAGCTCCGTGCGCTCTTCTCGCTCCTCGGTCGGAAGCTCGATGAGCCCCGGAGGCATGGCGGTGGCGATGGGTGGCACCCGGAGGGGCAGGGCCACCTCGGTGCGCTCCTCCGGCTGCGAGTCCATGAGCGGAAGGAGGGTCGGAACCACCACGGGGCGCTCGCCGGTGAAGGCCACCTCGGTGCGCTCCTCCGCCAGGGCCTCCATGAACGGAAGGCTGGGGGGCGCCACGGGTGCGACGAGGGGGCGCTTGCCGCTGGGCGGTGGCAGCGCTGGGAACTCATCCGCCAGCACCGGTGGCGGCGGGCGTGGCGCCACGGGCGCGACGAGGGGCCGCTTGCCGCTGGGCGGAGACACCGCTGGCGCGTCCTCGACCAGCACCGGGGCCTGGCGCGGGGCGACGGGCGCGATGAGGGGAACCTCGCCGGTGGGGAGGTACTGCTGATCCAGGCCACCGGGAGGCGGTGGCGCGGGCGCGTTGCGGCGGATGGGACGCGTGGCGTCCTCGTCCCCGTCCGGAGGCACCCAAAGGAAGGTGAACTCCACCGGGCCCACGCCGATGCGGTCTCCGTCACGCAGGAGCTGCTCGC
Organism: Myxococcus sp. CA033; assembly: GCF_013336625.1. NCBI lineage: Bacteria > Pseudomonadati > Myxococcota > Myxococcia > Myxococcales > Myxococcaceae > Myxococcus > Myxococcus sp. CA033. Next base: position 66,569 of record NZ_JABUMU010000025.1, on the reverse strand, counting down.
CCAGCAGCCGGCTGCCGTTGAGCGCCGTGCCGTTGGAGCTGCCCATGTCCTGCGTGAAGTACTGCCCGCCGCGCATGACGATGCGGGCGTGCAGCCGGGAGACGCCATGGTCGTGCAGCACCAGGTCGTTCTCCGGCGTGCGACCGATGTTCACCTCGGCCTGCTCGAAGACGAGCTCCCTTCCCTGCTGGAGCCCCTTGGTGATGGAGAGGAGAATCGGCAGAGGACTATCCCCCCGCGAGCTCACCGAAGAAGAACTGGAACACGATGGGCCCGAAGAGCACCATGAACACCGTCGGGAAGATGCAGGCGATGAGCGGGAAGAGCATCTTCACCGGGGCCTCGCCAGCCAGCTTCTCCGCGCGCTGCGTGCGGTCGATGCGCATCTGCGTGGACTGGATGCGCAGCACCTTGCCCAGGCTCGTTCCCATCTTGTCCGCCTGGATGAGCGCCGTGACGAACGTCGTCAGCGACGGCAGGTCCACGCGCACAATCATGCTCTTGAGGCCTTCTTCGCGCGTCTTGCCCATCTTGAGCTGCTTGAGCACCAGCTGCAGCTCCTCGCGAAGCGGACCCGCCTTGCCCTTCTCCACCACCTTGGCCAGCGCGGCGGTGAAGTCCAGACCCGCCTCCACCGACAGCGTCAGGAGGTCCAGGTTGTACGGCAGCGCGCGGCTGATGAGCAGGTGGCGCTTCTTCACCTGGTCGTTCAGCCAGAGCATCGGGTAGTACATCCCGAAGAGCAGGAACAGGAGGGACCAGACCAGGTTCTGCCCGGTGCCGTTCAGGATGAACAGGCCCATCAGCAGGCCCACCACGGCGCTCACCTCCTGCAGCGCCATCATGTCCTCGGGCTTGTAGCCCTGGGGCTCACCGGCCTTGATGAGGTTGCGGCGCGACTTCGCCTCGTAGCTCGGCCAGATGAAGCGGCGGTTCATGGCACCCAGGCGGCGGATGGCCACCGAGCCGAAGCCCTTCATGCCGCCCTGGGACTCGTCGCGCACTTCCGACAGGAAGCGCTCGAAGAGCACCTGGTACAGGCCGATTCCGAGGAAGCCGATGGCTCCCGCGAAGAGCAGCGCGGAGCTGCCGACCAACACTTGCGTCAGGATGTCCACGGAGCACCCCTCAGATATCGATGTTGACGATGCGGCGGATGATGAGGATGCCGAGCACTTCCATGATCGCGATGATCACCACGAGGATCCACCCGAAGAAGTGGTTCATCATGGGCTCCATCAAGTCCGGCCGCATGTAGTTGAGCACCATGCCCAGCACGCCGGGCATGGCCGCCACGATCCACCCCTGCAGCTTGCCCTGCGAGGTGAGGGCGTCGATCTTGCCTTCCAGGCGGAAGCGCTCGCGAATCACGGTGGAGATGGTCTCGAACATCTCCGCCATGTTGCCGCCCAGCTGACGCGCGATGTTGGTGGACACCACGACCAGCTCCAGGTCGTCGCTGCCCACGCGGCGGCCCATGTTGATGAGCGCCTCCTCCAACGGCACACCCAGCTTCACTTCCTTCACGAACAGGCCGAACTCCTGCGACAGCGGCGCCATCGCCTCGCGCGCCACGTGTTCGATGGCCTGCGGGAAGGTGAGACCTGCCTTGAACGCGTTGGCCATCGCCTGCAGCGCGTCCACCAGCTGGACGTTGAACTTCTTGATGCGCCGCTTGCGGTAGTGCTTGACCATCAGCATCGGCAGGAAGAAGCCGAACACCGTGGCCACGACGGCCAGGATGGGGTTGAAGATGATGTAGGTCAGGATGCCCAGCAAGCACATGCACGCGATGTTGAGCACCAACATCTGGCGCGCATCGATGAAGAGGAACATGTCGCTCAAGTCGTTCATCGACTTGGCGACATAGCGCTCCTGGTACTGCTCGTACGCCTTCGAGAGGACGCTGAAGATCACCAGGCTGAAGAAGAAGACAGAGCCTGTGACGAGGAGGAGGACGATTCCGGCAAGCATGGGCGCGCTTCCCTGGGGGTGAGGGCGGCGTGGCGCCGACTACTGGGCGCCAGCGGCGGCGGCTTTCTCGCTGCCGCCCTTGATGATCTGGATGATCTCCCGGCGCTTGGCTTCCAGCACGCGGGTACGCTCACCGGACAGCAGGGTGCTGATGGTGGCGCGGCCGCGCTCCTCGATGAGGTCCACGTCGTCCTCGTTGCGCAAGCTGAGCGTCAGAGCGCCCAGTTCCGCGGCCAGCACGAGGATTTCCGCCTCTTCCGGCAGCACCATCAGCGACACGTTGTTGTAGTCGCGCTGGCCTTCCGGGATGAGGTTGACGTTGGTGGTACCGGTGATCTTTCCGGTCGCCACCACGATGATGTTCTGCAGCAGCGTCACGCCGACGTTCTCGTCGGTCTGCGGGTCGCGGAACGTGCCGATGATGTCCACGTGGTCGTTGGGGCGAATCCAGCCGCCGACGGCGGTGGTGTTCTTCGCCTCGATGGTCATCGCGCGCATCTTCTTCTGCACCTTCGAGGACAGGCGCTCGGCGGCCTTGGTCGTCTCGAACTGGCTCCACAGCAGCGGGTCACCCGCCTGCAGCGCCACGAGGACCTTCTGGTTCACGACGTAGGAGGCCGAGTCCGGACGAACCACCGACGAGGTGACGAACTGCTCCGGCACCGAACGTTGAGAGATCATCTCGAAGGAGATGACGGTGCCTTCGGGGACGTCCTGGGCCGCAACCACCACGGGTACCAGGTTCCAGCCGCGGCGCACGTCCGCTTCCTTCTTCTTGATGGCGGAGTACGCGATGACGCCGGCCAGAAGGCCGAGTACGAGCGCGACGACGAGCGGGGTCTTGCCCTTCAGCATGATTCAGGAACCTCCAAAACGGGGGGGCGCCGTTCGGCGGCGAAGGCGTTCGAGGGTGTAGAAATCTAGAAAGGCGCACCTTGGCGCCGATGGCGCGGGATGTTAGCCGTGCGATACAGCAGGTGTCAAAACCACCTCCCGCGACAGCACCGAATCCCGCGCCATCCCTGTCGAATTCAGCGGTTGCGTCAGAGGCCCGCGAGCGCCTTGCGGTCCTCGTCGGTCAACCCGTTGTATTCGGTGATGCTGTAAATGGCGTCCTGGACGACGTTGGCTTCGTCCTCGTTGTCGATGGTCTTCCCTCTCAGCAGCCGCAGCAGCTCCTGGATGTCCGGGTCCGTGGAGACGGGGCCGAACGCGAAGGTGCCATCCTGCTCGGAGGGGGCCCGCTCCTGGTTGAGGCAGTAGAGGTGGAAGGGCACCACGTAGACCTCTTCCTCGGTGCCACCGTCCGTGCCCGCGTCGATGCCGCCCGGCCCGATGCCCGTGGGAGGGAGGTTGATGAGCACGCGGTCCATCAACATGCCGTTCTGGATTCGGCTGGGCGCCGTGTTCATCATGACGAGGCCCGGCTCGAAGGTCATCAGCACGGGGGCGCCGGTGTTGTTTCGCAGCGGCACGCAGACCAGCACCGCGGGACCCGTGCCCACCGGCGCCACGCCGTTGCCACAGTCCTTGGTGGAGTCATTCGCGCCGTACAGCTCTCCGGCGATCTCCACGCCCGGAGGGAATGCGAAGGTGGTGCCCACGGGAGACCCCGGGTCCTCACCGAAGCCGGGCCGCTGCTTGTTCACCCCCGCATCGAAGGTGATGGGGCCGCCGTCCGTCCCGCCTCCGCCGCCGTCATCGTCGTCACTGCAAGCCAGCACCCCTGCCCCTACCGCCGCCGCGACGACCACCCACTTCCAGGCCGCATGCGCCATTGCGCGCTCCTTGTCCTCGTCGTTGATGCGAAAGCGACCCCTCCGGCCCTGGGCCACCGCGTCATGAGGTGGACCGAGACTGGCTGAGTCCCGGGTCGTCGGCAACACCGGCGTGCACCCGACGTGTCAGGGAGTTGGCGAAGGAGACAGCTGCTCGATGGGCGACGCGGCGGGCTCCCGCATCGGAGGCAGGTCCGGGTTGTAGAGGCCGCGCAGCACCAATTCCCGCGCGCGGTCGTCTTGAAGCAGCGCGGGCTCACCCGCTCGGAGCCCCACCGGGCGGAGGCTGAAGCCGATTCCGTCCGGCGTCACGTGCACCCACAGCGTGTTGGGAATGAGTGGCGAGGGACGCGACTCCTCCGACTCGAGCCACACAATCTGGACGGGCACGGCGCGGAACTCGCGCGTGCGCAGTTGCTCGTTGTTGGGACCGGCCACCACGAGCGCCTTGCGCCAGGATTCCTCATCGGTGGGCGTCTCGCCGTGGGCCTGGAGTTCCTGCACCATCGACAGATGGACCCGCCGAGCCACCCGCAGGAGGGACAGGTTCGTCGCCTCTTCCGAGCGCGTCTCCTTGAGCGAGCGTCCATCCCCCGCCCCGACCGCGCCGACCACGGACAGCAACGCGACGGCCGAGGCCCAGAGCGGCGCGGACGTCCCCCGCACCAGCCCCCAGACGAGGCGCAGTCCGCTCACCACCGCCAACACGGAACCCGCGAGCAGCGTCCAGCGCGGCAGCGGGCCCGAATGGAACGACTGGCCCAGCACCTGGGCGATGTGCCGCCACTCGGGGACCGCGACGTACACGACGCCCCCCGCCATGGCGAGGAACACGGCCGCGTGCAGCAGCCGCAACCCCAGGGGCGACGGCGCCCCCACTTCGCTCCGGGTCGTCACGGGAACGGCAGGTTCAGGACGAAATAAAAGGAGTCGTAGTAGATCTGGTACGAGCGCATGAACAGGTCGATGACGTTCGACTGGACGTCATCCGTCCAGCGGACCTTGACCGACGCGCCGATGACGAGCGCGACGACCAGCACCCAGTTCAGGATGGAGTATTCGACCATCGCCTGCCCACGTCGGGAGGCGCGCAGGCGCTGCGTCTTGGGGAAGCTCATGGGGCGTTCTCCGAATCGGCGGGTTCCTTGGGGGCGTCCATCCCTGGCAGGTCCGGGAAGATGCGGTCAGCGTACTCCAGGCGGACCTTGGGCGCGGAGGGGGGCGGTAGCACCATCCGCGGCTTGGCGTCGATACCGTACTCCGCCACCTCCATCGAATGGGCGATGCCCGGAATCTCCATCTTCGCCAACTGCATCAACGGAATCTCGCGGCTGATCCACATCCGCTTGACGACGGTCTTCTTCATCACCAGCTCCACCGGAACAACTGTCACGGTCCCCGCGAGCGTCATCACCCGCGTCTCCTTGCCGGTGCGCAACACGGGCTTGACCCCCGCCGGCAGGACGACCTTTGCGTCCTCGGGGTCTGGCACCTTGTTGTCCTTCTCCTCCTGGTCCATCGTCTTCAGGACGTGGTCCAGCGCCTCTTGCGAGTACTCCTGGGGACGGTCCGTGGGCCCACCGACGAAGAGCCGGGAGATGGCGTCATAGCGAATCTGCTCGCCCTCGCGAGCAACCAGCATGCGCATCTGCATGAGCGGCGACTTCATGGACGGATGCATGCCCGCCTCCATCTCCACCCACACCGCGTCCCGGCCCTCCTTGTCCTTCTCCTCCCCCACCACCGCCATGCGCCAGTAGTAGATGCGCATCCCGCCCGCGCCGCCGTCGAAGCGGTACGTCACCCAGTCGCCCACGCGCGCGCTGCGAGCGCCCCGGGCCATATGGGACATGACCTCACGCGCCGCGGGGTTCTCCTCCGCGCGCGCGGGCGCGGCCATGAGCATCACCGCGATGACCGCCCACGACGCCCTCATTTCCCCGCTCCCTTCGCCGGCTTCGCCTTCTGCTCCCGCTCCCACGCTTCGCGGCTCTTGCGCACCGCCTCGTCGTTGGGCACCCCGTCCGGACGGTCCGTGCCCACCCACGTCTGCATGACGGACGACATGCCCTCGTCCACCTGGGAGATGGTCGTCATCACCTGCTCGCCCTTGCGCGCGTGCTCCATCGTCAGTTGCGTGCCGCCCCCCAGCTTCGTCACCGTGCTGCGCACCGGCTCGAAGCCCTGGCGCGTCAGCTCCGTGCCCACCCGCTGCTGCACGTCCGACAGGTCCCCCGCAACCAATGAAGTGCGGTTCTGCGAACCACCCGGGTCGTCCCGCGTCGCCAGGTCCTGGCTGTAGAGCGTGCCCTCCAACTTCAGCAGGCCGGACGGAGGAGACTTCGGCGGACGGGTCCACATGTCCCTCAGCGCCGTGAAGCCCACCGTCTTGCCCAGGTGCGTGCGCAACACCACACCTCGCTGCAGGCCCTCGCGGGTGAAGAGGGCGGAGACCACGGCCTCTTCCTCCAGGTCTCCCTCCACCACGGTGGGGTAGCCCTCGTCGCGCCACTTCTGCGCGAAGTACGCGACCACCTTCTTCATGGGGTCGGTCGTCGTGAAGTAGGCGAGCCGGTAGTACTCGCCTCCGATGATGAGGTCGTTGCCGATGCGCGTGTGGATGGTGCCCGGATACACGGGCACCTCCTGCTCGGCGAGCGCGGGCCACACGGCCAGGAGCGCGAAACCGAGCAGGAGCCGGCGGGCCACCTTATTGCTCACAGCGAATCTTGTTGTCCTGCTCATCCTTGTTCGTCGCCTCTTGGGTGGCGTCCGGATCCGACGGGTCGTCGGCCATGGCCTTCTTGCACCCCATGAAGTGCGGGCCACGCGCCAGGAACAGCTTGATGTAGTTGCTGTCGCCGTAGGTCATCTCGTCGCGGAACGGAGCCGTGTCGAAACAGTCCGGGCGGTCGTGGTCGAGCAGGCCCCGCATCGCATGCAGGCCGCTGCTGGCCGGGCCGTCATAGCCTGTCAGACCGTTGCAGTCCCCCTTCTGCTGGGGATCGATACCGTAGTTTCGCGCGACGACATAGGTGCCGAAGAAGTTCGGCAGGATGCTCCCCAGGAAGTCGAGCACGCCGCCGACGGCTCCATCCAGGGCCTTCGTCAGGCCGAGGAACACCATCCGCTCCACCTGGGCATGCATGCCGTGAGGGTCGCTTCCCCCTCGGTGGTTGCCTGCCCGCCGGTCCCGGACGATGGCGTCGCCGCCGTCCGGCATGTGCCAGCCGTTGGCGTACATCGAGAACTTCGAGCGCATGGGGAGACTCGACAGGTCATGGCCTCCGGTGGTGTCCGACTTGAAGAAGCCTCCAGGACCGGAGTTCTCGTCGAGGTAGCTGCGGGGGATGATGACGTTGTCGAAGTTCATCGTGACTTCGGACTCCACCCATCCCTTGTTGTTGAAGCCCCAGCCGTTCAGCACCGCGCCAGCGCCGCGGTTGAGCATGTTGATCACCCCGCTGCCCAGGCTGCCGCCCTCGCCCGTGCTGCCGGGATTGCCCAGCATCCCGGACTCGAGGAAGGGAATCTCCTTGTTGGTGATGGTTCCCTGCACCGAGCTGTAGCGCGCGATGAACGATCCCGCGGGCCCGTTGGGCTCCACCGAGTCCATGTCCTTGAAGCGCTCGATGAGCTCCTTGTGCGCCTCCTGCCGCGCATCCTCGAACGCGGCATCGTGGTCGGCCTTGGCGAAGTCGGAGAGCGTGTAGCTGGTCATCTCCCAGACGGCGTAGTGGGCCATCTCCTGGAGCTTCAGCTTCGCCCGGACCAACTCCGTCAGGTACATGCTGAACATCAGGATCATGACGAGGAGCGGCACGGAGAGAGCGAACTCCACCGTGGCGGCTCCGCGTCGGAAACTCTTTCGAGACATGAGAGTTTTCATCGCGGTCCTCAGTGCGTCATGACCTTCGGGGCAAAGCCCTGGAGCGCGCCAGGCAGCGCGTCCAGCATGGACCCGACCACCGGGAGCTGATTGCGGCCCTGGTACACGGACGCCAGGCGCGGGCGCCAGTACGGGTTGAAGAAGTTGGGCTGCTCGGTCCAGTTGCCCGGCCGGTGGTAGTAGCTCTGGCCACGGGAGATGACGTTGAGGCCCTCGGTGAGGCTGAGGAACTTCTTGCGGTTGTTCAGCATCTCCAGGCCCTCTGAGTCCGGCGTGAAGGTGAACTTCACCTTGCCCTCGTCGTTCAACAGCGCGGGAGCGTTCGTACCCGTGCCATCCGTGTTGGCCTTGTTCACGACGTCTTCTGGCGACTTGTTCAGCGCCACCCACGCGGAGGGCTGGTTGAAGTCCATCGTGCGCTTGGCCAGCTCGCCCTTGTCTGACTTCGCCATCGGATTGCAGGTTTTTCCAGCGTACTGACCGGGCTCGAAGTGCATGAACGGCGTGACGCCACCCCAGGGGTGATTGCCGTCCTGGGCCGGACGCACGTTCGCGGTGTAGACGTCCACATTGAACCAGCAGACCACCAGCTTGAGGACGCAGACCTTCTCGGTGTGGATGCCCACGTCCCGCTCGACGCCTCTCGGTGGCGTGTGGTTGCGCCACTGCTCCGTGTTCCGCGGGTAGTGTACGCGCCAGTGGACGCCGCCCTTGACGCTGCCGGTGTCCTTGTCGTTCAGCGCCCAGACGCTGGGCTTCGTCATTTCCTTGAAGGGGAGCTTGGTGCGCGAGTTGTCGCCCTTCCCCTTCCGGTTGTCGCCAAAGCAGCGCGTATACGGGTCCGAGTTGTTGCACGACAGGGGGTTGTCCGCCTTGCCCACGCCCACGTCGACCTCCGCGGGCCCCAGCTTCAGCCAGTACAGGTCGTCGGCGCCCATGTTGTCGCCCTGCGCCGTCATGCCCCAGGGGTTCAGGTTGTCGTTCCAATCCCGGATGTAGTTGCGCGAGTTGATGGTGTTCCGCGCGGTGGGGAACGTCGCGGACAACATGCGCGTCTGCCCCATCTTCTGGAACTCCATGATGCCCGGAGCATTCACACCGTTGTTCAACATGTCGCGCAGGAAGCCGAGCGCATTCGGCAGCGGCAGGACGTCGCCGATCCGGCGCGAAGTGATGAAGCGCTCGGGGCAGGAGCCGCCCTCGCGGTCACACGAGTAACGGGTCGCATTGGTGATGCCGCCCATGGACCGCTTGGCGCGGGCGATTTCGTCATTGCGCGCGTACTTCGTCACGTCCAGCGCGCCGAAGGGGTTCTTCCACGTGCCCGGGTTCAGCGGCTTGCCGCCGGAGTGCTCGTTGTGCGCCTGACTGAAGAGGCACTCACTGTAGAAGCCCGTCGCCAGCTGGCTGGCCATCGAGTTGAGGTTCTTGTCGTTCGAGTCCAGCACGCCCTGCGCGGTCTGCACCACGTGCGTGGAGGCGGACATCATCACCGCCTGGGACATGAAATACATGGCCCCGTTGAGCACCCGATGCGCCGGAATCATGTACTTCCCCAACCATCTATCGGGGTTGGCCGCCTTCAGGACTTGCTGGAACGGCTTGAGGAAGATGTTCTTGTACGCCGTGATGATCTTGTTGATCGCCTTGATGACCTGCCCCACGTACGGGACCACCTCGAGGATGGGACAGAGGACGATCCAAAGTTTCTTCCGCTTGCCGGCACATGGGTTGAGCGTCTTCATGAACCCGAAGAGGTCCGTGAAGAACGCCTCGGCCGAGTAGATGAGCGAGATGAGCGAGTGCCACATCATCGCCGACACGTATTGTGAGACCTGCGTGCGGTTGGCGTACGCGTAGAAGTTGAACGCGCGCGCCTCCATGGCGGCCATGGAGTAGGCGGCGGCGTCGGCGGTGTTCTGCAGGCGCACGCGCTCATGCACGGTGTGGCCGATGTTCACGGTGGTCAGCACCGCGATGGACATCACCAACACCATCAATGCGGCCAGGACGAGGGCCTGGCCCTCCTGGCGCTGGAAGCTCTTTCGGAGGATTCGAGTGAACATGGTGCGTGAGTCCTCTTACATGCCCCAGTCGGGGTTGAGGTGCATGATCCACTTGCGGTGGAAGTTGGACTGCATGCGCATGGTGTACGTCGCCGACAGGGGCATGAAGTAGCGCTTGCCCACGAGGCTGGAGACGAGCGGGATGCTGCCGGTGGCCAGCCCCCAGAGCACCCACATCTCGGCGGGGTACAGGGAGTTGTAGCCCTGCTCATGGTCAATCCCCTTGGCCATCGCGGCCAGCGGCGTGAGGTTGCCGCCATCCGACATCATGTTGGACTTGGGAACGAGGGTGGCCCGGTCAATGGCTCCTCGCAGCGCCACCTGCGCGTTGGACGCGTACCATGCGGTGAAGATGATCCAGTTCGCGAACGGGATCTTCATCTCGTAGAAGTAGCGCAGGCGGATGGTGAGCCGCGTCGCCTTGCGGTACACGAGCTCGGAGTCATCCGGCTCCGGCAGGTTGAAGAACTTGCGGATGTTGTTCTCCAGCGACGGCACCTCCGGGAAGCTGTCCGAGCCGTCGAAGTCGAGCTCCTGCCAGTTGAAGCCGGTGCGCAGCTTCCAGATGGTGTTGATGGGCGTGAAGTACGCCGGGTTGATGGTGTCCACCCGGATGAGGCCGAACAGGTTCGAGCCGTTCACCGTCCGAGGCACCACGCCGCCGCCGAAGTTCAGCGTGCGCATCGCGGAGTCGTAGATCTGATGGATGGCGAAGGTCTTCGCCAGGTTGCCGATGTCATCGGTCCGGCCCAACGTGGGCAGCAACGCGACGATGGCCGCGTCATGCATGCGCTCGTTGTTGCCGTTCCACACGATGCCGGCACGCGCCGCTTGATACGCGGCGTACTCGGTCATCAGCTTGGCGTGCTGAATCAACGTGAGCTGGATGATTCCCAGCGTCATGAACACAGCGAGCGGCATGATCATCGCCGCTTCGACCATGGCCTGCCCGGATTGCCGGCCAGCCGCCCCCCGCGGCCGCGAGTCCTGTTCCATTCCCATGGTGCCATTATCTCGATCAGCGCCCCTGAGACGCATCGGTCAAATGGCCAGCTTCAACCGTCCCGCTCTCCCATTTATTGAAAAATCGCGGGCGGTTACGGCGCCGGCTGGGCGTCACTCGTCGGTGTTTCAACCGATTCAGCCTCATGGCTCAATCGGCGACGCGCCGCCTGGGCCGCGCTGGAACCAGGAGCTTCCGTCAAAACCTGATTACACGCCGCCAGCCCCTCGCGTCGACGCCCCAGGGCCAGCTCCGCGTCACACAGCCGGTTGAGCAGTCCCGCACGCTCGGTTCCAGATGCCCCGGCGGCCAGGGCGAGTCTCAACAGCCTCGCCTCCTGGCTCCTGTCCCCTGCCCGGTTCGCGGACTGGGCCTGGCGGGAGAGTTCCGCCACGGAGGAACCCGACGTCTTATCCTCGGCCTCGGAGCGCCCCACCGCCGCGGGGGTGACCGGAGCGGGGCGCGGCATCGGGGCTTCGGGGACGGCATCCGCCTTCCTCGTCGCCTTCATCGGGGACTTCGCCCGGGAGGCTGAAGCGCGCTCCAGCTCCAACTGCTCTCGCGCATCGGACGGCTGCTGGGCCACGCCTCCACGGCTCTCGTTGGCGGAGGATGGCGCGGGGGCGCTGACCACGGTGCCCTGCGCCAGGGGCTCGGTGACGGCCTCCAGGGCGGGCGCCCCCGGGCCTTCGTCCCATGCGCCGTCCTTGGCCAGGTCATCCGCACTGGGCTTGTTCGCCTCCTTTTTCGCGTACGGGCCCCCCAGCCGCAGCCCATCCCTGGGAGGGCTGCTGGATGCAACGGCCTGAGCCGGAGCGGCTTCCGCCAGGGCCTCCTCATCGAGGTTCGACACCTCTCGCTGGGACTTCTCGGCGGGGGCGGTCTTCGAGCGGCTCTGCTTGCCCCCGAACGACTCCGCGCCCTTGACCTTCGCCTTCAGCTCATCGGCACGGCCTCGGCCCCCCACGTCGCCTCCGCTCCCCGCCAGCGCCCAGCCTTCCGCGCGCTGAACCTCCGCGCTTCGCGTCTTCGCCGCGTCCTTGGGGGCATACGCGGCATCATCGTCACGCATCTCCGGAGGAGGTGGCGGAGCCTCCGCGGCGGCGGCCGGAGCCGGCGCGGCGGAGGGCTCGGCGCTTCGTGCCGAAGCGGACGGTACGGGTGCGGCCTTCTTGCTCGGCATCACTTCGGCTGCCGCGAGATTGGCCTGGGTCAGCTCCGGGGACTGCGCGGAGAACGTGAGGATTCCCAGCGTGCTCACCGAGGCGAGCCCGACAACGGGAAGCAGCCAGCGGCGCCAGCGCGACGGCTTGGGCGCGGGCCCCGCGCTGGCCCTGCGCGCGGACTGCTGCGCATACGCCAGCAGCGACTCCAGCCCCGCGTCGGGCGCGCTCTCCTCGGAGAGATGGCCCATGGTGACTCGCACGCCACGAATGTCGTCCAGGGCCTGGGTGCAGCGGGCGCATCCCTGAAGGTGCGACTCCACCACCTGGGCATCCGGGGCGGGCAGCTCGCCATAGGCGAAGTCGAGGAGCCGGTCCTCGTGCGCATGGAGGTTCTGCGGCTTCATCCCACCACCGTCCTTCCGTCCTCGGCGAGATCGCCATCCACGCCCAGCTCCGCCAGTCGGCGACGCAAGCCGTCGAGCGCGTAGCGCATCCGGCTCTTCACCGTGTTCTCCGAGACGCCCGTCACGTCGGCGATTTCCTTGAACGGGATGCCGCTGTACTCGCGGAGGATGAACACCTCACGCTGTTCTTCTGGCAGGGAGGCCAGGGCGCGCTCCAGCAGCGGACGCAGCCGGGCGTTGTACGCGCCCCGCTCCGGACTGGCGCCGGAGTCCGGCAGCGCATCCGCCAGCGCGCGGCCTTCCTCGCCGTCCACGCCACTCACCGGAGACTCCAGGGACGCGGCCTGGCGGTAGCTCTCTTTGCGCGCGCTGTCCACACAGAGGTTCCTCGCGATGGTGTAGACCCAGGTCGTGAACCGGGCCTTCGCCTGATATTCGCCGGCGCTGCGTACCACCTTCAGCCATGTCTCCTGCAGCACGTCCTCCGCCCGTGCCCGTTGCCCGACGAAGCGAAGGATGAAGTTGAACACCGGTGTCCGGTGCCTTCGCACCAACGCCTCGAACGCGCGAGCGTCCCCCGCCTGGAAGGCGAGCATCAATCGCTCGTCTGAGGTCTCCGGTCCCAACACTCCCCCATCGCTCGTGGAGCCACGTTCACTCCGGCCCACCCTCAACCCGTGCCCTCTTAACGGGCGACGGGCCACCAGGGTCTAATCCGGACGTGGCTTCCGGTAAGTGGCGAGAATGACAGGGAGCGCGACGGCTGTCACGAGTGCGGCCTGCGCCAGCAGCACCCCCGGCAAGGGTCGCTGGACGTGGACGTACAGCGACCGGCCGAGCGCCATCCCCAGAAGGACGCCCGTCGCCGTCCGCACCGCGTTGGAACCGGAGACCGGGCGGAAGCGCCCCACCGCCCAGTCCACCAGCGCCGGCAGCGTGAGCAGCAGCACGGCGGGAACATCCCAGGGCCAACCCAGCGGGGCGCGCGCGATGAACAGCCCCACCAGCGTGGCCATCAGCACCGGATAGGTCCCCAGACACCGCGCGCAGACGCGGAGCCCGCCGAGCCGGTACGTGCGGTTGTACTCATCCGGATGATGGTGACTGAGCCAGAACACCGTCGGCACCTCCGGACCGCGGGGCGGTCAAGGACTGGTGGGACTCCCCTTCCGCCAGGAAACACGCGGCGGAATGCCCGGAGCCCAGCGGATACAGCGGGGGCGACTCGCGTCGACACCGCTCCATCGCGTGAGGGCACCTCGGGTGGAACGTGCAGCCCGGAGGTGGCGCGAGCGGCGAGGGCGGCTCTCCGGGCACCAGCAGCCGGGTGCGTGCCCGCTCAGGGTCCGGCACCGGCACCGACGCGAGCAGCGCCTGCGTGTACGGATGGCGCGGTCGCCGGTACAGCGAGTCCGAGGGCGCCAGTTCCACGATGCGCCCCAGGTACATCACCGCCACGCGAGTGGAGACATGCTCGACGATGTTCAGGTCGTGCGCGATGAACACATAGGTGAGGCCGCGCTCGCGCTGCAGGTCCACCAACAGATTCACGATCTGCGCCTGGATGGAGACGTCCAACGCGCTGATGGGCTCGTCGGCCACCACCAGGTCCGGGCGCAGGGCGATGGCCCGAGCGATTCCGAGCCGCTGACGCTGCCCTCCGGAGAACTCGTGCGGGTAGCGCCCCAATGCCTCGCGCGGCAGGCCCATCGCATCCAGCAACGCGGCGACCTCGCGCTCACGCTCCCCGGGCCCTCGGGCGAGACCGTGGATGTCGAACGGCTCGCCTAGGATATCCCGCACCGTCATGCGCGGGTTGAGCGAGGCATACGGGTCCTGGAAGACGAGCTGCATGCGTCGCCGCAGCGGCCGGAGGCGATGCTGGGACAGCCCCGTGAGGTCCTGTCCGTCGAAGTGGATGGAGCCCGCGGTGGGCGTCACCAGGCGCAGCAACGCGCGCCCCAGGGTGCTCTTCCCGCAGCCGCTCTCCCCCACCAACCCCAACGTCTCCCCCCGGAAGACGTCGAACGTCACGCCGTCCACCGCCTTCACCGCGCCGCGCGAGCGACCCAGCCAGCCCCCGCGCACGGGGAAGTGGACCTCGACATCCTTCGCCTGGAGGAGCGGCTCGGTGCTCATGGCGCGGGCACCGGATGATGGCAGGCCACAAGCTGCCCGCCCCGCTTGAGTTCGAGCACGGGCGTCACGCGAGCGCATGCCTCCTGGGCCCGCTCGCACCGCTCGCGGAACGCACAGCCCGACGGCAACCGCCCCAGGGCGGGCACCATGCCGGGGATGGCGCGCAGGCGACGCCGAGGCCCGGCTCGTCCCTCCTCCACCTCGCCCCCCAGCGCTGGAAGCGAGCGCAACAGGCCCGCCGTGTAGGGATGGGCGGGCCGGGCGAACAGCTCGCGCACCGGAGCGTGCTCCACCACCTTCCCCGCGTACATCACCACCACCGTGTCGCAGCTCTCCGCGACCACGCCCAGATCATGGGTGATGAGCATCACCGCCATGCCGCGCTCGGCCTGCAGGCGCTTGAGCAGGTCGAGGATCTGCGCCTGGATGGTGACGTCCAACGCGGTGGTGGGCTCGTCCGCGATGAGCAGCGACGGGTCACACGCCAGCGCCATGGCGAGCATCACCCGCTGCCGCATCCCGCCCGACAGTTGATGAGGCCAGGCGTCCACGCGCTCACCCGGCGCGGGGATGCCCACCTGGCGCAGCATCTCCACCGCGCGCTCCCGAGCCTGCGAGCGCGAGGCCCCCAGGTGGAGCCGCACGCCTTCGGAGATCTGCTCCCCCACGGTGAAGACGGGGTTGAGCGAGGTCATCGGCTCCTGGAACACCATGGCCGCATGGCGTCCGCGCACGCGCCGCAGCTCCTCGTCGGAGAGCTTCAGCAAGTCCCTGCCCTGGAAGAACACCTCGCCCGCCGCCACTCGCACGGGAGGTCGGGGCGCCAGCCGCAGCAGGGACAGCGCGGTGAGGCTCTTGCCACAGCCGCTCTCCCCCACCACGCCCAGGGTTCCGCCGGGAGGCACCGCGAAGGACACACCGTCCACCGCGCGCACCGTCCCCTCGTCCCTCGACAGCTCCACGGCGAGCCCTCGGACGTCCAGGAGGGGCCCGTCCCCCGAGGGCGACGCGCCGGGCGTCACTTCTTCGCCAGCTCCTCCAGGAACTCCACCTCCTGGATGATCTCCTTGCGGATGAGCAGGCGGATGAGGCTGGCCACCATGCGCGCGGGCTTCACCTTCTCCGTGTCCAGCACCGCCTCGTCGCCCCGGGACATGCGCTCCAGGTCGTCGAGGATGGCCAGATCATCGTCGGAGAAGTCAGGCGTCGGCGTGAGCGCCAGCGCGGGCTGCGAACCCTTCGCGGCCCCACCGAACATCACCACCGGCACTCGGGGCTTCTCCTCTTCGTCCGCCTCGAAGATGGGCGGAGGAGGCGGCGGTGGCCGAGCGGCCGGCTTCACGCCCAGCAGATCATCCAGCGCATCTCCCCCAGCCCCCGGCCGCAGGGCTTCCGCGGGCGGGGGTGGCGGCGTCCCGGGCCGACGGGCCGAGGGAGCCGCGGCGGCGGCAGGGGGTCTCGCTGCGGGGGGCTTCGGTGTCTCCGGCATCTCCCACTCCAGTGGCGTCCCCGCGGCGACGGGAGGAGGGCCGGAGCCATCCTCTTCGTACAGCGGCTCCGCCTCGACGATGTCCAGCGGCTCTCCCCGCGCCCGGGCCAGCGCGGCGTCCAGGTCGTCCGACGCGACGACGAAGACCCGCACCTGCTTGCGGAGCTGGAAGCGCAGCTCGTCCACCAACGTCAAATCCCCCGGGTCCTCCACGGCGACGTGGATGCGCTCGCTGCGCCCCTCCACTTCCATGCGGAAGAGCAGGACGCGATGCTCCGCCTGGAAGTCCAGGGACACCAGCGAGGCCACCGCCGGGGGAATCTCCTCGGGCAGCTCCACGAAGGGCAGCCCGTGTTGCACCGCCAGCGCCCGAGCCACATGCAGCGGCGCGCACAGCCCCTGCGCCACCAGCGTCTCGCCCAGCCGCAGGTTCCCCGGAGCGCCTCGACGCCCGAGCGCCACCCGCACCTGCTCCTCCGTCACCACCCCCGCCTCGACGAGCAGCTCACCAATCTTCTTGCGCATAAGGCCGGGCTACCGCTTGACCTTCGCGAGGTACTCGTCGCGGGAGAACACACCCTTCTCGATGAGCAGCTCCACCATGGCCTTGAGGGCCGCGACTTCCTTGCGCTGTACCTCTTCCACGCTGCGCAACAGGTCGGCCGGGCTGCCAGTGCCCGCCGTGCTGCGAGGGGCCTCTGGCACCGGCGGCGCGGGACGCGCGACTGGGGGCGCGGGCTTGGGCGCGGAGATGACCGCGGCGGCGGCCGGATCCAGGTCCTTCAGGTTCTTCACCACCGTGCGGCCCTGGGCGTCCACCACCTTGAAGTTGGTGTCCGCGTCCTCCAGCTCCATGTTCTCTTCGTACATGCGGGCGAAGGCCCGAGCGATGGAGGTGCGCCCCGCCACGTTGGGGATGATGCGGCACTTCGTCACGGCCCGAAGCTCGTCCAGCATCCGCATGTTGAGCGGATCCGACATCGCCACCACGAGCGTCTTGCCCTCGTCCCGCAGCTGCAACGGCAGCACGGAGAAGTCGCGGGCCGTCTGCGGCGGAATCTTGGCCTTCACATGCGGGGGAACCATCTGGACCGCGTCCAGGTTCACCGCCGGCATGCCGAGCTGCTTGGACAGCGCCCGCACCAGGATGTCCTCGGAGACGAGGCTCATCCGGACCAGGATTTCGCCGAGCTTGCCGCCCCACTTCGCCTGTTCGGCGAGCGCGGCCTTGAGCTGGCTCTCCTGGAGCACATTCGCCTTGATCAGCAGTTCTCCGAGCTTGATCTGTGCCATGTCGTGGGCGCCACTCTACCCGACTCCAGCCGCTGCGCTTCTTCTTCCGTGCCTGCCCGGTCAGGAACCCGGCACCGGGGGCGCCGGCGACTCGGGGGCACCGGCCGGCAGCTCCCGCCCCGAGTCATCCACCTCCACGACCTTGGCCCCCTCCGGGGGCGTCAGCTCGTAGAGCGTGAGGTCCGGCCGGCCATTGAGTTTGATCTGCTGGTAGCGAAGCTGGAGCTTCGTCCCCGCCTGCTTCGCGATGAGCTCCACCTTGCCCGGGAAGATGAGGTTTCCCCGCTCGAGGAAGTCGTCGAAGGCCAGGTCATAGCCGGGGACGCCATGCACCTGGCTCTTCACCACGCGCAGATACTTTGGGTGAACCTGGAGCACCTGGCGGGCCGTCCCCCGGTGGAGGGTGAGCACGTAGACGCCCTCCTTCGTGTCCAGCTCCAGCGTCATGCGCTCCGGAGGGATGAGGGGCACCTGGCCCAGCATGATGGCCACCAGTTCCTCGCCCGGCAGGACCACGGGCAGGAAGCGCGACACATTCTGCGGGCTCGCCGGCCCCTGGTAGTACGTGTGCGTCTCCGTCTGGTACAGGCCGAAGCGCGTCCCGTCCGCGACGAGGGAGGCGAGGGGCCGGTTGAAGAAATCGAACGTCTCCAGGTGCAGGAGGGCCGGGCGGGTGACGGAAAGGAACATCCCAATGGTGCCACTCTGCTGGGGAGACTCGACACGCAGCTTCGCGTCTCCCTCGAGGGAGACGACGTTGTCCTGGTTCCGCCGGACACGCTGATAGACGACCTCGGCGTCGGTGAGTTGCCCCTCCGGCCCGAACTCGATGCGCTTGGGGCAGGCCGAACAGAGCACTGCCAGGAAGATTGCGGCGGCTGCGCGGTTCATATCTCCTAGTCTGGGCCATGGCGCCCTGCCGGGTCACCCACCAATGAGCCTGAACGACATCCTGCATTACCTCCGCCTCGGCGGAGTCACCCTGGCCCTGCTGCTGCTGGCCTCCGTCGGCGCGCTCGTCGTGGCCGTCGAGCGCATCATCGCCCTCTGGGGGGTGAGCGAGCGCTCCCGCCTCCTGGGCGAGGCGGTCAGCAAGCACCTGCTTCGTGGCGACGTGCCAGCGGCCCGCACCGCCGCCGAGCGCTCCGACTCCGTCGCCGCCGACATCTTCCTCGCGGGGTTCGACCGGTGGGAGCGCACCCGCGGCTCAGGCGGCGCGGGCGTGGAGGCCGCCGTGGAGCGCGAGCGCGCCCAGGTGGGCCTCAAGCTGCGCCGCAACCTCTGGATTCTGGCCACCATCGGCTCGATTACGCCCTTCGTGGGCCTGTTCGGCACCGTGGCCGGCATCATGCGCTCGTTCAAGGACCTGGGCCTGGACGTGGAGGCCGGCGGCACCGGCGGCACCGGCGCGGTGATGACGGGCATCTCCGAGGCCCTGGTCGCCACGGCGGTGGGCATCCTCGTCGCCGTGCAGGCCATGGTCTTCTACAACTACTTCCAGGCCCGCCTGTCGCGCGTGCTGGTGGAGCTGCGGCTGATGGGCGACGAGTTCGCGGAGCTGCTCAAGGAGCGCGCCTCGGGCCTTCCTCCCGAGCCCGCGCCCCGCGTCGATTCACAGCAGCCCCCCACCTCTCCGGCGCGCGTCGACACGCAGCCCGCCTAGTCCCAGGGAACCGAGCGCCATGGCCATGGGCAAGACACCGGGGTCCGGTGACGAAGGCGAAGAAGGTGTCTTCGCCGAAATCAACATCACCCCGCTCACCGACATCTTCCTCGTGCTGCTCATCATCTTCATGGTGACCAGCTCCGTCATCGTCCAGCAGGGGCCCGGAGGAGGCGCCAAGTCGGGCCTCAAGGTGAACCTGCCCAAGGGCGGCGCCGCGGACGTCACCGCGCGCACCACGGACATGTCCGTCGCGGTGCTCGCCGACGGCCGCTTCGTGCTCGCCGGAAACGTCGTCAGCCAGGACGAACTCCAGAAGGCCTTCGACGCCGCCAAGGTGAAGGACCCGGACACCGTCGTCATCGTCCAGGCCGATGAGGGCGTCCCGCACGGCACCGTCGTCCAGGTGATGGAGCTGGCGAAGAAGGCGGGCCTGGGTCAGCTCGCCATCGGCGTGCGCGAGGGCGAGTAGCACCCTTCCCGTCACACGGCCGCCGCTGAAACACGAAGGCCACCTCGGGAGCGAATCCCCAGGTGGCCTCGGTGTTTCTGGAGGGCACCCCTCTGTCAGGGCGCCCCGTCAGACGATGTCGCGACTCAGACGGACGCGAACGCGGCGTCGGTGATCTCCATCGGGGAGGTGTCCTCGAGGGCGATGAGGCGCGCGGCCTGCTCCACGTTGGGCAGCACATTGCGCGCGTAGTACAGGGCGCTGTACTTCTTGCCCTCGTAGAACGCGCGGTCCGGGTGGTCCGCCGACAGCGCGCCCTGCGCCTTGTCCGCGATGAGCGCCGCGTCCAGGAGCAGCCAGCCCACGGCGACCTCGGACATCATGTTGAGGAAGCGGTTGGCGGACAGCGGAATCAGCGGGAACTTGCCGCCGTCCTGCGACCAGCTGAACACCGTCATCGCGCTGGACATGAGGGCCTCCTGGGCGCTCGCCAGCAGCTTCACGGCCTCGCCGTAGACGGCGTGCTCGCGGTGCGCTTCCACGAAGGCGCCCACGTCACCCATGAACTGCTGGAAGTGCATGCCACCGGCCTGCCCCAGCTTGCGGCCCACCAGGTCCATGGCCTGGATGTGGTTGGTGCCCTCGTAGATGGAGAAGATCTTCGAGTCGCGCGTGTACTGCTCCACCGGGTAGTCCTGGATGTAGCCGGCGCCGCCGTACACCTGGATGGCCTGCGCGCAGAGACGGAAGGACTGGTCGGAGCCGTAGGACTTCACCAGCGGGGTGAGCAGCTCCACCTGGCCCTTGTGGTAGGTGGCCGCCTCGTCGTCCTTGCCCGCCAGTTGCCGCGCCTTGTCCAGGTGCATGGCCAGCTTGATGATGAGCGCGCGGATGCCCTCCACGTGGGACTTGATGTCCAGCAGCATGCGGCGGACGTCCGGGTGCTCGATGATGGCGGCGCGCGGCGCGGTGGGGTCCTTCCACTTGGTGAAGTGGGAGCCCTGCTTGCGGTCCTTCGCGTAGTCCACCGCGTTGTAGTAGGCGGCCGACGCCAGCGCGACGCCCTGGATGCCGACGGCGATGCGCGCGCCGTTCATCATCTTGAACATCTGGCTCATGCCGACGTGCTCGACGGTGCCGACGAGCTCGCCCAGACAGCCGTCGCTCTCACCGAAGTTCAGCACACAGGTCGCCGAGCCGTTGATGCCCATCTTGTGCTCGATGGAGCCCACGGACACGTCGTTGGCCTGGCCGGAGCTGCCGTCCTTGTTGATGCGCAGCTTGGGGACGATGAACAGCGACAGGCCCTTGGTGCCGGGCGACGCGCCGTCGATGCGCGCCAGCACCAGGTGGATGACGTTCTGGGCCATGTCGTGGTCACCGCCGGAGATGAAGATCTTCGTCCCGCGGATGTTGTACGTGCCGTCGGCGTTGCGCCGGGCGGTGGACTTCGCCGCGCCCACGTCGGAGCCGGCGTGCGGCTCGGTGAGGCACATGGTGCCGCCCCACGTGCCGTTGAGCATGCGCTCCACGAAGAGGTGCTGCTGCTCCTTCGTCCCGCACTCGGCGATGACTTCCGCCGCGCCGAACGACAGGCCCGGGTACATGTTGAAGGCCGTGTTGGCGCCCGATAGCAGCTCCTCCACCGTCACCTGCAGCATCATCGGCGCGCCCTGGCCACCGTGCTCCGGGCTCACCGCCACCGTCTTGAAGCCCTGCTCGTAGAGTTTCTTCCACGCGTCCTTGAAGCCCGTGGGCGTGAGCACCGAGCCGTTCTCCACCCGACAGCCCTCACGGTCTCCCACGGAGTTGAGGGGCCCGAGCACCTCGCGCGCGAAGCGGTACGTCTCCGACAACACCGCCTTGGCCTCATCCGGACCCCAGGCGTCGTACGGGGCCTGACCGGCCACCTGGCCGAAGCCGAACTGCTCGAACAAAGCGAAGAAAATCTCTCGAAGGTCGGTCTTGTAGGTGTTGATGCCGGCGGACATGGCCACTCCTGCGTGACGGCTCGCTGCCCGCCTTCGGATGGGAAGGCCTCGGGTCAGCGGCGCGAATGAGACACAGGAAGTGTGGCGGCGACTGATTTTTGAGTCAACCCTGAATGACACCCTGCGTTGAGGGGCAGCCCAGGCCGCCCCTCACCGCAGGCCATGAAACCGCTACTTCTTCGCCTTCTTGGGCGAGGGAAGCGTCGCCGTCTTGGCAGCGGGCTTCTCCCGGGGGACGGTCTTCTTGGACGAGGCGCCGGTGCGGCGCTCGTCCGACTCGTCGGCCTCCTCGTCGACGGCCGAGGCCTCGCTCGAGCCTCCGCCCGTGGACGTGGTGGGGGTGGCGGCCAGGCTCTCCCGGGGCACTTCGATGACGATGGGGGACTGGCCGGAGCGCTGCCGGTTCTCGTCCTCCAGGGAGTAGAAGAGCTGAATCTGCGCGCCGCCCTTCATCACCAGCTCACCGCGCTGGTTCTCCGCCCACAGGTCGATGTCCACGAAGTAACGGCCCGCGGTGCCGTGGCGGTTGCTCACCCGGCCCTTGCAGACGACGGTGTCACCCGGCCACACCATCTTGATGAAGCGCACGTTGTAGCGCCGCATCTGCCCGCCCCGGGCCCAATCGCTGATGAGCTGGCCGAGCATGCCCATCACCAGCATGCCTGGGGCATACACGCTCGGCATGCCCACGCTCTTGGCGTAGAGCTCGTCGACGTGCACGGGGTTGTAGTCGCCAGAGGCGCCGGCGTACCGGGACAGCTGGACACGGTCCACCGGGGCCTTGGCCAGCGCCGGCAGCTCGTCTCCGACGCGGATGGACTCGAAGTAGAGCTTGCGCGCGGGCATCACGGGGTCTCCTTGGAGGCGCGGACCACCAACGTCCGGCGGGCTCGGAACACCAGGTTGCCTTCCTCGTCGCGGCCTTCATCCTCGATGACCGCGATGTCCATCTTGCCGGACATGCCCTGTCGTTCGGAGACGTCCGCGACGCGGGTGGAGACGTAGATGCGGTCCCCGGCGAAGATGGGCCGCTCGTAGTCAAAGCCCTGTTCGGCGTGCAGCAGGCTCTTGATGCCCACGCCGAGTAGCTCCCTCAAGTCCGCGGCCGAATGGAAGGACGCGGGAAACGTGGGAGGCGCGATGATGGTGGGATATCCGGAGGCCCGAGCGTACTCCTCGTCGTAGTAGATCGGGTTGTAGTCTCCGATGGCCTCCGCGAAGCGGCGGATGGCACCCTTCTCCACTTCGTTGAGCGTCGGCGGCGAGGCACGGCCGATCGCATTCTTGTCCAGCATTATCCCTCTCCTGACTCTAACGTCCGGCCGGAAGCTCGAGCACCGTGAGGAGCCCTGCTTCGGCGGCCGTCAAGCGTGGCGCGGCATTCACCAGCGCATTCGCGGTGGCCCGGTCGCCTGCCACTCCCCCCGGGATTTCCAACACCAAACGAGGATCCGCATCGATTTCAATGCGGTCCTTCGGGTCGTCAGCCCCCACGGCGATGGTCAGCTCCAGTCGAACCCGCTCCTGCCCGTCCTCCAACCCGACCACCGACTGGAACATGCCCGCCACCCGTCCCTTCTTCACGGCGAACGCACCGCCCGAGATGTCTTCCTCGGCGAACACGGGGGCTACCTCTTCTTCGTAGTCATCACAATCCAACCCCAGGCCCAGTGCCGCGAGTGCCGCCGACTCCACCAGCCCCACGTGGCCGAGCTGCTCACCATCCACCAACTCGAAGAACTCTTCCTCGGTCAGACCCGCGCCGACCTTGCGCTGCAGGGCCTCCCGGCGGGTGCGAGCGTCCACCACCCGCGTCACCGTCGCGCGCCGCACCGGGCCGCACACCTGCCCCGCCGTGGCCACCAGTCTGTCCAGAACGAAACCCGGGTTGACACCCGCTCCGACGATGGAGACCTCGGCGCGCTGAGCGGCGCGGTCCAGCTTGTCCGCCAGCTCCGGGTACTTCAGGTACGGGAAGGCGAGCTCCTCACAGGTGCTCGCGATGGGCAGGCCCAGCTTCAGCGCCGCCAGCAATTGGTCCATCACCGCCGGCAGTCGGGAGCCCGTGGCATGCAACAGCACCGCGCCCTTCCGGCGGCCCACGGCCTTCTCCAGCGAGTCCATCACCTTGACGCGCGGCGCGGGCCCTCCCAGCACGTCGCCCAACGGACGACCGACCAGGGAGGAGTGGGTATCCACGGCCCCAATCAATTCCACTTCCGGGCAGGACAGGGCAGCTCTGGCAATCTCCTGCCCGATGAATCCCAGCCCCATCACCACCACCGGCACCGGCCCTGCTGGGGCTCTAGCCATCGGAGATTGCTCCAGGATTCCAAGGGGTTAGCGTTGAAACGCAGCCTTGCCGCGCACCATAAATCACACCTTGGCGAGCAGGCAAGCATGACTTGGTTCTACCACTCTTGCACAAAGGAAGAACCTCCAAGGATTTCCGGGGCTTGCAGGCGCAAAACCTGCGGGGGGGCCCTGTTTGGGCGCACGGCAAGGCGTGTATAACGAAAGACAGGCCCGCGACCTCCCGGAGACCTCCAACATGGACCGCATCCTCGTGGTGGATGACGACGTGCTCATCCTCGCCGCGCTCTCCCGGATCCTCCAGACGGAAGGCTATGACGTCGTCACCTACAGCGACCCGGCCCTGGCCGCTCGCGAGGTGGGCTTCAGCGTCGTGCTGACGGACTTCATGATGCCGTACCTCAACGGCATCGAACTGCTGGGCGTGCTCCGGGAGAAGAATCCGAAGGCCGTGCGGTTGATGCTGACGGCGGCGGCGGACTTCCGCACCGCGTCCGAGGCCGTCAATCGGGGCGAGGTGTTCCGGCTGCTCGGCAAGCCCTGGTCGCTCAGCGAGCTGACGAGCAGCGTGCGGCAGGCCGTGGAGCACTACCGGCTGGTGGAGGCCAACGAGCGGCTGACGCGCGAGGTGGCGGACAAGAACGCGGAGCTGGTCGCCATCAACCAGGACCTGGAGCGTCGGGTGGTGGAGCGCACCACGGGCCTCCTGGATGGTCTCATCAGCGCGCTGGACTACCGCGACACGGAGACGCAGTGGCACTCGCGTCGCGTGGCGCTCTACTCGCGCCGGCTGGCGGAGGAGGTGGGGCTGGCGGGGGCCGCGCTGGACGTGGTGGAGCAGGGAGCGCTGCTGCACGACATCGGCAAGATTGGCGTGCGCGACTCCATCCTGCTCAAGCCCGGACCGCTGACGCCGGACGAATGGGTGGAGATGCGCAAGCACCCGGAGTTCGGCTACCGGATGATGGGCAAGATGCCCTACCTGCACGAGGCGGCGCTCATCGTCCTCCAGCACCAGGAGCGCTGGGACGGCAAGGGCTACCCCCAGCAGCTCGCCGGCGAGGACATCTGCATCGGCGCGCGCATCTTCTGCATCGCCGACACCGTGGACGCGATTACGTCGGACCGCCCCTATCGCAAGGGCCGGCCCATGAGCGTGGCCCGGGACGAGATTCGCCGCTGCTCGGGCACGCAGTTCGACCCGAACCTCGCGGACGCCTTCCTGCGCATCCCGGAGACGGAGTGGCAGCGCATCCGCAACCAGGTGGAGGCGCTGGAGGAAGAAGAGAGCCAGCGCTGGCGAAGCCACCCGCTGGGCCCCCAGGCACCGCTGACGCGCGCCAGCGGCGCCTGAAGCCACCTCACGGGGTGAGCGTCACCGCGCTGACCTCGCGGATGACGTCGCCTTCCAGCAGCGCATCCACCACGTCCAGACCCGACACCACCTCACCGAAGGCCGTGTAGCGGCCATCCAGGTGCGGCTGCGGCGCGTGCGTGAAGAAGAACTGGCTGCCTCCGGTGTCCTTGCCTGACAGCGCCATGCCGAGCACCCCGCGCAGATACGGCCGCCGGGTCATCTCGCAGCGGATGGAGTGGCCCGGGCCGCCCTCCCCGTCCCCACGCGGGTCTCCACCCTGCGCGACGAAGTCCGGCACCACGCGGTGGAAGGTGATGCCGTTGAAGTAGCCCTTGCGCGCCAGGGCAAACAGGTTGCCGGAGGTGAGCGGCGCCTCGTCCGCGTCGAGCCGCACGGTGATGTCGCCCTTGTCCGTGCGCAACACGAGCGCGGCGTCCCTGGGCGCGGGCTCCGGGCGGAAGGCGTAGGGAGGAAGCTCCACGCGCTCGGAGCGCACGGGCTGGCCGGTGAGCTGGGTGAGGGCCTCGGCGGCCACGCGGCGCACGTTGGCGTGCGGCAGCGTCAACCACTGCTTCATGCGCGCCTCGGTGCCCGGAATCTGGAGCGCGACGAGCGCACCGCCCACGGGGTCCGCGAGGTCCGGCTCGGAGGGCACGCGGTCGGCCAGCGCCTCCAGGTCCGGATGGGCCCCTGGAGCCTTCAGCTTGCCCAGCGTCGCGGCCGCGGCGCCCGCCACCACCAGGTCCTCGCTCCGCAGAAGCGAGCCCACCGCCGTCGCCGTCCGGAGCACCGGGCGCTCCGCGAGGACCTCCATCGCCGTGAGCCGCACGCGCGCCGACGGGTGGCGCAGGTAGCCCACCGCGAAGTCGGCGGGCGTCTTCTTCGGGGAGAGCGCGGCCTCACGCAGGCCCAGGGCCAGTCGGCGCTCGTCGGACACCCGGCCGAAGCCACAGTTCATCGTGTCCGCCACCATGCCGCGCTGACGGTCCAACGCCGCCGCCAGCCGGCAGTCGAGCCAGCCCAGGTCCGCGCGAGCCACCTCCGACGCCGCGCCTCGCTCCGCGTCCGCCAGCGCCAGCCGGAGCGACACGAGCAACGGCGCGCCGAACTCCGGCAGCCCCTGCTGCGCCAGGGCCAGCAGCGGGTGACCGTCCGCGGAACGCGCCAGCGTCTCCACGCGCGGCGCCGCGCCCGTGGGCATCGGCGTCTCCATGCCCCGCGCCACGCGCTTCGCTCGAGGCGCCAGGGCCTCCAGGGCCTCCAGCGGCGCGCAAGGCCCACCACACGTGGCCGCGAGCTTCGCGAGCGAACGCGCCGCCTCCGAGGCCACGCGAGGCACCGTGTCGTCCAGCAACCGGCCCAGCACCACCGCGTCCTCCGGGCCGCCCACATCGCCGAAGGCCTTCACACACAGGCCACGCACGTCCGCGTCCTCATCCGACAGACACGCGCGCAGCGTCGGCAGGCTCTCCGCGCGCTTCGCCGTGGCCAGGAGATACGCGCCGCCATACCGGGCCGCCACCGGCCGCCCCGCCGCCATCAACGCCTGCGCGGGAGCCAGGGGCACGTCCTTCACCACCGCGGCACCTCCACGTCGCGCCGCCACGCCCAGCGACAGCGCCGCCCGTCCGGCCGTCTCGACGTCGTCGCCCTGGAGCCGCTGGACGAGGCGCGCCAGCGTGTCCGTCGTCGCCAGACGCCCCAGCGAGTCGAGCTGGGCGGCACGCACCGCCGCGTCGCGCTCCTCCTCCTCGGCCACCAGCAACGGCGTCGCCAGGCTCGCCCGCTCGGCCTCCGTGAGCGGCTCCCAGGAGAGCGCCAGCTCGCCCACCGCGAAGGCGGCCTCACCTCGCACCAGGGCTTCGGAGTCCTTCAGTCCGGCGACCACGGCGCCCAGCGTGGCCACATCCTGGATGCGGGCCAACGCGCGCAGGGCCCGCGCCCGCACGCGAGGATCCGGAGCGCCCGTGACGAGCGCCACCAGCTGTCCGTCGCCCAGTGAGCGCCGGTCTTCCCAGTCCCGGATTCGAGCCATCACCTCCGCGTCGGGAGGGTCCACATCAGGGCCCGGCACGGAGCGGACACACCCGGAGACGAGGACGAGGAGGGCCAGACAGACGCTTGGGAGTCGGACGGGGCTCGGGCGGCTCATGCGCTGGGGCCTAGGCCAATTCCCCGCGAAAATCCAGGGGTTAGGCCGCATGCCGTTTGACACACCCGGCCCCGGGCTCCGAAGATGGGTGTTCGCATCTCTCAGCAGGAGCGCTGGTCCTGAACTGCCCTGGCTGCGGCTCGAAGGTAGCCGCGAACGCATCCATCTGTTCTGTTTGCGATTACATCATCGACACCTCGTTCCTCTCCGCGGAGCCGCCTTCCGACAACGACGAGGAATCCACGGGCGCGAGCGAAGACCCTCGCCCCGCCCCGAAGCCCGCGCCCGCCAGGCCCCGACCGGCCAAGTCCGGCGCCAGGCCCCCGGCGCCGGCCAGCGGGGACGCCACCAACGTCAAGAGCGTGCAGGACATCGCTCGCGGTGCACCTCAGCGTCCCAGCCGTCCCGCGCCCGCGAAGAGCGCCGCGACGAACACGGCTCCGCGACGCGCCGCCCCCGCCCCCGCCCCCGCGCCGGCCTCGTCTGGAGCGGACCCGTGGGCAAGAGGGGGCCGGGACGACGACGAGAACAACGGCAGCGCCATCGTCGACCCCGACGAGCTGATGCAGGACGCCAGGGATTTGATGGGCGCGATGGGCGCCGGCGACAAGATCGCCTTCTATGGCGCCGGGCTGGTCGTCCTCTCGTGCTTCACGCCGTGGAAGGAGACGGCGGCGGACGGTGACGCCCTGGGACTGATGAGCACGGGCTTCGGCGCGTTCCTGCTCGCGCTGATGGTGATGGTGGCCATCGGCGCCCGGGTGCGCAGCGCGTTCCCCAACCTCAACCCCGTGGTGCCGTGGATGGCGCAGCTGTTCACCACGTTCCTGTGCCTCATCTGGTGCATCGTCTTCATCAAGGTGTCCTCGGACACGACGCTCGTGCCCACGCCCATCGGCAACGCGGAGATGATGAACTCGTCGCCCAGCTTCGGCGTCTTCATTGGCCTCTTGGGCTCGGTGGCCGCGCTCATCGGCGCGTTCCTCGGACTCAAGAGCAAGAACGACTGACGACACGGCGCGCGCGCCACGAAAGTGGTGCCGCGCGACTCGACGGCGGTCTACCGTTCCCCGCCACCATGTCCGACGCCACTCCCCTCGCCCGACTCACCGCCGCGCTCGCCGGCACCATCTTCGGCCAGCCCCGCGTGCTCGCCGACCTGGTGACCGCCTTCCTGGCGCGAGGCCACGTCCTGCTGGAGGGCGTGCCCGGCGTGGCGAAGACGCTCACCGCGCGCAGCATGGCCGGAGCGCTGGGGCTGCTCTTCACCCGCATCCAGTTCACGCCCGACCTGATGCCGGCGGACATCCTCGGCACCAACATCTTCCAGCCGCAGGACAACGCCTTCCGCCTGGTGAAGGGCCCCATCTTCACGGAGGTGCTCGTCGCGGACGAAATCAACCGCACCCCGCCCAAGGCCCAGGCCGCGCTGCTGGAGGCCATGGAGGAACGCCAGGTCACCATCGACGGCGTCACCCACCCACTGCCGCCCCACTTCTTCGTCGTCGCCACGCAGAACCCGCTGGAACTGGAGGGCACCTATCCATTGCCCGAGGCCCAGCTCGACCGCTTCCTGATGCGCATTCGCGTGGGCTATCCGGACTCCGACTCCGAGACGACCATGCTGCGCGCCTTCCACCAGCGCGAGGGACGGCCGCCCTCAGTGGACCGCGTGCTGGACGCGCCCACGCTCGCGGAACTGCAGGCCCGCGCGGCCCGCGTCACCTGCGACGAGTCCATCCTCCAATACGTGGTCGCCGTGGTGCGGGACACGCGTGCGAATCCCCGCGTGCGCCTGGGCGCGAGCCCCCGAGCCGCACAGGCGCTCCTCGCCGCGTCCAAGGCCCGCGCGGCGCTGATGGGCAATGACTTCGTCACCCCCGACGACGTGAAGGGCGCGGCGGGCAGCGTGCTCAACCACCGCCTGCTCCTCAAGGCCGAGGCCGAGGTGGAAGGCGTCACCGCGGACGACGTGCTGAAGCAGACACTCGAGCGGGTCCGGGTCCCTCGGTGAGCCTGGGCCGTCCCGTCCCCACCGGCCTCGCCGTCGCACTGCTCGCGGTGGGGCTCGTCCCGGCCGCGCTGACGGTGGCCAGCCCCGTGTTCGGCTGGCTGGCGCTGGCCCTGGACGTGGCGGTGCTCGCCCTGTGCGCCGTGGACTTCCTCCGCGCGCCCCGCGGCGAAGACGTGAAGGTGTCACGCGAGGTAGAGCCCATCCTCTCCTCGGGCACTCGCAACGCCGTACACCTCGACTTCGAGCGACTCGACGCGGGCGCCACACCGCTGCGCCTGGAGGTCCGCGACGAGCCTCCCGACGTCGTCGCCAGCACTGGCCACCGCCAGACCCTCCAGGTGCCAGCCCGGAGCGCCACGCCACACGCGCGCTCACGGCTGACGTACTTCGTTACCCCTCCTTCCCGAGGGGATGCGCGCTTCGGAGACCTCCACTTGCGGCTGCTCGGCCCGCTGGGGCTGTGCGCCCGACAGGTGCGGCTGCCCGCGACGCGGACGGTGAAAATCTATCCGGACCTCACCGCGCTCTCGAGCGAGGCCCTCGCCCTGGCCCGCTCCTCGGACGCGCCCTCGGAACGGACCCTGCGCCGCCGCTCGGCCGAGGGGCGCGAGTTCGAATCCCTGCGCGAGTACCGCCCCGGCGACGACTACCGGCACATCGACTGGAAGGCGTCCGCGCGCCACGCCAACACCCTGGTGCGCACGTGGCAGCCGGAGCGGCACCAGCCCATGCTGCTCTTGCTCGACTGCGGGCGGCACATGGCGGGCAAGGTGCACGGCCGGCGCAAGCTGGACCACGCGGTGGACGCGGCGCTCCGACTGGCGCGGGTGGGCCTGGACGCGGGCGACGTGGTGGGCGTCATGGCCTTCGCCAGCGACGTGCTCACCTTCCTCCCACCGCGCAAGGGCCACGAGCACCTGCGCCTCATCACCGAGTCGCTCTACCGCGCCGAGGCCGCGCTGGAAGAGAGCGACTACGGGCGCGCGTACGACTTCGCGTTCGCCCGGCAGACGCGGCGCACCCTCGTCGTCCTCTTCACGGACCTGGTGGACCCGGACGCGTCCGCGGGGCTGCTCACCCGCACGCTGGCCTTGCGCCCCCGACACCTCCCCGTCGTCGCCTCGCTGCTGGACGAGGACGTGCGCGACGCGGCCACCGACGTGCCCGTGGAAGCCCAGGACGCGTACTCGCGACAGGCCGCCACGCGGCTGGAGTCGGAGTTCCGCCGCACCGCCAGCACCCTGCGCGACGCGGGGGCCCTCGTGGTCCGCGCACCGGCCCAGGGTTTCGGCGCGGCCGCGCTCAACGTGTACCTGGACGTCAAGTCTCGCGGCCTGTTGTAGGCCTCGCGAAGATGTCCAGCGGAAAGTTCGCGCGACACTCATTTATCGAGTACGCGCGCGTCGCTCGCGAAGAAGCATGCCAATCGCGCGGAGGCCTAGAATTCGGCCTCGGAGACGACCCCCTTTACAGCGGAGCCTCCGTCAACAAAATGGCCCGTCTCTCTCGCCCGCTGTGTCGGTGGGCGCCCCGAAACAACACGGATGGAGACAGTCTTGGCGGAGGTCGCAAGGGGTTTGAGGTTGGAGGTGGAGGCAGACGCGGCGGCCATCGCCGCCCGCGCGGAGGCCACGGAGCCGCCCGCCCGGACGACGCTGACCCCCTTCCACGAGCGCCTGCTGGCGGAAGAGCTGCTGGCGCGCAGTGGTGATACGCAACAACGGTTGGCGGGAGCCCTGTCCGAGGCGAAGGTCGACCTCAACCCGCATCAGGTCGAAGGCGCCATGTTCGCGCTCGACTCGCTTTCGCGCGGCGGCTGCATGCTGGGCGACGAGGTGGGCCTGGGGAAGACCATTGAAGCGGGGCTCGTCATCGCCCAGCTCATGGCCGAGGGGAAGACGCGCATCCTCATCCTCGCGCCGGCCACGCTGCGCGCGCAGTGGAACAGCGAGCTGCGAGAGAAGTTCGACCTGGACAGCGTGCTCGTGGACGGCCGCACCGTGCGCGCCACTGGCAACTGCTTCGACCAGCCCTTCCCCGTCATCTGCTCGCACCCGTTCGCGGCCAACAAGGCGCACCTGACGTCGGAAATCGCGTGGGACCTCGTCGTCATCGACGAAGCCCACCGCCTGCGCAACGCGCACCGCGCCAACAACAAGATGGGCCAGGCGCTCAAGGCGTCCCTGGGCGGCAAGCCCAAGCTGCTGCTCACCGCCACCCCGCTCCAGAATGACCTGATGGAGCTGTTCGGCCTGATGTCGCTGCTGGACGAGCAGATTCTGGGCCCCGAGCACGCCTTCCGCAGCCGCTACCGCGTGGACGAGGGCGGCGGCATGTCCGAGGCCGCCGCGGGCGAGCTGAAGGAGCGGCTGGCCCCCGTGGTGCAACGCACGCTGCGCCGGCAGGTGCGCGAGTACGTGCGCTACACCAACCGCCGCTCCATCGTGGAGGACTTCACGCCCTCGCCCGAGGAGCATGACCTCTACGAGAAGGTCAGCGAGTACCTCCAGCGCTCGGAGGCCGCGGCGATTGAGCCCGGCAAGAAGACGCTGCTGACGCTGTGCTACCGCAAGCTCCTGGCGTCCTCCACGTACGCCATCGCCCCGACGCTGCGGCGGCTGTCGGACAACCTGGAGAAGCGACTCGCGGCGGCGAAGCTGGGCCAGCAGGCGCTCGCGATGTTCGAGCCCGAGGAGGCCAAGCAGTTCGTCGAGGAGGGCGAGGAGTGGTCCGACGACCCGGCCAAGGCGCCCAACGTGCGCGCCCTGGAGCAAGAGGTCTGGGAGCTTCGGCAGTACGCGGACCTGGCGGACTCCATCAAGGTCAACGCCAAGGGCGAGGCCCTCAAGCGGGGCCTGGACCGGACCTTCACGGTGATGCGCGCGCACGGCTGGCCGGAGAAGGCGCTCATCTTCACCGAGTCCAAGCGCACGCAGCAGTACCTCTTCAACCTCCTGTCGGAGCACGGGTACCGGGGGAAGATTTCGCTGCTGTCCGGTGACGCGGGGACGCCGGAGGACCGGCGCGCGCTGGTGGACGACTTCCGCAACAAGACGCAGATCCTCATCTGCACCGAGGCCGGCGCCGAGGGCCTCAACCTCCAGTTCTGCAACCTGGTGGTGAACTACGATTTGCCCTGGAACCCGCAGCGCGTGGAGCAGCGCATTGGCCGCTGCCACCGGTATGGCCAGCAGCGCGACGTGCTGGTCATCAACTTCCTCAACCGGATGAACGCGGCGGACGCGCGCCTGTTCGAGCTGCTGGAGAAGAAGCTCAACCTCTTCGACGGCGTCTTCGGCGCGTCGGACGAAATCCTGGGCGCACTGGAGAGCGGCGTGGACTTCGAGCGCCGCGTGCTCGACATCTACCAGGGCTGCCGCAAGGTGGAGGACATCAACGCGGCCTTCGACAAGCTGCGCTCGGAGATGGAAGGGCGCATCAGCCAGCGCATGACGGAGATGCGCTCGGTGGTGCTGGAGCGCTTCGACGGCGATGTCCGCCGCCGCCTGCGCGGCCAGGGTGAGCAGACGAAGGAGGCCCTCGCGAAGCGGCAGCAGGAGGCGCGCGCCCTCACCAGCTCGGTGCTTGGCAGCCGCACCTCGGGACGGCTGGAGATCGCCAAGGCCGCCTACGCCGTCAAGGAGCGCAAGCAGGACGCCGTCAGCTACCTCCAGCTCGACGCCGCGGGCCTGCCCTCTCGGCTGGCGCGACTGGCTGGCAGCGAGGGCTGGTGGTTCGCGTACAAGTTCGAGACGACGGGCCTCAAGCCCGAGGAGAAGCTCGTCCACCTGGTGCTGGTGAAGGACCGCGAGGGCAACTTCCGCGCCCTGCCCCTCCAGGACGGCGCGCACTTCGTGAAGCTGGCGGCGAAGGAAGAAAAGCGCCGGCAGCCCGCGCCCGTGTCCGTGCAACTCATGCAGGAGCAGTCGCTGGTGACGGCGAAGGACGAAATCGTCCGCGCCGCCGAGCGCCGCAATGCCTTGGAGCTGGACAAGGCCAAGGAGCGCGCGGACCGCTACGTCGAGGACTGCCTGATGGAGTCCCGTGAGGGCGTCGAGGCGGCCCGGCAGCAGTGGATCGACGCACGCAAGCAGGTGGCGTCCGTGGAAGACATCGCGGAGCGCGCGAAGGCGCGGGCGAACTCGGACCGGATGGAGCGCGAGTACCGCCGCAAGCTGTCCTCGCTGCGCAACGAGGAGGAGAAGCGCTACGCCGCCAAGGATCGGCAGCTCGCGGAGCTCGCCAACAAGGCCAAGGTGAACGAGAAGCGCTCGCTCATCGCCTCCGCCTACTTCTGGCTGTCCTGAGGCGGGAGCGGCTTGAGCCGCACCCACGTCGCACCCCAGCCTCCGTCGAACTCGGAGGCGGGGCGGAAGGACTCCACCTCCTCCAGCTTGGGCAGCAGCGCGTGCACCGTGCGCCGCAGCGCGCCCGTGCCCTTGCCGTGGATGACGCGCACATCGAGCAACCCCTTCTGGCGACACGCCCAGAGGTACTCGATGACGAGGGGCTTCACTTCACGAGGCTGGAAGAAGTGCAGGTCGAGGTTGCCGTCGATGGGCAACTCGAAGACTTCATCGTCAGCGGGCGGGGGTTCCGGCCCCTCCGGCGGGAGCGATGGCTCGCCTGCTGGGAGAGGGAGGAGACGTCGCGGGCTCATTCGTCCATTCCCCCGACTCGCGCTTCTTGCGCTCTGACTCCTGACGCCGCCGCTCTCGGGCCTGCCGGTACTGCTCCGACACCGAGTCCAGCTCCTGCTTCAGCGCGGAGAGGTGCTTGCCCACATCGTCCGCCGCCGCCGTGTCGCGCGCGTTCGCACGCTCCTCGCGCGCACCCGCGCCTCCGGCTGTCGTCATTTGAACCACCAGTGCGGCGACCAGGACGGACTTCATGCCCCCTCAAGTAAGCAAGTGTTGTGCACGGTGGCAAGTCTCGTTCATGACGCGACGCTCCGCTGGCTCCCCTCCGTCGTCCTGCTCGTGACGATACGTTCCGCCAGTTTGATGGCGGACAGAGGTGCGCTTCCCTCGGCTTTGTTGTTGATGGTGACGAAGACGGGGCGCTCGCGGCGCTGGGCGGCCAGGCACGCTCGCGCCAGCAAATCCCGGGTGGGCACGTCCTCGTCCACCAGCCGGTTGAACGGCGCATAGCGAGCACGTGCCTCCTCGTAGCCGAGGTTCGGCGGCAGCATCCACCGCACCACGAGGGCTCGCGCCTCCAGCGCCCGGGTGCGCCTGGCCTGGATGCCCATGGAGGGCATGTGGGCCCACACCGCGAGGACGGGACAGGCGCCCACGTCCGCCAGCGCCTGCGCGAAGCCCTCCGTCAGCAGCTCCTCGTTGCGCACCTCCACCGCGTACAGCGGGCCCTTGGGGAGCGCGGAGAGGAACGCGTGCAGTCGCTCCACGAAGCGCGCGGGGCCGCCCAGCACCTGTGGGTCCTGCGGAGGGAACTGGAAGACGAGCGGGCCGCCCTTGTCGCCCAGTCCCTCCACGAAGGGCCGCACCACGGCCTCCTCCGCGTAGGCCGCGTGAAGGAAGCGCTCGTTGAGCTGGCCTCGATGCGCGCCGTAGCGCTCGTGCATGGGAAAGCGCGCCAGCGTGCAGACCTCGTGTGCCTTCACCAGGAAGCGGAAGTCCGCGGGCACCTGCTCCGCGTACTCGGCGAAGGCCTCGGCGTTGATGGGACCGTAGAACGTCCGGTCGATGCCCACGGTGCGCAGCACGGGGTGGCGCGAGTACGCGGACAGTCCCTCGCGCGCGAGCTGCGACGCGGCGGCCTCGTGGTCATAGACGAGGCCGGACCAGCCGGGGAACGTCCACGACGAGGTGCCCAGATAGATGCCCGTGGGCAGCTCGCGACCGAGGGACGCGAGGGACTCCTCCACGGGCGCGGGCGCTACCGGCTGGGTCCGGCTCCGGCTCCGGGTGGGCGCCTCCACGGGCGCGCCCGTGAAGAGGTCGAGCTGGGAGGGTCCACGCTGCTGGGCCATCGGGCATCTCCTGCGTCCTGCGGACACCGGAACGCGGTGCCGCGCGTCCGGCAGGGATAACGCCGGGCGCCACATGATTCAGGAGGTTGCCTCAGAACCCGGGGCCTACCCAAGAGGGATGTCCGAACTACAGGCAGCCAAGCTCCATGCCCCGGAGCACCGCTCGAGTCCTGTCCCGGACACCGAGCTTCGACAGGATGCTGGAGGTCTGGTTCTTCACCGTGCCCTCCGCCGTCCCGAGCGCCTGGGCAATCTCCCGGTTGCTCAGTCCCCGGGCGATGAGCCGCAGCACCTCGACTTCCCGCCGCGTGAGCCCCTCGGGAAGCTCCGCATGCGCGAAGTCCCGGGACAGCTCCAGGAGCCCCCGGGTCACGCGCTCGGCGACACCGGGGGGCAGCAGCGTCTCGCCCGCGTGGACGCGGCGGATGGCGTCGGCCAGCTCCTCCAGCGACACGTCCTTGAGGAGGAAGCCCTGCACGCCCGCGCGCAACGCCTCGACGATGGCGGCGTCCTCGTCGAAGGTGGTGAGCAGTACCACGCGCCGATGCACGGGCCCGCGCCGCAGCTCCCGCAGCGCTTCCAGGCCCGTCATGCGCGGCATGCGCACGTCCATGAGGACGACGTCGGGATTCAGCTCCGCCACCTTGCGCAGCGCCTCCTCGCCATCCACCGCCTCGCCCACGACGCGCAGGTCGGGCGTGAGGTCCAGCAAGCCGCGAAGCCCCTGTCGCACCAGCGCATGGTCATCCACCAGGACGAGTCGAATCACGCGTCGGCCCTCCTCTCGGCCGGAAGCCACGCATCCAACTCCCAGCCCTTCCCTTCTTCCGCGCGCCAGTCCACGCGGCCTCCCAGGCGGGTGAAGCGCTCTCTCATGCCGGTGAGGCCCGCGCCAGGCATCGGCGACCGCGCGCCCCGGCCGTCGTCTCGGGTCATGACCCGCACGCCGCCTTCCTCGGTCGGGACGATGCGAATCCAGAGCTGCGTCGCGTGGGCGTGGCGCAGCGTGTTCGTGAGGACCTCCTGGACGCAGCGGATGAGCGAGTGCGTCGCCTCGGCCGAATCGAGGGCCAGCGTCTCGGGGACCTCGAGATGGACCGCGAGCCCGGGCATGTCGTGCGCGAGCTGACGCAGCGTCGCAAGCAACGGCGCGGGGGTGTCACGCAACGCCGACACCGTCTCGCGCACCTCGGACAGCAGCATGCGGGCGGCCTCGCGTGCGCGGCGCAGGTGCTCGGCGGAGGGCGTGTCCTTCGCCGTGTGCGCGGCGGCTTCCAGGTTGAGGGACAGGGCGGTGAGGTGATGGCCCAGGGAGTCGTGCAGCTCACGGGCGATGCGCAGCCGCTCCCCTTCCCGCTCGCTGGCGGCGAGCAGCACCTGGGTGGACTGGAGCTCCGCGTGGAGGCGGGCCAGCTCGCCTCGCGCTTCGGCCTCGCGAACCATGACGACGGCCGAGCCCAGCGTGAAGCCCTGGAAGCCGATGAAGATGAGCGCCTGGAGCAGCGCGCGCGACAGCGGGTAGATGGAGACGAAGACGAGCAGCAGGGCCACCGACTGCGCGAGGACCCAGAGCATCGCGCGCCGCTGGGGCAGCAGCTCGGGCGCCTGGGCCGCGACGATGGCGAGCAGCGCACCGTCCACTCCCGTGCGACTGGTGGCCACGATGACGAGCGCGCTGACGGCCTGTACGCCCATCAGCGGAATCCCGCGCCGGTCCTCGACCTCGGCCCGCGCATTCCACCAATAGGCCAGGCCGAACGCGAGAAAGGCCACCAACCACGCCAGCTCGCGCGGAGTGGAGAGCAGCGAGGGCTCGCGCAGCACGTCCTCCGCATGGGGAGAGCCGACAACAGCCCACGTGAGCAACCCCGCCACGCGCAGCAGTCTTCGGATGGATGCGGGCTTTCGTGCGGCGTGCTTCAAGGCCATGGGCGCGGAGCATAGGACCCGCCTCGGCGGCGGGACATATGCCGGAAGTCATGGTGCCCCCGTGTGACTTCCAGCCGATGTGGGCCCTGGAGCACTTGCGTACCTTGGCCTCCGTCTCGCAGCACGTCGGAGTCCTGCATGTCTTTCTATTATCTCGCTCGCGCGATTCACATCATGGCGGGTGTCGTCGGCTTCACCTCGCTGTGGCTGCCCCTGGTGGCGCGCAAGGGAGGCTCACTCCACCGGCGCGTGGGCTGGGTCTACGTGGTCGCGATGGGCGTCGTGGCCATCACCGGATTGATCATCTCCAGTTGGAGATTCCTGCAGGGGCCGGAGCATCAGGCCCATGCGTTGTTCTTCATGTTCCTGAGCGTGATGAGCGGAAGCTCCGCGTCCATGGGAGTACGCGTGCTGCGCACGAAGTCTCGCACGACGGCGCATCGTCACCCCTTCGACCTGGGCCTCTCCGCGCTGACGCTGGGGCTGGGCCTGTTCACCGGAGCGTGGGGCCTCGTGAATGACGTTCCACTCCTGTGGGGCTTCGCGCCCGTGGGAATCCTCCAGGGCGCGGCATCGCTGAGGTACTGGCTCCGCCCGCCCCAGGAGCGGATGCACTGGTGGTTCCAGCACATGGGCGCCATGGTGGGCTCGGGCATCGCCACGTTGACGGCCGTGCTGGTCGTCAATGCGAGGCACCTGGGTATCGAGGGCATGCAGCTCGCCGTGTTCCTCGGCCCCACGCTGGTGGGCGTTCCGGGACTCAAGCTGTGGGAGCGCTACTACCAGGGGAAGTTCGCGGCCAAGAGCAAGAGCCCGCGTCCCGACCGCGCCCCGCCTCCTGCCCATGCACAGCACTCGCGCGCGGCTTCCGAGTCCTGACCGTTGCCCCTGAGGCCACTCGTTCGAGACATGCACCGAGACACCAGGGAGGCCGCCTCGGCCACGAGGACCGAGGCGAACCCCAGGGGCGACTACTGTCCCGTGGTGACGGTGACGCCCGTGCCCACGTTCCGCGCCGTGGTGACGCCCGTCACCAGGTTCCCTGTGGACGTGACGGTCAGCGCGGTGCCCCCGCCCTTCTCGTAGTTCAGTCCGGTGCTGCGCGTGCTGCCGATGCCCCGGATGGCGTTGCCCGTCACGGAGACGAAGCCCGTGCCGTAGTTGACCTGGCTGATGGAAAGGTAGTGGTAGCGCGAGGCGGTGTTGGGCTCGCCTCCGAAGTTGAAGATCTTGTTGTCGGAGATGACCGACGCCGCATCACCCTGCACGGTGGCGCCGATGCCCGCCCAGGTGCCAGCGGTGGTGCCCTCTCCGAAGCCCTCGATGTAGTTGTCGGAGATGGTGGTGCCGAACAGCCGCTGCGCGACGATGGCCGTCTGGCCCACGCCGTAGAGGTGATTGCCGCGCACCTTCCAGCCCGCCGAGTTCTCCAGGCGGATGGCGCTGACACCCGAGTCGGCGATCCAGTTGTCGATGAGGTCCCAGTCCGTCACGGAGTTGCCCGAGTCCTGGACGTGAACGCCGTGGACACCCGAGTCGCTGATGAAGTTGTGGACGATGCGCCCGTTCACCTGCGTGTTGACGATGGGCGTCCCCGCGCTGTTGGTGTTCGTGAGGCGGATGCCCGAGCCGCGCATGTTGTTGATGCGAGTGTTCTCCACGGTGGAGTTCCACGACATCAGCACGATGCCGTCCGTGGCACGGCCGGTGTTGTTGGTCGGGTTCCCCTCCAGCGTGAGGTTCTTCACGCTGACCGGGTCGCCCGTGAAGGTCGCCACATCCAGCCACGTGTCGCTGGCCAGCAGCGCCGCGAGGTTCGCGCCGTTCGCCTGACGGATGACGGTGCCCGAGGGCTCGCCGCCCCGATACGCGCGCTGGCCACGCAGACGCACCGTCGAGTTGATGAGGCAGGGCCCGGAGATGACCAACTCGTCCCCCACCGCGCTGGCGGCGACGGCGGCGTTCAGCGTCTCGTCATCGGTGACGGTGTTGTTGCAGGCGACAGGCACTTGCGCCGCGAGTGCGGGGAGCGGGAGCAGCAGGAGCGCCGCGAGCGAGGGCAACAGCCGCGACGACAGGGAACCACGAGCCAGGGGTGTGGACAGGGTGGGTTTGTGCATGCTCGCCGGATAAACGCAGCCACGCGGCGGCGCACGCTCCAGTCGAGGAATGCGCGCGAGAATCGACACGCATCACCGTCGCGAGACACAACGCCCGCACAAACTTCCACTTCACCGGCACGGTTCGGACGCGACTTTCACGGGCCTGAAAAGCAGCAGGACCGCTGGAGCCGCAGACCCGCTACACCTTGATGCGGATGGCGGCGGGCAGGAGCGTGAAGGTCGCGGGCAGGCGGCCCGGCGTTTCTCCGTCGACGTCCAGGTAGACCTCCTGGCCATCCACGGACTCCGCGTGAACCGTCTGGCAGCGCAGGCGACGCGTGCCTTTCCAGGTGACGTGCGAGCCGTTGTAGACGCCCTTGGACTTGAGGAGGAAGTCGCTCAGGCCGTAACCGGACCAGATGGTGATGTCGAACAGCCCATCGTGCGTGACGGCCTCGGGGGCGACGAACATGCCGCTGCCGAAGTAGCGGCCGTTGGCCACCGCCACGGCGGTGACATCGAGCGTCTCCGGGGGCCCACCATCGGTCGACAGCTGGACCTTGCGCTCGGTGTACTTCACGAGGCCCTTCAGCGTGCCCCAGACGAAGCTGAAGTTGCCGCCGAGCGCCTTGCTTCCGCTGTTCACCTCACGAGCCACCACCGCGCTCACGCCGAGCGAGGCGATGTTGGCGAAGTAGCGCGTCGCGGGGTTGCCGTCGTTGTCGATGAAGTCGAGGCGGCCCACGTCAAAGGGCTCGGTCGTGTCCGAGCGGAGCCGTTCCAGGGAGGACTCCAGGTCAAGCCCCCAGCCGAAGGTGCGGCGGAAGTCGCCACCGGTGCCTCGCGGAATGAGGCCGAGGGCGGCGTTGGGATTGATGGCCTTGCCGTCGCGGAAGAAGCCGTTGGTGACTTCGTTCAGCGTGCCGTCGCCGCCGACCGCGACGATGCACTCGTAGCCCTGGTCAATCGCCTCGCGGGCGATGCGCGCGGCATCCATCCCGCCCTGGGTGAAACCGTGCCCGAACTCGCCAAGCACCTTTCCCACCTGCGCGGCAATCTCCACCCAGCGCTTCCCGGTCTGGCCATTGGCGCTGCGCGGATTGACCACGAGGAACGTCTTCATCGGCACCTACCCCTCCCTGTAACGCCCCTGTTTACGCGGTTGTGGCTCGGTACTCCACTCCGCGACGCACCTCCAGGGTCGTCCAGGTCTCCCGCCACCCCGCGCACCGCTGACGCACCGCACGGTGGGGCCCCGTTCCGGGTGGCGGGTCCATGGAAGGCGCCACCCGGGGACCGTAGGCCGGTCTACACGTGCAGCGTGCCGTCGAGGACCGTCACCGCCACTCCGCCGATGCGCGCCCGCTCGGGCTGCCCGGCACGGCCGGTGACCTCCACCTCGATGCGCCCAGGCTTGCCAATGGCATCCCCCTGCTCGATGCGAGCGCGCACCGTGCCACCCTCCGCCGGCAGCGGCAGCACGCCGTGCATCGCCAGGTACATGCCGAGCGGCCCGGCCGCCGAGCCCGTCACGGGGTCTTCCGCCACGCCCATGCCGGGCACGAAGTATCGCGAGTGTGCCACGCTGCCTGCCTCCAGCGTCTCGCGCGTGAAGAAGTACACGCCGCTCACGCCATGGGGCCGAAGTAGTGTGTCCAACGCGCCCGAGCGAGGCGCCAGCTCCCACACGTCCTCTCTTCGTCGGAACGGCACCATCACCCGGTGCGCATTGCGCCGCACGGGCAACGAGCCATCCACCATGTCCACCGTCCCGCCCACGAGCGCGAGCACCTGCTCCAGCGGAACCGGCGTCTCCAGCCACGGATGCCGAGGGGTGACAATCCACGCCCGACTCCCTCGCGTGCTCGTTGCCTCCAGCTCCACGTCGAGGACGCCCGCCGCGCACTCCAACTTGAGCGCTCCCGAGCGAGGCACGAGCCCCCGCTCCGCCATCAGGTGGAACGACGCCACCGTGGCGTGGCCGCAGAAATCAATCTCAACCGTGGGAGTGAAGTAGCGCAGCCGCACGCCCTGCGCCGTGGGGCCGGAGACGACGAATGCCGTCTCCGATGCTCCCACCGCGGTCGCGATGCGCTGCATGGCCTCCACACTCAGCCCCGCGGCGTCCAGCACCACTCCCGCGCGATTGCCAGCCCCAGCGGTCTGCGTGAAGGCATCGACGATGGTCACCTGCATGGCGTGCGTCTCCCATCCACGGAACCGGGCCAGGGCCCGAACCGTCCTTCGAGTGTACCGATACAATCCAGCTCAAGAATCGACACAATCGATGCATTGCGCGGAGGCGCCCGTCAACTGTATGCATTGTCACCATGACAATCTGGACGCCCAACCTCCGGGGCCGAGAGGGGCCGCTGTATCGAATCCTCGCGGATGCGCTCGGAGCGGACATCGAGGAAGGACGCCTCGCCGCCGGAACCCGCCTGCCCACGCACCGTGAGCTGGCGGAGAAGGTGGGTGTCACGGTGGGCACGGTGACGCGTGCCTACGCGGAGGCCGAGCGTCGGGGCCTTATCGGCGGCGAAGTCGGTCGAGGCACCTTCGTGCGCCACCGGGATGCCCCTCGACAGCTCCCGCCCCCTGCCCAGGACTCGGGCGACGACTCGCTCGTGGACCTGGGCCTCAACTGGCCAGCCACACCCCCCGGAGACCCGGCCGGCTCCGCGCTGAAGAAGTCGCTGGACGCCCTGCAACGCTCGCCTCGCCTCGCGGAGCTGCTCGACTACCAACCCCCCGCGGGAAACCCGGCGCACCGCGAGGCCGGCGCCGAGTGGATGTCCCGCTTCGGCCTGGAAGTCGAACCCTCGCGAGTCATGGTGTGCTCCGGCGGTCAGCACGCGATGGAAGTGGCCCTCAGCACCCTCACGCGCCCCGGGGACACGGTGCTCTGCGAGGCCCTCACCTACCCCGGCCTCAAGGTGCTCGCGAACCGGCTCCACCTGCGACTGCACGGCGTGGCCATGGATGAACACGGCCTGCTCCCCGACGCGCTGGAGACCGCGTGCCGCACCGGCGCGAAGGTCCTCTTCTGCCTGCCCAATCTCCAGAACCCCACCGGCGCCGTCATGCCCGAGGAGCGCCGTCGCCGCATCGCCACGGTGGCCCGACGACACGGCCTCACGGTGGTGGAAGACGACGCCTACGGCCTGCTGCTCGACAAGCGCCCCCCACCGCTCTGCACGCTCCTACCGGAGTCCGGCTGGTTCATCGCCGGCGTCTCCAAGCTGCTCGCCCCGGGGCTGCGCATCGGCTACCTCGCGGCGCCAGCGGGACCGAGCACCGAGCGACTGGCGGAGGAAGCAGCCCTCGCCGCGCGGATGACCCCCGCGCTCACGGCCGACATCACCGCGCGCTGGGTGCGTGATGGCACCGCCGACGAGCTGGTGGTGCGCCGACGCCGCGAAGCGCACGAGCGATTGGAGCTGGCGAAGGACGTGCTCGGGGACTTGATGCCACGTCCAGGCAAGGCCACCACGTACCACCTGTGGCTGAAGCTTCCCTCGACCTGGCGCGCGGAGGCGTTCACCTCCCAGGCCCGGCGGCGCGGCGTGCTCGTCATGCCCGCCGAGCTGTTCACCGTGGGCCCGGCCACCGCTCCAGCGGCGGTGCGCGTGTGCCTGGGAACCCCACGCACCCGCGCCTCGCTGGAGAAGGGCCTGCATCGACTGCGAGAGACGCTGGAGGGGGGGCCGGAGCCCCTCGCCTCCATCGTCTGACTACTTCTGCGGAGGCGGCACCGGACGGACATGCAGCTCGCGCAGCTGCTTGTCGTCCACGTCGCCGGGGGCGCCCGTCATCAGGTCCGTGCCCGTCTTCGTCTTGGGGAACGGAATCACGTCGCGCAGGGACTCGGCGCCCGTCAGCAGGAAGGCGAGCCGGTCCATGCCCAGGGCGATGCCACCGTGCGGAGGCGCGCCGAACTTGAGCGCGTCCAGCAGGAAGCCGAACTTCGTCTGCGCCTCCTCCTCGCCGATGCCCAGCGCCTTGAAGACCTCCGCCTGGACCTTCGGGTCATGCAGACGGATGGAGCCGCCACCAATCTCGAAGCCGTTGAGCACCACGTCGTAGCGGTGGCACTTCACCCGGCCCGGGTCGCTGAGCAGGAACGGCACGTCCTCGTCGTGCGGACGCGTGAAGGCGTGGTGCGCCGCCACCCAGGTGTTGGAGTCCTCGTCGTGCTCGAACAGCGGCGGGTTCACCACCCACAGGAACTTCCACTGGCCACCGCTGCCGTACTCCGGAATCAGCCCGAGCTTCTTGGCGACGTGCACGCGCAGGTTCGCCATCACCGTGTGGACCAGCGACTCCTTGCCGAACTGGAACAGGATGAGGTCGCCCGTCTTCGCGCCCACGGCCTGGTTGATGGCCGCGCGCAGCGCCGGGGTAATCGTCTTGGACAGCGGGGACTGCGTCCACTCGCCGCCCTCGGCCACCTTCGCGCGCGCCAGGCCCTTCGCACCGGCCTGCTTGGCGAACTCCTCCAGCTTGTCGCTCTCCGCGCGGCTCATCGCCTTCTCCGCGGGGACGACCATCGCCTTGACGATGCCCTTGTTCTGCACCGCCTCGAACATCATCGGCACGCCGCCCGCGTCACCGTGCTCGCGAATCAGGTCCGTGAGCACCGTGTGCTCCAACCCGAAGCGCAGGTCCGGCTTGTCGTTGCCGTACTTCGCCATGGACTCGTAGAAGTCCATCCGCGCGAAGGGCGTGGGCACGTCGATGCCGAGCACCTCGCCCCACAGCTTCTTGATGAGCCCCTCGATGATGGTGAAGATGTCGTCCTGGCTGACGAAGCTCATCTCCACGTCGATCTGCGTGAACTCAGGCTGCCGGTCCACGCGCAGGTCCTCGTCACGGAAGCACTTCACGATCTGGAAGTACCGGTCGAAGCCCGCGACCATGAAGAGCTGCTTGTAGAGCTGAGGGCTCTCCGCCAGCGCGTAGAACTTGCCCGCGTTCATCCGGCTGGGGACCAGGAAGTTGCGCGCGCCGCCGGGCGTGTACTTGCCCATGAACGGCGTCTCCAGATCCAGGAAGCCGTGGTCCACCATGTACGCGCGCGTCAGCGAGTGCATCTTCGAGCGCGTCATCAGCGACTTCTGGAGCGGCGCCCGGCGCAGGTCCAGATAGCGATGCGCCAGCCGCTTCTCCTCCGAGGTGTCAATCGAGTCCTCGATGGGGAACGGGGTTGGCTCGGAGCGATTGAAGATGGTGAGATCCGTCGCCTTGATTTCGATCTCCCCGGTCTTCATCT
The DNA here is from genome assembly GCF_013336625.1 of Myxococcus sp. CA033. Lineage (NCBI taxonomy): Bacteria > Pseudomonadati > Myxococcota > Myxococcia > Myxococcales > Myxococcaceae > Myxococcus > Myxococcus sp. CA033. The sequence continues at coordinate 22,132 of NZ_JABUMU010000025.1, read as the reverse complement.
TCGGGTTCACGTTCTTGCCACGCGACACGACCTTGCCGCGCACGCCGATGCAGAACTCCAACCGGAGGCTGCCCGCCAGCCCATGCGCTTCGGCGTGGTCCGGCTCGAACACCACCTGCGTCAACCCATCCCTGTCCCGCAAGTCGATGAAGACCGCGCCGCCGTGGTCTCGACGATTGTGCACCCAGCCGAAGAGGACGACCTCCTCGCCAACATTGGTCGCGGTGAGCTGACCGCACGTGTGGGTACGCTTGACCTCGGAGATGAACGGGACCGCCATGGAGACCGCCTGCGTGGTTCGTAGAAGGAAAAGGCGCGGCACCATAGGGACCGTGGAAACGGTGCGTCAAGGAGTCCGCGCCGTGCTGACTGCTCTCAAACGGTCGACTCCTGGAGGGCTTCCTGACGTCCGCCCCACCCGAGTGCAACTTCCCGCCGCCTTCCGTGTTGGCCTCCGCATGAAGGGGGAGCCCAGCACGCGCAAGCCCAGGCCCTCGGGCCCTCTTCGCCACGCCTGCGTCCTGCTCGGACTGCTCGCCCCCCTGCTCACCGCCCGCGCGGAGTCCGGTGACACCACCGTCAGCGTGGAGACCACCGTCGGCAAGGACCTCCGCGCCTGGAGCCTCCTGGGCGACGTGGAGCTGCGCGATGGGGCCACGTTCCTCACGCTCGGCTACACGGGCGCCCGCCTCGAAGCGGGCACCGCCCTCACCCACCAGCTCAGCCTGGGCGCCGACCAGGTGCTGGGCGAGCACTGGCTCCTGTCCGCCATCGTCAGCGCGGGCCTGCCCAAGTCCACCCGCGTCGAGCTCATCCCCGAACGACCCGCGCGCCGCCTTCCCGCCGTCGACGCCAGCACCGGCTACGCCAGCCAGGGCGCGCTCCTGTCGGTGGCCTACGACTCGGCGGGCCTCTCCGACGTGGAGTCGGGCGCCGACGCGAGCCTCGCCCTCACCCGCCACCCGCTGAGCCGGGCGCTGCTCGTCACCCACGTCCAGGGCAACACCACGCGCTACACCCGCGAGGACACCCTGTGGGCCGCGCGGCCGGGGCTGGGCCTCCGGCTTCTCCTGGGAACGCGCTGGGAGCTGGGCGCGCGCGGCAGCCTCTCCCTCTACAGCGAGGACCCGCTCTCCGCCGGCCAGTTCACCGAGGAGGAACAGGCGGCGATGGCGCGCCGCGTGGAGAACGCCGTCGAGACGCGCCGGGCCCTGCGCCGCTACCAGGCCCGCGTCAACAGGGACCTGGGCACCGTCCTGGCCCGACGCATGGCGGACGTCAACGCCACCGCGGGCATCCCCACCGCGCCCGCGCGCTTCGACGTCAGGCCCTCCGTCACCTGGAAGCCCGGACGGGACGTGCGGGGACAGCTCTCCTACGCCTTCACCCGCTACGTCTCGGGCGAGGGGTGGTCCCACCTGCTGGCCACCCGGTGGACGGTGCGACTGGGGACGCCACTGAGGGTGTGGGCCAGCGTGGCGCTCCAGCAGGACCACCCGGAGGGGGCGGCGGACCCGGAAACCCCCTCCCCGGTCCATTCCGGCCTGGTGACGCTCGGGGGGGAATACACGTTCTGAGCGGACCGGAGTAAAACGGCCCCCATGCTCCGAACAGTCATCGCCACCACCGCCGTGCTGGGCCTGGCCGCCGGCTGTGCGCCCGACACGAGCGCCCCGGTCAAGATTCGCGCCCTGGTGCTCTCCAGCAATGGGCAGTACGTCCCCGAGGAGGTCGAACTCAAGACGGTCGCCGACGTCGTCGGTCTCAGCGGCAGCGTCGCCGACCTGCACGGCGGCGCGCGCATCGTCTACGACTCCAACGACCAGGACCTCGCCACCGCCACCACGCCCGAGGCCTTCGCCAACGCCCTGCTCAAGGGCGAAGGCCGCGACGTCACCGCCAGCTACATCTCCCAGGATGACGTCCTCTGGCCCGCGGACTTCCACACCTGGAACATGGTGACGACGTATTACAACCTCGAGCGCGCCTTCGATTACTTCCACGACGTCACCAACATCCCAACGGCCGACTTCAAGAAGCCCGTCAAGACGTACTACTTCCCCGACTTCACCATCACCGACGTCAGCCGCGACTCGCTGAAGGACAACGCCCTGTATTTCTCGGCGATGGAGTCCTTCCTCGTGCTGCCCTTCGATGAGCTCCAGCGCGCGCCCCTGGCCATCAACGCCGGCGTCATCACCCACGAGTACTCGCACCGCATCTTCAACCTGAAGGTGTACGCCGGGCAGGCCTTCCCCGCGGCCCTCACCGCGTGGGCCAGCACCGGCGGTCCCAGCCCTGGCGCCAACATCCTCAAGGCGTTCGACGAGGGGCTCGCGGACCTGCACGCATACGGCGCCACCTGCCGCTCCAAGAACGGCTGCGACACCCGCTTCCTCTCCTCGTCCTTCGAGGGCCCCGAGTACGGCTCCATCCCAGCCGACCGGGACCTGGCGAAGACGGACCGCTGCATGGACGCGTCCCTGCGCGACAGCATCCGGAACAACAGCCTGAGCGAGTTCAGCGGCAAGGAGTACCGGGTGGGCACGCTGCTCGCCAGCGCGCTGTACCAGGCCGGCGAGGCCACCGGGCAGCGCGACATCCTGCTGCGCTCCATCGTCACCGGCTACAGCGACACCTCGACGGCGACGCCCGGCCTGCTCCAGCTCACCCAGCAGTACACCTCCGACCAGACGAACTTCACGCTGGCCGTGGCGTCGAGCGCCATCATCAGCCACATCACGGACCTGCGGCTGAAGGAAGCGGTCTGCAACGAGCTGATGGACCACCTGCAGATTCCCCGAGATCTGCTCGTGGGCACCACGAATCCCAACCTCTGCCCGGCCAGCGCCGCTGGCGGTACCACCTGCCCCCGACTGAGCGCCGACTGATGAGGACCGCCACCGTGAAGAACTGGCTCACCCGCTGCCTCGTCGGCGGCCTGCTCGTAGCGCCCCCCGCCTTCGCACAGGATGACGACGACCCGTACGCCTATCCCGAGGACGAGCCGGGCCCCAGCCAGGAGCAGATTGAAGAGGAGGAGGCCGCCGAGCGCCGCCGTCGCAACGTGGACCAGGCCGACGAGTTCCGGAACGCGTCAGAGCAGGAGGGCGAGGAAGGCGACTTCAAGGAGCTCGCCGGCCTGGACGACCCCAACCTGGGCGTGGGCGTGGAGCTCCTCGCCGGCGCGCTCCTCCTGGAGAGCCCCCGGGGCCGCTTCGCCGACACCGTGCTGGGCCTGGGCGTGCGCACCACGTGGGAGTTCGGCCGCACGTTCGACCTCGAGCCCTTTCGCGAGAACCTCTGGGCGGACCTGCGCTGGACGTACGGCAACAGCAGCGACGGCACCGACTTCATTCGCGGCAGCACCAGCCAGCACTACTTCACCATCGCCCCGGCCTACGAGTTCAAGTTCGGCAAGTCCGACTTCGGCTTCTTCGGCCAGGTGGGTGGCGGCGTCGCCTACCAGACGACCTCCATCACCGTGGACGCCAACGAGACGAAGGTGAATGGCCTCAAGCCCCTCCTCCAGTACGGCGTGGGCCTCCGGGGCCGTCCCCGACTGTCCAGCAGCAGCAACTTCCGGCTGTCCTTCCGCCTGGAGGCCATGGGCTACCGCCGGGGCTACATGAACGACTTCTTCCTGGGTGGCAGCGTCGGCGCCACCTTCTGAAGAACACTTCCCGACCGCTCCTTCCCCGCAAGGAGCGTGAACGGGTGGAAGTTTTTCCGCTTCCGGCCCTTCGTGCGGCCCTCCGCTCCTCGGCATTCCGGGGAGTTGGGGGTTGGCATATGCCCTGCTTGTAGCCACCGTCGGGAATGGGCGTGGGGCCCCAGGGCGGGGAGGCGAGGCATGAAGGGCGTGCAGGGGCAGGGACAGGGCCAAGGCCAGGGCAAGCATTGGGACCCGGTGTGCGGCAAGCAGTTGGAGACACCGGATGGCCAGCCATCCTCGGAGTACAAGAAGCGCCGTTACTTCTTCTGCTCGGAACGGTGCCGCCATGCCTTCGAGCGACAAGCCGAGCGCTTCCGTCTCAACGAGCTGGCCCGCGTCGGCGCGCTGATGACTCCGGGCCGGGTGCGCTGGGGACTGGCGTAGGACTTCCGGGGCCCGCGGATGAACCACCGCGGGCCCTCACTCACTGACGAAAAGATTACGCGGCGACGCGCACGTCCTTGAGGCGCAGCGACAGCTTTCGCTGACCTCGGAAGGTGTCGAAGCCCGCCTGGAAGGCCAGGTCCACCGGGCCATCCACCATCCTCACGCGGTCCGCCATGCCGAAGCCGATGGCGTCCAGCTCCGGTGCGTCCGCCAGCGCCAGCTTGAGGTGACCGCTGCCACCCGCCGCCTTGGCCGGCAGCACGCGCGAGCGGGCCACCTGATGGCGCAGCACCAGCACCGGCTCGGGATTGCCCTGGCCGAAGGGACCGAGGCGCTGGAGGGCCTCCACGGCCGTCGCATCCAGCTCCCGGGCGCTCACCACCGCGTCCACGCGGCAGCGGGGAATGAGGTCCTCGGGGGTGAGGCGCTGCCAGGCGATCTTCTCGAACGCCTCGCGCAGCGCGGGCAGCTTGTCCGCGTCGATGGTGAGGCCGGCGGCGTGCTTGTGGCCGCCGAACTTCGTGAGCAGCTCCGAGCACCCGCTGAGCGCGTCGTAGAGGTGGAAGGCCTCGATGCTGCGCGCCGAGCCCTTCCCCACCCCGTCCTTCACGCCCACCATGACGGTGGGCCGGTGGTAGCGCTCCACCACGCGCGAGGCGACGATGCCGATGACGCCCGGGTGCCAGCCCTCGTCGAAGAGCACGAAGCCGCGCGCGTCCTTGCGCTCCTCGGCCTGGGCCAGCGCCTGCGTGAGGATGCCGCTCTCGATTCCCTGCCGCTCCGCGTTGGCCCGGTCCAGAACCGAGGCCAGTGAGCGCGCCGACTCCAAGGACTCCGAACAGAGCAGCTGGAGTCCCAGGGACGCGTCATGCAGCCGTCCCGCGGCGTTGATGCGAGGCCCCAGGCGGAAGCCCACCTGGCCCGCGGTGATGGTCGTGTCCGGGTCCATGCCCGCGGCTTCCTTCAGCGCGCGCACCCCCGGACGGCGGGCGGCCGTGAGTTCCTGGAGGCCGTGCGTCACCAGGATGCGGTTGGCGCCGGTGAGGGGCACCACATCCGCGACGGTGGCCATCGCCACCAGGTCCATCATGGCGCGAAGGTTGGGCTCCTTGCGGGTGGCGAAGTAGCCATCGTCGCGCAGCCGCTTGCGCAGGCCCATGCAGAGGTTGAAGGCCACGCCCGCGGCGCACAGGGCCTTGGTGGGGTACTCGCAGCCGGGCTGATGCGGGTTGAGCACCGCGACGGCGGGAGGCAGTGTGGGAGGAACCGTGTGGTGGTCCACCACGATGACGTCCAGCCCCAGCTCCTTCGCGCGGGTGATCTCCGCCACGGAGGTGATGCCGCAATCCAGTGTCACCAGCACCCGCGTGCCATCCGCGGCGATGCGCTCCACCGCGGACATGTTGAGGCCGTAGCCCTCGTCCAGCCGGTGGGGGATGTACGTGGCCGGCGGCACGCCCAGTTCCTTCAGGAACAGGAACATCAGCGACGTGGAGCACACCCCATCCACGTCATAGTCGCCGTACAGCGTCACCTTCTCGCGCCGGTGCAGTGCACGCACCAGCCGCTCCACGCCCGCCACCATGCCCTTCATCCGGAAGGGGTCTGGCAGGTCCGCCAGACGGTCCGACAGGAACGCGGAGGCGGACTCAGGCGTCCGGTAACCGCGGTGCAGCAGCACCCTCGCCGCGAGCGGATGGAGCGACAGCTCCCCAGCGAGCGACCCCACCTCCTCCTCGACCACGTCTGGAAGCAACCACCGCACTCGCAGCTCCCCTCCTCGGCCACCGGGACTCCTCCGTGGCCGGGACGAAATCTTGACAGTCCGACAGTACCTCAGACGTCTGACGAGGAAAGTCCAACCTTGGGCACGACATTTCCCTTCCTGCTCAGGCGTTCAGGCGTGCGCTTGCCCTGTCGTCTGCCGGTGGGGAGCGCGTCGGCCACCCGGTGCACAGCTTGATTGCACACCACCTGACAGGGAGGACCGCATGGCTGCAAAGGGTATCCAGGTCGGCGCGCTGGCGCTCGCGCTGCTCGCCGCTGGCACGGCTTCCGCGCAAGAACGCAAGCCGGGCAAGCGAGGCGACGTCAACGTGTTCCTCAAGGGCGGCCTGGGCGATTACACGGGCAACCTGGGAGATCTCACGAACACCGGTCCGGCATGGGGTCTCACACTCAACGTGCAGCCCACCACGTTCATCGGGTTCGAGCTCGGCTACGAGGGTTCGCAGAACGGCATCGACGACATCCGGCTGCTGGATGACGGCCCCTCCATCGTCCGGCAGGGCGGCAGCGCGCTGGTGAAGGTCTCCCCGCCCTTCCTCACGGCGGTGCGGCCCTTCGTGGGCGCGGGCTTCGGCCTCTCGTATGTGGACGTGCGCGGCATCGGCGGCGGCCTCTACGACTCCGACACCATGGAAGAAGTGCCGCTGGCCGCGGGCGTGGAGTTCAACAGCGGAGCGCTGACAGCGGGCGTCCGCGCCACCTGGCGCGTGCTGCTCGACAACGGCTTCGCGAATGACGCGCTGGACGAGGACACCGACGGCGGCCTGCTCGACGCCTCGGTGACGCTGGGCGCGCGCTTCTGACACGCGCACCCGCCTGAAAAACAACAAGGGCCCTGCCTCCACGTGGGAGACCAGGGCCCTCGTCGCGTTCGGCTCCCGCGAGCGGGAGTCAGGCGGGGTACGTCACGCCGCCTTCGGCTCCTGCTTCATGCCGTCGCCGTGACGGCCTTCCTTCGCCGCCGCGCGCTCGTCCAGCCAGATGGTGAGCGGGCTGGCGATGTACACGGAGGAGTAGGTGCCGACGAGGATGCCCACGAGCATCGCCATGGCGAAGTCGAAGATTTCGCCCACGCCGAAGATGAGCAGACCGATGAGCGACAGCGCCGTCGTGCCGGACGTGAGGATGGTGCGGCCGAGCGTGTCGTTGATGGCGATGTTGATGACCTCCGCCAGCGGCTTGCCCTTGTACTTGGCCATGTCCTCGCGGATGCGGTCGTAGATGACGATGGTGTCGTTCACCGAGTAGCCGACGATGGTCAGCAGCGCGGCGATGGCCGTGAGGTTGAACTCGCGGCGGCTCACCAGGTAGTAGCCCGCCACCATGATGACGTCGTGGAGCATGGCGAGCAGCGCGCCCGGGCCGAACTTGAAGTCGAACCGGAACGCCACGTAGATGAGGATGGCCACCATCGAGTACAGCAGCGCCATGACGCCGCGGTTGCGCAGCTGCTTGCCCACCTGCGGACCGACGTAGTCCACGCGGCGCTGCTCGAAGTCCGGCTTCTCCAGGCCCGCCTTGAGCGCGGAGTTCACCTTGTCCGCCATGCCGCTGGCGACGACCTGGTAGTCGACGCCGGTGCCGCCCTGGGACTCGCCCAGGACACGGACCTCCTGCACGCCGGTGCCAGACCCCTCCACCGCGCTCTTGATGAGCTCCGCCGTCAGCGGGGTGGCCGAGCGGAAGTTGATGATGCCGTTGGCGAGGTCCGAGTAGACATTGCGGACGGTGCCCAGGGCCTCGATGGCCGTCTTGGCCTTCGCGGCGTTCTCTTCGTTGAGCTGGGTGACGCCGCCCATGCGAAGCAGGAAGGCGTTCTCCGAGGCGCCGCCGATGTTCTGCACGCTCACGTCGTGCAGGCCGCCCTTCTGGGCGCGCTCACGCACTTCCGCCGCGCTGATGGAGTGGTCGAACTTCAGCTCCACCACCGTGCCGCCGGCGAAGTCCACGCCGTAGTTGAACCCCACCGTGGCGATGCCCACCAGGATGGCGAGGTTGACGAGGGTGGAGATGAAGATGGCCGGCTTGCGCTTGCCGATGAAGTCGATGTTCGTCTTGTTCTTGAGGATCTGCATGGCAGTTTACCGGGCTCCCGCCGGTCTCAGACCGACACCGACTGCGCGTTACGGCCGTGGACGAAGTAGGTCATGATGACGCGAGTCACCACGATGGACGTGAACAGCGAGGCCAACAGCCCCACGATGAGCGTGGTGGCGAAGCCCCGAATCGGTCCGGTGCCCGTGAAGAACAGGATGAAGCCGGCGATGAGCGCCGTCACGTGCGCATCGAAGATGGTCCAGAAGGCGCGGTCATAGCCCTGGTCCACGGCCGCCTTGGCCGTCTTGCCGTGACTCAACTCCTCGCGGATGCGCTCGTTGATGAGCACGTTGGCATCCACCGCGACGCCCAACGTCAGCACGAATCCGGCGATGCCCGGCAAGGTCAGGGTCGCGTTGAAGAACGCCAGGCCCGCCAGGATGAGCAGACCATTCAAGAGCAGCGCGACGTCCGCGATGAGCCCCGCCTTGCGGTAGTACAGCCCCATGAAGAGGAGCACGAGCCCCAGGCCGACCAGCACCGCGAGGCCGCCCTTCTTGATGAGCTCGTCACCCAGGCTCGCGCCCACCTGACGAATCTCACCCACCGTCACCGGCGCGGGCAGCGCGCCCGCCTTGAGCACCAGCGCCAGCGTCTGCGCCTCGCCCAGCCACTCGTCGTGGGAGCGAGCCCCCATGCGACCCATGGTGATGCGGGCACGGCCTCCGCCGATCTTCTCGTTGATGTTCGGCGCCGTGTGGACGTTGTCGTCCAGCACGATGGCCATGCGACGGCCCACGCCCGCCTCGGTCAGCTTCTCGAACTCGCGCGCGCCCGCCGGGTCGAAGGCGATGTTCACCTCCGGCTCGTTCATCTGGTTCACCGACGCGTCCGCGCCCGCTAGGCTCTCGCCCGTCAGCGGCACGACCTTGTCCAGCAGGTACGTCCGGTAGGACGAGCACTCGTTCTTTCTCAGCGGGTTCGCGATGCACTCGGTGACGACCTGGCGGTTCTCCGGAACCTTGCCCTCGGTGTACTTCAGGAGCGCGTCACGCGAGGCGCTCTGCAGCTGCGGGAAGCCACCCTCTTCCGACACGGTGATGTCGCTGCCGGCCGGAGGCGGGTTGGACTGGAACAGCTGCGCGAAGAACTGCGGGTTGGTGTCGTCCACCATCCGGAACTCGAGCTGCGCGGTGGTGCCGACCAGTTCCTTGGCCTGCTCCGGGTTGCTGCGGCCGGGCAGCGAAATCTGGATGGAGTCGGTGCCGAGCTTGCGCACGTCGACTTCGGCGACGCCCCACTTGTCGATGCGGCGGCGGATGACGAGCATCGCCTGGTCGACCGCTTCCTCACGGAAGCGATTCACCTGGGATTCGTCGGGCGACAGCACCAGCGTCGCGCCATCGCGGTTGACCCGCTTGAAGTCCCCGAAGGTCGCCAGGACGTCCTTCTCGATGGCGTCCATGGTCGCCGGGTCCTTCGCGGTCAAGGTGAGCTGGAGCTTCTCTGGATCCGTCTCCGCCGTGACCTCGCCGAGCTTCTTGTCGGCGACGTACGTGGCGATCTGCTGGCCCCGGCGCTCGGTCCGCTTCTGGAGCGCCGTCTTGGTGTCCACGCGCATGACCATGTGGATGCCGCCCTGAAGGTCCAGGCCCAGATTGAGCCGGTACTTCGCGGGAGGCGCCCAGGCGGGAAGCCGCGCTTGCAGCGCCGCCAGGTCATTGCGCTGGGCACGGTCCATGACCACCAGCGAGTAGTACGACGGAATCAGGAACCAGATGGTCCCCAGCGTCACCGCGACAATCAGTCCAAACTTCCACCACCAGCCGCGGTCCATTTACTTCTCCTCCTTCTTCTTCTCTTCGGCGGGCGCCGCCTGCGCGGGCCCCTCAGCCACCGTGCCCTTGGCACTGATGGACGTCTTCAGGATGCGGATGCGCACGCCACTGGCGACTTCCACCGTCACGGTCCGCTCTTCGACGAGGTGGATCTTCCCGAGCATGCCGCCCGAGGTGACCACTTCATCGCCCTTCTTGAGCGACGTGAGCAGCGTGCGGTGCTCCTTCATCTGCTTTTGCTGAGGGCGGATCATGACGAAGTACATGATCGCCACCAGTCCCACGAGCAGAGCCAGGGTGTTCAGCGGGTTGGTCCCGCCCCCGGCCTGCGCCAGCATCAAAAAGCTCTCAGCCACAGACTGCCTCGTCGGTTGAGGAAGGCTTGGGATGGGGGACCCCCCACACTACCCGAAGGACCCATCCTGAAAGGGGGCCCTCTTAGCAAGGGGTCCCCATGTGAGCAAGTGAACGCGGGAACTCGGGATTCCATCCGGTCGCTCAGCGACCACGGGTCCGTTCGGCCTCCTGGGCCCGAGCCCTCTCCCGGAACTCCCGCGCGAAAGCGGCATATCGGTCCTCGGCGATGGCCTTGCGCACATCCGCCATCAGCCCGAGGAAGTAGTGGAGGTTGTGCAGGGTGTTGAGGCGCATCGCGAGGATTTCGCCCGCGGCGAAGAGGTGCCGCAGGTACGCCCTGCTGAAGTTGCGGCAGGTGTAGCAGGAGCACGCCGGGTCGACCGGCCTGGGGTCCCTGGCGAATGCCGCATTGCGGATGGTGAGCTTGCCCTCCGAGGTGAAGAGCAGGCCGTTGCGCGCACAACGGGTCGGCAGCACGCAATCGAACATGTCCACCCCGTGCTCCACGCAGGTGACCAGGTCCACGGGGGTGCCCACACCCATGAGGTAACGCGGCTTGTCGCGAGGCAGGAGCGGCGCCGCGTAGGCCACGCCCGCATGCATCGCCTCGGGGGCCTCGCCCACGGAGTACCCCCCCAGCGCGTACCCTGGCAGGTCCACGGCGCACACCTCCTCCGCGTGGCGCTTGCGCAGGTCCTCGTGGAGGCCGCCCTGGACGATGCCGAAGAGGGACGAGCGGCCTTCCCGGTTCCACGCCTTCACGCAGCGGTGCAGCCACCGCGTGGTGCGTGCGAGGGAATTTTCCAGGTACGGGCGGTCCTCGGTGGAGGGAGGGCACTCGTCGAAGGCCATGATGACGTCGGCGCCGAGCGTCTCCTGGATTTCGATGGAGCGCTCGGGGGTGAGGAAGTGACGCGCGCCGTCGAGGTGGGATTGGAAGGCGGCGCCCTCCTCGGTGATTTTGCGCTTCTCCGACAGGCTGAAGACCTGGAAGCCGCCGCTGTCGGTGAGCATGGGCCGGTTCCAGGAGACGAACTGGTGCAGGCCACCCATCTCCCGCATCAGCGCTTCGCCGGGGCGCAGCATGAGGTGGTAGGTGTTGCCGAGGATGATTTGCGCGTCGAGCGCGAGCAGGTCATCCGGCCCCACGCCCTTGACGCTGCCCACGGTGCCCACGGGCATGAAGATGGGCGTCTCGATGGGGCCGTGCGGGGTGTTCAGCCGCCCGCGGCGGGCCTTCGTTCCAGAGGCGTCCTCGTGGAGCAAATCGAAGCGCACCAGGCCCGGTGCCACCCGCGTGTCGCCCTTCTCGCGCGCCGTCTCCCGTACTCCCGCGTCCTGCTCACTCATGGCACTCACTCCGACACCAGCATGGCGTCGCCGTAGCTGAAGAATCGATAACCCTCACGCACCGCCTCCGCGTATGCGGCCAGCGTGCGCTCGCGCCCCAGAAGCGCGCTGACGAGCACCACCAGCGTGGAGCGCGGCAGATGGAAGTTCGTGAGGAGCGCGTCCACCTGGCGGAAGGTGAAGCCCGGGCGGATGAAGAGCGTCGTCTCGCCCGGCCCTTCGCGCAGCAGGCCCGTGGTCGGGTCCGTCGCGGACTCCAGCGTGCGCACCACGGTGGTGCCCACGGCGACGACACGCCGGCCCTCCGCTCGCGCCGCGTTCACCTCGCGCGCGGTGGCCTCGGGGACGGTGAAGCGCTCCGGGTGCATGTGGTGCTTGTCGAGTTCCTCTTCGCGCACCGGCAAGAAGGTCCCCGGCCCCACGTCCAGTGTCACCAGCGCGCGGCGCACGCCCTTGGCCGCCAGCGCGTCCAGGGTGTCCTGCGTGAAGTGCAGGCCGGCGGTGGGCGCGGCCACGGCGCCGGAGGCGCGCGCGTACACCGTCTGGTAGCGCTCGGCGTCCGCGGCATCGGGCTCGCGGGTGATGTAGGGCGGCAGCGGCAGGCGACCGGCGGCGTCGAGCAACGACGCCAGCGAGGCCCCCGGGGGCGCGTGGAAGCGCACGCGGTACTCCCCTCCTCCGAGCACCTCCAGCACCTCGGCCTCCAGGCCGCCGGCGAACGTGAGGCGCTGGGGTGGCTTGAGGCCCTTGGAGGCCTGGCCCAGACAGAGCCAGTCGAGCGACTCGGGAGCGCCATCGAGCGCGGCTGACGTCAGCGTGGAGGCGGCGGGCCGCACCACGAGCAGCTCCACGCGTCCGCCGGTGCCTGCCTTCTGGCCCAGCAGGCGCGCGGGGATGACGCGGGCGTCGTTGAGGACGAGCAGGTCACCGGGGCGCAGGAGCTCCAGCACGTCGGAGAACTGGCGGTGGCTCACGTCGCCGGTGGAGCGGCGGACGAGCATCAATCGCGAGGCGTCGCGCTGGGCGAGCGGCGCCTGGGCGATCTGGGACTCGGGGAGTTCGAAGTCGTAGTCTGAGAGGCGGGACGACACGGGGTTGGCGCTTGTAGCAGCCCCCGCGCCGCCGCGGAAAGCGCGCCGACGAAGGGGACGTCAGTAGAGCTGTTGGAGCTCGGCCCCGGGGTAGTAGTGGGTGAGGATTTCCAGGTACCCCCTGCCCTTGTCGGCGAGCGCCTTGGCGCCCCACTGGCAGAGCCCGGCCCCGTGGCCATAGCCGCGACCGGAGAACACATAGCCGTGGTCGGTTCGCTCCACCTCGAAGTCGAGACTCTTGAGGCGCGTGTAGCCGAGCCTGCGGCGGAGCTCCACGCCGTCCACCGTGCTGCCATCGCCCATGGTGATGCGGGTGACACGGCGGGTGGGCGTGCGCGCGGACACCTTCATGCCCTGGGCGGGGCGCTTGAGGGCGGCCTTGATTTCGGTGTCCGACATGGAGGCGGACCAGCGGCTCGCGGGCAGGCGTCCGCACGGACAGTCGACGGGCTGGAGGTAGGGCAAGTCGCGGTGGAGGGCGTCCTGTCCGGACTCGGTGCGACCGCCACAGGAGGCGTGGAAGTAGGCCTCGATAGGGGCGAGCTCGTAGGTGAGCACCTGCCCTCGGGTGGCGTCGACGGCGGCGCGGGTGCGGGGGTCCTCGCGGTTGACGCCGCCATACACCTGATGGAGCACGCTGCTGCCAAGATGAAATGCGTTGCTATAGCTCTCCAGTTTCTTCTGGAGGGCATAGGTGCGCGCGGCGATGGCCTGGGCCTTGAGGGCCTCGGGTGGGAAGGAGACCGGCATCTCGCTGCCAAGCACCGCGGCGAGGTAGTCCTCGAGGGAGATGACATTGATGAGCTGGAGCCCCTCGCGGAATGGCCGCACGACGACATCACCACGCACCTGGGCACTGCCGGCCTTGAGCGGCTGTTCACCCGGAGCGCTCCCCGCATCGTCGGAGGGGCTCAGACCCGCGCGGAAGCGCACGGAGTCTCCGATGACGGGTGCTCCGTTGACCTCGAGCCGGCCTGCCTTCCGACGAATGGTGGCGACATCGGAGGGGATGGGCACGAAGGTGGCTTCCTCGCTGTCCACGCCGAAGCCAAGTCCGCGCCCGCTGATGCGCACCTCCACTCCCGTGTCCTCGATGGCGATGCGCAGGGTCTCCACCGCGAGTGAACGCAGGGGAGCGAGCAGGAGCAGGAGCAGTGCAACAGGTCGCAACATGGCCTGGGAGTGTAGGAGCGTGGCCACGTGCCTCAAGAAAACGGCCAGAGGATGGGAGAGGATGGCGCGGCCGTGACACCTTCCGAGCCGCCCATTTCCCGTCTGCCCCCCTCCTCCTTCGTCCAGGCCCTCAGGGGGCTGGAGCCCCGTCCCGCCGCCCTGCTGAGCCGCCGGCTCGTCTCGGGGGCCTCCCTGGAGGACTGCGCGAGCTTCTACGGGGTGTCGGAGCAGGCCCTTTCGGTGCGCTTGCTGCAAGCCGCGGTGTTGCTGGCGATGAGGACGGGCACGGCAGCGAGGGATCCGACGGAGAGCGAGGAGGAAGCGGCCTGGGCGCGGATGCTCGCGGCGGCGTTGGAGCGGGAGGATGCACCGGTGCCCGTGGGACTGGTGCCGGTGGTAGAGGTCTGCCGTCGGGTGCGAGCCGTGAGTGCCGAGGTGGCCGCGGGCCTCGAAGCCGCGACGAGGGAAGACCAGGCCTCGCCAGTTCGGCAGCGCGAGGACTGGATGCGGAGGCTGGCTGTCGCGGCCCTCCTGGCCCTGACTGCATACCTGTACCTGTCGCGTCCGGAAGAGCCGCCCCGCCGCCCGCGCCCCCCGCCCCAACAACAGTTGGCGCCTGACGCCGGGTGACGGGCGCAGCCGCGTCCAGCAAGTGTCGCGCGTCACCCACAACAGTGAGTCCACTGTGTCCCGACGAACGTCCGACACTCGCGGATGCCCTTGCTGGACGAAGTGCTGTCCGCGCGAATATGGGAGGCCCATGCGAGTCCCCTTCGTCGGCCTCCCGCTGCTCGTGGTCACCTGCCTCCTCGTGGGTTGCTCGAAGAACGTGGACACACGCGTCGCCGGTGATGACGACGCTGCCATCGATGGTGCATCCGCGAGGCTCGAAGAACTGAGGGCACGCGCGGCCCAGGATGACCTGTCGTGCCAGGACCGCTGTGAGGTGGCCAACCAGACCTGCGGCGTGGCCGAGGAGCAGTGCTCCCTGGTGGACCGGAACCCGGACCGGGATGATCTCCCTCCGCGCTGCGCACAGGGCCGCGAGCAGTGCTCCAGCGCGAGGGACAGCTGCGCGAGTTGCCAGAACGGCTGACCGGGCCGACGACGGGCTCGCGGGGGGAATCACCGGATTCAGCGACAGTCCTCGCCGGGGGAAGTGGACGGAACGCGACCGATGCGCACCGACGGCGGACCGTGCTTAGATACGCGGGTTTCCACCGTCGAGGAGCCGCGTCATGTCCCGTCCCATTTCCATGCTCATGGCAGCCCTGTTGGTCCTTCCGGGCATCGCCGGAGCGGACGAAGGGGGCGAGCTGACCCCCGAGAAGGTGGCTCACATCCGCCGAGACGAAGCGGCGGCGATGAAGAAGGTCGACGACGAGTTCGGCAATCGCAAGTCCTCGGAGATGAGCAACGAGGAACGCGGACAAGCCATCCAGAAGCAGTCCGCGGCCACTTCGTCGGTGTTGGAGAAGCACGGCGTCACCGCGAAGGAGTACGACCGCTTCACCGCGAAGATGGGCCCCGAGGGCAACGAGCGGGCGAAGGCCGAGGGGCAGCGGCTGGAAGAGCAAGCCAAGTCGGCGAAGCAGGCCGCGGCGAAGCCCGCCGAGGAGAAGGAAGTCACCATTCAGCAAGGCTTCAGCAACGACAACCCCGTCGAGCTGGAGTCCACCGAGGGCGACAATCCCGTCGTCGAGATTGGCATTCCCGTCGAGGACGAAGAGGGAGCCGAAGGTGGCGCGGGGGCCGAGGGTGGCGAGGGCGCGAACGCGGAGGGCGCGGTGGCAGCCCAGGCCGCTGCCGCGAATGAGGATCAGGTGCCCGTGGAGATCATGGGCGGTGGGGACGACAAGCCTTCGAAGAAGGCCGCGCGCCGCGCCAGCTCACAGTCGCCCAAGGTGAAGAAGAAGGCGGCGAAGAAGAGAAGGAGCTCGAACGACGACTGACGAAGTCGTCCGCTCCCGGAATCACGCTTGCCGGGAGCCGCTGACGCTCAGCCCTTCCGCAGGTAGCCGTACTCCTGGGCACGAGCACGCCAGGTCTCGTCATACGGGCACGAGCAGTCGGTCTCTTCCGGCTCCGGGTAGGCGTAACGCTCGCCCTTGTAGTTGCGGAACACGGTCTCTCGCTCGCCCCGCTCGACGACGTAATCCGGCTGGAGCGTCACCTTGCCGCCGCCGCCGGGCAAATCCACCGCGAGGTGCGGCACGGCGAGTCCGGTGGTGTGGCCACGAAGCTGCTGGATGATCTCCAGGCCCTTGGCGATGGGCGTGCGCAGGTGCTCACAGCCTTCGGCCACGTCCATCTGGTGCAGGTAGTACGGCCGCACGCGGCTGCGCAGCAGCAGGTGGGACAGCTCCTTGATGATGCGAGCGTCCGAGTTGAGCTGCCGCATCAGCACGGCCTGGTTCTCCACGGGCACGCCGTGGTCCACCAGTCGCTCGCACGCCTCGCGCGCCTCGGGCGTCACTTCCTTCGGGTGATTGAAGTGCGTGACGACGAAGACGGGCGCATGGCGTCGCAGCGTGCTCGCCAGCGCATCGGTGACGCGCATGGGCAGAACCACGGGCACACGCGTGCCAATGCGAATCATCTCCACGTGAGGAATCTCGCTCAACGGCGCGAGCAACTCTTCCAGGCGCTGCTCGCTGAGCAGGAACGGATCCCCGCCGGAGATGAGGACGTCACGCACCTCGGGATGGCGCCGGACGTAGTCGATGCCACGGCGCATCTGGTCCTTGGACAGCTCCGCCACGCCGCCCTGGGTGATGCGCCGTCGCGTGCAGTGCCGGCAGTAGACCGAGCACGTATCCAGCGCCAGGAACAGCACCCGGTCGGGATACTTGTGGACGATGCACTCCTCTGGCCGCGTCTTGTCCTCGCCGAGCGGATCCTCCAGCTCGCCGGGGCGTACGCGAGCCTCGGCCCGCACGGGAATGGACTGCATGCGGACCGGGCAGAACGGATGCTCCGGGTCGATGAGCGACAGGTAGTACGGGCTGATGCCAATGCGGAACAGCGAGGACGTCTCCTGGACGCCCGCGCGTTCGTCGGCGGTCAATGGGATGAAGCGCTCGAGCTGCTCCAGCCCGCGCACCGCGTGGCGCTGATGCCAGCGCCAGTCGCCCCACTCCTCATCCGTGGCCTGGGGAAACAGGCGACGGCGCCCCGCGTCACTGAGCGAGGAGCGCTCGGTGAGGGAGTCCGCCGCCCCATTCATCGCAACCGCGGAGGTGTCCATCACGCCGCCCGGGTCTGCTCCCGCCACCACGCCTGGCCCTCTTCGGGCAGGGAGTCGATGGGGTCGAAGTATTCGTACTTCCGGTCGAGCGCCTCGGGGTCATTCGCCTCGATGCCCGTCCGGTAGTTCTTGGTCCAGAAGGAGATGCCGCGCGTGCGGTCATACTCGGCGATTTGATGGACCCAGCGTTTGCCCACGAAGGGCACGTCACAGACGATGCGCGGCGTCGCGAAGCCGGGCATGTAGCCCATGATGTCGTGCTGGAGCCGCTGCGCCTGATCCACGGAGAGCCGCCAGTGCTCGCTGTTGGGGATCATGTCGCACATGTAGAAGTAGTACGGCAGGATCTTCGCGTGGTCGAGCAGCGTGAAGCACAGCTCGAGCAGCGATTGCGCGCTGTCGTTGACGCCTCGCAGCAGCACGCCCTGGTTGCGGACATCACGGAAGCCCATGTCCAGCAGCTTGCGCACGGCCTTGCCCACCAGCGGCGTGAGCTGCGCGGCGTTGTTGACGTGCGTGTGCATCGCCAGGTCCACGCCCCGCTCCACGGCCTTCTTCGCCAGCCGGTCCAATCCCTGGAGGACCGAGTCCTGGAGGAAGTGCTGGGGAATGGCCATCAGCCCCTTGCTGGCCAGCCGGATGTCCCGGATGTTCGGAATGTCCATCAGCGAGCTGACGAACGGCTCCAGCTGCTGGATGGGCAGGTTCGCGATGTCGCCGCCGGAGACCACCACGTCGCGCACGGTGGGCGTGCGGCGCAGGTACTCGAGCATCTGCTCGTAGCGGTCCTTCGGTCCGATGGAGAACTTGTGCTTGCTGACCTGTGGGACGTCGTTGCCCACCAGGTCCATGCGCGTACAGTGCCCACAGTACTGGGGACACGTTGGCAGCATCTCCGCGAGCACCTTCGTCGGATAGCGGTGCGTCAGACCTTCGACGACCCACATGTCCTGCTCGTGAAGGCTGTCACGGCTGGCCTTCGGGTGATTGGGCCAGTCCGTGAGGCGGTCCGCGAAGGCGGGCAGCATGTAGCGCCGCACCGGATCCTTCCACAGGTCCTGGTAGTCCATCGTGTTGAGCATCTGCGGCGGGACGAGGATGGACATCGTCGCGCGCTCGCGCTGATCCCGCTCGAGGCTCTCCGCCAGGTCGTCCGGAAGGAGCGCACCCAGGGTGGCCCTGAGCTCCTTCAGGTTCTTGACGGTGTGCTTGCGCTGCCAGACGGAGCTTTCCCACTCCGCTTGGGTGACGTCCTTGTAGCCGGGGATGCGCCGCCAGTCGGGTTCCACGAACTCACGGCGGAGCGGATAAGAAAACGGCTGTTGCGCGGGACCGGCCTCGGCCTTGCCCCGGATGGGCGTCGATTGCATGGCGCATCACCTCAGCATGTAGCGTCGCGGGCCGGGCGTCATACCGCGCCCAGCACCACTTCATTCAACAAATCGTCGACGACGCCCGATGCCCGCTCCCTACTCAATGGCGAAGTTGACCAGCTTTTCGATCTTGTTCTCGGAGATCGAGACAACGACGGGCTTGGTCGTCTTGCCATTGAGCTTGAAGGAGATCTTCCTCTTGCCCACTGGGAGCACGAGGGGGCTTCCGAGCGTCACCGGCGTCTGACGGCCGGTCTTCTTGCCGTCGACGAGGATTTCGGCGCCTGCGGGCTTCGTGCTGCAAGCCAGCATTCCCGTGGCCTTCGGCTTCGGCGGGGTCGGAGGCGCGGGAGGAGGCTTCACCGTCTCGACGCGCTTCTCCTCCTTGGTGAGGTCGAAGGAAATGGTCAGCTCACCGCCATCACCCTCGGCCAGGAACTCTCCGGAGTAGGTCTTGTAGCCCGCCAGCTTCGCGGTGAACTGGTAGGTCTTCCCCACTTCCAGGTTGGCGAGCCGCGCGGCCGGGGTGCGTCCGACCTTCTTTCCATTCACGGCGATTTCCGCGCCGCTCTCACCCTCGAAGACAGCAGCGAGCTTCTTGGGCGCAGGCGGCGGAGGCTCCACGGGCTTGTTCTCCACGACAGGGTTCGCGGGAGGAGGCTTCTGCGTGGGAGGCGGAGTGGGCGTCTCCGTGCCTGGGGCGGGAGCGGTGTCGGGAGGCTGAGCGTTGACGACGGCGGTCGGAGGATCCGGGTTCTGGGGGGGCGTTGGAGTCCCCGTCTGCCCCGGGTCCACGATGGTGCCCGAAGGCCGCTCCTGGCCTCCCGGGTTGGCCACGGGCTCCGAGGGCCTCGCGGGTGGTTCCTCCGGCGGAGCCTGCGCCACGACCTCCGGGACCAGGTTGAAGGACACGGCCAGGGGTGGGCCTTCGACCACCGTCACGAACTTCTTCTCGGGCTTGTGCCCGGGAGCACTGGCCACGACCTCGTAGTCGCCGGCCGGAAGGGCCAGCATCATGTTGGGCTCGACCCTCTGCCCATTCACTTCGACGACGGCGCCGGCCTGCGGCACGGTGAAGGTGACCTGCTCCCCTGAAGGGCCGCCGAACAACACGACCAACAGGAGCAGCACCACCACGGCGATGCCGGCCGCGGAGCCAAAGAGCACCGGCTTGGGAAGGTTCGCCAGCGACTGCAGGGGCGAACCCTTCGCGGCGGGCCTGGACTTGGTCTTGGTCTTGGGCTTCGCGACAGGAACGGGCTTGGCCGTGGCCTTGGCGCCCTTCTTCGGCGCGGGCGCGGGCGTCTGCGTCCCGGTGACTTCCTCGCGCTCCTGGGTGTCGTCGGGATAACCCCCGCCGTCCTCGGAGCCGTAGCCGTCGTGTGTGTCGTAGCCCCCATCATCCTGGGGTGCGTCGTAGCCCCCGGCATCCTGGTGCTGGGGTGACGAGCCTCGCTGCGGAACGCGATTGCTCCGCCCGTTCGCCGAGACGGTGATGTTGCCGGTGGTCTCTTCGGGCGGCTCCGCCGAGGCCTTCGAGCGCGTGGGGGGCGCGGTCGGCGCCGGGCCGATCATCGTCGCACCCGCGTAGGCCTCACCGTCCTCGCTGGCGATGACGACCTGGGACTTGGGTCCGCTCTTGCCCTTGCGCACCGAGGGCTCCGGCTCCCGCGACGGGTAGGCCGAGGCGGTGCTACTGCCCTGGAGGGTCGGAATCTCCGAACGCCCCGTGATGCTGTCGTCCACCAGCACGCTGCTCTCGGCGACGCGCGTCTCCGGGGACATGAAGGTCTGGGTCGAGTCGACGATCTGCGTCTTGTCGGCGCCACCGCCGTCCATCTCCTCCAGCTCTTCGGCCGTGGGGGGCGGAATGTAATTCGGGGCGGGATGAGCCGGTGCCGTGGGCGCGCGACCCGCGGGAGAACCCGTCACCACCACCGCGGGCGGCGGGCGCCTCGTGCTCTGGCGCGGCGGCGAGGGGGGAACGGTGACGCCCGAGGTTTCGATCTGATCCGGGCGCTCGATTCCCGCGTAGCGCTCCATCTTCTCCGCCTCGCGGAGCATGTCCTCCGCGAAGGCCTCCTTCATGTAGGAGGAGAGGTGCTTCGACGAGTAGATGGCATCCCCAGCGAGGAGGAAGCGCATCAGGTCCTCGGCGAGATCCGAACCCCACTGGTAGCGGTCCTCGGTCTCACGCGCGAGCGCCTTGAGGACGACCTTCTCGAGTCCCGGCGGGATGTTCGGATTGAACTCGCGAGGAAGCGGAACGTCCGCGTTGCGCACCTTCTCCAGCGTGGAGAAGTCCGACTCACCGACGAAGAGCTTCTCACCGGTGAGCATCTCGTACAGCAGCACGCCGACGGCGAAGATGTCGCTGCGCCGGTCGATGGGCATGCCCCGGACCTGCTCCGGGCTCATGTAGCCGAACTTGCCCTTGAGGATGCCGGCCTGCGTCTTCTGCGAGCGGTTGGCCGCCTTGGCGATGCCGAAGTCGATGACCTTGACCTCGCCCTCATAGGAGATGAGGACGTTCTGAGGCGACACGTCACGGTGGATGATGTGCAGGTCCTGCCCGCGTGCGTCCTTCTTCCGGTGAGCGTAGTCCAGGCCGTCACAGAGCTTGGAGGCGATGAACACCGCCTGCGCGGTGGGCATGATCTCCTTACGCCGCCGGTATCGCTCCAGCATGGTCCGCACGTCGCGGCCCGCGACGTACTCCATGGCGATGAAGTACGTGTCGTCGTGCTTCCCGAGCTCGTGGATGTGCACGACGTTGGCGTGGTTCAGCTGAACGCTGATCCGCGCCTCATCGATGAACATCGTGATGAATTCCTCGTCCTCCGCCATCGTGGGGAGGATCTTCTTGATGGCGAGGATGCGCTCGAAGCCCTCGACGCCGAAGGCCTTCGCGATGAACACCTCGGCCATTCCGCCGACGTTGATGCGCTCGAGGAGCAGGTACTTCCCAAAAAGGGTCGGCTTCTTCATCTCGTGGAGCGGTCCGGGGCCGGGGAGCACCGCGGCAGGCGGAGCGCAGACCGGGCGGAGGACTGGACTCTAGTCGCAGCCTTCATAGCGAGTCAAACACGCATACACCCCTGAAACCTCAAGGAATTCGGGAGCTTGAACGCTTCTGAGCCCCATGGAAGCAGGAGCGGGAAGGAGGCGGCGCGTCACATGCCGGACGACCCATGCCCCAAGCCGCGAGGTGAAGCCCTACATCGCCCCCTGTCGTTCACGGTGTTCAGCGACAACCGGAGCGCCTGCGGCGTCGCTGGAGCAGACCACCATCCCGCGAGGCCACCTGGGATCCGTGGGTAGAACCCAGCGACGCAGTCCGGCGCAGGTGGAACAGGAGAGTTCGTACCGGCCCGTGCGGAGCCAACATGTGGGCAAGCGGTTTGAAGCCACGCGCCGGATTTGAGACCGCGCCAGTGAGAGTCGAGCCTGCGCACGCGTGCGGCAGGCATCATCGAGCCAGCCACTGGCGCCCTCCCAGGCACCAGGCGTTGCGTACGGAAGCGCCGCCAAGCCCCAACGCCAGTGGATATAGCCGCGTACCGCAATCCCAGCCGCCCCCAGCTCCGGTAGAGCTGGAGTGGAGGTGGTGCTGGACTCCGTGGGTGCCAGCACATGGGCAAGCAGCCTGGAGTCGCTGGCGGCCTTCGGGCACCTGGTGGCGTACGGGAGCGCGAGCGGGCCCCCGGCGGCGGTGGAGGTGGAGACGCTGTACGCGAAGTCGCTGAAAGTCAGCGCGTACTGGCTGCGCACACCGC
>NZ_JABUMU010000024.1:0-176231 GCF_013336625.1 Myxococcus sp. CA033 | reverse complement strand
CCGGAACGGGTGCTCACCATGCCCGGAACGGGTGCTCACCATGCCCGGAACGGGTGCTCACCTCGGGCCGGAATCGGTGCTCAGCATGGACCGGAATCGGTGCTCACCATGCTCCGGTACACGCAAGTGCAAGGCCAACGCGGTCCTGTAGGCGCTTCGAAGCGTGGTTGGGCGAAGCTCGTGCGTGCGGGGTACGCACGGTGGAAACCATTGCGGAGGGCTTCGAACAGGACGGCGATGCCGTCCGGGCCGCCCTGACCTCTCCCTGGAGCAACGCCCGGGCCGAGGGCCAAATCACGAAGCTCAAGCCCCTCAAGCGTCAGATGTATGGCCGCGCCAACTTCGACCTACTGCGTCGTCGAGTGCTGCTCACCGTCTGAACCTACGGTCCACACAAAGTGCAGGAGAGCCACTGAAGCGGCTCACCCCACCCCACAGGGACGAAACGAGCCCCTGATGGGGGACCGAGCGAGAGCCCTGTCGGAGGCGACCGGTCGACAGTGAACTGCTGCGGCTCACTCAGGTAAACCCTCCCAGGGTTGCCTTCACTCGCAGTTCGTGCCGCCGCTCCTCAAGCGCCTGGGTATCCCACGACATCTCGTATGGCGGGAGCAGCGTCTCAACGGATCTGCCATTGACCAGCAACTCCACCCGCTCTGGGGTGGGTCCACTCAGTTCGGCCCTGACGTCGACAGGGCCGTTCGTCACGTGCCGCGATAAAACAAGCCGCACCAGCACGGATGGCTCACCCGCGTCGGGCGTCGAAGCATCTGGTGACGTGTCGGGACCCCCATCAGGTTCCTCGACCACCTGCTGGATTTCTGGGACGTCGATACAGGCCCCCATCAGGAGCCCCAGACAGACAATCACTGCACGTTGCGGGAATGGATGCATGACTCACAGAGAAGGCAATCCCTGTTCCAGTGCGATGTCACCATCGCTCGCCCTTGGGACATAGGGGCCGGGGTCACTGTTGGGAAGAGCCGAGCAGTCACTGGTATCTCGTCAAGCGGACCCACGTCTACTCCATGAGATTCAGAGCCAGCCGCTCAGCAACTGCTCGCGAATCTCCACACTCGCTCTTGGTGCGCGCCCCTCAGAAACAACAACGCCTCCGTGAGCAAGCTCACGGAGGCGCGGTCATCATTCAACGAAGCAGCGTCAGCGCGGCTTCGCCGTGCCGGGAACTACGGAGTGACAGGAGCGGGCTGAATCGCGAGGCCGTTCACCGTCAGGTCGGCGGTGATGGGCTGCCCCCAAATGCTCTCATAGTTACCGGTGAGGCCTCGGCCACCCAGCGCCGAGAACGCGACCACGAGCCTTACGGCTCCAGGCGAGAACGCCGGCACACCCGTGTAGATGAATGAGTAACGCGTGCTGTATCCTGAGAAGTTAATGCCAAAGACAGGCAACTCAGGCCGATCCGTGCGCGTCGCGTAGGGTCCGACGGGCTCATCCCTGATCAGCGGGAAGCCATCGGGGTAACCCAGCTCACCAAGCGCAGTGCCTGCCCTCGAATCGCCATTCAAGTCGATGTCGTTGGCAAAGAAAACCTCGGCGCGCTCAATCCCGCTTTCGAACGGGGACCAAATAGGGGAGCTGAAGGTGATGTACACCCGCTCGCCATCGTTGAGTTGCTGAAGGTTGGGAGGAACGACTGTCTCCTGGTAGCGCGCCTCCGCGATGGTCACCGGTGAGACGGACCCGGGCTCGCCACCGAAGAAGAAGCCCCTGGTCGAGTAGAGGTCCCCGTTCTCCGCGGAGACAGCGCGCAGGTCCAGGTTGTACTCCTTGCCCGTCTGCACCACCCCGTTACCCGGAGTGATGGTGGCGGTATAACCACCATTGCCCAGGGCCACCGTGACGGGCAGCGACTCCTTGGCGTACTCGTCTGTCAGGCGCACCAACAGGGAGCTCTGCTGCACGGGCTGGTTGAAGTACAGGTAGATGGGCTCGCCCGGCCGCACCATGTTGCGCAGCGGATGCGAATCCGAGGCACCCCGCAGCATCGCCACGTTGCTGCCCTCGACGTTCAGCGGGAGGTTGCTTACCTGCGAATACGGCAGGGTGATGAGCCGCGTGGTGCCAGAGGCCACCACGCTGGAGGCCGAGTAGGAGTCCACGTAGCCGTTGGTCTCCGGCACGCCGTCGCTGTTGGAGTCCACCGCGGACACCCACAGCTTGTACGTGCCGAGCTGGCCGGGGGTGGAATAGCGCGCCAGTTCCTGCGCGGTCGGGATGCCCTGGAAGTTCAGCACGCCCTGGTCGTCGGACGTCGCCTCCACGACCACCGTGCTCATCACGCGCGTGGTGTTGTCGGTGTTCGACAGGATGGTGGTGCCCGCGGGCGAGGCCTCGAGCGTCGCGCGTACGTTTGCCGCGGGACGGCCCTGCGGCGTCACCAGCAGGAAGCGCAGCGAGCCGTCCAGCCGCGTCAGCGTCACGGGACCAAAGCTCACGTTGGCGTTGTTGATGGGCACGTTGCCGGCCGACGAGGGAATCGTCGAGCTCGCGCGCAGCGTGGCATAGCCCGCCTTGGTGAACGTCAGCAGCACCTGGGAGCCGGCCGGGACGTCCTTGAACTCGAAGTTGCCCTTCGCATCGGTCGTCCCCGCGAGCGGATCCGCCGAGCTGCCGATGGTGATTTCCACCGAGGCCTCGGACAGCGGCTTCAGGTCCGTGCTCAACACCTGGCCCGACACCGTCCCCTTCGGCGTCGCGGGCGTCACCACCGTCACACTGTCCGGCTCACGAATGCCGTCGGCGATGCCATCCCCGTTCTCATCCTTGAAATCATCACCGCACCCCAGCGCCAAGAACGGCACCACGGCCATGACCAGATGCTTCTTCATCATCCCCACCTTGAAAAGATTTGCTTGAGCTCTCACGCCCCCAAGAGCGTGGGGCGGACACTCTCCGACCCGGCCCCTTCACGTCAAGCAGGCGACAGTCGCACTCGCACCCCTCCCACAACCGAGACACCTCACCCCCGGGGATCACATCACACCCCTCCCATTCTCTTACTTTTCAGCGGGTCCCATGCGACCCGCCCTGGTGCGATGCGCCTCCGCACGCGGCTTCCCCGGCGAAAACCGACTGCTACGGTGGCTCCATGGTGGATGTGAATGAACCGTGTCTCGGCTGTGCCATTGCTCGCGGCGAGCACCGTCCCGTGGGCGGCATCCTGGCCCGAGCCCCGGGGTTGGTGCTGCATGGCGTCGCGGGCCCCAGTCCCGTTCCTGGCTGGGTCGTCATCTCCAGCGAGCACCATGCACGTGCCTGGTACGAGCTGGATGACGCCACGGCTCGCGAGCTGGGCGCGTTCGCCGCGCGGGTGATGCGCGCCCAACGCGCGGTCCTCGGCGCCGAGCACGCATATGCGTTCGCCATCGGCGACGTGCTGCGCCACTGCCACCTGCACCTGGTGCCTCGCTTCCGGGACACGCCTCAGCGCCTGTGGGGCCGCGCGGTGTTCGACGCCGCCCCGGCGGATCATCTCCCGGCCGAAACACTGGAGGCCGCCGCCCGCTCGCTCGCCGCCTCACTGACGGACTGAGGCCCCTCTCAGGGCCCCATGGTAGACAGCGACCTCCCTCCTCTGGAGAGAGGTACCGCCGTGTCGTCCGAGTCCCGCAACCGCGTCCTCGAGAAGATGCTCGAGCGGCTGTACGCCGCGCTCGCGTCCGGACCGAGCATCAACTGTCGCCCCCACCACAGTCGGCAGCGCCTGGACCTGTCCGTGCTGAGCCGACTCGACGGCACCCCGCCCCACGCGGTGCTGGCCGCCCTGCTCGGGGACAAGGCCTCGGCCCGACTCGCGGTGAAGCCTCCGGACACGCTCCGGACATCCCCTGTCACGGCACGCACGGGACCCAAGGCCTCCGTGAGCGAGAAGCGCGCGCGCCCGAGCCCCGAGGCTCCGGACGACCTCGCGGCGACTCGAGCCACGGCGGAGGTCGACATGGACCTGAACGAGGCGCCACCTCTTCGGACCGAAGTCCTCTCCACGTCTCGCACCGGGACCTCGCTGGATGACCTCGCGACCTCCGGCGACACCACGGACCTCACGACCGATTCGGACTCAGAGGACGAGAGCCCCACGAAGACTCGCGCGGAAGAGGAACAACAGGCCCTGCTACGCAAGCTCGCCGCCATCGTCGAGGATGCCCGCATCTTCGAGCAGGACACCGGAGCGCATGTCCTCCACGTCGGCTTCCCGCTGCTGCACCTGCCCCCGAGCGCCAAGGACAAGCGAGGCTTCGGCACCCGGCGCATCCTGGCGCCCATCGCCTTCGTCCCCGTGCGCATCACCCTGAAAAAGGGACGCGCGCCCTCCGTCGAGCTGGCGGGGGCCGAAGAAGGCGTGGACCGCGTCGCACCCAACACCGCGCTCCTCGCCTGGCTCGAACAGCAGACAGGTCAGCGCTTCGGCGAGCTCTTCGCCGATGACGATGGCATTGAGCCGTGGCGCGAGGTCAACGAGCTGGTCGCCCTCGTCTCCAAGGCCCTGGAGCTGCCAACCCCCGCGACCTTCACGCCCGACACGCTCCTGACCGCCGTGCCTCGCACGGACGAGGACGGCGGCCCGCAAGCCTCCATCCTCCCCTGCGCCGTGCTCGGCCTGTTCCCGCTGTCCAACCAGAGCCTCGTGGACGACATGCGCGCCCTCGTGGACGGTGAGCCCATCTCCGGACCGCTGGAGAGCTTCCTGCGCGTGGATGTGTCACTCGGGCAGTCAGCTCACGCGGGCGGCGGAGAGCGGAACCTGGAGGGCCTCAAGCTCGCCGCCGAGGAGCGACTCGTCACCATCGCGGACCCCTGTCAGGCCCGCGCGGTGCGACTGGCGCGCAGCCGCCAGGGGCTCGTCATCCACGGACCTCCTGGCACCGGGAAGTCGCAGACCATCGCCAACGCCATCGGTGACCATCTGGCCCGGGGTGAGCGGGTGCTGTTCGTCTGTGACAAGCGCACCGCGCTCGACGTCGTGAAGCACCGTCTGGACCACCTGGGGCTGGGGAACCTGTGCGCCGTCGTGCATGACGCGCAGAGGGACCAGCGAGACCTCTACATGGGGATCCGCGAGCAGCTCGACACTCTGCCCGAAGCACGGACAGATGCCGCCGTGACGAAGGAGCTGTCCCGCGTGGACGATGAGCTCCAGACCCTCCACGACGAACTCACCACCGCCGAGCGTGCCCTCTCCGAGCGCCCCGCGGGCGGCACCGCGCCCTCCTTCCACGAGCTGGTGGGCCAGTGGCTCTCCCTCGAGACTCCCGCCGAGCTCACTCCCGCCACGGCCTCCCTCACCTCCGCCCGGCTCGCGGACGTGACTCCGCGCGAGCGAGAGACCCGCGAGGTCCTCGAGCGCGCGCTCAAGGAAGGCTACCCGGACAACCCCTGGCGCGAAGCCCTGGGCGTGGACCTGGCCACGTATCTCGCCACGCCGCTGGCCACCTACCGTGAACGGCTGAGCACCACGGTCAACGCGGCCCGCGACGCGGACGCTCTCGCCTCCCCGCACATCCCGTCATTTGGAGCGGAGCCCGAAGCCGAGGGCATCGCGCGCGCCACCTTCGCCGAGCAACTCGCCCCGCTGCTGGAGGCCGCGAGCCCAGAGGTCCTCTCATACTGGAGCGCGGCTTCCGCGGACTCGGTGCGGACCGCGAAGACCCAGCTCGACGGACTGGCGCCCCAGGTCAAGGTGCTCGCCGAGGGGCCTCTCGACACGGAGCTCGCGCTGATTCATCGCGAGCAGCCTCAGTCCCTGGGCGTGCTGTCCACGGCGCTCGCCACGCTGGGCGCGTACCTGGGCATCGCTAGCAAGTGGTACGCCTTCTTCTGCTTTGCGCGGAAGGCAGGCGCTCGCAAGGTGCTCCAGCAGTTTGGCCTCACCTTGGGTGCCGACCCCGCTGAGCGTGTCAGCCGCTTCCTCACGGGCGCCCGCGCACGCGCGCTGCTGAGCGAGTTCCACCGCTCCACCCTCGCGCCGGGCGCTGCTACCGCGAGCGGCTCTCACTCCACCATGGCGCAGGGCGCTGCTACCGCGAGCGGCTCTCACCCCACCATGGCGCGCGGCTCCACTGCCGCGAGCTTCCCTCCTCCTTCCATTGCTCCGAGTTCCTCCGCCGTGGGCCTCGCCCACTCCAGCGTGAAGCCGGGCTCCGCCGCCGTGGGCATCTCCCGCTCCACCTCCGCGAGCCTTCCCGATGAGCTGCTGTCTCGGGACCTGCGCACGCACAGCGCCCTCTTCGATGTACTGGGCACGCTGGACAGCACACCCCTGCTCTCCTCGTGCCGCGACGCCGTGCGCCGGGCCCTGACGGGAGATGCCGCCGCGCGCGAATCGCTGCTCACGGGCCTCCGTCAGTCCCCGGCACGAGGCGCGGCGGTGGTGAAGCTGGAGAAGCGACTCGCCGAGACCGGACTCCTCCGCGCTCCGTGGCTCTCCACCCGCTCGCGCGAGCTGCGCGCCGGTGCCCAACTGTCCCCCATCGCCTCCGCGTTCCAGGCCCGTCTGTCCACCGTGGAGGGAATGCTGCGCATGCGCTCGCTGCTGTCCGGCATGCCGCCCACGCTGGAGCCCGCCGTGGAATCCCTGGCGCGCCAGGGCGTGGACGCGGACTCCGGCTGGACGGCCGTGCTCAAGGCCACGCTCGCGGCGGAAGTCTCCTCACGCCTGCGCGATGACCCCGCCCTCCAGCATGTCGACGCCGAGCGCACCCAGGCCACCCAGGCCCGCTACCGCGTCCTCGAGGAGAAGAAGCGCGGTCTGGTTCGCGACGCCATCCTCCACCGATGGACGCAGCGCCAACGGGAGCGTCTGCTCGCGACCACGGGAGGAAGACTCAACGGCCAGGGCGCGGAGCTGCGCCGGCGGCTGATGCTCCGAGGCGAGCGCGCCATGCGCGTACGCCAGGTCATCGCCACTGGCCTGACACTCGAAGGAGGAGACCCGCTCTTCGACGCCCGCCCCGTGTGGATGGCCAGCCCGCAGACGGTGGCGCAAATCTTCCCGCGCCAACCCATCTT
Organism: Myxococcus sp. CA033; assembly: GCF_013336625.1. Lineage (NCBI taxonomy): Bacteria > Pseudomonadati > Myxococcota > Myxococcia > Myxococcales > Myxococcaceae > Myxococcus > Myxococcus sp. CA033. The sequence goes on along the minus strand of NZ_JABUMU010000024.1, from coordinate 169,202 downwards.
CGACGTCGTCATCTTCGACGAGTCCTCCCAGTGCCGACTCGAGGAAGCCCTGCCCGTCCTCACCCGTGCAAAGCGCGTCGTCATCGCCGGAGACCCGAAGCAGCTTCCTCCCACGCGCTTCTTCGAGTCCGCCGTGGTGCAGAGCCAGGACACCGAGGCCGAAACGGAGCAGGGCCTCTTCGAGGACCAGCAGTCCGAGGTGGAAGACCTGCTCTCCGCCGCCCTCAACCTGGACATCGACCAGTGCTACCTCGACGTCCACTACCGCTCGCAGAACGCGGACCTCATCGCCTTCAGCAACGAGCACTTCTACGACAAGCGCCTCCAGGCCATCCCCGCGCATCCCTCGCACCGCGCACCCCACGCGCCCCTGCGACTGCTGCCCGTGGGTGGCACCTACGAGAAGCGGGTGAACCACACCGAGGCCCGCGCCGTGGGCCAGCTCGTGAAGGAACTGCTCGCACGCGCTGAACCTCCCTCCGTCGGCATCGCCTGCTTCAACCTCTCACAGCGCGACGCCATCACCGACGTCCTCGACGAGCTGGCGGCGGAGGACGCCACCTTCGCGGCCCGGCTCGCCACCGCGCGCACCCGCCGAGGCGCCGGCTCCTTCGAGGGCCTCTTCGTCAAGAACCTCGAAAACGTCCAGGGCGACGAGCGAGACCACCTCATCATCAGCACCACCTACGGCCCTGACCGACAGGGCCGCTTCTACAGACGCTTCGGCCCGCTCGGCAGCGCGGGCGGAGGACGGCGCCTCAACGTGCTCGTCACCCGCGCCCGCCAGCAGGTGCACCTGGTCACCTCGATTCCACGCGACGCCTATACGGCCCTGCCCCCCGTGGAGACCGGCCGTCAGCCCAACGGAGGCTGGCTGCTCTTCGCCTATCTCCAGTTCGCGGAAGCCATCGCCCACGCCCACGCGGAGGACTCTCGCGAAGACGCCCTGCCCACGTCCGAGCCCTCCACCCCACGAGAGCTCGTCGTGCGCGAGCGGGAGACCGACGCGGGCTCCACCTTCGCCCGCGCACTGGCGTCGCACCTCGCGCGGCGGCACCTCATCTCCTCCGACGTGAACTGGGGCAACGACGGCTTCTGCGTGGACGTGGCCCTGCATCACCCCACCGTCCCGGGCGAGGTCACCGTGGGCCTGCTCTGCGACGGCACGCGCTACCCCAAGGCCGCCGACCGTGTGGAGTGGGACCTCTTCCGCACCGCCGTGCTGGAGGGCCAGGGTTGGAAGCTCGTCCGACTCTGGACGCCCCACTTCTTCAGGGACCCCGAGGGCGCCACCACCCAGGTGCTCCAGACGGTGGGCGACCTCCTCATGCGCCAGCACCCAGCGGCACAGGCCGTGGACACCTCCAGCAAGCGCGTCATGCACTGAGCCTCAGGGCGTCTTCGGCGTCGACTCCGGCAGCCACAAGATGCCCAGCTCCAGCTCCACCGCCTCGAAGGGCTCGGCACGCACGCGCTCATCCCCTCCGTACGTGCCCAGCTCCACCCAGCGACGGCCCTCCAGGCGAAACACCTCCAGCGTCCGCTCCTTCGGGTCCACCAGCCAGACATGGCGCACGCCTTCTCGGGCGTAGATGCGCTTCTTCTTCACCCTGTCCAACGACGCCGTGGACGGAGAGAGCACCTCGCAGACCCAATCCGGCGCCAGGGTGAAGTACGGCGCGTTCGGCATCTCCGGCATCCGCTCCCGACGCCAGCCCGCCAGGTCCGGCACCAACACGTCCTGGCCGAAGTGAAGCTCTGGCTCATCCAGGAAGAGCCAGCCCCCAGGACCTCCCCGGCCCCGCTCGAAGGGTCCGTAGAGTTCGCCACCCAAGCGAGAATTCGCTCTCGCATGCGGGCTCGCCGGCCGAGGCATGGCGATGAGCTCCCCGTCGATTATCTGCCCGACCATGTTCTCCGGCAGTGCGACCAGGTCCTCATACGTCGCCGGCCGCTTCGGTCCCTCACCCATTCCCTCGCTCCTCTCCCCTCTGACTTCCCACCCCTCCAACATCCCCGCCACCTCCCCAAAGTGGAACCCCACCCCATACCGCGTGTCCACTCCTTCCTACTCAGGAGGTCTGACATTCGGCGGCCCACCCAAAGGCCCCCATGGACCTGCCATTCCATAGAAGGAAGAATGTCACCGCCCCATGCTTCCTTCTCGCTCTGGCCTTCTCGTCCTATCGCTCCTGCTCCTGTCCGTGCCCGCGTACGCGGACAACAACGCCGACGAGGCGGACATCGCCTTCGAGCTGGGAAACGACGCCTACGCCAAGGGCCAGTACACCGAAGCCCTGCGCTCCTATTTCACCAGCTACCGGCTGGTGCCCAACCGCAACGTGCTCTTCAACATCGCCCGCTGCTTCGAGGCGCTGGGCAAGTTCAACGAGGCGTACCGCTACTACAACGACCTGCTCACCGAGGACCTGCCCACGGAGGACGCCTCGGAGGTGTCGCGCTCGTTGGACCGGCTTCGCCCCAAGGTGGCGCTCGTCAAGGTCACCACCGTCCCCAAGGGCGCGGACGTCTACGTGGACCGCATGGACCTGGGCAGCCGGGGCCGCTCTCCGCAGACGCTCGCGCTGTCACCAGGCCGCCACAAAATCATGGTGAAGAAGGAGGGCTACCGTCCCACCGAGGCCACCGTCACCGTGGCGCGCGGTCGTGAGACGGAGCAGACCTTCGACCTGTTCCTCATCACCGGCGGCGTGGAGCTCACCGGGACCCCCGAGGGCGCCGAGGTGCGCGACGCCCCCAACGGCCCCGTCATCACCAAGCTGCCCGGTCGCGCCCGCCTGCCTCCCGGTCAGCGCATCCTCTACGTGCGCGCCCCCGGCTACTCCCCCGGCCAGTACGTGGTGGACGTGCCCGCCGATGGCAGCGTCCCGCTCTCCGTCGCGCTGCGCGTGCAGGACCGCCCCTCCGGCCGACTCGTCGTCACCGCCAACCGCGACGGCGCCACCGTGCGCGTGGACGGCAAGCCCGCGGGCTTCACCCCCACCGTCGTCACCCTCCCCGAAGGTGAGCACGCCTTGGAGGTCGAAAGCCGCGAGGTGCGCCCGCTGCGCCAGAAGGTGACCGTGGTCGCGGACCAGGAGGTGAAGGTCCACGCGGAGCTGCGCTACGCCCCCCCACCCGTCCGCGCCGCATCCAAGAGCCTGGTCGCCGTGGACGACGCGCCCGCCTCCACCACCGTGCTCACCCAGGAGGAGCTGCGCGCGTTCGGCTGGCGCACCCTCGCGGAGGCGCTCTCCGGCGTGCGCGGCTTCTACATCACCGACGACCGGACCTATACGTACCTGGGCGTGCGCGGCTTCTCGCCCCCGGGAGACCTCAACACCCGCGTCCTCATCCTCTGGGACGGCCACGCCATGAACGACGTGTGGGCCGGCCAGGGCTACGCCGCCCACGACCTCAACGTGGACCTGATGGAGGTCGAACGCATCGAAGTCGTGCGCGGCCCTGGCAGCGCCCTGTACGGCACCGGCGCCTTCTTCGCCGTCATCAACGTGGTGCCGCGCGAGTCATTGGGCCCGGACAACCACCTGGAAGTCACCGGCGCGGTGGGCGCGCTGAACACCACGCGCGGACACGTCACCGCCTCGTGGGAGGACGGCAATCGCTCCATCCTGGTGAGCGCCTCGGCGCTGACGGCCTCCGGCGCGGACACCACGCGCTTGCGGCGCCTGGACCCGTCGCTGGCGGACGTGCTCGTCAACGGCCTGGACGCGGAGCGGGCCGCCACCGGCTCCATGCGCGCCCGTCTGGGCGATGTGTCCTTCCAGGCACAGCTCAACGTCCGCTCGAAGGAGCTGCCCACCGCCCCCTACGGCACCGTGCCTGGCGCAGAGGGCAACACCGTGGAGGACCTGCGCGCCTTCGTCGAGGCCCGCTACGAGCGCGAGTTCACCGAACGCTTCAGCCTGTCCGCGCGCGCCGCGTTCGACATCAGCCGCTACGAAGGCATCTACGTGTATCCGGAGGACGCCGGTGGCTCCAACAAGGAGGGCGGCGCGGCGGATTGGGTCAGCGGCGAGGTGCGCGCACGCGTGGGCATCTTCGAGGGCAACCGACTCACGCTCGGCGTGGAGGCCCAGGGACAGCTGAGCGTGCGGCAGACGGCGAGCAACGCCCCCCTGGATGAGAAGTCGCGCACCCTCTTGTCCGCGTATCTGCTCGACGAGTGGCGACTGCACCCGCGCCTGAGCCTCTCCGCGGGCCTGCGTCTGGACAAGTACCTGGACCTGGACACCACCCCCATCACCCCGCGACTGGCCCTCATCGCCCGTCCCTACGACGCGGGGCTCACCAAGCTGGTGGCCGGCAAGGCCTTCCGCGCGCCCAACGTCTACGAGCTCTACTACACGGACGGCATCACCCAGGCGCCCCCGGGCTCGCTGGAGCCGGAGACCATCACCACCTTCGAGCTGGAGCACTCGCACGACCTGACGGACGAGCTGCGCCTGTCGGTGGCCGGCTACCACAACCGCATCTCCAGCCTGGTGCAGCTGCGCACCGACGACGCCCCCTCCACCGAATGTGGCGGCACCCCGTGTCTGCGCTTCGTCAATGACAGCGGCACCACGCTGGCGTGGGGCGCGGAGGCGGGCGTGCACTGGCAGCCGGGACGCTGGCTGCTGGTGGACGTGAGCTACTCGTACGTGAAGCTGCGCAACGCGGCGGACGTGGTGGCCTCCGCGTCACCCGCGCACCTGGTCTCCGGACGCCTGCTGATGCCCGTGGGCAACGGCGACATGCGGCTGGCCACCCAGGCCACCTACCAGAGCGCGCGCCCCACCGGCCCGGGTGGAGCCGACAGCGGTGAGGCGCTGCTCGTCGGCTTCGGGCTCTCCGGTGACTATGGCCCGCTGCGCTACTTCGCCGGCGTCCACAACCTGCTCGACTCCGAGTACCAGATTCCCGTGTCGGACGAGAATTCCATCGCCCCCGTGCCGCAGTACGGACGCACCTTCACCCTCCAGCTCACGGGAACGTTCTGACGCATGGGCGAGGCCGACTTCGAGTTCACCTTCATCCAGCCCGGGCACGCGCTCTACGAGGCGGAGCTGGAGCTGCGCTTCCGCGTGCTGCGCGAGCCTTTGGGCCACACGCGGGACGCGGTGAAGTTTCCCTTCGAGGCACAGAGCCTCCACCTGGTCGCCCACCAGGGTGACAGCGTGCTGGGGTGCGTCCTCTTCCACCCCGAGGACTCGCACGGTGGACGCCTCTTCCAGATGGCGGTGTCGCCCCACCTGCAGGGTCAGCGCCTGGGTGCTCGACTGGTCCATGCGCTGGAAGCGGAGCTGGTGCGACGCGGCGTCACCCACGTCCACCTCCATGCCCGGCAGACGGTCGTCCCCTTCTACGAACGCCTGGGCTATTCCGTGTATGCGGAAGCGTTCACGGAAGTGGGGATTCCCCACCAACACATGAAGAAGTCACTCGCGACGTAGACCGGGGCGGGTGCTCACCACTCGACACCGCCGAATGTCTTCGGGCACCCGGGCGGACCACCGCCCCGTTGCCCCCTGACCTCAACAGGCAGGGGATGCTGGTAACCTTTCGCGAGAGGTCAGCGGGCCAGCGACACCGAGGAGACATGATGAACGGAACGAACGACGGACGCGCCGCGCCCCCTTCCCACCGGGCCGGCCCCTCGGGGGGTCCTGGGGACAGCGAGCTGGATGACGAGGGCTCGCCAGCCGAGTCGGAGGAAGGCCGCGCGCCTCGGCGTCCACCCATCCACGTCCTGGAGGACAACACGCTGCACACGCGGCTGACGCGTGACTTGGGCGTGCACTATCCCTTCGTCAGCGCGGGCATGGCCTTCGTGGCGCTGCCGCCGCTGGTCATCGCCGTGTCGGAGGCGGGAGGCATCGGCATGCTCGGCTCGGCGCCGGAGCCCGCGCCCTTCTTGCGCTCGCGCATCCAGGCCATCCGCGCCGGCACGCAGCGCCCCTTCGGCGTGGACTTCATCCTCGACCGCGCGCGAGCGGGGGACTTCACCACGCGCGAGCACATCGACACGTGCATCGCCGAGCGCGTACCGGTGGTCGCCTTCCACTGGGCCCTGCCGCCCGCGGACTGGGTGAAGGACCTGAGGGCCGCGGGGACGAAGGTCTGGGTGCAGGCGAGTTCGGTGGAGTTCGCGAAGGAAGCGCTGGCGCTGGGCGTGGATGGACTCATCGCACAGGGCCGACAGGCGGCGGGTTACAACCGGGGCACCACGCCCACGCTGAAGCTGGTGCGGGAGCTGCGCGCGCTGGTGGGTGAGTTGCCGTTGCTCGCCGCCGGTGGCATCGCGGATGGGCTGAGCGCGGCGCGCGCGCTGTTCCATGGCGCGGACGGTGTCTGGGTGGGCACGCGCATGGTGGCCTCCGTGGAGGCGTACGCGCACCCCGGCTACAAGCAGCGCGTGGTGGACGGAGACGCGCGCGACTCCGACTTCACCACCCTCTTCGGCCCCGAGTGGTCCGGGCCGCGTCAGCGCGTGCTGCGCAACCGCGTGGTGCGCGAGTGGGCGGGCCGCGAGGCGCGCGCGCCGACGAACCCCACGGACTCCATTGGCACCACGCGGCTGTACCCGGGGCTGTCGGGTGGCGACGCGCTCTACACGATGCCGCGCTTCAGCGCCTTCGTGCCCACGCCCGACACGCAGGGCGACCTGGAGGAGATGGCGCTGCCCGCCAGCGGCTCCAGCATGGCGCGCATCGAGAGCGTGCTGCCCGCCGGTCAAATCGTCGTGGAGATGATGGAGGGCGCGCACCGGCTGCTGGCGAACCCGTACGAGTTGGAAGCGGACGCCGACGAGAACGACCGCTCCTGAGTCGAGGTGCCCGGCGGACGGTGCCCTGGTGCTCCGCCCGCCGCCATTCCCGCTGAAACGGGTGAAGCGGCCGGGGAAGTTGGAGTAGGAACCCACGGAAGACAGGTGGGTCCCATGACGATGACGACGACACAGGCGCGCTGGCGGCGCGTGGCGGTTTCGGGCTGGATGGCCCTCGCGCTGTGTGGCGGCGTGGCGGTGGCGCGGGCGGTGACTTCGGAGGTGAGGACACCGTCGCGGCGACTGTCCGCCGAGGAGCGTGTCCTCGTGGGCCGGGCCGCCGCGGAGGCGGAGCCCCACTGGCGTCGGCGCTCGATGCACTCGTTCCCCGGAGACCACTGGTCCCAGGACGACGACTTCGGCGCATCGGAGCGAGGCTGGGTGATGAGCGAGGCGCGCAGGCGCGACGTGCCGGTGACGGACGTGTTCGACGCCATCGACACCGAGCTGCGCTCGGCGGCCCCCATCCTCCCGCCGCGCAAGGCCTCCGCCAGCCCGTGCAAGCCCCGTCCGTTCTACGACTGATGCCCGGCACGAACTCCACCCTCGCTTCGCGAGGCCACCGTCGGCCCGCGCTCGCCACGACCCTTCGCCGAGGCCCGAGGCCCGGCCCCGTCGTCTTCCCGCGAGGTCGCCGCCGCTCCGTGCCTGACTCCTTCTGCTCGCGTCCCTTGATGCCCGGCGCGTCCCCCGTCTTCTCGCGCATCGGCGCGCTCCCTCCCGAATGACGACCTCCTCCCACGGACTGCTCCGCGCCGCCCACCGCGCCGCCTCGCTCACGAGCGTGCGCCTGGCCCTCTTCGGCGTCCTCGCGCTCGCCGCGTGCTGGCATTCCCTGTCGCTCGCCGGAGGGATGAACGATTTCCGCGACTCGCACCTGCTCGACTCGTACGAGGACGCGGGCACGCGCAGCGTGACGCACTACGGACAACTGCCGCTGTGGAACCCCTGGTCCTGCGGTGGCCAGTACGCCCTGGGCAGTCCGCAGACGCGCGTCTTCGCGCCCACCGTGGTGCTGTCCTCCCTCGTGGGCCCGCGCCGCGCGGAGCCGATTCTGCTGTGGGTCTTCCTCGTGCTCGGCATGGAGGGCTTCTTCCACTACGCCCGACGGCGCGTGGGCGCCGCGACAGGCGCACTGGGCGCCGCGCCCCTCTTCGGGTTGATGGGCTTCACCGCCCTGTCCTGGTCCATCGGCTGGCTCAACTTCGCGGGCTTCCTCCTGCTGCCGTGGCTGCTCGTGGGCACGCGTCGCGTCGCGGAGGGGAAGCTGTCTGGCGTCGCGCTCGTGGGCGGCGTCTTCGCGCTGCTGCTCAGCTTCGGTGGCACCTACCCGGTGCCCATGGGCGCCCTCTTCGTCGCGCTGGAGACCGGACGCACGCTGTACGGGATGCGCGGCATGCCTCGACGGCGCGAGGCGCTGTGGGCCCTGGGCATCACCGCCTGCTTCACCCTGGCCGCATGTGCCTTCCGGCTCTGGCCGCTCATCGAGACGATGCGCTCCTCGCCGCGCGTCATGGCGGGCACGCCGGGCAACGCGCTCGTGCCGCTGACGAAGACGCTGCTCCAGCTCCCCGCGCGCGCAGGCTACAGCGACCCGGGCAACTTCTACTTCGCGCCCGCGGCCCTCCTGCTCGCGCTGCCCGCCCTCGCCCTCGCCCGACGCCGCGCGCTCTACCCCGCCGTCATGGCGGGCCTGTGCGCGTGGATGGCGGCGGGCTACTCGGCCACGCCCTCGCTGTTCGCGGGCCTGCGCACGCTCCCCATCTTCGAGACGTTCCGCTACCCCGAGCGCTTCCTCGTCCCCACCTGCTTCTTCCTCGCGGAGCTGGCCGCGCTGGGACTCGCCGCGCTGCTCTCGCGCACGTGGCGCGCGCCCTCCCGGTGGACCTGGGCCGCCGTGGCCGCGTGCGCCGTGGCCATCTCCAGCTGGGGCTTGCAGCTTCGCGCCTTCGACAACCTCTCGCGCTGGGCGCAGATGACGGCGATGCCCGCCGAGCGTGAGCAGCCCTTCGCCCAGGCGCGCGGCAATCGCTGGTCGCAAGGACACCTGCTCGCGCTCAACCGGGGCTCCATCGCCTGTGGCGAGGCGTGGCCCGTGCCCATGTCCTCCAAGCTGCGCGGAGACTTGAGCCAGGAGGAGTACCTGGAGGAGCCCGGCGCGGGCACCGCGAAGCGCGTGGAGTGGACGCCCAACCGCGTGTCCATCGACGTGGACGCGACGCGGCCCACCGTGCTGCTCGTCAACCAGAACTGGCACCCGGGCTGGAAGTCGTCACAGGGCGAGGTCATCTCGCGTGACGGGCTGCTCGGCGTGCGCGTGCCGCAAGGCCATCAGCAGGTGGTGCTGAGCTTCCTGCCCCGCTCGGGACTCGGAGGCACGCTCGTGTCGGCGCTCGCGTGGGCCGGGCTCGCCTTCCTCATGTGGCGCGAGCGGCGCGGTCATCGGCTGCCGTGGCCCGGAGCGCTGGGCGTGTCCGCCGTGCCCCTCGCCGTGTGGGGTGTGCTCGCGATGGCGTGGCCTGAGCCCGTGGCGAAGCCGGACCCGCGCAACGCGGATGGCTCGCCGTTGACGGTGGCGGCGCTGCCCCCCGCGGCGCGGCCGGTGAACGCGCGCTTCGACGTGCCCGTGGAGCTGGTGGCGGCGGAGGTGCCCGCGGAGCCGGACGCGGAAGGCATCACCCCCCTGGTGCTCCACTGGCGCACGACGGGGCCGGTGCCCCGCTCGGTGGGCATCTTCGTGCACGTGGTGTCGGCGGAGGGCCAGCGCCTGGGCTCGGACCATCCGGTGCTGGGCGGCACCTGGTTCTTCGCGGATGCGCCTCGGGACACGCTGCTGCGCGACGCCTTCTCCCTCTCCACGCGGGGCTGGCGGCCCGGAACGTGGAACGTGCTGGTGGGCCTGTGGCACGCGGGCGGCGACCAGTCCCGCGTCGATGTGCTCGGCACGGGCGGAGCACAGGTGTCCGAGGGCCGCGTGTACGTGGGGACGTTCACCGTTCCACGGAACGTCCGGGCCAATGAGTCTTCCGTGAACCCGTAGTCCGGGAGCCGACAGCGCGCCGAGACGCGCGGCGCTCCCGGGGTTATGAAGCGCGCATGCGAATCCTGCACACCATGTTGCGCGTTGGGGACCTGGAGAAGTCGCTCGACTTCTACACGCGGGTCATCGGAATGAAGCTGCTGCGCCGCCACGACTATCCCGACGGGAAGTTCACCCTGGCCTTCGTGGGCTTTGGCCCCGAGGACACCCACCCCGCGCTGGAGCTGACGCACAACTGGGGCGTGGAGAAGTACGAGCTGGGCACGGCCTATGGCCACGTGGCGCTGGGCGTGCCGGACATCCGCGCGACGTGCGACGCGATTCGACAGGCGGGTGGCAAGGTGGTGCGTGAGCCCGGGCCGATGAAGCACGGCACCACCGTCATCGCCTTCGTCGAGGACCCGGACGGCTACCGCGTGGAGCTCATCCAGAAGGACACCTAGTCCCGTCGCCAGTTCGTCACCCGCACCGTGGCCGCGCCACCGTTCACCCGTGACGCGCCACGGGTGCGCTCCGCCCCTCCCCCCGGGCGCCTGGGTGACAACGAAGCCTGCGTCGCCCGTCGCGGGCCATTAAGGTGGCCACGTGAGCCCCAGCCCTTCCTTCCTCCCCAGCCACGAGCCCCCCAGCCGACCGCGCGACAGCGCCCTGCTCTTCCTCTCGCGCGGCATGGAGCTGCTCATCATCGAGCGGGAGGGCGCCATCAGCCTGCCCACCGGCTCCACGCTCCCTGAGTTCGCCTCGGCGGCCCACTACCTGGGCGTGCTGGACGGAGTGGACTGCTACGCCGCGCCCCTGCCTCGGGACTTCGCGCCGCCGGAGGGCACCACCCTCGTGCCCGCGCGCTCGCTCTACAAGCGACTGGACGAGGTGCACTTCGCCGTCGCCGGCCGCGCGCTCGCCATCGCCGAGTGGGACATCCAGCACCGCTTCTGCGGGCGCTGTGGCCAGCCCACGCAGCTGGTCTCCGGTGAGCGCGCCCGCCGCTGCACGGTGGACAACACGCCCTTCTACCCGCGCATCTCCCCCGCGATGATTGTGCTCGTCACCAAGGGCGACACCATGTTGCTCGCGCGCAACTCCACCCTGCCGGAGCCCATGTTCAGCACGCTCGCGGGCTTCGTGGACGCGGGTGAGTCGCTGGAGGAGTGCGTCGCGCGCGAGGTGAAGGAAGAGGTCAACATCGAGGTGAAGAACATCCGCTACTTCGGCTCGCAGCCCTGGCCCTTCGGGCGCTCGCTCATGGTGGGCTTCACCGCCGAGTACGCGGGGGGCGACATCCAGGTGGACGGCAAGGAGATCGCCGAGGCCCACTGGTTCCACCCCGACGAGCTGCCCCGCGTCCCGCCGCGCCTGAGCATCGCCCGGCACCTCATCGACGCCTTCATCGAGCGCGTGAAGGGCCCGACGCACAGAGGCTGACAGCGACCGGGGGTGCCAATAAGCAGGCCCTGGCGCCATCGGCTAGCGTCCCTTCTTCCTTCGCGGGAGGGACCTGGATGAATCGCTTCGCACTGCGGGACCGCACAGACGGCCTCGATGCCCGGACGCAGCACGAGGACATCGTTCGCATCCTCGCCACCCAGGAGTTCCCCTGGGACATCACCCAGGCGCTCAGCTTCGCGCTGTTCCGCACCTACGCGGTGCCGAGCATCGGGATACTGCTGCACGAGACGGGGGAGTTCACCGAGCGCACCCAGAAGCGCTACGACGACACCGTGCTCATCCTCGACGCCATCCTCGAGCACGGCATCGCCAGCCCCACGGGCCACAGCGCCTTCCGCCGGATGAACCAGATGCACGGCGCCTATGACATCTCCAACGAGGACATGCGCTACGTGCTCTCCACCTTCGTGGTGACCCCCGTGCGCTGGGTGGGCGAGTTCGGCTGGCGGCCCTTCACTCCGCACGAGGCGGAGGCGTGGACCCACTATTACCGCGCGGTGGGCCGCCACATGGGCATCCGGGACATTCCGGAGACCCACGCGGACTTCGTCGCGCTCATGGACGGCTATGAGGCGAAGCACTTCGCCTTCGATGCGCGCAGCCAGGCGGTGGCCGACTCCACGCTGGAGCTGCTCACCACCTTCCCTCCGTCCCACCTGGCGCCCAAGAAGCTCGTGAAGCTGTTCGCTCGCACGTTGATGGAGGACGCGCTGCTGGACGCGTTCCACTACGCGCGCCCCTCCGCGCTCACCCGGAAGGTGTTCCGCACCGCGCTCAAGCTGCGCGGGAAGTTCGTGCGCTACGCCCTGCCTCCGCGAGAGGTGCCCAGGTTCGGCCGCGAGAACTCCAGCGTGCGCACCTACCCGAAGGGCCACGTCGTCGAGCAGCTCGGCACCTTCCCCAAGACCTGCCCCGTGCACCACCACCGCCCGGCCACGGCTTCGGAGGAAGAAGGACACGCCCCACGGGCCCAGGGGACGGGCGGCTCCTGAGCCCGGAAGGCCGCAAGTGCTCCAGATTCCACGGACTTCGCCTCGCCCGGGCCGCTTCCCGCAGCGAGGTCCAGGGTCCGGGAATCCCGGGCCGCTCCCGGGGCGTTGGCTCCGGATTGGGGTGACGGCTTGACCTCCCGGGCTGACTGGGGTTGAAGCGCCGCTCCCTTCGCCTCACGAAGAAGCCATGCCCGCCGCGCGTCCCCACATCGAGCCCCGCCTCGTTCCCACCGCTGACTCCGTGGTGGTGAAGGAGATCTACCTCTCTCTCCAGGGCGAGTCCTCGCACGCCGGCCTGCTGTGCGCCTTCATCCGCCTCACCGGCTGTCACCTGCGCTGCACCTACTGCGACAGCGAGTTCTCCTTCCACGGCGGCGCGCGTCGGAAGAACGCGGACGTCATCGAGGAAATCAAGGCGCTGCGCACCCCGCGCGTGGAAATCACCGGCGGCGAGCCCCTGCTCCAGCCCGGCGTCTACCCGCTGATGCAGTCGCTGCTCGACGAGGGTTTCACGGTGCTGCTGGAGACCAGCGGCGCCATCGACGTGCGGCTGGTGCCTCCGGCCGTGCACAAAATCGTCGACATGAAGACACCGTCCTCGGGCGAGGCCGCGCGCAATGATTTGCGCAACTTCGCGTCGATGAACGCGAACGACGAGCTGAAGTTCGTCATCGGCTCGCGCGAGGACTACGACTGGTCCAAGGCCCTCATCGCCGAGCACCGGCTGGCCGAGAAGCCCTTCGCGCTGCTGTTCTCCACCGTGTTCGAAAAGCTCCACCCGCGCGAGCTGGCGGAGTGGACCATCGAGGACCGGCTCTCCGTCCGCTTCCAGCTCCAGATGCACAAGTACCTCTGGGAGCCGAACGCGCGCGGCGTCTGAAGCCCGCGTCAGACGCCAGGCGCCGCGAAGTACAGCCAGCCCCAGAACAGCAGCCACGCGGACAGCAACCCCAGGGTCACCCAGCCGAGCACGGACGCGACCCGCGCGGGAACCTGTCCCTTCGCGGGGCTCTCCCCCCTGCGGATGCGCCCCGCCTCCCGCATCCCCAGCACCACGCTGCCCACGCCCGCCACCAGCGGCGGCAGCGGCATCGCCAGGGTACACGGCAAGACCAACAGTCCCAGCACCCCGAGCCCCAGCGCGCCCCAGGCCGCGCGCGACGCGGGCCCGTCCTTGCGCCGCAACGACACACACGGCTCGCAGAAGGCGGACTCGCCGAAGAGCTCCAGGCACTCCCCGCACAGGAAGCTTCCGCAGCGCGTACAGGTGGCCACCGCGGAGACCTCCGCGTGGCGCGCGCACAGGGCGGCCGTGCTCTCCACCATCACCACGACACCCTGGCGTCGGGCGAGCGCACGGCGAAGCGACGCCTCAGAAGCCCGGCGGAGGAACGCGCGCCGTCAGCGCCGTCAGGGCGTGCGAGCCCAGGCCCAGGAACACGGCCGACAGCACCGTGCAGGACACGAAGCCCGCGACGATGAGCCCCTTGTGCCGGTGCTCGAACTGGCTGAACGCGTAGAAGAACGCGTAACAGGGGATGAGCAGCACCATCACTCCCGTGCCCACGCTGCGGCGGAAGGCATGGACGATGAGGAAGGCGGCGCACACCAGGGCGACGAGACTGGACAGGATGGCGAGCGGGAGCAGCGGCACGCCCTCCCCTTAACACGTTCCACCCCTGGCCAGGGCGTCGTGCACATACTAAGCACGGCCTGTCGTCCCCCTGCCGAGGTGATTGCGCATGAACGCCGCCAAGACACTGCTCAACTTCGTCCTCGCGGGTACCCTGCTGGGCATCCTCGTCGCGTCCTGGGCCGGTCCCCACTTCATCGGCTGGTACAACGAGACGCCCCTGGCGACCCAGACGATGTGCAACCTGCCCCAGGTGGTCCGCAACGTCAGCTCGGACCTGCTCACCTGGCAGACCATTGGCGCCGGCATCGGCGCCGCCGCCTTCCTGGCGCTGGGCATCCTCTTCACCCTCCGCGGCAACCGGAAGGCCCGCGAGCAGGAGGCCCAGACGCCGCCTCCGGCCGCACCGTCCCAGACCGCGCCCTGAGGGGCCCTGCCCGGCCGACTACGGCACGCGCACCAGCACGGAAGGCGTCGTGCCCAGCACGCCGCCGCCCCCGCTGTCCATCACGTTGACCTGCAGCAGGAAGTGCGTCGGCTCCTTCACGCCCTCCGGAGCCGTCCAGGTCGGGGTGCGCGAGTGGGAGTCGCTGAAGTGACCCGCGGGCTCCGCGGGGTTCTGCGTCCAGACGTACTCCATCTCGTCACCATCGGGGTCCTGCACCTCGAACACGAGCTGCACGACGCCCCCGGGCTCCACCGTCTTCGGGCTCGGAATCGGCCCCGCACTGACATCCGGTGGATGGTTGACCACCCGGCCACACCCCAGGGCCAAGATGACCAGTGCGGCGAAGACTCCTGAAAGCGACCGAAGCATGGACTGCCCCCTGTGAAGAATGGTCCCACGGTAACGCGCGACACCGCGTTCGGGTATCGAGGGACCCGACACAAAAGACCCGGATTCCAGGATGATGACAGATGGCGGCGCGAAGGGTCGCCCACCAACGGTCATCCCCGCACGCCGGTATGACGAGGGAACCGGCTCAGCGTCCGCGGCGTCGCGGGGGCCGAGCGGCGGACACGAGCAGCAGCTTGTCGCCCCGGGTGAGGCGTTTGATGGCGGCCTCCCGTCGCAGGGCGGCGCCGCGGTCCTCGGCGGCCTCGCTCCAGACGAGGGTGACGGGCAATCGCGCCCGGGTGTAGGCCGCGCCGCGTCCGCGTCCGTGAGTGGCCACGCGCCGTTCCAGGTCATTGGTGGCGCCAGTGTAGAGCGAGCCGTCTCGGCAACGCAGCATGTAGACAGTCCAGCGGGGAAGGTCGTCCGGCACGGGGGGCGGCATTGTACCGCTCCCACGGCCTGCCCGCCGCATCAGGTCGCCGGACGCATCCGCCCCCCACGCCGCAGGCAGAAGCGCGGCAGGCGCAGGGACAGTCGCCTCCTTCCGCCCGGCAGCCCTACCCGCGCCATGACCTCCGACACGGGCGCCAGCGGATCTCCCCAGGCCGCGAGGATGTGCGCCTCACTCACCAGCCCCAGCAAGCCTCCCCCTTCCCCCACCACGCCCAACAGCTGCACCTGGTGCCGCTCCATCACTCTCAGGGCACGCAGGAGGGTGTCTGTGGGAAAAACGGTGGCGATGAAGGACGACAACGCTTCCTTGATTGCCCTGTTTTGCCGCATCCAGTTTCCTCCGGACCGTTATACCTACATCTCCTTGCAACGGCCCTGCCGGCAGGGATGACCACCCAGCAATGGACACGGCAACGGGCGGCGGACCGGCTTAGAGTGGGGGGGTGACACGGAGACAGGTGGCGCGGCTGGGGCGGATGGCGGACCTCTTCTCGCGGACGATGAGCCGGGGAAAAGAGGGGTTGCTGACGCTGACGTTCCGCCCGGACGAGCTGTACCGGGTGCCCACGGACGACGGCGCGGCCATCGCCATGGGGCGCTACCACGCTCGGGGAGAGCGCCGGTACGCGGAGCCCGTCATCCTCTGCCACGGGCTGGGCGCCAACCGCTTCCACCTGGACTTCGACGAGCACTACAGCATGGCGCGCTACCTGGCGCGGGCGGGCTTCGAGACGTGGGTGCTGGAGCTGCGCGGGCGGGGGCTGGCGGGCGACTGCTCGGACTTCAACTTCGACGACCAGGCGGAGCACGACGTGCGCACCGCCCTGCGCACCGTGGTGTCCACGGGGGCGAAGGAAGTGCTCTGGGTGGGGCATTCCAAGGGTGGCCTCACGCTGTACGCCCACCTGGCCAAGAACCCGCAGGCCCCGGTGCGGGCCGCGGCGATTCTGGGCAGCCCCTTCACCTTCGCGGTGCAACCGGGGCTTCGCACCTTCATCCAGCGCGTGGAGCCGCTCTTGCGGCTGAAGGTCATCCCCACCGGCCGAGTCACCAGCATCGCGCTGCTGGGCGCGCCGCCGGGCCCGCTGAGCCGGTACATGATGCTGGCGGAGAACATGGAGCCGGAGGTCGTGCGGCGCGCGCTGGCCAACGTGCCGGCCAACATCTCCGGCGGCGTGGGCCGCCAGTTCGCCCGCTGGATTTCCACCAACCGCTTCACCACGTACGACGGGGGCTTCGACTACCGCGAGTCCCTGGCGGGGGTGAAGATTCCCGTCCTGCTCCTGGCGGGCAGCAAGGACCTCCTGGCCCCGCCCATGTCGGTGGCGCGGGCGAAGGAGGCGCTGGGGGGCCCGGTGAAGTTCCTCGTGGCCGGGCGAGGGCACGGCTTCGGCGCGGACTACGGGCATGCCGACCTGGTGCTGGGCCGCCGGGCACCGGACGAAATCTTCCCCCTGGTGGAGGCGTTCCTCTCCGCGCACGCCACCCGGCCGTGAGACGGCACACAGGCGACGGGACTCCGGGTTGTCCGGGCCCCCTTGGCGTGCTACCCGGAAGCCCCTCCCCATGAGTCTGTCCCCCCGCCTCCTCACCCTCGCCCTGCTGGCGCCCGCCGCGTGCGGGAAGGCCCCGGGCGAGGTGCCCGCCGGGCAGGCGGTGATGGACCTGCGCCACACGCGACGGACGGACGGACGGGCGGTGGCGCGCTGGAGCGGCGATGCCGTGACGGCGGAGGAGCTGACCGAGCGCTTCCTGGAGATGAGCCCCGCGCTGCGCGAGCGCTACGTGGAGCCCCGCGCCCGGCGTGAGTACGTGGAGTCGCTGGCCCGGTTTGATTTGCTGGTGCGCGACGCGCTCGCCCAGGGACTCCAGGACGACCCCGAGGTGGTGGAGGCCACGCGGCGCGCGCTGGTGGGCCGGCTGATGCGCTCGCGACTGGAAGAGGCGCGAGTGACTGTCACCGACGCGGAGCTGGCGGAAGCCTATGCCGCGCGCAAGGACGACTTCGTGCGCCCGGAGGCCCTGCGCCTGTCCCATGTCTTCCTCGCCGCGCCGCGGGCCGATGCCGCCCGGGAGAGCGCCGCGAAGGGTGAGGCACAGGCCCTGCTCGCCCAGGCGAAGGCGCTTCCGGCGGAGGACTTCGGGGGCTTCGGGAAGCTGGCGCGCGAGCACAGCCAGGAGCCGCGCACCGCGCCGCTGGATGGCGACATGCGCTTTCTCTCCGACGAGGCGCTCGCGCGCGAGTACGGAGCCGAGGTCGCCCAGGCCGCTCGCGCCCTGAAGACCGAGGGCGAGCTGAGCGGTGTGGTGCGGACCGACACGGGGCTCCACGTGCTCAAGCTGCGCGCGCGCAGGCCCGCGCTGGACCTCTCGCTGGACGACGTGCGCGAGGAGTTGCGCGTGCGCCTGGAAGGCGAGAAGCGCACCCGCGCGTGGGGCGAGTACCTGGCGCGCGTGGAGAAGCAGTTGTCGCTGTCGGTCGACACGGACGCGCTGGCCCGGGTGCCAGTGGACGTCCAGGCCCCCATGCGCAAGCCGTCGAGCCCGCTGCCGGGCACGGTGCCCGCGCCATGAGGGCCCGCTTGCCAGCTTGGGGGGCCATCCCCACCTTTGGGAGTCGCCCCCACCCTTCCCCCAGGACTCCGCGCATGCGTCTTTCTCCCACCCGCGCTCCCCTGCTGTCCCTGGTGCTCGCCCTGGCGCTGAGTCAGGGGTGCAACACGCCCGTCAAACTGACGCCCGACGACACGGTGGTGGCCACCGTGAATGGCGAGGTCCTCTCCCGCGTGGACTTCGAGCAGGAGCTGGGCCGGGAGCTGGCCTCCACGGAGGCCTCCCAGCGCACGCCGGAGGAAATCGAGCCCTTCAAGCGCACGCTGCTGGACACGTACATCCACCGGATGCTGCTGCTCCAGGCGGCGCGGAAGAACAACGTCACCGTCACCCCGGAAGAGGTGGACCGGGGCGTGCTGCGGCTGTCGGGCGACTACCCGGCGGGCAACTTCAACGAGGTGCTCGCCCAGGGCCAGCTGTCCATGTCGGAGCTGCGCGCGCGCGAGGCCAGCCGGCTGACCATCGAAAAGCTCTTCGCCAGCCACGTCTACGCCCGCGTGGGGGTGACGGAGGAGGAGCTGCGCGCGTACTACGCGGCGCACGAGGCCGAGCTGAACGAGAGCGAGCAGGTGCACGCCGCGCAAATCGTGGTGAAGGGCCTGGACGAGGCCCGGCGGCTCCAGACGCAGCTCAAGTCGGGCAAGAAGTTCTCGGACCTGGCGCGCAGGTACTCGCTGAGCGCGGACGCCAAGGTGGGGGGCGACCTGGGGTTCTTCCCCCGAGGACAGATGCCGCCCGCCTTCGACGAAGTGGTATTCAAGCTCGGGGTCGGGCAGGTTTCGGACGTGGTGTCCACCGAGTACGGCTACCACCTGTTCAAGGTGCTGGAGCGCAAGCCCGCGCGGAAGCGGGACTTCGCCGAGGCGCGTCAGTGGGTGGAAGCGAAGTTGATGGAGCAGAAGCGCACGGAGGCGCAGGACGCCTTCGAGAAGGAACTGCGGGACAAGGCGCAGGTCCAGGTGAATGAGACCACGCTGCAGGCCATCCGCGGACAGCCCGCGGCACTCCCGCAGGCAGCGAAGTGACGGAATCGTGGGCCCGGCGGACTGTTGGACGGGCCCGGTGTGGTGCGGAAGGATGCACGGAATGAAGAAGCTGGTGGCATTCGTCGCTGCGGCGGCGCTCCTGGGGGGCGCCACGTCGGCGCGCGCGGAGCTGGTGGACAAGGTGGCCGCGGTGGTGAACCGCGACGTCATCGCACTGTCGGAGGTTCAGCAGCGCGCGGCGCCGGAGGTGTCGCGCCTCAATGACCCCGACCCGCGCAAGCGCGCCGAGCAGCGCGCGCAGCTCATGAAGACGGCGCTCGACACCCTCATCGGCGAGAAGCTGATGGAGGCCGAAATCACGGAGATGGGCATCTCCGCGACCGAGGGCGAGGTGGACGAGCTCGTCAATGACGTGCGCAAGCAGAACAACATCACGGACCCGGCGCAGTTCGAGCAGGTGCTCGTCGCCGAGGGCCTGACGATGGCCACGTACCGGGACATGCTGCGCAAGCGCATCCTCCGGGACCGGCTCCTGCGCATGAAGGTGGGCCCCAAGGTGAAGGTCACCGAGGAGGACCTCAAGGCCGCCTACAACCAGTACGCCCGCGCGGAGAGCGAGGACATGGAAGTCCACGCGCGCCACATCCTGGTCGCCGTGGACCCGAAGGCCACCGAGGAGCAGGTGGCCGCCGCGCGCAAGAAGGCGGAGGGCATTGCCCAGGAGGCCCGTCGCGAGGGCATGGACTTCTCCGCCCTGGCGCGCGCGCGCAGCGAGGGCCCCAGCGCCGCGGACGGCGGAGATTTGGGCTGGTTCAAGCGCGGCGTCATGGTGCAGGCGTTCGAGAAGGTCGCCTTCAACCTCAAGGATGGCGACGTCAGCGAGCCGGTGCGCACCAACTTCGGCTGGCACATCCTGAAGGTGGAGGAGCGCCGCTCCGTCGCCGCGACGACCTACGAGGAGATGCGTCCGAAGCTGGAGGGGAAGCTGCTCCAGGAGAAGACGGACAAGTTCCTGGACCAGTACGTCACGGAGCTGAAGCAGAAGGCCAGCATCGACGTGAAGATGTAGCCTGTCGTCCCCACGCGGGGGATGCTCGCCACCGTGAGCCTCCCCCTCGTCGGTATCTCCCTGGGTGATGTGTCGGGCATCGGGCCGGAGGTGACGGCCGCGGCCCTGGCGCTCCCCGCCGTGCGTCGCGCGCTCATCCCCGTCGTCTTCGGGGATGGGCCCACGCTGGAGCGCTTCCCCTTCTTCCGCCGCCATGCGCGCGTGGAGCCCTCCGCCCTGGGCCGCGTCGAGTCCCCCACCGTCGTGGTGGTGACTCAGCTGGCGGCCAAGGACCGCGTCCCGGGCAAGCCCTCGCGCGAGGGCGGCCGCGCGCAGTACGCGTACGTGACGGCGGCGATTGACGCCATGCGCGCGGGACACGTGGACGCGCTGTGCACGGCGCCGGTGTCCAAGGAGGGGATTTCGCGCGCGGGCATTCCCTTCATGGGCCACACCGAGGTGCTGGCCGAGGCCTTTGGCGTGGACGTCATGATGATGATGGACGGGCCGCGCGTGCGCATCGCCCTGGCCACCAACCACGTCCCCATCTCCGCGCTGTCCAAGCTGCTCACCGTGGAGGGCCTCACCGCGCGGCTCAAGCTCTTGTCACGCAGCCTCGCGCCCGTGGTGGTGGGACGCAGGCCTCGCATCGCCGTGCTCGGGCTGAATCCTCACGCGGGCGAAGGGGGCCTGTTGGGGCGCGAGGAGGTGGAGGTGATTGGCCCCGCCATCCGCAAGGCACGCGCGGCGAAAGTCGATGCACACGGGCCGATTCCGGCGGACGGCCTCTTCGCGAGACCCGATGAAGTGGGCGCGCGGTACGACGCGGTGCTGGCGATGTACCACGACCAGGGACTCATCCCCGCGAAGGCGCTCGACTTCGAGCGCACCGTCAACGTGACGCTGGGACTGCCGGTGCCGCGCACCTCGCCGGACCACGGCACGGCCTACGCGATTGCCGGCAAGGGGCAGGCGAGCTGCGTGCCCATGGCGGAGGCGCTGCTCAAGGCCGCGCAGCTCGCTCGGCCTCCCGCGCGAGGTGGTCGGCCAGGTCCTCGCCGTCCTTCTCCGCGTCGATGAGCTTCACCTCGGAGCCCACGCCGCTCGGGGGAATCACCAGCACGCTGACCTTGTCGAGCGGGCATTCGCCCAGACAGCCCGAGGAGAACACGCGGGTGCTCGGTCCCAGGCCCCGCGCGGCCACGGCTTCCCGGATGCGGCGCGGCAGATCCACGCCCCCCAGGCGAGGGTCCAGGCGCACCGAGCAGTTGTGGCAGACGTGCAGCTCGGTCGGCTGGGAGTCCGGTGCGGCCTCGGGTGGAGGGGGTGTGCGCATCGCCTGGAAACATAAGGCGGATGAGACTCCGCCGCCGTAAGCTGGAGCGTGGGTGCCGAGGGGCGCCCACACCCGGAAAGACGACGTCACCCTCCTGGATCCGCGTTGAACCTCAGGTTCCTGGCGAGTTCCTTCCACGGCCCATGCACGGGTGAGGGCCGACCTTGAGGGACTTTTCGATGGGAATCAGAAACACGAGTCGCAGGTCATGAAGGCGCCTTTCGGCAGAGACCTGACGACAGGCAGCATCCCCCGACACCTGGTGGCCTTCTCCATCCCGATGTTGATGGGGAGCTTCCTTCAAACGGCATACAGCTTCATCAACGCCATCTGGGTGGGCCGGTTCCTGGGCACAGAGGCGCTGGCGGTGGTGACGGTGAGCTTCCCCGTCGTCTTCGTCCTGTTCTCCATCGGCATGGGCCTCACCATGGCGACGAGCATCCTGGTGTCGCAGAACTACGGCGCCCGGAGGATGGACGAGCTGCGCAAGGTGGTCGACAGCTCCACGGTGCTCATCTACTCGCTGGGCGTGGTGCTCACGCTGCTGGGCGAGTGGCTGGCGCCGACCATCCTCACGCTGATGGACACGCCGCCGGAAATCCATGCGGAGTCCGTCAGCTACCTGCGCATCTTCCTGTTGTCGATGCCCCTGGGCTTCGGATTGTTCCTCACGCGCAGCCTGCTGCAGGGCGTGGGTGACTCGAAGACGCCGCTGTATTTCCAGGCGGGCTCCGTCCTGCTCACCACGGTGCTGGACCCGGTGCTGATGTTCGGCTGGCTCGGGTTGCCCAAGCTGGGATTGAACGGCACGGCCTGGGCCACGGTGGTATCGCAGCTGCTGGCGCTCATCACGCTGCTCATCTATCTGCGCATGAAGGATGTCCCCGTCGCGCCGCGCAGGCCACGGCTGGCGCACCTGGGGCCCACCACCTGGAAGACGCTGCGCATCGGCGTGCCGGCCGCTGTGCAGCAGTCGCTCGTGTCCATCGGCATGGTGTTCGTGACGGGACTGGTCAACGGCTTCGGCGAGGTGTCCACGGCGGCGTTCGGCGCGGCCTCGCGCATCGACCAGATTGCCTTCATGCCAGCGATGACGTTCGGCATGGCCGTGTCCACGCTGGCCGGACAGAACCTGGGGGCGGGCCGTTACGACCGCGTGCAGGAGATCTTCAAGTGGGGGTGCCTGTTCAGCGGAGGCATCACCCTGGTCATCTCGGCGGTGGCCGTGTCGTTCCCGGAGGCGCTGCTGCGCATCTTCGTCTCGGACCCGGCGGTCATCGGGCCGGGCGTCACGTACCTGCACATCGTGGGAGGGACGTACGTCCTGTTCGCGCTCATCTTCGTGAGCAACGGCATCATCAACGGCGCGGGACGCACGTTGATGACGACGATTTTCTCGCTGGTGAGCCTCTGGGTGGTGCGGGTGCCGGTGGCGTACTGGCTGTCGCGCCGCATGGGCAGCGTGACGGGTGTGTGGATTGCGATGGCCTTGAGCTTCGGCGTGTCGCTGGTGGTCAGCATGGCCTACTACTTCTCCGGCCGGTGGCGGCGCCCCCTGGTCAAGAAGGCGCCCGAGGGCCCCACCACGCCCAACCCGGGCGACGTCTTCGGACACGAGACAGGCGAGGCCTGAGCGGCCCCGCCCTCTTGGGCTAGAAGACGAACGGGAAGCGGATGGGCTCCTGCATGCGGACCGTGTGCACGGGGAACTTCCAGCCGCGCACCACGCCCTCGATGCAGCCGGCGAGCGGCGTGGCGCGCAGCGCCTGCGTGTCCATGGCGACGCTCGTCGCCTCACCGCTCGGCAACACGGACCAGCGCACCACGAAGCGCCCGTCCTTCTGCACCGACGTGTCCGCGGCATGCTGGCGCAGGCACGCGGTGATGGCGGGCTGATTGGAGACCACCACCTGCTTCACGTCCTCGGGCGTGAGGTGCTCCTTCGCGTCGAGCGCGGGCGGGACGTACACGGTCCGCGCGACGGTGGACTCGGAGGCGGCGCGCTCCTCGCCGTCTTCGGTGAAGCCGAGCTCTCGCGCGAACTCCTCGTCCAGCTCCGACTCGGTGCTGGTCGCGCCATCGGGGTCGTCCGTGGTGTCCGCCGGAGCGGAGGTCGTCTGCTCGTCGGAGTCGGGCTCCTCGAAGGTCATCTCCATCACCGCGCCCGAGGAGGCCTCCGCGACACTCTGGGTGGGAGTCGTGCTCACGGGAGCGCGAGTCGTGGGCGCGCTCTCGGTTCGGATGCTCCGCTCGCCGGACTTCACAGCCAGGGTGTCACGGCGGGCCATCAGGTCCGCGCCGCTCGGGACCGAGAAGGACGTGAGGGCGCGAGCCGGGTCCGTGGACGCACCTTGCGCGTGCAGCCCGTTCGCGATGTCGCTGATGCTTCCGGGAGGGGCCCAGACGTAGGGGCCCATGTACCGAGGGGCGACGGGGTTCATCGCGTTGGTATCGGCCACACCCGGGAAGGCCGTGCCCGCCATGAGGCCAGGAATGGCCCAGTACCCCATGGCAACCGAAGAACCCGTCTGGCCGAACTGCCACGAAGCGCTCGCGCTGTTGAGCTGGCCCGAGACGTTCGCGCCGACCAGCGCGCCTGCGTTGCCCACGCCATTGAGTTGGCCCGAGGTGTTCGCGTCGACCAGCGCGCCTGCGTTGCCCACGCCGTTGAGTTGGCCCGAGGCGTTCGCGCCGACCAGCGCCCCCGTGCTGTTCGCACTGTTGAGCTGACCCGAGGCGTTCGCGCCGACCAGCGCCCCCGAGTTGCTCGCGCGGTTGAGCTGGCCCACGGAGCCGACGCTGCCGTCGGATCCCGCCACCCCTTGCCGCGCCGAAGCACCCAGGGCTCCCTGATGCGCCGAGGTACCCGCGACGCCATTCACCGAAGGGGAACTCGCGCCTTGCTCCCAGAAGCGCACGCTCGCGACCACGAGCATGCCCGCCGCGACCACGCCCACCGCCGCGACGCCGAGCAGGACGCCAGACACCACGTCGCGGCCTCGACTCGACGCCGTCGGCGCCGCCACGGGGCCACCCCAGGCGTGCTGCTGCCCTGGCGCCATGGAGCCGTCCCAGGCGTGCTGCTGCCCGGGCGCCATCGGGCCGCTCCACTGCTGCGCGGGCGGGACCATGGGAATACCCCAGGGTTGCTGCTGAAGATTGAGCGGACCCTGCACCTCGCTCACGGTGTTCTTCCGCGGCGTCGCCTGCGTGGACGAACCACCGCGAGCCGTCTTGACCGGAACCACCTTGGAGTGCCCCCACGGCAGACGCACCGCCTCCGCGACTGGCACCTCCGGATTCGCGCGCATCCACTCCGGAATCACCACGGGCGCGGACTCGGACACGGACTCACCAGGCTCCGCGTCGGAGAACGCGGGCCGAGGCGACTCGGAGATCCACCGCGTCTCCTCTTCCGCGAGGTCCAGCAGCGCGCGCATGTCCTCCGCGGCTTCGCGCGTGGGCGTGAGCGCTGCATCACCGTCGCCGTCGACTTCCGGCTCCATGGCGAGCTCTCGGTCCAGATATGCGTCGAGGTCGCAGTCCAGCGCCTCCGTCACACTCAGTGCCTCACCCGACTGCTCGTGCTCACAGCCATTCGCCTCGGGATGATTCATGCCCCGCGTACGGAACTGTTCGTCGCCTCCTGACAGAAGCTCGCCCACACACCCTCCCCTCAACCGCGCAGCCATTCCCGCGCCAGGGCTCGCAACGTAGGGACGCGTCCCGCTCACGCCAGCGTGACTGTCTCGCGCAAGACGTTTCTTCGCCGTGGCACGCGTTCGCTGTCCGCTGTCTCACCGCTCACGCGCGAAATACGGCGCCGCGCCACTCCTGCGCACCGACACCGCACGACGCGTGGCCACCTCACCAGCGACAACGCGCGCGGCCCACGTCGAGCACGCGCGCGAACACACCCGCTCCAGCGACTACCAGCGCTCCTCGTCGGACTTCGGAGCCATGGGCCACGCGGGCGCGGGGACACCGTTCACTGAAACTCCGCCGTGCATGAACGTGGGCGCGCCCTGAAGGAACTCCGCCGGGAAATCGAGCGTCGGCTTGGACGCGTCATCCAACGCCTTCACCTGCTCCGGCTTCAGCGTCACCTCCAGCGCACCCAGGTTGTTGTCGAGCTGCTCCAGCGTGCGCGCACCCAGGATGGTGGACGTCACACCGGGCCGCCCCTGCACCCACGCCAGCGCCACACGCGCCACCGTGGTGCCCTGCTCTTTCGCTATGCGCTGAAGCACGTCGATGAGCTTGTACGTCTTCTCCGTCAGCGAGTTCTCCGCCCACGCCCCCCGGTCCGCCTTCACCTTCCCCGCGTTCTCCCGCGTGTACTTTCCACTGAGCACGCCACTCTTCAGCGGCGACCACGGCGTCACCCCCAACCCCAGCTCCCGAGCCATGGGCACCAGCTCCCCCTCCACCGTCCGCTCCAACAACGAGTACTCGATTTGCAACGCCACCAGCGGAGCCCAGCCCCGGAAGTGCGCCGTCACCTGCGCCTGCGCCACCTTCCAGGCCGGTGTATCCGAGATACCGATGTAACGGACCTTCCCGGAGCGCACCAGGTCGTCGAGCCCGCGCATCGTCTCCTCGATGGGCGTATTCACATCCCAGCAGTGCATCCAGTACAGGTCGATGTAGCTCGTCTGGAGTCGGCGCAGCGACTCCTCGCACTGCGCCATCAACGACTTGCGTCCCGCGCCACCACCATTCGGGTCCCCCGGGAAGAGGCTGCTGAAGAACTTGGTCGCAATCACCACCCTGTCCCGCCTGCTCGGATACCGGCCCAGGTGGTCACCGATGATTTTCTCCGAGTGCCCTCGCGTGTATGCATTCGCCGTGTCGAGGAAGTTGCCGCCCCGCTCGAGGAAGCGGTCCAGGATGGCATTCGACGCCTCGACGCTGCTGCCCCAACCCAGGTCGGTACCGAAGGTCATCGTGCCCAGACACAGCGGGCTGACCCGCAGACCCGAACGGCCCAGCGTGACGTACTCATTCAGTGACATGGAGGACTCCCAAGGGAAGACGAAGGCATCCCTCACCGCCGGAGGTGGAGTCTCGACGCGCAGACGCGGGCAGGGGGGCGTGGACTATCGCGTCCATGGGAGCCGCCGCCACTCGGACGCGAGGCGTTTGACGAACAGCAAACGCCTCTGTCTGGCTTCCCCCGGAAGAACATGCTCAAACGCGGCCCGTGTCCCCACGCCACGCCTTCATCGCCCTCGTCGCGCTGATGACCGCCTGTGCTCGCGACCCTGGCGCCCTCAGGAGCCCACCGCCCATGACGCCCCACACCCCCTCCCAGACGGAGGACGTCCGCGCCCTCCTGGCACTCGAGGAGTCCATCGTCCGCGCCATCCAGGCCCGCGACACCCAGGCCCTGAAGGGCTTGATGGCGGAGGACCTCGTCTTTCGCGGCGTGGGCGACGTGGAGACGGACCGCACGGCGTTCCTCGCCAACATCGCCGCCATCCCCGGCACCCTCCTCTCTGTCGAAACCGAGACGGTGCGCGCGCACGTCTTCGGCGACACCGGCGTGCTCACCGGCACCCAGCGGGCCCGCGTGCGACTGCCCGATGGAACCGAAGTCTCCGACGTGGGGCACTTCACCGACGTGTGCCAGCGTCGCGAGGGCCGCTGGTGGGTCGTCCTCGCGCACAGCCTCCCCGCACCGCCCACCCAGGCCACGCCCGACTGACCCCAGGGCCCCACCCACACCTCCCCGTCGGGCGACCCGTGGCCGCACGAAAAATCGCGCGCCACCGGACACCGAGTGTCCTTTGCTGATACACTGAGTCCCACGGGGGTACTCAGCATGCCGCTCAATCGCGGTGAACGCCGGTGGACACTGCCGGCGCGGAACGCAGACTGGCTCGTCGTCTCGTCCGTCGACACCGACGCGAAAGAGCGCCGCCCGCGAGTGCCGGATGTGTTCGTCACGTCATCCCTGGACCGGTGGCTGTCCACCCCTTCGGCGCGCACGCTGTATGGCATCTACGAAGCGCTCGGCGGCAGCAGCCCCTTCGGCCTGACGGGCCTGGAGCGCTCCCGCTACGAGCAACGCCTCAAGCAGCGCCTCTCGGACGCCTTCACGCGCGGAGAGCTCGTCGCGCTCGAGGTGGCCCGGCCGAAGAGCGTGCCAGCGCCCTGGACGGCCAGACCCGAGGCCAAGGCCGACGAGGCCGTGGTGGAGGAGATGACCTGGCTGGCCATCGAGCTCAAGGACGAGGCGGGAAAGCCCGTCCCCAACGCGCGCTACGTGGTGAGCCTGCCCGACGGCAGCACGCGCGAAGGCACCCTCAACTCCAATGGCTACGCTCGCGTGGAGGGCGTCAATCCCGGCGAGTGCCAGGTCACCTTTCCCGAACTGGATGGCCAGAGCTGGAGCTGAACACCACCGCGAAGCTCAGGGACGACGCGGCCCAGGAGCGGACGAGGACATCCCCAGCGGTCTCTGGGGCAACAGCTTGAAGAGGAAGGCCAGGAGCGCCTCGAAATGGTCACCCTTGCGGAAGACGGCATCCACCGGCATGTCGATGGCGCTGTCGGCGCCGGTGACGAAGACCACCTTCGCGCCTGGCATGTGGTGACGCACCAACGGAATCAACCCCGTGCCGAAGCCGTCACCCAGGCTCTGGTCCAGCAACACCGCGTCGATGGGCCGCGGGTGGTTGAGCCACTTCTCCGCTTCCGCGTAGGAACCCGCTGTCACCACCGCGAACCCCGCTTCCTCCAGCAGCGCCGCGAGCGTCATCCGGTTGGACGGGTCATCTTCCACCAGCAGCAGGCAGCGCCCGAAGGTCCAGCTCGTCTCCATCACTTGCTCCCCCGTATCTCGTCATGGCCCGCGAGCCGCATCCTGGCCCCCGCCTCCGGGCGGTGCAGGAAGAGGACCTCGACGTGCGTGCCCCCCGAGGGGCCTCCGTCCAGTGCCACCTTCCCCCCATTGCGCAGCACCAATCGCTGCACGATGTTCAATCCCAATCCCGCATGGCCGGGACGTGTCGAATAGAAGGGCTCGAAGGCACGTGAATACGCCTCCGCCGCCAGCCCCTCTCCCGCGTCCTCCACGCGGATGCCCACGCCGCCCTCACCTTCTTCAACGTCCCAGGTCCGCACGGTGAGCATTCCTCCGCGCGGCATCGCTTCCACGGCGTTGTCCACCAGACAGCGCACCAGCAGCGCCAGGTCCTCCAAATCCAGCGGCACCGTGCCCCGGGCCTTGAAGTCGCGCTCCACGCGCACCTGCTCCGGCACCCTCGCCTCACGCAACCCCTGCTCCATCGCCTCGCTCGCGTGGCACAGGGGCTTGTCGCTGCTGGCCACCGGGGCGCGTCGCGTCAGCACCTCCTCGGCCGCCGCCAGCTCCCGGTCGATGAGCTGGAAGAAGGCTTCCACCCGGGCATCCGTGCTCCAGACGTCCGTCTTCTGCATCTTCCGCATCAGGTAGAACGAAGCATTGCGGACACTGGCCAGCTTGTTGCGGAGGTCATGCCGCAGCGTGGAGGCGACGACGTCCGCCACCGCGGCCCGTTCCCGCGCTTGGAGATCTGCGCGCGCGCCCATCCGTCAATTCCTCGCACCCTGGGGCCCGGAGGGCCCCTGCGCCCGGGGTTGGCCTCTCACCCGGGCAATCGCTTGCACCAATTCCCGCAGCGGCACCGGCTTGGTCATACACACCACCGCGCCCTGCGCCGCCACCTTGCGTAACAATTCTGGCACCACGTGCCCGGACATCGCGATGACGGCCACGGACAAATCCGCCGCCTTCACCTTCGCCACCAGCTCCGGCCCGCTCATCTCCGGCATCACCAAATCCAACACGCACACGTCGAAGTCGCCCGAGCGCAGGTACGTCAGCGCTTCCTCGCCGCTGTACACCGCGCGCGCACGCAGCCCCACGGTGCTCAGCGCGCGCACCATGGCGCGCGCCACCGGCTCCGTGTCGTCCACCACCAGCACCTGGGGAGCCCGCGCCGCGCGCAGAATCGTGTCCAGCGCGTGCGCCACGTCGAAGGGCTTGGGCAGCACGGTGAAGGCGCCCTCCGCGAGCGCGTCCTCCACCAGTTCTTCCGCCGTGAAGGCGGTCATCAGCACCACGGGCATGTCCGGACGCGCCTGCTTGATGCGGCGCAGCAGATCAACCCCGTGCAGCCCGGGCATGCGCATGTCGCTGAGCACCACGTCCACCGGGTGCTCGCCCAGCAGGCGCAGCGCTTCCTCGCCGTTGGCGGCCTCCAGAACGGTATGGCCCTCCAACTCCAGGTTCGCCGCGAGCGTGATGCGCAGCCCCTCCTCGTCGTCGACCAAAAGGATGCGAGCGGGGCCCAAAGCCACGTCCTCCATCATGCGGCCTGCGCCGCCGCGGTTGCCGGGAGATGAATATGGAATTCACTACCCCGGCCGGCTTCGCTTCGCACAGAGATTGTGCCGCCGTGACGTTGCACCATGTTGGCCACAATGGCCAGCCCCAAGCCGGTGCCACGCGTCTTGGTTGTGAAGAGCGGTTCGAAAATCTTGGGCAGCACGTCCGGAGGGATGCCCGTCCCGTCATCTACCACGCGAATGGCCCACGGCCCGGTGTCGCCGCCTTCCGCCAGCACTGAAACCTGACCGGTTCTTCCCTGGGGCATGGCCTCCACCGCGTTCTGCACCAGATTCACCAGCACCTGACGGAACTGTTCCTTGTCCAGGCTCGGCACCGGGAGCGACTCGGGCACTTCGTTGAGGATGCGGACGCCCTCGCGCGAGGGGACCACGCCAATGGCCTCGTCCACCAGTGGTCGCAACGGACACGGCTGCAGCGCCGGAGGCCGCTCGCGCGCGAAGTCGAGCAGGTCGGAGATGATTTTCGCGCACGCACCCAATTCGCGCTCCATCACCCCGAGGAACTGGGGGACGCGTGGGTCATCCGCGGCCCCGATGGCATCCCGACTCAGTCGTCGGGAGAGGTAGGCATGCGCGTTGCGCACGGCGGCCAGCGGGTTGCGCAATTCATGACCCACGCTGGCGGCGAGCTGACCCACCGCGGCCAGCTTCTCTACGCGGATGAGGTGCTCCTGGAAGCCGCTCAGCTCGCGCAGGGCGCGGTCCAGCTCCGCGGACTTGTCCTCCTCGCGCTCGCGCGCCAGCTCCAGCTCCGCGCGGCGCACCGCCACTTCGCGCATCTCCCGCCGCATCACCCGGCCCGCGTGCAGGAGCACCAGGTTCAGGAAGCCCACCCAGAGCGCATGCTCCAGGAAGCGCCACCACTCCGCGTTGGGCAGGCCGTACACGGACTCCGGCCACAGGACGCCTCGGATGACGTGGTCCGCGACGGTGGCGCACGTGGCCGTCAGGAGCACCCACGGGTCCCGGTACAGGGAGAGGAACGCGAGCGAGACGAAGATGTGGAAGTGCGTCTCGATGCGCCCACCCGTCAGGTGGATGAGCAGCGAGGACCACAACATCTGCGCCAGGGCCACCCCGTGCCGGGTGGAGACGGCCCCGGGGCGCCAGCGCGCCAGCGCGAGGGGGAACACGGTGAGCGCGGCGCCGAGGAAGAGCGCGGCGTACACGTGGGCGTGGAGGGCGCGGTCCTTGCCCTCCCAGCCGTAGGGCGAGACGAAGAGGGCCACGAGGATGCCGAAGGCCCATTGGGCCAGCATCAGTCCCGCGAAGAGGCGGTCCGTGCGGCGTCGCACCGTGGTCAGGTGCTCGTGGAACAGCAGAACGGCGCGTTCCTTCAGTGCCACCGTCGGGCCGCTGGCATCCTCCGTGGGCTTCATGGGGTGTTCGTGGCCCGGGCCTCGGGCGGTTCCTCCAGTGCGCAACCGTAGACAGCGTGCTCCGACGACCCGCCCACCCCACCCGCCTCCCGCAGCAGCGCCTCCACGGCGTCCCGCCCCGGGTTGTCACCTCGGTGTCCCCGCGCCCCGGTGATTCCACCGCTGAAGCGGAGCCGACCGGCGGCATCATAGAGCAAGGAATGTCCGGAAGTGACTGCTCCAAACCGGCGAGCTTGCTCGCCTCCCGCGTCCTTGAGCACCGTGACGCCCGGAATCGCGGCGGCGGCGCGCCACAGGGGGCCTTGTGTCCAGTCGCCGGAAGTGCCCTCGGGCTGGAGGAACAGGACGCGCGCGTCGAGCTGGCCCCGGGCGTGCTCCATCAGGACGGACAGCTCGCCCAGGCTGGCGCGCGTGCAGGGGCAGCGCGGGTGGGCGAGCATCACCAGGGTGGGCCGGCCCTCCGCGCGGGGAGGACTCACGGACGAAGGCCAGCGGGCTGGAGACTCGTGGGCGGTGCCCGGGGTGAGGGCATGTCGGGCGAGCAGCGCGAAGCCCACCACCATGGCGACCAGCCACAGCAGTCCCATCAACAGCCACCCTCCCCGCGACAGGGGGGGAACCTTCATCGGGGCCCCCACTTGTGCTCGGCCAGGCCGGAGGACAGTCGGCTCATGTCGCGCTTGAGGCGCGCGGACTCGGCGGCGCGGCGGATCATCGCGATGAGGTCCGGGGGCTGGTAGGGCTTGAGCACCAGGTAGAAGAGGCCCTGCGCGTCCAGGCGGTCTCTCCAGTCGAGGTACTCGCGAAAGCCCGTCACCAGCACGCCCGCGAGGTGGGGATATTGGATGACGGCCTCGCGCAGCAGTTGGATGCCGCTGGGGCCGGGCATGTGGAGGTCGGTGCACAGGACGTCGAACGGACGCAGCCCGAGCATCCGGCGCGCGGTGTGCGCGTCATGCGCGGTCTGGACCTCGAAGTCCTCGGAGAGCACGGCCGCGGTGGTGGCGAGGACAGCTGCCTCGTCATCCACCAGCAGCACTTGGAGCCGCGGGGCATTCATGGCGGGGACCGCGCGAGGATAGCGCCATCCCCGCCAGAGCGTGAGGGGATGCGGTGGACTGTTCGCCAATGGCGGGCATCCGGTACGCCAGCGCTAGAGGGCGGGCACCTACATGTATGTGCGGGCGGACCTCGCGTGGATCCACACGGGAAGGTGCCCCGGCGCTCGTCCCTTCGCCTGCTCCATCGTGAGCCGGGCACGGCGGACGCGGGTGCTCGGCCGGAGCGCGGCGTCATCCTCGCCGCTCACTCCCGGAGCTCTGGGGCCGCGCGGCGCGGGGTGCCTCGGAACGCGAGCCGCGCGGAGGCACGCCCTTGCGAGCACTCAACGGTGAGTGGTGAAGCGACCTCGCGCCAGGAAGACGTTCGCGTCGTCGATGACGATTTGCGTGCCCGCATCCGTGCGCCAGACGTCGATGAGTTCCTGGATGCGCTCGGAGGAGAGGGGGAAGACGTCGCCATGAGGCGGCTTCTCCACCAGCACCCACTCGTAGACGCGGCCGTCGGCGGGCTGTGGACCGCCCACGGCGTAGATGTCATCCCGGTCCGCCAGCAGGGCGACGAAGTTGCTGCCCAGCAGCGCGAGCCCCGCTCGATTCTGGGTGAGCACGTCCACTCCTCGCGAGATGCTGGCCAGTCGCTCCGGGTCCCCCGGGCACTGGCGCGGATACGTGCGCGAGGACACCAACGTGCGAGTGAACTGGCGAAGATTGACTTCATTGCTGAAGAGGAGGACCAGCCCCGTGGACACCAGGACCCACGCGGGCGGCTTCCGGGCGCGCAGGACGGGAAGGAAGCCCATCAGCGCCGCGGCCATCAGCGGCACGCCGTAGTGGAAGCGCCAGGCCATGCCGAGGAAACGGATGCCGAGCATCGGCAACAACACCAGCAGCCACGCCCAGTCCGGCTTCAAGCGCTCGCGCCACGCCCAGACCCCCAGCGGCAGCAGCAGCAGCAGCAGCGTGCCCACGCGCGACAGGTGGACCGGCGCCAGACGAAGCGTGAGGTAGTGAAGGAACCCTCCCTCCATGCCCTGCCTGAGCCGGACGCCGTAGTCCTCCGAGGGCCCCAACAGCCACGGCCGCAGCCCGTAGACACCCGCGAGCCAGAGCAGCGACAGCACCCCCACGCCCACCGCGAAGCGCCGCTCGCCGCGCAGCCACAGCGCCACGGTGAGCATGATGCCCACGAAGGCGAACTCCTCCTTGCACATGAACAGCAACACCAGCGACACCAGCAGCCAGCCGTTGCGGCGCAGATGGAACGCCACGCCGGTCATCACCCACGGCAGCGCGGACCACGTCGTCGGATGGATGGGGAACTTCAGCGCCTCCACCGCGCTGGGGGTGAGCAGCAGGAACGCCGCCATCAGCCCCGTGGCGGCGCGGCTCAGCAGCCCCCGTGCCTGGAGCCAGAGCAGCGGCGCCACCGCGAGCAGCACGAAGAGCGCTTCACCCACCAACGAGGCCCACATCGGTGGCAGCACCTCCACCAGCGGGCGAACCACCCACAGGATGGGGTCGAAGTGGTCGTTGAAGATGTAGACCTGTCGCCCGGTGAGCCAGGGGTTTGGCTCCGCCAGGGACATGCGCGCCAGGGCCTGGGTGTAGATGCCCAGGTCGAAGTGCGAGAAGCAGGCGTGCGCGGCCTGAATCCAGACAGGCGCCACGACGAACACGAACCAGACGAGGACCACGAACGGCAGGGCCAGCATGCCTGGCCATCGCCGTGCGCGTCCTGGGCTCGAGTCATCGGCGGAAGGAGTCATGAAGTCGTGAATCGAGGAGGCGCCGGCCACGGACCGGAGGGCGCGTCGTCTATCGCACTCCCACGACTCATGTCACCCGGCACGACACCTCGAGCCCACCACGGCCGAGCCCCATGCCCACGCTCGGCCCCTGGCTCCACCCCGGGGACCCGCGCACCCGAGGCTACGGCGCGCGACCCCAGGGACTTCGGCGGGCGTCAGTGTCGATGATGCGCGTGCAGCCCTTCGGCGTAGTGCTGGAGCTGCCGGCGCGCGGCCTCGAAGGCGTCCGACACGGCCTGGTAGGGGTCCTCGTGCGCGGCGTCGTGCTCAGGGTCCCTGCCCGCGATGATGTCTCGTCCAGGCACGTGCAGGTCCACGCGCACGCGGAAGTGATGGCTGTGCTGCTTGTGCCGGTGGGGCTCATCCACCACCACGTGGCATCCGACGATGCCATCGAAGAACTGCTCCAGCTTCGCTGCGTGGTCGCGGATGTGCTCGTTCAGGGCCTCGCTCGTCGCCATGCCCCGGTAGGTAATCTGCAACGCTCGCTTCATCGTCGGCCTCGGGTCAGGCCCCGCTGTGTGCGCGGGGCTTCGGGTTGCACCCCTCCCCATTGCATCACCCTGGCCAACGCCAACCCCTTGGAATGCCGGGGCACCGCGCGCGCCCCTTGCGCGGGATTTGCGGCGGAATGGGGCCGCACGCAGTCCCTGCGGGGCGCAATGCCCCACGGCTACCTGCTCGTGTCGAGCACGGCCGCGCCGCGCACGTGGCCCTCGCGCAGCGCGGTGAGCGCCTCGTTCGCCGAGGACAGGGGGAACACCCGCACCTCGGTGCGCACCGGCACGCTGGGCGCAAGCACCAGGAAGTCCATCGCATCCGCGCGCGTCAGGTTCGCCACCGAGCGCACCACCCGCTCCTCCCAGAGCAACGAATAGGGGAACGACGGGATATCGCTCATGTGGATGCCGCCGCACACCACCACCCCGCCCTTGTCCACGGCGCGCAGCGCGGCGGGCACCAGCGCTCCCACGGGCGCGAACAGGATGGCCGCGTCCAGCGGCTCCGGCGGCAGCACGTCCGAGCCTCCCGCCCAGACCGCGCCCAGCTCGCGCGCGAAGCGTTGCCCTTCCTCGTCCCCGGGCCGCGTGAAGGCGAACACGCGCCGCTTGCGGTGACGCGCCACCTGGATGAGCACATGCGCGGCGGCGCCAAAGCCATACAACCCCAGTCGTTCACCTTCTCCCGACAGGCGCAGGCTGCGAAAGCCGATGAGCCCCGCGCACATCAGCGGCGCGGCGTGGACGTCCGGGTAGTTCGCGGGCAGCGGGAAGCAGAAGCGGTGATGCGCCAGGGTGTACTCCGCGTAGCCGCCATCCAACTGGTAGCCGGTGAAGCGCGCGAAGTCGCAGAGGTTCTCCCGACCGGAGACACAGAAGCGACACTGGCCACACGTCCAGCCGAGCCAGGGCACCCCGACGCGCGTGCCCGGCTCCAGCCCCATCACCTCCGCGCCCGCCTCCACGACGGTGGCCACGATTTCGTGGCCCGGCACCAGCGGCAGCTTCGGCCTGGGCAGCTCACCGTCCACCACGTGCAGGTCCGTGCGGCACACCGCGCAGGCGTGGACTCGCAACAACACCTCCTGCGGGGCCGGGCGCGGAATGGGCCACGTCTCCGCTCGCAGTGGCTGCCCCGGCGCGTGGAGAACCATCACACGCATGGTGCCTTCCATGGGGTCGCTCCCTCCGTCGCCCACCGACTGACGGGCGCATCCGTCCGAGGGAAACATGGGGGGCGGAGGGCCCCCCGGGAAGCACCCACGCTCACGTCAAATCTGCACGCCCGCGAGCAGGCCCGGCCAGGTGCGCACGGTGGTGCGTCCGCTGTCGGAGACCTCCTTCCACTCCGGGCCGATGCCCAGCTCCTTCCACGTGTCGCTCCCGTTCCAGGTGACGAGCGTGTTGGCGCTGACTCCGCCGAACACGGCGAAGCGGCGCGACAGCTGCCAGCCGGCCATCACCCGGAACTGCCCGAGCACATGGTTCGTATCTTCGTCGAAGTCGAAGAGGCGGTTGGCATGCAGGCTGGAGCCCATCACGTCCACGTCGACGTAGAAGCGGCCCACGGGGATGTGGCCACCCAGGCCCGCGCCCACCGTGTAGCGACGTCGGTCTCCATCCATCGGCGGCGTGAGGCCCACGGTGAGCAGCGTGTAGAGGTGCCGCCCGCCCAGCTTCAGGCCGATGTTCGTCAGCGACACGTCACTGGCCCACACCTGCACGTGGGCCTGACCGTTGCCAACGAAGCTCAAGAGGCCCACCGACTCGCCCTCCGTCTGGCCCGCCACGTTCAGCAGGCCCACCTGCGCGCCGTCCACGCGGCCGGCCACGTTCACCAGACCCACCTGCGCGCCGTCGACGTCGCCGCCCACGTTGATGAGGGAGAGCTGCGCACCGGACAGCTTGCTCGCGTAGCTGACGCCCGAGGACACCTGCATGCCCGTCAGCTCCGAGGCGACGTTGACGCCCGCCGCCATCTGGAGCCCTCGCGCGGTGCCTCGCGCCACGTTGGCGCCCACCGCCATCTGGACTCCATTCAGCGTCCCCGCCGCCAGATTGCCACCCACCGACATCTGGAGTCCCCGCAGCGCGCCCGACGCCAGGTTGCCGCCCACCGTGAGTTGCCCGCCATTCACATCGCCGCCCGCGATGTTCGCGCCCACGCTGAGCTGCGTGCCCTCCACCGCGCCCGTCGCCACGTTGGCGCCCACCGTGAGCTGCCCACCGCCCATGGAGCCGCGCACGATGTTGGTTCCCACCGACGCCTGCACGCCCTCCGCGTCCGCCGTCACGACGTTGCCGCCCACCGCGAGCAGCACCCCATCCACGGGGCCCCTCGACACGTTGGCGCCCACCGTGGCGAGCACGCCGCTCGCGCCATGCGTCACCCAGTTGCCGCCCAGCGACAACCCCAGCGCCGTCACCCGCTTCGCATGCGTGGCGATCAACCCGATGGACACGTCATGCACCAGGTTCTGCCGGGCGAACCCCGAGGTGCTCAGCCCCGGCAGAATCGACAGGTTGAAGGGCACATGGACGTCCTGCTCCGCGGCCTCCGTCTTCGCCACCGCCACGGGCGCGTCTCCGGCCGTCCCCGCGCTCACCACCCCCGCCGTCGTCGCCTCCACCAGGGGAGGCGCCACCATCGCCCGCTCCACGCCCGGCCCTTCCACCACCGGCGCGACCTCGGCTCCCACCGCCGGGCCACCGTCACCGCCCGCCGAGACCACGGGGGCCGAGTCGCCCCCCTTCGCCTCCTCGGCGCCAGCGGACATCGCCACCATCGCCGCCATGACGCCCGCACACACCGAGACCTTGCGCTTCATCGCTGGACCTTCCTGAGCTGATTTCCGAGAGGGCTCCTCCCACGCGCGGCGCGGGTACCAGAGCCAGGGTTGTTTCGCGGGAGACGTCACCGTCCCCCTTCGCGCAACAGAACACCGGGCCCACGAAATACTGTCACCACCATGTCCCAGACACCCCGACGCCCCAGGCCCCTGTCCCCGCCCTCGCGCCGGGACGTGCTCACCGCGGGGCTCGGCGCCGCGCTGCTCCCGGGCCAGATTCGAGCCGAGAAGCCCGCTCCCACCGTGAAGACCTCCATGCTCACCCGTCCCATCCCCAAGTCGGGCGAGGCCCTGCCCGTCATCGGCCTCGGCACCTGGCAGACCTTCGACGTGGGGACCTCCGCCGCCGAGCGCGCGCCCTTGAAGCAGGTGCTCCAGCGCTTCCTCGACTCAGGGGCGCGCCTCATCGACTCCTCGCCCATGTACGGCCGGGCGGAGCGCGTCGTGGGGGACGTGCTCGCCTCGCTCGCGGACGCGCCCAAACCCTTCCTCGCCACGAAGGTCTGGACGACGGGCCGCGAGGCGGGCCTCGCCCAACTGGAGACCTCCGTGAAGGACATGGGGCGAGGGCACATGGACCTCTTCCAGGTCCACAACCTCGTCGACTGGCGCACCCACCTGCCCGTGCTGCGCGAGTGGAAGGCGCAAGGCCGCGTGCGCTACGTCGGCATCACCCACTACGCCCGAAGCGCCTTCGATGACCTGGAGCGCCTCTTGCGCGAGCAGACCCTGGACTTCATCCAGCTGCCCTACTCACTCGCCGAGCGCGACGCGGAGAAGCGCCTGCTCCCCGCCGCCGCCGAGCACGGCGTGGCGGTGCTCGTCATGCAGCCCTTCGCCACGGGGCAGCTCTTCCGACAGGTGAAGGGCCGCGCGCTGCCGTCGTGGGCCGCGGACTTCGACTGCGCGAGCTGGGCGCAGTTCTTCCTGAAGTTCATCCTCGGCCACCCCGCCGTGCACTGCCCGCTGCCCGCCACGAGCAACCCCGAGCACGTCGCCGACAACGTCCGCGCTGGCTTCGGACGCCTGCCCGACGCGAAGACACGCGAGCGCATGGCGCGCGTGCTGGACTCCTGAAACTTCGCGCGCTCGAAGGCCCGCGTGACGCGGGTTACAGCTCCGGGTCCGGCGTGAACTGGACCTCGGCGGTGGCGGACAACACCACGCCGGTGCCGGGCTCTCCCGCGTCGTCATCGCGGCCCACCTCGAGCACCTCGTCCTTCGCGTCCCACTGGCCCAGGTAGTACGAGCCGCCGGCCACCATGCACGCGCGGCCCTCCGACACCACCACCTCCACGACCTCCTGCTTGTCGCTGGTGGCCCGGAGCAGCGTCCACTTCTTGCCGTCCCCGCGGAACTCGTCGACGACCTCCTGGAGCTCCGCGTCGCTCGGCGCGCCGCCCTCCAGGGTCTGCCGCTCCCACCGGCGCCCGTCCTTCTGCGGCTGCCGCCCCTTCCAGGCGCGCCCCAGCTCCAGCAACTTCTCCTCCGCCGCGTCCTGCAGCCCGTGCATCTCCTCGGGCAGCTCGATTTCCTCCAGCGCCAGGAGGGCCGTCTCAATCTGCAGCGCCTTCAGGCACCACTCGTTCCACGCGGTCTTCAGCATCGTCGCACTCGCTTTCCATCCCCAGGTTCCCCACTCACGTGGAGCCCCAGGTCTCCCCTCCACCAGGGAGGCCCTCGCCACCTACCACACCGCCCGCCTGCCCAGGCGCCATCCGACCGGCCGTCCCATGCTCGCTCCCCTCCACCCTGCCTACCTTTCCAACTCAGGAGGAGCGCATGAGCACCAAGAAGAAGGAGCAAGGCACCCGCGACGCCGTCGAACATCTGGGAGACCTCATCCACGGCATCAAGGTCGCGATGATGACCACGGTGGAGAGCGACGGGAGCCTGCACAGCAGGCCGATGTGGACCCAGGACCATGACTTCGACGGAGAACTCTGGTTCTTCACCCGAGAGCACTCCCACAAGGTCGACGAGGTGGAGCAGGACCACCACGTCAACGTCTCCTTCGCCGACCCCACCCGCGAACGCTACGTGTCCGTCAGCGGTCGCTGTCAGTTGGTGAAGGACGCCCGCAAGGTCCGGGAGCTGTGGAGCCCCGCTCTCAAGGCGTGGTTCCCCCAGGGCGTGGATGATCCAGAGCTCGCGCTTCTGTGCGTGCGCGTGGAGCGCGCCGAGTACTGGGACGCTCCCTCCAGCCGCATGGTGCAACTGGCCGGCATGCTCAAGGCCGTCCTGTCCGGGAAG
The DNA here is from genome assembly GCF_013336625.1 of Myxococcus sp. CA033. Classification (NCBI taxonomy): domain Bacteria; kingdom Pseudomonadati; phylum Myxococcota; class Myxococcia; order Myxococcales; family Myxococcaceae; genus Myxococcus; species Myxococcus sp. CA033. The sequence continues at coordinate 129,741 of NZ_JABUMU010000024.1, read as the reverse complement.
CCCTACGCCCCTGGCGACCACCAGGCCCTGGAGCTGAACGGCGGCGGCGGCACGGGCCCCCACTGACGTCCCTCCCCGGGCCCACCCTCCCCTCTCTTTACGGGAAGTGGCGGGTGGGCCCTGCCTGCCTCGACTTGGGGTTGCGCCGGAAGCGCCTGGGCGCCATGACTGGCCCGTCCCACACCCCTCGAAGGCACACACGCAGCAATACACCCCCATACACCGTAGCCAGCGGGTCGGAAACGACTCCGACCTACCCGTCATGCCCATGTACGGTCGGGCAGGTGTCACTTTTCTCACGACCTGGTGTTTCTCTGACAGGCGCGTTCGGCTCGTCTTGTACCTGGGGCTGGGGTGATCCATCAGTCCGCCCCATGGCGTGCTAACCAGCCGCCCCACATGACGTTGAAGTCACGAACGCTTTAGAGTATCAACCATCCGCATTCGAGATTTTCCGCATACCCCACGGCATCAGGTCGGTGCGCAGCGGCGAATCCGAAGAAGACTCACCACAGGGCGTCAAAACCGCCTTTCGAAGGAATCCACGATGGAGAACAAGAAGTCGGTCTCGAAGCCCGAGGGCAAGCTGGCGGTGCTCATCCCCGGCCTGGGCGCGGTGTCCACGACGCTGATGGCGGGTGTGGAGCTGGCGCGGCAGGGCAAGGGCGCACCCATCGGGTCCCTGACGCAGATGGGGACCGCGCGCCTGGGCAAGCGGACGGACGGGCGCACCGTGAAGCTGGGTGAGCTGGTGCCCCTGACGGGACTGAACGACGTGGTCTTCGGCGCCTGGGACATCATCAGCGAGGACGCGTACCAGGTCGCGGTGCGCTCCGGCGTGCTGCACGACAAGCACCTGGAGCAGGTGAAGCCCTTCCTCCAGGGCATCAAGCCCAAGAAGGGCGTGCACGACGCCGAGTTCGTCCGCCGCATCGAGGCCAACCACGCCAAGGCCACCAAGACGCACCGCGAGAGCATTGAAGCGCTGCGCCAGGACATCCGCGACTTCAAGAAGGAGCTCAACGCCAAGCGCGCCGTCATGGTGGTGTGCAGCAGCGTGGAGACCTTCCGTCCCCTGCCGGAGTCCTTCAAGACGCTGGCCGCCTTCGAGAAGGCGCTGGACGAGAACAGCACGGACATCAACCCCACCGCGCTCTACACGTACGCCGCCATCAAGGAAGGCGTGCCGTTCGCCAACGCGACGCCCAACGCGAGCGTGGACACGCCCGCGCTGCAGGAGCTGGCGAAGCTGGAGGGCATCCCCGTCGCGGGCCGTGACCTCAAGAGCGGCCAGACGATGATGAAGACGGTCATCGCCCCCGCGCTCAAGGCCCGCATGCTCGGCCTCGAGGGGTGGTTCTCCACCAACATCCTCGGCAACCGCGATGGCGAGGTGCTCGACGACCCCGCGGCCTTCAAGGCCAAGGAAGTCACCAAGTCGAGCGTGCTGGACACCATCCTGCAGCCGGACCTGTACCCCGAGCTGTACAGCAAGTACTCGCACAAGGTGTCCATCCACTACTACCCGCCCCGCGGCGACGCGAAGGAGGGTTGGGACAACATCGACATCACCGGGTGGCTCGGCTATCCGATGCAGATCAAGGTCAACTTCCTCTGCCGCGACTCCATCCTGGCGGCGCCGCTGGTGCTGGACATCGCGCTGTTCCTGGACCTGGCCAAGCGGCTGGAGTGGCGCGGCATCCAGGAGTGGATGTCCTTCTACTTCAAGAGCCCCATGGCGCAGCCCGGCCTGCCCGTCGAGCATGACCTGTTCATCCAGCTCACCAAGCTGAAGAACACCCTGCGCGTCGTGGCGGGCGAAGAGCCCATCACCCACCTCGGACTCGACTACTACGGGGATGACCTCCCGCTCGCTCGCTAAGAGTCCGGCCTTCACGTGGCTCGTCACCCTGCTGGGTGTGGGCCACTTGATGCTCGTGACGGCCACCGGTCGGCTCCGGTGGGACCACGTCGTCGCGGACGTGCTGCTGGTGGGGGTGGCCTGGGCGGGCCCCCGCACGCGGCGCTTCCTCTTCGGCGGGTTCCCGCTATGGCTGACCGGCATGCTGATGGACAGCCAGGGACTCTGGCTGTTCCTTCGGGGCGGCATCCACACGGGTGACTTGTGGGACTGGGAGCGCCAGTGGTTCCCCGCCCCCGGGGGTGTCAACTGGCCCCTGTGGTGGAGCACCCGCTCGCACGCCGTGTTGGACCTGCTGTGCGGCTTCGCCTACGCGGCCTACCTTTACGAAGTCTTCTTGATGGCCATCTTCTTCTTCGTGAAGAAGGACGCGCGCTTCGAGAAGCTGTGCTGGGCCTTCCTGCTTGTGAACGCCCTGGGCATGGTCACCTACCTGCTCTATCCGGCGGCTCCGCCCTGGTACATCCTTCAGTACGGCCCGGGCCCGGCGAACCTCGCCGCACTGCCCAGTCCCGCGGGCACGGCGCGCTTCGACGCACTGTTGGGCATCAACTACTTCGCCGGCTTCTACGCCCGCAATCCCAACGTCTTCGGGGCCATGCCCTCGTTGCACGCCTCCTATCCCTTCATGGTGATGCTCTTCGTCTGGCGGGATGGCCCGAAGTGGCGTCTGGCCACGGGGGCGTTCGCCTTGCTGGTTGGTTTCTCCGCTGTCTATCTGACGCACCACTACATCCTGGATGTGCTCGCGGGCCTCGTGTTCGCGCTCGCCGCCTTCCTGGCGGTGGAGCTGGCCTTTTCGCGCAAGAGCGCACCCATGACCGTCACGCTGCCGCTGACTCCTGGAGGGGACACCCGTGCTTGAGAACGTGGTCGCCTGGTTGACCGGAAACCTGTCCCCCTCGGCTCGCATCTGGACCGCGTTGGGTCCGGCCATCCTCGCCTGTGTGTACTTCCTGGGAGGCCTGCTCATCTTCTGTATCCGCGTGGCCTTCAAGGGCGTGCCTCGCGACGAGGAGACGCTCAAGCGGGGCAACGCCGGGTTCGTCGGCTACTTCCTCCGGCACTACTTCTTCTGGGTCATCCAGCCGTTGTGGGCGCTGATTCTGCGCTCGGGCCTTCCGGCCAACGCGCTGTCCATGCTGTCGGGCCTGCTCGGCATCTCCTCCGGCGTGGCGGTGGCGGCGGGCCGCTTCGCGCTGGGCGGCTGGCTGTTCCTGGGCGCGGGCATCCTGGACGTCATGGACGGGCGCATCGCCCGTACACGCAAGGAGGCCAACCCCGCGGGCGCGGCGCTGGACTCGGTGCTCGACAGGTACGTGGACTCGGCCATGTTGATGGGCCTTGCCTGGTACTACCGGGACACCTGGGTGCTGCTGCCGGCGCTGGGTGCGCTGCTGGGTTCGTCGCTGGTGCCGTATGTCCGCGCCAAGGGCGAGGGCCTGGGCGTCAACGTGCGTGACGGCGCGATGCAGCGGCTGGAGCGGGTGCTCTTCCTGGGCGCGGGCACGGCGCTGTCGCCGATTCTGGAGGCCGTGTTCTGGCCCCAGGAGAAGCACCCCATGCACTGGATGGCGGTGGTGGGGCTCGTCTTCGTCGCCATCATGAGCAACCTGACGGCCATCTCCCGCTTCCGGAATCTGGTGAAGGCGCTGGCGCCCAAGCGGCAGGAGGCGCGTTCGGAGAAGGCGATTGTCGGCCTCAACGCGGCGGCGGGCGCGGTGGCCACGGTGGCGGACTTCGCGGTGGTGCTGGCGCTGGTGGAGTGGGCGGGGCTGTTGCCCGCGTGGGCCACGGTGCTGGGCGCGCTGTTGGGCGCGGTGGTGAACTACTCCATCAACCGCGTGTTCACCTTCCGCAGCACGGCGGCGGTGGGCCGGCAGATGATGCGCTACGCGGTGGTGAGCGGGACAAGCGCGCTGCTCAACGCGGGCGGCGTGGCGCTGCTGACGCTGCATCCGCAACTGGCCTACACGCTGGGCTGGTGGCTGGTGCGCGGCGTGGTGTACTTCGCGTGGAACCTGCCGCTGCAGCGCGACTACGTCTTCAACGACACGACGTCGCCGGACGCGCTGCTGGAGCAGCGCCCCCATGCGGCGTGAGGCGCGGCTCCGGGTCCTGGGTCTCCTCTTGTCGCTCGCGCTGCCCACCGTGGCGGCGGGAGCGACGCTGGAGCCCTCGGCCTCCCCGAGCGACACGTACGGGGAGAGCTTCACCTTCATCGGGGACCTGGAGGACAGCACCTTCGTGCTGGTGCAGTTGCAGGTGACGAACATCGGTCCGGGCTCGCGCACGGGCATCTGCCGCGCGACGGTGCTGCGGCCGGGCCAGCGCGCGTGGACGGCGCAGAAGAAGGTGGGCTCGCGCGAGTGGGGCTACGACGCGGCCACCGGCACGCTGCGCGTGGGCACGTGCTCGGCGCGTTCGGCGGAGGGCGTGACGCGGGTGGAAGCGCCGCTGGACGGTGGGCGGGTGGTGCTGGAATACGCGGCGCCCATGGCACCCCGCTCGCCGGAAGGCTCGGAAGTGGAAGTGGGCAACGCGCGCTACCGGCACGAGATGATGCTGGCCTTCAGCCCACTGAAGGCGAAGGTGCAGCCGCCCAAGAGCGCGGAGCTGGAGCAGGCCGGTGGCGGCTACGCGGACCACACGCGCTCCACCATTGCTCCGGCGAAGCTGGCCAGGCGCTGGGTGCGCTTCCGGGCCCTGCGCGAGGGCGGGGAGCGGATGGTGTTGCTGGGGCGCGAGGGGCAGGACGGTGAGTTCGGTCCGGTGTACTCGTGGACGGAGGGTGGCACGCCGACCCAGCTGGAGTCCTTCACGCTCAGCCGCGAGGGCACGAAGGAGCGGAGCGTCTGGACGGTGGATGTCTTCGGCGGCGACGGGGCGAAGGTGATGGTGCTGCGCTCCACGTCGCTGTTGCAGCGCAGCGCGCCCGTGGAAGAGCTGGGCGTGCTGGGTGGGCTCATCAAGCCCGTGGTGGGCGCTCCCGTGACGTACCTGCACCGGGCGGTGTTGGAGCGCGCGGGGAAGGCGCCGGTGACGGGGTTGATGGAAGTGTCGCTCGAGGGAGACCCGTGAGCGTTTCGTTGTTGCGGGACGTGCACCATGTGCCCGGCGTGCGAGGCTGGGTGCGCAAGCAGGTGCTGCGCTCGGTGGCGCGCTGCGTGGAGTGGACCACGAAGCTGCCGGGGCGCGGCCTCAACGTGTCGCACGTGAGCGACTGGTTGCACGTGGGTGGCTCGGTGCCGCCGTCGCGCTACGCGGAGCTGAAGGCGCGAGGAATCACCGCGGTGATTGATTTGCGCGCCGAGAGTGTCGACGACGCGAAGGCGCTGGAAGCGCTGGGCATCGAGTTGTTGAACCTGCCGGTGACGGACCGCTATCCGCCGTCGGTGGAGCAGCTCCTGCAAGGTGTCGAGTGGGCATTGCCCCGGCTGGAGCGGGGTGGGCACCTCTATGCGCACTGCGAGCACGGTGTGGGGCGGGGCCCGTTGATGGGGTTGGCGGTGATGGTGGCGCGCGGCTGGGAGGCTCCGGCGGCGTACCGCGCGCTGCGACAGGCCCGGTGGCAGTGCACGCTCAATGACCGGCAGTTGGGCGGCCTCGCGGACTTCGTCACCGCGTGGGCGGCACGGCGCGCGGAACGAGCGGCCTAGCGTCCTCGGCTGGACGGTTCAGTCCGGCACGGTTTCGCTCTGGAACCTGGGGTTCCTACCCTGGCGTCCCGGAGACGCCAAGGAATGCTGGAGCTCTTCACCGATGACGTGCGCCGCAATCCCTTTCCCCTCTACGCGAAGTTGCGCGCGGACTCGCCGCTGTTGCACGAGCCACGGGAGGACCTGTGGATTCTCTTCGACTACGACAGCGTGAAGTGGGCGCTGCAGGACCATGACGCGTTCAGCTCCGTCGTCACGACGGAGACGGGGACGACGCCGGACTGGCTGCTGTTCTCGGACCCGCCCCGGCACACGAAGCTGCGCGGCATCATCATGCGGGCCTTCACGCCGCGCTCCATCGCCAACCTGGAGCCGCACGTGCGGGAGCTGTCCCGGGAGCTGCTGGATGTGACGGTGGAGCGTGGGGAGCTGGATTTGGTGGCGGACTACTCCAGCCTGCTGCCGGCGATGGTCATCGCGAAGATGATTGGGATTCCCGTCGAGGACCGGGCGCGGTTCCTGCGGTGGGGGGACATCATCATGAAGCTCAGCTACACCATCGCGGGTGGGGACGAGTCGAAGCGGGCGATGGAGGAGAACGCGGCGGCGCGGGACGAGATGCGGACCTATCTGGCGGGCATCCTGGATGAACGCAGGAGGGCGCCGCGGGATGACCTGCTGACCCGGCTGGTCGAGGCGGAGGTGGATGGGGAGCGGCTGGACGCGAAGGAGCTTCTGGGGTTCTTCCAGTTGCTCCTGGCGGCGGGGACGGAGACGACGACCAACCTCATCAACAACGCGCTGCTGTGTTTCATGGAGTCCCCGGACCAGTTGGCGCGACTGAAGGCGGAGCCGGGGTTGTTGCCCCTGGCCATCGAGGAGGTGCTGCGGTTCCGGTCTCCGGCGCAGTCGATGTTCCGCTCGACGAAGCGTGCGGTGGAGCTACACGGGCGGGTGATTCCGGAGGGGAAGTTCGTGCTGCCGATGATTGGCTCCGCGAATCGGGACCCGAAGCAGTTCCGTGAGCCGGAGCGGTTCGATATTGGCAGGGACCCCAATCCGCACCTCGCCTTCGGGCACGGCATCCACTTCTGCCTGGGTGCGGCGCTCTCCCGCATGGAGGCGCGGGTGGCGCTCACGGACCTTTTGGAGCGGCTGCGCGACTTCCGGCTCGCGAGCGACGAGCCCTGGCAGCCGCGTCAGGCGCTCCATGTCCACGGCCCCACGCACCTGCCACTGCGCTTCGAGCCTGGCGCACGGAGCTGACTTCGTCCCATCCCGCGAGTTTGGAAGAAGATGGGGAGGCCGACCCAAACTCGACATGGAGGATGGATGCGCGCTCCACCTGCCTGGCATCTGAGCCTGTGGTGTTGTGTCCTGGTCCTGCTTCAACTGGGCTGTGGTGCCGCCACCGTCAACCTTCGCGACTGGGGCAGCCTCCATGTCACGGCAGACGACGGTACCACCGGGGCCTTCCTGCCAGACGACATGCAGGTGGACACGGGCCAAGCCGAGAGCGAACGGCCAGATTCATACTGCGCTTCGCGGACCGACACCTCCTGCGAGAACGCGGGGATGAGGCCACCGCTTCGTCGGGGGCCTGGAGCACGCCAGTGGCGACGCGCGCCCTTGCTCACCCCGACGCCGACACCACAGCAGAGCCAGCTCCAGGCACACCGGCTGGCGAACCATCAAGTCGTCCAGCAGGCTCGTCAGCGCTATGCCCAGCGTCTCAAGGAAGCTCAGGCACGCTATCCGAGCAGCACGGGCTTCCAGGAACATCACCTGATACCGATGTACCTGGGCGGTGCTAAATCAGGCGCGACCTATCGACTGCCAACCGCCTACCACAAGGCCATCACCCAGGCGTTTCGAGAGCGCTGGGCCTATGGCCAGGAGCGGCCTCCTCCAGAGAAACTTCAACTCCTCCTGGTCCAGGTCTACTCCCAGTATCCCATCCCGCAGCTCATCGGACTCCAGCCCTGACCATGCGCGAAACCATCGAACTCCGTGTCGAGGAAACGGAAGCATGGCGACTCTTTCACGAAGACGAGGGCGTTGTGCTTCCGAGTGGCACGGTGCGCAAGGTCACTCTCCCCACCGACGATGGCCGCGTGTCGCGCGTCAGGGAGATTGACCGCGCCCTGCGTCAGCAAGGCCAGATGTTCTTCGCGGGCTGGCGCATCCTTCGCCACTACTCCGTGGGAGAACTGAAGTCCGCCGAGTTGCTCAAGCTGGGACTGGAGGCCGTCTTCGAGCCGGCTGGAGAGGCGTGTGGCACCGCATACGATGAATCCACCGCGTGCACGCTGTGTGGAGCGGGCGCGCGGCAGGTCTCCGACTTGAGCCTGGACGTGCGCCGGATTCCCCAGCGCGTGGACCTCGCTCGAACCATCTCCCACGAATGGGTCATCTCCGCTCGGCTCGCCGACCTCTGGCGGGAGCATGGAATCACCGGCGTGGACTTCCGACCCATCCGGCGAGCTGGTGCGCGGTCAGAGCCAGTGAAGGAGTGGCATCAGCTCATCGTGACAGCGCCCCCAGTCGACATCCTGCCCGCCACACTCACGGGCAATGACCCCTTCGACCACGATGAGGACAACGCGCAGCGCTGCCCCAAGGGCCACGTCGTCGGCCTGAATGTGCTCTCCGAGCTCTCGCTGCGGCGCGGCGACTACGACGGAAGCGACCTGACCTGGACACGGCAACTGGTGGGGATGCGGAGCGGAATCCTGCGCCCTCACCCGCTCCTGCTCATGTCACCCAAGCTGCATGGGCTCCTGACAGAGCTGAAGGTGAAGCGACTGGACGTCGAAGTCGCTCACCTCGTGTAGCCCGTCCCCGCCCTACCAGCGCTGCTGCGGCTCCATCGCCGTGGGCCGGCGCTTGTCCGTGGGAGTCAGCGCATCCGCGGGCGAACAGCGACAGACCTCACAGCCACGGTCTCGGTCCATGGAACACTCCGTGCCAGTGATGCACGAGAGGTTCCGCGACTCCTCGCAGCGCGTGTCGCCCTTCTTCTCTTCCTTCTTCCCACCATGGCCACAGCCCGCCAGGGCCACAGCCACCGTCACCGCCGCGAACCATCCGCTCCGCTTCATACCCTGCCCTCCTCGGACACCGACCAGGGCACCACCACGGCGCCCCGGCCGCGCATGAATCACGCTTCCGGCGCGGGCTGCTCCGGCTGCTCCGCCGTGGCCCCGTGCTTGCGACGCCACCGCTCCACCAGCAACAGCAGCGACGGGAACCCCAGCAGCACGATGACCAGGTTCAACCCGAACCCCAGGTTCGCCAGGTCACCAATCGAGTTCAGCCCCGGGTGCTTCGCCAGCACCAACGCCACGAAGCCGATGGCGCTCGTCAAGAGGCCGCCCGTAATCGCCCGGCCCGTCTCCCCATATACGGAGATGAAGTCCGCGCCCGGCTCACCCAGCCGCTGCACCAGATGCACACCCGCATCCACCGTGGTGCCCACCAACACCGGCAACACCATGATGTTCAGGTAGTTGAACTGCAAATCCAGGAGCGCCATCAACCCCACGAGCCCCGCCACCGACAGCAACGTGGGCACCATGCAGATGAGCGCCGTGCGCAGCCGCCCCAATGTCAGCCACATCGCCGCCAGCACGCTGAGCACCGCCGCCGCGAGAATCCGCGGGCCCTCGCGCGACACCATGTCCAGGATGTCCGCCAGGATGAGCGCCTCGCCCGCCGCCGACACCTGACTGCCGTCCGGCATGTGCAGCCCGCGCACTTCCTTGGAGAAGCGCCGCGTGCCCTCGCCGTCCGACAGGCTCACCCCGCCGCCCGCGTACACCAGCACCACGCCACCCGTGCTCCCATCCAGGCTCTCGAACTGGTGCCGCACGCTCGCCGGCAGCTCCGCCTGGGTGAAGGGCCTCGCCTGCGACATGTTCAGCGCGCGCGTCAGCGACGCCCGCGTGTCCTCCGGCAGCCGCTCCGGGTCCAGCTTGTTCAGCCGCGTGTGGATGGCCTCCAGCACCGCCCGCTTCTCCGCCTGCTGGCGAGGCACCAGGTCCTCCAGCGCCCCCACGAAGTCGATGGTGGAGTCCTTGCCCCGCGCCGCCTTGCGCGCCTCCAACTGCCGGACGACCTCGCGCTCCATGTCCTGCGAGTCCGTCAGCACGACCACCGGCGTCTGCGAGTAGCCCAGGATGTTGTTCACCTTCTGGTCCAGCACCGCCGACGCCTGCTTGTAGTCCTCCAGCGTGCGCGAGTCGTAGTTGAACGAGATGCGATACGCCTGCGAGATGAGCGCCAGCACTCCGACGCCAATCACCACCGCCACCCCTCGATAGGAACGCGGCAGCCACCGCCCCAACAGCGCCATGGGCCCCGTGCCACCCTGGTGCACGCGCGGCGACCAGCCAAAGCGCGAAGCCACCCCGAGCAGCGCCGGCAGGATGAGCACGTACGCGAAGATGCTCACCAGCATGCCCACCGCCGCGATGATGCCGAACTCGCGGAACGCCCTGAACTCCGACAGCGCCAGGCTCAAGAACGTCAGCGCCGCCACCAGCGCCGCGATGAGCGCGGAGAAGCCCGTGTGCCGGAAGGACTCGTGCACCGCCGCCTCGGAGGTCATCCCCTCCGAACGCAGCGTCCCGTAGCGCCCCAACAGGTGGATGCCGTGCTCCACACCCAGACCGCCGAGCACCGCCGCCAGGAAGCCCGTCAAGAGATTCACCTGCCCGTACGCCAGCCCGACGAAGCCGTACGTCCACCCCAGGCCCGCGAGCACCGGTAGCATGGTGAAGCCCACCGACAGCGCGCTGCGGAAGTGGAACGCCAGGTACGCCAGCAAGAGCACCATGGCCAGCGAGGACGCGGTCGCCAAATCACTGACGATGACGCGCTGCTGGTCGATCTTCTTCTTGAACGTGCCCGTCACCGCCGTCTTGAAGCCCGGCCCGTACTTGGACAGGTCCTGCTTCGCCAGGAAGTCCTCCACCTGGGTGACGACCTTCTTGGAGTAGTTCAGGTCCGCGGCGCTGCCCTTGGGCTTCGCCATCAGCACCACCACGCGCTCCGTCGTGTCCAGGTAGTACAAATCTCCCTGGCCGGAGAGCCGCTGATTGGCGCGGCCGGTGTACTTCTGCTCGATGTCGGCGAAGTCCACCGACGGCGGCGGCGCGTCATCCAGCCGGACGAACAGCGGGTTGGCCTGCTCCTTCTCCCAGGCGATGCGCGCGTCGATGCGGCCCTGGATGGTCTTCAGGTCATCCAGGTCCACGTAGTACAGCGCGTGCTTGTCGAAGAACTCGCTCGGCCGTTGGTAGTTGACGTAGCGAATCTCCGACAGCTCCGCGAGCTTCGGCGCCATGTCGTCCGCGAAGCGCTTGAGCACCTCGGGCTCCGCGCCCATGCCCACCAACACCACGTTGCCCTGGCCACCGAAGCGCTTGCGCAGCTTCTCGATGTCCTGGACGCTGGGGAACGCCTTGGGCAGCAGGCCCACGAAGTCCGCGCTGAGCGTCAGGGTCCTCGCGAACCAGGCCCCCAGCAGCGTGAGCACCAACGCCACCACCAGTGCCTGATACGGACGCCGGTGGCTGCGTGCGGCGAGTTGGCCCATCGCCCCCTCGAACCGCTCCGACCAACGCTTCTCACCCATGTTGCGACACCTGCTGTGTTGTTTGCGGGCCGAACAACGGCCGGCCCACCTTGGGCATGCGCCAACCAGGGAGTCAACGCGTTTATGCCGTAAGGCGGAATGTAAGGCACCGAATGACCTGACCTTCTCTAACAAGTCCCAACGACCCTCGCCCGGCTGTCTGCCCGGCTGCTTCCACGGGTGGAGCGCACGGCCGGGCGCGTCGCGCATCAGGGACGTGAGCAGCGGGTCCGCCGCCCTCCCGGGGGGCAGACGGCCAGTCGGCGAGCACTGCATCCCCCGCGCCGAGTCCCCACGTTCCCGACCACATGGGGCCGCTCACGCGGACACCCAAGGGAGGGGAAGCCGTGCCGCCCTCCACGCTACCGGCAGAGGCCGGAGCCTGGGGACGGGACGCCACCGTGACAGATGGACTCGGAGCCAACGACGACATCGACGCGGAGTGAGCGCCGCTGGATGCGACGCGTGGAGCGGAGCCTCGGGGCCCTGGCAACACGCAGTCACCAGCGGCCCATTCTCGCCTTGGGCCTGGCGCTGCTCCTGGCGGCGGTGGGGGGCTTCTTCGCTCGCAACCTCAAGCTCAACGCGAACCTGGTGGACCTGCTTCCGAACTCATTTGAGAGCGTGCAGGACCTGCACGAGTTGGAGACGCGCTTCGGCGCACTCGGCTGGGTGTCGGTGGTGGGCGAAGGAGGAGACGCCGAGTCGCTTCGCCGCTTCGCGGATGACCTGGCACCCAAGCTCCAGGCGCTGCCCGGCGTGCGCTTCGTGGAGAAGGAGCGCACGGGCGCCTTCTTCCGCGACAGGGCGCTCTACTTCCTGTCGGAAGAGGACCTGCGAGAGGTCCACCGTCGGCTCGCCGCGCGGCTCCAATGGGAGCGCCAGCAGGCCAACCCTCTCTATGTGCCGCTGGTGGACGAGCCCGAGCCGACGCTCGACTTCTCCGACCTGGAGGCGAAGTACGGCGGCGCCGCGGGACAGAAGCTGTCCTCCGCGAAGGACGACTACTACCTGGACGCGAAGGCCCGGCGCGTCGTCGTGCTCGTCAAGCCGGAGATGACGTCGGCGGACCTCGCCTACTCGCGCCGCATCGTGGACGAGGTGCGCGGGCTGCTCGACGCGCAGGACCTGTCCAGGTACGGCCCCGGCTTCCGGGTGGAAATCACCGGCACCTTCCAGAAGAAGCTGGACCAGCAGAAGCAGATCATCCGCGACATCGCGGTGTCGTCGGCCGTGGCCATGGCGCTGATGCTGCTCTACCTGCTCTTCCACTTCCGCAGCGCGCTGGCGGTGGGGCTCGTGCTGACACCGGTGGGCATGGGCCTCGCGTGGACGTACGGCCTGGTGGCCCTGCTGTATGGACAGGTCAATCTCTTGACGGGCTTTCTGGGCGCCATCCTCGGCGGCCTGGGCGTGGAGCACGGCATCCACCTGTTGGGGCGCTACCTGCACCTGCGCACGGAGGGCGAGTCCTCCGAGGAGGCCACGCGCGAGTCCTTCACGCACACCGGCGGCGCGGCCCTGGTGTCCGCGTTGGTGGCGGCGCTCACCTTCTTCGTGCTGGGGACGTCTCGGCTGCGCGCGTTCCGGGAGTTCGGCGTCATCGCGGGCATCGGCATGCTGGTGCTCATCGCCGCGTACGTGCTGGTGCTGCCCGCGCTGCTGGGACTCACGGCGCGCTGGGGCTGGCGTCCCAAACGGGCGGCCGTCGCTCCGAGCGAGTCCCCCTTCGGGCGCGTGCTGGTGCGGCACCGCTACGTCATCACCGGCGTCTCGGCGGTGCTGTTGGTGGGGCTGCTGACGCAGGTGCCTCGGGTGCGCTTCGACTACAACTTCGGGACGCTCGAGGACCAGGACCTGCCCTCGTTCGTGCTCGACAAGCAGGTGAACGAAATCATCGGCTATTCGCAGACGCCGGTCGTCGTCCTCACGAAGAGCACGCAAGAGGAACACGCGATGGCGTCCGCCCTGGCCCGGCGTCAGCGCGAGCGGGGCAAGGACTCCACCATCGACTTCGTGGCCTCGCTGTCGTCGCTCGTGCCCCAGGACCAGCCGCGCAAGCAGGCCGTGCTCCAGGACATCCACCGCCTGCTCGAGAACGTCCCTGAAGAGCGCCTGTCGCCCGAGCAGCGCACGCAGTTGGTGGAACTGCGTCGTCAGAGCGAGGCCCGGCCCTTCACGCTCGAGGACCTTCCGCCGAGCGTGCGTCAGCAGTTCATGGGACGCGAGGGGACACCCGGGAGCTTCGTGCTGGTGTACCCGGCGGTGGACCAGTCGGACGGGCAGGCCGTGCGGGCCCTGGCGCGCGAGGTGCGCGGTGCCCCGACGCTGGATGGGGGGCGCGTGTCCGCGGCGGGTGAGGCCATGGTGATGGCGGACCTGCTGGACATGGTGACGCACGAGGCGCCGCTCATCCTCGGAGGCACGACGCTGGCGGTGCTGCTCGCCATGTGGATGACCTTGGGCGGGCTGCGCATGGCGGTGCTGTGCCTCTTGCCCACGGTGGTGTCGCTGCTCGCGCTGATTGGCCTGATGCCGCTGGTGGGGGTGGAGTTCAACTATCTGAACATCCTCATCATCCCCGTGCTCATCGGGACGACGGTGGACGCGGGCGTGCATCTGCTGACACGCCTGGCGTCACCGGGCAGCGACTTCGTGGAGGTCTACTCGGAGACAGGTCGGGCCATCGCAGGGGGCCTGCTGACGAGCGCCATGGGCTTCGGCGCGCTCTTCCTGGCCAGGCATCCAGGCCTGAACTCCGTGGGGGCACTGGCCAGTATGGGCTTCGCCACCAATCTACTCGTCATGCTGGTGGCCTTTCCCGCGCTGCTGCTGGTGCTGACGGAGCGACGGAGGCGTCGGCACCGGGCGCGAATGGATTCGGAAGTGAAGGAACGGGCGGCGGCGGGGGCACCTGGCCCCGAGCACGCCACCCCTTGAGCTGAAGTGACGCACACCCACGGAAGGAGGAGGCAATGGCGAAGCACATGAGGCGGTGGATGTGGGCGGGTGCCATGGCGGGTACCCTGGCACTGGGCTCGGCGTGCAGTTCCACGGAGGCACCTGTCATGGTGGCCCAGACGGACCCGAATACCTCGGGGCAGCCCGCGACGGGCGGCTCCGGGAGTACGACGACTCCGGACACGACAACGCAGGACCCGACGATGATGGACCCGACGCAGACTGCGCCGGGCACGGTGCCCAGCACGCCACAGCAGAACCCCGGCAGCAGCACCACGACGACGCCGGGCGACACCACCACGACGACGCCGGGCGACACCACCCCGACGACCCCGGACACGACGACGTCCGCGCCGGGGACCACGCCCACGCTCGACGGTGACGCGGGCATGGGTGGCTCGGGCGTGGTGCCGGGCACCACGGATGACGACACGTTCCAGCCGCCCGCGGGCGGCGCGGTGATGGACGGCGGAACCTTCTGACGCCACACGCGACCCGAGGTTGACGAGGCGGGGGCGGCCTTCAGGGCGGCCCCCGCCTCTTGTCGAACGAGCGGCCTTCACGAGTCAGGACCGCTGGACAGCGCCTCGCGCGCCTGCTTTGTCGCGCGAGTGATGGACACCGAGCTCCCCCGCATCCTCTCGCTCCACGTGGGCATGCCCCGCGAGTTCGGCACGCCGGGTGCCGTGGACCCGCTGGAGCGGCCGTGGACCAGCGCCATCCACAAGGAGCCCGTGCTGGGGCCCGTGTGGCTGTCGCGCACGGGGCTGGCCGGAGATGGTCAGGCGGACCTGCGGGTCCATGGGGGACTGGAGAAGGCGGTGCTCGCGTACCCCGCCTCGCACCACGCTTTCTGGCGCGCCCAACTGGCGCGTGAGGACGTGGGCCCGGGCGCCTTCGGTGAGAACTGGGTCGTCTCCGGTGGCGCCGAGGACAGCGTCTGCATTGGCGACGTGCTGCGGGTGGGTGGCGCCCGCGTGCAGGTGTCGCAGCCGCGTCAGCCCTGTTGGAAGCCCGCGCGGCGCTGGCGGCACAAGGAACTGGCGCTGTTGCTCCAGCGGACGGGACGCACGGGTTGGTACTACCGCGTGCTGGAAGAAGGCAAGGTCCGTGCGGGCGACGCGCTGGAGTTGGTGGAGCGTCCCTTCCCCGCGTTCACCGTCGCGTTCGCCAACCTGGCGATGCATGAGCACCGGCGGGAGGACGCCGCCGCGCTGGCGGAGTGTCCGCTGCTGACGCCGGGGTGGCGCGAGTCCCTGCGCCGCCGTTCCCAGGGCACTCGCGGGGATGACCAACCCCGGCTGGTGGGCCCGAACAAAGACGGCTGAAAGACAATCGCGCGCGGACAAGGTCCCCACGTGCTGCTTCCTGCCTTTGCCCGGGGAGCAGGCAGCCGGAGGGGCGTCCGCTGCAGGTCGCGATTTGGCTGCTCACGTTCTCGACCAGCAGCAGCCAGCCACACCACCAACCCAACCTTTCCAGTGGGAGAACCACCATGAAGAAGTTCCTGAAGACGAAGCTCGTCCTGGGTTCGCTCGCCGCCGGCGCTCTCGTGTTTGGTACCGCCTGCAAGTCCGACTCGAGCGCGAAGCGCGACGACACGACGGCCCCGACGACGGACACGGGCACCACGACGGGCAGCGAGACGACGACGCCACCCGCGGGCACCACGCCGGACCCCGGCACGGGCGGCACGGGCATGGATGACCCGACGATGAGTCCACCGCCAGCCACGGACCCCTCCGTGGACCCGGGCACGGGCGGCACGGGCGTGGATGACCCGTCCACGAGTCCGCCCTCCGGGCAGGACCCGACGCTGAGCCCGCCCACGGGTCAGGACCCGACGCTGGACCCGGGCACGGGTGGCTCGGGCACGCTGGACCCCGCGGATGACACCGCCGTCGACCCCGGCACGAGCGGGGATGGAGACCTGACGCCTGACTCCAGCGACCGCGAGGACCCGTACGCGCCCGACACCAGCGCGCCCCGCGAGCCGGAGTCCGGCCGCAAGCAGTAGCCCCGCGCTGAATCGAGCGCACCCGATGCCCGCGCCCCGACCGGCGCGGGCATCACCATTTCTGGCGAGCGGCACTGGCTCGGAGACGTCCAACAGCAAAAGGCCCGCGCCCTTTCGGACGCGGGCCTCGCGCACTCCACCTCATGACGTTCAGGTCACGCTCGTCCCGGGATAGCGGCCGGGGTTCATCTGCGGCTCGATGATGAGCGGATCCTCATCCGCCCCGGGGGTGCCTCCGGGCCCAGTGCCCGGGTCCAACGTCGGAGGTGCGCGGCGCGGTGAGGACTCGTCCTCGGTTCCCGCCTCGCGCTTGGGGATGGTGGGAAGGGCATCGGGCGGAATGTGCAGCACGTCTTTCTTGCTCATGACGGCCTCCTTTCCCTCAACGTGGACGCCGTCCCTGCTCCGAGCAGCAAGCCCCTGCTTGAATGGTTGGCCAGGTATTGGCAGCGTCCCCGCCCGAAACCTTCTCAAACCGGAGCCCTCCGCCATGCGCCGTCTCCTCACGGTCCTCGCCGTTCTTCACCTCACCGCCTGCGCCACCACCCACACCAACGACCCGAGCAACCCCTCCGGGCCCGTCCCCCGCCCCGTGCCGCCCGACGCCAGCGAGGCGCGCCGGCTGGGCGCCGATGCCGACAAGCTGCTGGAGGACGGCCGCTACGAGGACGCGCTCTTCCTCTACCGCAAGGCCTGGGCCGACGGCTTCCGCCACCCCGACGCGCTCTACTACGCCGGTGTCATCGCCGCGCGCGCCGGCAGCCAGGACGAAGCCATCATCTGGCTGGAGCGCGCCGCCGACCAGGGCTTCGCCGCCACCACGTCGCTGACCACCGAGCCGTCGCTCGAGTCCGTGCGCCAGCACACCTCCTGGGCTCGCATCGCGGAGAAGGTCGCCGCCAACGCGCGCAAGGACGCGCCCGCCGCCGCCACCCAGAACTGAACCTCTCTTCAACTTCCGTGGCCTGATGCCTCCGGGTCACGAAAGCCTCACGTCACTGCAAGTCATTGCGGCAAGGGCAGGCAGGCGGACGAGCGAAAGTCCTCTCGCTCGTGACTCCGCGCGACGTGGAGCACGGGCCGGCAGGCACCCGGGGTCGGTGGCACCTTCAAGGCGAAGCGCGCTTTCCTGACAAGACGCGGAGACATGCCCTGTCCCCGGATGAACCGTCGTCCCAACCCGAGAGAGGCGTGATGAGTGTGAAGTTGCTGCTGGCCGGCCGGCGTGGAGGGGATGTGCCCTTCACGCCGTCATCCGAGAACGCGCGCTCCTGGTTGCAGCAGGTGGAGCAATGGTTTCAGGGGAACGCGAAAGAATGGCTGGAGAGCAGTCATCTGAGCACCGGCCCCCACGGCGCGCCGATGCTGCGACTGCGATTGCATCCAGCGGCGGGCGAAGTCTCCATCCTCGCGGCCAGCGGCGCGCGCGTCGTCATCTCCGCGGAGACGACGGCGGTGGGCCCGGGCTACCACGTCTTCCTCTGTGACTTGCTCAAGGCGATGGGTCAATCGCTGGACCTGCACTGGGCGGAGGCCGACGAGGCGATGGGCGTGGGAGACCCCACGGGCTACTTCCACACGGACGACGCGGGCCCGGTGGAAGTACACATGCTCGCGTGGCTCCAGGAGTCCGTGGGACAGGTGCTGCGGCTGCGCAGCCGGGGTGAGTCGGGCTTCGCGATGTCGATGCGCTTCGGCCACACCTTCGAGTATCCCGGCGCGCTCCTGACGCCGCTGGGCCCTCGGGACGAGCGGTGGATGCGGCGCGTGTACGAGGACCCTCGGCTGGGCATGGATGTGTTTCCCTGGTGGAAGCAGGGCGTGGGCGCGCACGCGCGGCTGGGCCGGGCCCTGTGCCGGCTGTGGACGGAAGTCGTGTGGCGTCCGCCGCTGCTGGACGAAGAGCGCCGGCTCTTGCGCGAGGTGGCGCGCGCGCTGGAGCTGGCGTGGCGCGAGGACCCGGAGCTGGCGTACCCGTGGCGCGAGTGGCGCGAGGTGCTCGGCTACCTGGGCGTGGGTGGAACGCTCGCGGAGCTCGTCCACCGGCACGCGGCGTTCCACGCGGCGAGGGGGCCGTCCATCGGCTACCGGCGGGGCGCGGTGCAGGTGGCGCTGCCGGCGGGCTGGGAGATTCGAATCCCGGGCTCGCTGGCGGAGGCGCACCTGGAGGACGGCACCTGGGTGGCCAGGGACCATCGGCGCAGCGTGCGCTTCGTTCCCCTGGAGGACGCGACGGAGGACAGTCTGGCTCCCACCACGGCGGAGCGCCGGGCCATGGAGCTGGAGTACCGGGGCGAGCGGGTGAGCGGCCGCGCCTCGCTGCACATGGAGCCGGGCGAGTGCCGGCTGACGGCGGTGTGCAGTTCGGGGAGGCACCGGGCGCTGTGCGTGGTGAGCTTCGACGACCCGGAGGAGGAGGACTGGGCGTTGGGGACGTGGCGCTCACTGGACCACGCAGTCGCTGCTTGACGGTTGCCGGTACGCGGGGGCCATCCCACATTCAGCGGGCCATATCCTTGAGAGGAATCGAGAGCCCGCATGAGCAGGGAGGTCTGGCCGGGGAAACCCTGGCCGCGTGGTGCCACCTTCGACGGCACGGGAGTGAACTTCGCCGTCTTCTCCCAGGTGGCCACGCGCATCGAGGTCTGTCTCTTCGACCCCGCGAATCCAACGAAGGAAATCGAACGTTTCCCGCTGCCGGAGGCGACGGACTTCGTCCACCACGGCTACGTGCCGGGCCTGGAGCCCGGGACGCTGTACGGCCTGCGCGTCCATGGCCCCTACGAGCCGTCGAAGGGGCACCGCTGCAATCCGCACAAGCTCTTGGTGGACCCGTACGCCAAGGCCCTGCACGGCGACGTGGACTGGAAGCAGCCGGTGTTCGGCTACCCGCTCGGCAACCCCCAGCAGGACCTGGCGCGCGACGAGCGCGACAGCGCGGCGGGGGTACCCAAGGGCGTGGTGGTGAGCGACTATTTCGACTGGGGCAATGACCGCCGGCCGGAAATCCCCTGGCGCAAGACGGTCATCTACGAGGCCCACGTACGCGGCCTCACCATGCGACACCCCGAAGTGCCCGAGCACCTGCGCGGCACCTACGCGGGGCTCGCCTCGCCGCCCATCATCGAGCACCTCCAGAAGCTGGGCGTCACGTCGGTGGAGCTGTTGCCCGTGCACGCGTTCGCGGACGACTCGTTCCTCAACGACAAGAAGCTGTCCAACTTCTGGGGCTACAACACGCTCGGCTTCTTCGCGCCCGAGCAGTACTACGCCAGCCGCAAGACGCCGGGCGCCGCGGTGGCCGAGTTCAAGGCGATGGTGCGTGCGCTGCACGCGGCGGGGCTCGAGGTCATCCTCGACGTCGTCTACAACCACACCTGTGAAGGCAACCACCTGGGGCCCACGCTGTCGCTGAAGGGCATCGACAACGCGAGCTACTACTGGCTGATGCCGGACGCGCGCTACTACCTGGACTTCACCGGGTGCGGCAGCAGCGTCAACGCGTCGAACCCGAACGCGGCGCGGCTCATCATCGACAGCCTGCGCTACTGGGTGAACGAGATGCATGTGGACGGGTTCCGCTTCGACCTGGCCACGGTGCTCGGGCGCACGGGCGAAGGCGGGTTCGACCCGAGGGCGGCGCTGTTCCAGATTCTTCAGCAGGACCCGGTGCTCAGCCGGGTGAAGCTCATCGCGGAGCCGTGGGACGTGGGGCTCGGCGGCTACCAGGTGGGCGGCTTCCCCGCGCCGTGGCGCGAGTGGAATGGCAAGTACCGGGACGCGCTGCGCCGCTACTGGAAGGGGGACGAGAACCTCGCGGGCGAGGTGGGCTACCGGCTGACGGGGAACTCGGACCTGTACGCGGAGGCGCGGCGCAAGCCGCAGGCGAGCATCAACTTCGTGACGGCGCACGACGGCTTCACGCTTCACGATTTGGTGACGTACAGCCACAAGCACAACGAGGCGAACGGCGAGCACAACCGCGACGGAGCGGACGACAACCAGTCGTGGAACTGCGGCGTGGAGGGCGAGACGGAGGACGCAGGCGTCGTCGCCTTGCGCGAGCGGCAGAAGCGCAACCTCCTGGCCTCGCTGTTCCTGTCCACGGGTGTCCCGATGATTGTCGCGGGCGACGAGATGGGGCGCACGCAGCGGGGCAACAACAACGCGTACTGCCAGGACAACGAGCTGTCGTGGGTGGACTGGAAGCTGGATGCCCGGAGGGAGAAGCTCCTGGAGTTCACCCGGAAGCTCATCCACTTCCGACACCGGCAGCCGGTGTTGCAGCGGCGGCGCTACTTCAAGGGCGCGCACCTGTGGGACTCCGAGCACAAGGACCTGGCGTGGTTCCGTCCGGATGGGACGGAGATGGGCGCGGAGGACTGGAAGAAGCCCTTCGTGCGCTCGCTGGCGTTCCTCCTGGGAGGCGACGCCATCCCCACGCCGGACGAGCGCGGCCAGCGCATCATCGGCGACGCGGTGCTGGTGTTGCTCAACGCGCACCATGAGCCGGTGTCCTTCACCGTGCCCGCGGTGGTGACGGGCCAGCGGTGGGAGCTGGCGCTGTACACGGCGGACGACACCCGGGGCGCGGAGAAAGTCACGCCTCGGGGGAAGTTCGAGCTGGTGGGCCGCGCGATGGCGGTGTTCCGGCAGGTGGAGGACTGAGCCACCCGGACGTCCGAGGGCCTCGTCATCCGGGCGAGGCCCTGTTGCATCCGTGATAGCGTGACGGCGTGTTGCGGCAGGGAGCACGCACGACATGGCGATGATTCAGTTCACCCGGAACTACACGGACCGCTCGAACGACTACGGGTTCCAGTTCGAGTTCTTCTGCGACAAGTGCGGCAACGGGCACATGTCGCCGTTCATCGCGAGCAAGGTAGGCGTGGCCACGGGCCTCTTGCGCGCTGCGGGCTCGTTCTTCGGCGGGACGATTGGACGCGCGGCGCACGCGGGCACGCACCTGAAGGACGCGCTGCGCGGCCAGGGCTGGGATGAGGCCTACGCGGAGGCCGTGGACGCGGGGAAGCAGCACTTCAAGAACTGCACCCGGTGCGGCAAGTGGGTGTGTCCGCGCTCGTGCTGGAACGAGGGGCGCGGACTGTGCGAGGCGTGCGCTCCCGATTTGGCGGAAGAGGCGGCCTCCATCCAGGCGCACGTGGCGGTGGAGCAGGCGCGAGAGAAGGCGCGCACGGTGGACCACGTCGCGACGCTGGACATGAAGGAGACGCGGCTGGCGACGTGTCCGCACTGCGCCGCCAAGGTGGACGGCGGGAAGTTCTGCATGGAGTGCGGCAAGCCCCTCGCGGCCCGGAAGGTGAGCTGCGGGACGTGTGGCCTGGAGGTGCCGGAGAGCGCGAAGTTCTGCCCGGACTGTGGTGCTCCCCGGAACAAGTGACGCCACGGCGGAGGCTCCAGCGTTCATCCCAGGACGCTCACCGCACGGAGTGTCCGCGTGTGTTCCACGCCACCTGGGCCCTCCTCGTGCATAGGCTGCGGCGCCATGTCGCGGGATGCTCAGGAAGAGGATGTGAAGCAGGTGTATGGGGAGATTGCCTCGGCCTATGAGGCGCTCTTCCCCGTGCTTCACCGATATGAGGACCGCGTGGAGCGCTTCCTCGCGGAAGCGGTGACTCCGGGGTGTCGAGTGCTGGACGTGGGGTGCGGGCCGGGGCTCCATACGCGGGGCCTGGACGCCTCCATCGACGTGGTGGGAGTCGACCTGTCCCCGGAGATGCTGGAGCTGGCGCGACAGGCCCGGCCCGAGGGCGCGTGGCACGTGCACAGCTATCACCGCCCCTTCCCCGAGGAGTGGGGACGCTTCCAGGTGGTGCTGGCCATCGGTTGCCTCGACTTCTGTGACGACCTGCCGCGCGTGCTGAGCCATCTCGCCGCGACGTTGGCGCCCGGTGGTCGGATGTTGTTCACGGTGCTGGAGCAACGGCCCGGCTTCGAGGGACATGAAACCGCCACGCACGAGGTCCAGACGGCGGGCCCGGCGGTGACGCTGCATCTGTATTCCTTCGAGGACACGGCTCGCGCCGTCGTGGAAGCGGGGCTGCAACCGCGCGACTACGTGCATGCCCCGGGTTGGGTGCAGCTCACCGAGGAGCGGACGATGTGGTTCGGTTGGTGGGACGTGGAGCGGGGGTAGCGTCGTCGCGATGGAAGTGGCGCACCCCGAGTAGGTGGCCAAGGCGGACTCGCGACGCTACAGACTCCACCGTGACTGGCATCGAGCCAAGGGAGCGCCACGGATGATGACGGAAGAAGACCTCCTCGCCGCCGAGGAGTCGCTGCGGCAGGCAATGCTCCGGGGTGACGTCGCCGCGCTCGACGCGCTCATCTCCGACGACCTCGTCTTCGTCAACCACACCGGACAGGTGTTCGACAAGGAAGCGGACCTGGCGGCGCATCGCTCGCGCGCGCTGCGCCTGACGCGGCTGGACGTGTCGGCGCCCATCATCCGCTACCTCTCGGCGGGCGCGGTGGTCATCGTCAGCGCCTCCGTGAAGGGAACCCACGACGGCACCGAGTTCGAAGCGCGGCTTCGCTACAGCCGCGTCTGGCAGTGGGTGGATGAGCGCCCCCAGGTCGTCACGGGCCAGTGCACGGTCATCCTCGGTGGCGAGCCCTCATGAATCGCCCCCTCTTCCGCACGAGTTCAGCAGCCCACGTCATGACCTCACAACGGCTTCGCGCCCTCGTCCTCGCGCCCGTGCTGATGCTCGCTCCGGCCTGTACCTCGACACCCGGGCGCCCCGCCTCCACGGTGGCAACACCCGACACGGGCCCGAGTGAGTACACGCTCACGGAGGACATCTCCGTGCGCCGCATCGCTCCGGGTGTCTGGGTCCACACGACGCTGTCGGGCCCGGACTTCGGCCGCTACCCCGCGAACGGATTGGTCATCGAGGACGGCGCGGAGTCGCTGCTGGTCGACACGGGCTGGAGTCCGGCACAGACGGAGCACCTGCTCACCTGGGCGAAGGAGACGCTGCGCAAGCCCGTGCGCGCGGCGGTGTCCACGCACTTCCACGTCGACCGGACCGCGGGCATCCCGGTGCTCGTGGCGCGGAACATTCCGGTGTACGGGCTGGAGGACACGGTGAAGCTCGCGACGGAGCATGGACGGCCCGTGCCCACGGAGAGTTTCTCGGGAGCGCGCACGCTGGGGCCGGTGGAGCTGTTCTTCCCTGGTGCGGGGCATGCTCGCGACAACCTCCTCGTGTGGCATCGGGACAGCGGTGTGTTGTTCGGTGGCTGCTTCGTGAAGGATGGAGCGGCGAAGGACCTGGGCAACGTGGAGGACGCGGACCTCGCGGCCTGGCCCGCGAGCCTGGAGCGCACGCGTGAGCGCTTCCCAGAGACCCGCGTCATCATCCCGGGCCACGGCGCGCCGGGCGGACCGGAGCTGCTGGAGCACACGCGAAGCCTGATTCCCTGAGCAGCACGAGGCGCGTGGTGGGCGGTGGAGCGCATGCTCGGCCGCTCACCCTCTTCGGATGGTGCGAGCGTTGAGCGGCGCACACGGGGTGGGTCGAAGCATGCTCGCCTGTCTGCCCGGGTCCGTTGAGTCGAGAACAGGCGCCTTGCGCGAGAGGGCTCCGCCGAATGGGCGAGGCCTTCCATCGTTCCTACCGTGCCTTCGAGTGGCGAAGAGGTGAAGCACGGGCCGGCGGGCGGGATGGAAGGCGGGGGCGTCATGAAGCGTGTGGCTGCGGTGGTGCTCGCGGTGGCGGTGAGCGGGTGCGCGTCGGTGAAGGTGGAGCAGCGGGACGGTTGCTGGGTGAAGCAGGTCCGCACCTTTCCCTCCAGCTTCAAGGAAGAGGTGGGTCCCTGCGCGCGGCCGAAGCCGGAGTGGTCAGCGGACCGTGTGACACGATTGGTGCAGGAGTGCGTGATGCACGCGGACTACCGCTGGCAGAGCAGCGCGATGGTGGCCTGGAATCGCGGTGAGCCGCTGCCCACGCGCGAGCCAGACGAGAAGGTGCTCGAGGCGTGCATGGTCACCACGGAGAAGATGCTCTCGGCGGAGAAGGGGGAGTTGGAGCAGCGCCTGAGTGATGTCTCGAAGGAGCGCGACAGCCTGCGCGCCAACCAGGAGCAGGAGCGCGAGTCGTATCGGACGAAGCTGGATGCCCAGCGTGACGAGGCCCAGGCGGCGTTGGTGAAGGAGCGCGAGCGACTCCAGGGCAGCATGGATGCGCAGCGCGAGCACGCGCAGGCCAGCCTGGACCGGGCGCGGGACCAGATGCACGAGAGCAACGGACGGCTGGCGAACGCGCTCGGAGAAGCGGCGAAGCGGCCGACCCCGTCCGCGGTGGCGACGGCCACGTCCACCTCCACGAGCGAAGGCAAGGCGGACACGCGCAGCGACTCCAACTCGCGAGGTGACTCCCGCGCGCGAGGTGACTCCGCGACGCCGAGCAATCCCCGCGTGGCGAAGCCCATCGTGGCGACACCGACAAGCACCATGTGCTCGCTGCCCTCCAAGAGCGCCGCGAAGCAGGCCACGGCAAGCGAGACGGACACGAAGAGCGAGCCCCCGAGCTGCCAGCCGATGCATCCCTCCGAGTCCACGGAGCCCGAGCCGTCCCTCGCGCCCCAGGCACAATCCCAGACGGCCTCCGTGCCGCTGCCGCTGAAGTCGGCGCAGCCAGGCTCGGTGGAGTAGCCCCTCCTCCCAGGCGCGGTGACGAACGTCCCGCGCTTGCGCAACGAATCAATCCTTTCGCCCGGGCGCGGTGACCCACGTCCCGCGCTTCGGCGAATCATCCGTTGTCAGCCTCCGTGCCACGGTGGCGTCCCTCGCCCCCGACGCATCTCTAGAGGTGTCACGGGTCTGTCCCTGGGCTCCTGAAGGCTGGACCGGGGCGCTCTGCGCTCACGTGCCGGTCAGGGTGTTCCCGGGTCCATCGTCCGCGGTGTCTCCCTCACATTGGTTGCGTCAGGCCGGCCGCCTCGAAAGCCATTTGAGTGGCCCCTCACGGGGACTCTCAGAACTAGCTCAATGGGAGAGCACAAGACTCTTAATCTTGAGGTTGAAGGTTCGACTCCTTCGTTCTGAACCGAATTGAAAACTCGGCTCCGCCAGGAAGCTCCACCCCGAGCCGGTAGGAGCGCTGGCCCACCCCGTCCACCCTCCCCCACCGCGAAGCCTCGCCGTCCGCCAGGGCGACAGTCCCCTTCCGAGCCGTCAACGGAAGTCCTGTCGTCGTCCGCGCCCGGCCCGGCCCGCGAGCGCGGGATGTGGTGACGAGGCCGGGCACGCAGTCAGCGCTCTCCACCCGCGAAGGGCGGGGCTTCCACTTTTCAGCAGTCCCCCGGGACGCGCGCTTCCTCGCGCCACCTCGCCTCCCGGGTTTCATCAAGTCCCCCACGGGGGAAAGGAGGTGCGCGATGAGCTTCTTCCAGCGTGTCGATGTCGTGCAGCACGAGCGGGCGTTCGTCCTCGTCGACGAGGTGCCCACGCGCTACCTCGTTCCGGGCCGCTACCGGCTCACCTACCCCTTCCGCAACGTGCGCATCGTCCGCGTCGCCACGGGCATGCCGCTGACGAACCTGGACACGGAGCTGCTCGCGCTCGTGCCCCCGTCGGACCTCCAGGTCCTCGAGCTGGGTCCCACCGAGCGCGCCATGCTCTACCACCGCGGCCGCCCCACCCTGTGGCTCGGCCGTGGCCAGCACCAGGTGTGGACGGTGGAGCGCCTCCCCAGTCGCGACTCCGTCCCTGCTGCCTCCGCCGTGAGCATCGAGCGCCTGGACACGTCCGGCGTGGCCACCGCGCCACTGCAGGACGACGTGCGCGCCAAGGTCCCCGCCAGCGACTACGTGGAGGCCACGGCCACCGAGGGCAGCGTCGTGCTGCGCTACGTGGACGGCACCCTGGACGCGGTGCTGCCCGCCGGCCGTCACGCCGCGTGGACCGTCGCCCGCAAGGTCCAGCTCGCCGTCATCGACCTGCGCGAGCGCCTGCTCCACGTCACCGGCCAGGAAGTCATGACCAAGGACCGCGTCACGCTGCGGCTCAACCTCTCCACCGCCTTCCGCGTGGCGGATGCCCGCCGGCTCGCCGTCGTCGCCCGCGCTCCGGATGACATCCTCTACCTCGCCATGCAGTTGGCGGCCCGCGAGGCCGTCGCCACGCGCACGCTGGACGAGCTGCTCGCCTCGCGTGAGGCCGTGGCCGAGGACCTCTTCGCGCAGGTGAAGGAGCGCGCGGAGTCGGTGGGCCTGGAGCTGCTGCGCTTCGGCATCAAGGACGTCGTGCTCCCGGGTGAAATGAAGGAACTGCTCAACCGCGTCATCCAGGCCCAGAAGGAGGCCGAGGCGAACGTCATCACCCGCCGCGAGGAGACGGCCGCCACGCGCTCCATGGCCCAGACGGCGAAGGTGCTCGCGGAGAACCCGCTGCTCGTGCGCCTCAAGGAGCTGGAGGCCTACAAGGACCTCGCGGCCAAGGTCGGCCAGGTCCACCTGGTGCTCGGCGAGGGCGCGGTGCCCTCGCTCCAGCTCAAGGGCTGAATCCCCGTCACACGTGACACACCGCTGAGCGAAGGGCCTCTGGGGCCGGTTCCCCGGGGGCCCTTCGTGCGTTCACGGCACCGCGCGTCATTCACCGTCCGTGGCGCCCGGCAACCTGGGCTGACTCGAAAATCAATCTCGGCTACCCTCAGGGCTTTCGTTCCCGTGAGGAGTCCGAGATGTCGTCGTCCGCGAACCACTACGTCCCCAACCTGCGCGATATCGAGTTCAATCTCTTCGAGTTCCTCGACATCGGCCGTACCTCCCTGGGACATGCGCCCTTTGGCGACCTGGACGAGACGGCCGCCCGGCAGATGTTGCAGGCGTTCGCCGTGCTCTGCGCGAACGAGCTGGCGCCCTCCTTCGACGAGGCCGAGCACACGCCGCCCAAGCTGGAGAACGGCGAGGTGACGCTGCCTCCCGGGCTGAAGAAGTCCATGGGGGCGTTCTTCGACGCGGGGATGCACCTCTTGGAGCAGCCGCCGCACCTGGGTGGCATGGGCGCGCCGCCGTCGCTGGGCTGGGCCGCGTTCGAGCTGATGGTGGGCGCCAACGCCTCGCTGGCCTTCTACACGCTGGGCAACCTGCTCGCGCGCATCATCGACCGGCTGGGGACGGACTCGCAGAAGAAGCGCTTCCTGCCGCACATGCTGGAGAAGCGCTGGGGCGGCACCATGGTGCTCACCGAGCCGGACGCCGGCAGCGACGTGGGCGCCGCGCGCACCAAGGCGCGTCCCGTGGGCGGCGACGTGTGGGAAATCGAGGGCGTGAAGCGCTTCATCACCAACGGCGACTCGGACATGTCCGAGAACATCATCCACATGGTGCTGGCGCGGCCGGAAGGCGCGCCTCCGGGCACCAAGGGCCTGTCGCTCTTCGTCGTGCCCAAGTTCTGGGTGAACGAGGACGGCAGCCAGGGTGAGCGCAACGGCGTGGTGTGCACCAAGCTGGAGAAGAAGATGGGGCTGAAGGGCTCCGTCACGTGCGAGCTGACGTTCGGCGACGGCCAGCCCTCGCGCGGCCTCCTGCTGGGCGAGGTCCACGACGGCATCCGGCAGATGTTCTACATCATCGAGCAGGCGCGCATGGCGGTGGGTGTGAAGTCCATGGCCACGCTGTCCGCGGGCTACCAGCGCGCGCTGGCGTTCTCGAAGGACCGGCTCCAGGGGGCGGACCTGCTCCAGGCGCGCAACAAGCTGGCGCCGCGCGTGCCCATCTTCCAGCACCCGGACGTGCGCCGCATGCTGATGGCGCAGAAGGCGCACGCCGAGGGCATGCGCGCGCTGTGTCTCTACACCGCGTCCGTGCAGGACGGCGTGGAGATGAAGGGCGGCCACCGCGCCACCGAGGCCGGAGAGCTGGACACGCTCAACGACATGCTGCTGCCGCTGGTGAAGGGCTACTGCTCGGAGAAGGCGTTCGAGCTGCTCGCGGTGGCGCTGCAGGTCCACGGTGGCTCTGGCTACCTGCAGGACTACCCGGTGGAGCAGTACCTGCGGGACCAGAAAATCGACACGCTCTACGAGGGCACCACGCACATCCAGGCGCTCGACTTGCTCATGCGCAAGGTGGCGAAGGACGGAGGGGCGACGCTGCAGGGCCTCTTGTCGCAGGTGCGCGAGACGGCCGAGGGCGACCTGGGCGGCGGCGAGCTGCAGACGGAGCGCACCACGCTGGGCAAGGCGCTCGGTGATTTGGAGACGATGCTCGGCACACTGATGGGCAAGCTGGGCGAGTCCGTCTACCACGTGGGCCTGCAGGGCAACCGCGTGCTGGCGAGCGTGGCGGAGCTCGTCATCGGCTGGCTGCTGGTGCGTCACGCGGGCGTGGCGCTGGAGCGGATGAAGAGCAACCCCGGTGACAGGGCCTTCTACGTGGGCAAGCTCGCCAGCGCGCGCTGGTACTGCGCGGAAGTGCTCCCGGGCCTCGCGCACGCCGCCCGCATGGTGGAGGCCGGCACGCTGGACCTGATGGACGTCCCCGAGGAGTCGTACTGAGTCAGGCGCACTGAAGCCTGCTGTCCCCCGGCCGCACCTGTGGCCGGGGGAGGACACCTCCGGCGCCATCCGTCCGTTCCTCCTGGGGAAGTCGTGGTGGCCCGGGGTTCGCATTGAGGGTGGGAGTCATGCTCTCCGCCCTCACCGTCGCCGCCGCCGTCGCCCTGGGTTCTCCCGCTCCCGAGACGGGAGGACCGCTGGAGCTGGCGCGCTTCGCCGGCCACGTCGTCGCCTGCACGGAGGACGGCCTGGAGGTGCTTGATTCTTCCGGCAAGCCCGTGCGCGGCGTCTCCACGGAGGACGGGCTGCCGAGCCCCTTCTGTCTCGCGCTGGAAGTCGCGGGCGACCGGCTCTTCGCGGCCACCGACGCGGGCATCGTCTCGCTGGATGCGTCCTTCCGGGTGGAGCCCGTGCTCGACGTGCGCTGGCACGCACTGCCCGACGCCGAGGACGCGAGCGAGGCCGAGTACGTCGAGCGACTGGACGCACTCACACGGACCCTGCCCCCGGATGCGACCTACACGGTGCTGACCTCGCGCCATGCGGGGACGGAGGATGGGCGCGTGATGGAGCTCGGCACCCACCGGGTGTGGACCGTCGCCGGACCGGTGCTGCACATCGAGGAGGAGCGGCGGGGCGTGCGCGTCGCGACGGAGGGCGGGGTGTTCCTCATCGACACCGAGGGGCGGCTCGCGACGCGGTAGCCCTCGCGCCTCGCACCGAAAGCGAGACATCATCGGCCCGTGGCGAAGGTCGGGTCCGTATGCCCATGGAGGGCACGCCGGGTCAGGGCCCTTTTCAGGCCACGGATGGGCGGACGCGCGATGCATGGACGACAAGCGGCACTGGTGATGATGCTGGCGGGGCTCTGGGCCTGCGGCGGCGAGGACGCGGTGAAGAAGGAGGACTTCGGCGGCGAGGTCGTCCAGGCGCTCTGTGCTCGGGCCGAGCGCTGCGGCGAGTACGCCCGCGCGAGCGCGTGTGAAGAGGACATGCGCCGCTGGGGACGCGACGCCTACCTGGGGCTGGGGACGCGCTACGACGAGTCGCTGCGCAACGGCCAGCTCCGCTTCGACGAAGGCGCGGCCCGGCGCTGTCTGGACTCCATCCGGGGAGGAAGCTGTGACACGCCCGCGCTGTCCGATGACTCGTGGCGGTTCGGCATCGAGTACGACGCGACCTGCCGGGTGCTCGTGGCTTCGGCTTCATCCGAGAGCTGTCAGAGCAATCTCGAATGTGGCGAACAGGGCTACTGCGGCCACGTGTCGGAGAACGCCTGCGCGGGTGTGTGCCAGGCACGAGGCACGGAGGGTTCCGTGATTCCCCAGCGAACCCCGTGCGAACCAGGGCTCGTGCTCGTAGGCCTGCCCTGGACCTGTCTACGCCCCTTGGAGGAAGGCGCCTCGTGTGTCGTCCAAGAGGCGGGAGGCACCTCTACCCTGCCATGCGCGGAGGGCCTCTGGTGCGACTGGAATGGCTACAAGACGTGCAAGCGGGTGGGCTCGGAGGGAGACATCTGCGAGAACCAGGGCTACTACCCGTGCGGCCCCTCCCTGGTGTGCAGCGACAACAAATGCGTCCGCCACGCGAAGGAAGGCTCGGCCTGCACCGCGCCGACCCGTGACGGGACCACCGGGCTCCACGTCGACGTGTGCCAGCGAGAGCTCTTCTGCGACGCGAACCCCGACGACCTGGGGCTGTGCCGGCCACGCCGCGAGGAGCGTCAGGAGTGCCGCCTGGACAGCGAGTGCGCGGAGGGACTGTTGTGCAAGGACGCGCGCCTCGAGGTGGGCCGCTTGGGCGTCTGCGTGAAGGCCGTGGCACCAGGAGAGGCTTGTGACTACGAGAACCTGATCTGCCCCCAAGGCCACGCCTGCGCCGTGACTGAGTCGGGCCTGCTCTGCCTGCCCATCGCTCGTGAGGGAGAGCCCTGCGGACGGCTGTCCTCCACATGTGACACCGGAAGCCGCTGCCTGGGCCAGCGCTGTATTTCCATCGAGGCCGCGCTCTGCCAGTGAGCGGGTGACAGGCTCGCGGCTCAGGTGCCCTTCGGGGCCTGGGCCCGGGCGGACAGCTCGCGCTCCACGTACAGCCGCAGGATGTGCATGAAGTCCTGGGCGTTGGTCACCACGCCGAAGGCCTGGTGCGTGCCCCGGTCCTTCAGCTTGCTGACCACGAACTCGGACGAGTCCACGCAGATGGTGGCCAGCTCCCGCAGCGAGCCGTCCTTTTCCGTGACGAACGCGGGCAGCATGTTGCCGGTGGCGATGGCATGCAGCGCGGTGGCGACCATCACCGCCATGGTGGCCTTCACCGCGTGACGGCGCATGGCGTCCTGCCCCGCCACGTTGTCCGTCACCACGTCCGGCAGCGGACCGTCATCACGGATGGAGCCCGTCAGGACGAAGGGCACCTGGTGCGTGACACACGCGTGCATGATGCCGTTGGTAATCACGCCCGCCTCCACCGCCTTCGCGATGGAGCCCGCCGCGCGCACCTTGTTGATGGCGCGCATGTGCAGACCGTGGCCTCCAGACGTGGCCTCGCCGGTGCCGCTCATGCCCAGGGTGGTGCCGAAGATGGACGCCTCGATGTCATGCACCGCCACGGCGTTGCCCGCCAGCAGCGCGCCCACGAAGCCGTTGTCGATGAACCACGTCATGTCCGCGCGCGCCCGCGAATGCACCAGCGCCGGCCCCGTCACCCACACCGGATAGCCGCCGCGCTCGCGCTCCTCCACCAACAGCCGCGCCATCTGCGCGTAGTCGATGGGCTTCTCGCGAGACACCTCGCTCGTCATGAACTTGAACTCACCCTCGCCGCCGCCGCCCAGGTACGCCGTATTCACGTAGACGCCCTCGGAGCCGTCCTCCGCGTGCCCCACCACCACGCGCTCTCCGGCGCGGACGCGGCGGCCCTCGCGAATCCACAGCACGCCCTGCTCGTCCAGCACGAGCGCGCCGTCCATGCGCGGCTCGCGCGGCATGCGCCACTCACCGCCGAGGCGCACGTAGGTGGGCAGGTTCGTGGTGGTGAAGAAGCCCTCCGGCAACACACCGTCCGCGGGCGCTGGCTGGAAGCGCGCGTCCGGACACCGGGAGAACCGCTCGACCGCGAAGTCAGGGTGGGGGATGGAGGTGCTCACGCCGGCACCATGCGCGGACCCACCCACCCGGTTCAAGAACCTTGGCGCGGCCTGGGGCCGTCCGTCCGGTAGGAGGCAGCGCGAAAACTCCTACTCCCCGAGAGAAGGACTCCGACTCCTGGTGACTCGGCCCTCGTGCAAGTGCGCGAGACTTGTTGATCTCACCGAAAGCCCGGGGGAAATACGCGCCGCCAAGCAACTCGGGGTCTCAACCTCCGAGAATAGGTGCAAGTCGTACCTGAAACTCCTCGCCCAGCCGCGAGCCCACGTCCACGGAGCCCTCGTTCCATGAGCTACCGCATCCAGTCCGGCGACACCCTGTCCGCGCTCGCCAAGCGCTACGGCACCAGCGTCGACGCCCTGCAGAAGGCGAATCCTCAAATCAAGAACGTGGACCTCATCTACGCGGGTGACACGCTCAAGCTCCCTGGCGCCACGGACGGCTTCGACGGGCCCTCGGGCCGCACGGGTCCGAACCTCACGGGCGGCGTGGACGGTCCCTCCGGCCCGACGAACTCGGGTGACGGCGTGAAGGGCCCGAAGGGCAGCCCGTTCGACATCGCGCGCTCGCACCTGAACAAGAACGCGGGCTCGCTGAAGATGGAAGGCAGCGGCGTAGGCGCGGACATGGAGGACTGGGTCCCCAACAACGTCAACTGCGCCAACTTCGTCTCCGCGTGTCTGGAGCAGGCGGGCCAGATTTCCAACAGCCAGCACGACAACAGCGTGATGGGCCTGCAGCGCAAGCTGGACGCGGACCCGAACTTCAAGCGCGTGTCCATCCAGGACGCGAAGCCCGGCGACGTGGTGTCCATGAAGGTGGGCGGCGGCGAGCACGTGGTGATGTTCGCGGGTTGGAAGGACGGCAAGCCCCAGTTCATCGGCTCCAACAACGTGAACTCGGATGGCTCGCAGCGCATCAGCTTCAGCAGCATGAGCTACCCCATCATGTCGGTTCACCAGTACCAGGGCTGAGCCGGCGCGACAGGCCATGAGCAGTGCCCCCGGGGCTTCGCCTCCGCCACTCGAGCGGAAGCGGGGCCCCGTTTCACGTCCGGCTCACGGCTTCGGCGCGAGCGCGAGCGCGGCCTGGATGAGCGGACTCTTCGCCGCGGACTTCCGCCAGGCGGCGTGAATGCACCCCGAGGGCACACCGGGCAGGGGCCGGGAGACCACACCGGCCTCGCGAGGGCCACCCGGTAGCAGGGATGCGAGCAGCGAGTAGCCCAGCCCCGCCGCGACGAAGCCGAGGATGGTCTCCGACGAGTCCGCCGCGTGCAGCCGCTTCGGTCTCACGCCCGCTCGCGCCAGCTCCCCAAGTTGGAGCTCTCGCAGGTGTCGGTCCGTGCTGTACGCGATGAAGGCGTCATCCCGGAGCGACTCCAGCCGCACGCGGCGACTCTTCGCCTGGGGGTGATGCGAGGGCAGCACCAGGAAGGGGTACGTCCGGCCCACCTCGCGCGCCTCCGCCTCGTCGGGAACTTCGGGCAGGTGGTCGACCACCAGGTCCGTGTCGCCGGAGCGCAGGATGTCCACGGCGGGGACCTTGGACTCGAAGAGGACGACCTCGATGTCCGGGCGCTTCGTCTGGAGTCGCCGCAGCCAGGCGGGCAGCAGGTGGCGCAGGACGTGTCCGGAGGCATGGATGCGCAGCGTGCCGCCCACCTCGCCCTTGCGAAGCGACTGCACCACCGAGTCCAGTCCCTCCAGGAACGGCGCGACGTGCGAGTACAGCGCGCGGCCCTCGGGGGTGAGGACGACGCGGTCCTTGCCCACGCGCTCGAAGAGGGCGACGCCGACCTCGGCCTCCAGGCGTTTGACCTGCTGGTGGATGCCGGGCTGGGTGATGGGATACGGGAAGGAGCTCACCGCTCGCGCGTAGCCTTCTGCACGGGCCACGCGGTAGAAGCCCTCGAGGCGCTGGAGCTGAATCATGCACTCCAGGTTATCAATCTCGCATTGATTAGTTCCATGCGCTTTACGAGCGGAAGCGGCATGTTTTCTCCACGTCAGCGAGAGTACGGCTCGTTTTTGAGGAGACCATCATGTCCCGCTCCACCCCGAAGGTCGTCGTCGCGCACAGCTCCGCCTGGGTCATCCAGACCTGGCTGTCCTTTGCCCTCTCCGTGGGTGTCACGGCCGTCGGCATCTGGAACCTGCCGCTGGACCCCTGGGTGAAGGCCTTCCTGGGCATGGGCTTGCTGTTCAGCGTGGGCTCCACCTTCAGCCTGTCGAAGACGGTGCGAGACCAGCACGAGATGGAGCAGCTCGGCACGCGGCTGGATGAGGCCCGGGTGGCGAAGATGCTCTCCGAGCACGACCCGATGTCGCCGCCGAAGCTGTAGCGCCTCGCGCGCCCGCCTTTGGGTCCGCGCGGGATGAGGTAGCGTCACGCGCATGTTCCAGGGGCTCAGTCTGTTGATTCCGGCCAAGGCCGACCCGGAGCGCGACGCGGTCGCTCGCGCCTGGGAGGCAGGGGGAGGCACGGTGCTGCGACTGGACCGCTTCTGGAGCCCGCCCGACGTCACGCCCGCGCGGACCCGCCTCTATGGCAACGACACCTTCTGTCTCGTCCTGGCGCAGAAGCTAGGCCTCACCCTCGTCTCACCGCCCGATGACTTGTTGCTGCGCGTGGACTCCGACTGGCTGGGCCGCGAGGTGCGCGGCTCCACGCTGGAGCAGGTCCTCACGGAGCCCTTCCCACGCTTCATCAAGTCGCAGGTGCCCAAGGTGTTCCGCGCGAGCGTGTGGAATGACCCGGAGTCCCTGCGGAGTGAATGCAAGGGCCTCACGCCCGAGACGCCCGTGGTGTCCTCGGAGGTCGTCACCGTGCGCGCGGAGGCCAGGGCCTGGGCACTCGACGGCCAGCTCCGCACCTGTGCGATGTACGAAGGTGAAGGGGACCTCGCGGAGGCGCGCGCATTCCTGACCACCGTGGCCAGGGAAGCGAAGCTCCCTCGCACCTGCGTGCTGGACGCGGCCTGCGTCGAGGGCCGCGGCTGGGTGCTCCTCGAAGCCAACGCCGCCTGGGGCGCTGGCCTCAACGGCTGCGATGCGAGGGAAGCCGCCCTCTGCATCGCCGAGGCCTCACACGCCTGAGCCGCGACTCAGGGCGCGCCGCGTCCCGAGCGAACGCTGGCGAGTGCATCCTCCAGCAACGGCAGCGCATTCTCCGTCCAGCCCTTCAGCCGCGCGCGGGGAGACAGCGCACGGTGGTCAGGATGAATCAGTCCCGCGACCGTTGCCTCCTCGATGAACTGCGCCTGCTGCTCCGGATTGAGCTCCTCCCAGCGCAAGCTCTTCTCCACCCCCTTGCGCCAGTCATAGCCATCTCCCGAGAGCTGCGCGGCAATCGCCGAGCTGAGGTACGCGGTGCCTCCATGCTGGTGCTGCCACACATGCACCAGCTCATGCACCAACAGCCCCAGGTCGGTGGGGCCACTCCTCGGCGGGACGAAGACGGTGTCGCCATGGACGAACGCGCGCCCCGACACACCCAGGATTCCGATGGGCCCCTCCTTCACCCGCACCGCCGCGTAGTCCAGGCTTGCGCCGAAGATGGGGCGCAGCAGCTCCACCTCGAACCCCGACAGCCGGCGCCCCACGGGCTCCATCCACAGCAACACCTGCACCGCGCTCACCACACGCCCGGCCAGCATCAGGAACAGGTCCACCGGAAGCTGCGCCACGCGCCACAGCCCACGGCGCAACTGGAAGCGCCCTTCACGCGGACGCCCTCGGGCATACAGGACCAGTCCACCGAAAACGCCCGTGAGCACCACGCGCAGCCCCCGCGCGACACCCCTCAGGGCGCTTACCACCCCCGTGAGCAGACCACGGCCCGCGTCCACCAGCCGCGAGGCCAGCGAGAAGCCCACGCTCATGGGATGAACCTCAGCGTCCCGCGGCGACTCGAAGCGGCGCGCTCAACCCCAGCGCCGACTCCACCATCGAACGCATCGCCCCTGGACGCCACGGACGCGCGAGCGCGAAGTGCGTCAGGCAGGAGCCACCGAACGCCTCCGCGAGCTCCGGGCAGAAGCGCGAGGACACCAGGATGCGCGGGCCCGCGAAGTCCATCTCCACCAGCCGCGCGAGGAAGTCGTGCGCGGCACCGCGCTCCGCCGAGTCCAGCACCACCACCACCGCCGCCGGCACCACGCCCATCTCCAGCCGCCGAATCGCCGACGCGATGCCCGTCGCGTGGATCAACCCCACCACCGGCGCCAGCTCCCGCCCCATGGCCAGCCGCAGCAACGGGGACTCGGACACCACCATCACCGAGGGCGCACCCGAGGCCCGCATGGCGCGGCGCGTCTCGTAGACCTCGACACCACCCACCTCCCTCAAGCGAGGCGCGGGGACGGACTGGAGCAAACGCGGCTGGACGGTGGTGGCGGGGGGCACGCATTGAACAATAGCCAGGAATAGCGGAAATATCAAACTACACTTCAATTATCCGAGTAGTCCGCTCTCTGGGACTCAATGACATACCCACGGCCCCACGGCACAGACCTGGGGGCCATGGATTTATGTTCAGTGAGTCATGACCAACCCAGACATCACTTCCTGCGCTGCGGCATGGGCGCGCGCGGAGGCGGGTTCTCCCAGGGCTCCAGCTCCTCGACGAGCGTCCTCAGCACGGGCAGCTCCGTGGAGCCTCCGTGCTCCAGCGCATGGGAGAGCAATTCGGTGAGGGAGGGACCGACGACGGGGATGTCCGTCGCCGTCTGGCGGGAGCGAAGCGGCGGCGTCACCCGCTCGAGTTCCAGCATCACCTCATCCTCGGGCTGCTTTCCGGGAGGCACCGTCAGGGGCTCCAGCGCGTCCGAGCGCAGGCGCACGTAGCAGTGCGGACGACGACCGCTGCAGTAGCGCAGCGCGATCACCGTCCCATCCGGCAGGTCGACGAGGCACCGCACCGGCACGACGAAGTCTCCGTTTCCGTCAACCGGGATGTGGACCTCGGTGTGCTCGGCCGTGGAGCGCAGGCGCCAGGGCATCGTGTCCGGGAAGAGCGTGGCGCGGGCGAGGTGGTCATAGAGCGCGTTCAACTCGGCGACGCCGTGGAAGGTGGAGGCCTCGGTGGCGCGAGTCACGGAGTGCTCGGCGACGATGCGCTCGATGACCTGGGACATGGAGGCGTGGGACCTCCGCACCAGCACCCCCGCGCGAGGCACCAGCGCGCCCTCCGAGTCCACCGCCACCGCGAGCACACCCGCCTCCAGGGACCACGTCTCGCTCCAGTCCGACGTGACGGCCGAGAGCTGGAGCGGAACGCAGGACAGCCCGGCGGGCGCCTCATGCAGCGCGAGGCCGGGCCCCCAATGCCAATCATTCTCATCCCCGTTCTCGACCGACTTCATCATGTCCGCGTGGGACTGCTCGAGAATGGGGTTGCGTCGGTTGAAGCGCCCGGCGTTCCCCACATACGGGAACAGTCGCGTCACCCAGCCCGACGCGCGGTCCCAGCCATACGCCCGACGAGGCTTGTACAGCTCCGACCAGAGCTCGCGGTCCGGGTGGCCTTCCGAGGTGCGCACGAACTCATCGACAATCGGGATGAGCGACGAGGTCCACCAGCCCAGGTCGAACTCGGCGAGGACGTCGATGCGGCGGCGGATGGCCCGCCAGTCCTCCGGAGTTCCAAGCAGGGTGATGCGAGGGATTCCACACATGGCGGTGATGGCGAAGTCGAAGTACGGGGACATCGCGTCCATCAACACCACGTCCCCCGCCATGCGCTCCACGTCGGTGCTGGTGGAGAAGTCACACGACAGGAGCCGGGGGAGTCCCGGCCCCAGCTCCTCGCGGAGCAACTCACGGAAGGCCGTGAGGGTGGCGCCGAACTCCTCCTCGGTCCGGGGCGCGGCGGAGACTCCCACCGTCAGCGTCCGTCGGCCCGAGTGTCGGACGAGCCGGCCTCGCAGCGTCTCGGAGTGCAGGCGGATGTGGTGGGCGAACCCCTGGGCCAGGGTGAGCCACACCACGTCCGGGGACAACACCAGGGGGCGATGCTCGGCGAA
Organism: Myxococcus sp. CA033; assembly: GCF_013336625.1. Classification (NCBI taxonomy): domain Bacteria; kingdom Pseudomonadati; phylum Myxococcota; class Myxococcia; order Myxococcales; family Myxococcaceae; genus Myxococcus; species Myxococcus sp. CA033. The sequence goes on along the minus strand of NZ_JABUMU010000024.1, from coordinate 91,847 downwards.
GGCGATGTGGACAGCGGCGAGCAGCGGGTGCACTCCCTCGGGGTCCACCACCCGGGTGTCCGCGGCTGGCGCCAGCCACAGCGCCTCACCCACCAGGCTCCCCAGGGGTACGGTCTCCAGGGGCGTCACAGCCTCTTCGACGGAATCCACTGCGAAGGTCGTCATCGGTACGTCCCCTCGTCACGGTGTGTGGAATGAAGCCGCCAGCCGACGCCGGCTTTCACGCCCACCTGACAGGACGCTCGGCACGCCACGGGTTGAGATACAGCAGCGTATCCCCGCCGCAAGCAGCGCGGGGCCCGTGCCGTGAACTCAACCCCGCAGGGAACGGACGAGCTCGGGGAGCAGCTCCTCGGCCCGCCCCGTCACCGCCTGGATTCCCTGGGGCGGGGCCACGCCCGAGGGGTCGATGCTGAACATCGGAGTGAGGCGCTTCAGCGCGAGGGCGCGGATGCTATCCGTCACGCCCACCGAGAACGACGTCCCGATGAAGACGACCAGCCGACTCTGTCGCGCCAGGTCGTACACCCGCTCGATTTCGTACCCGAGGTGCTCCGAGTAGTACTCGTCGAACCACAGGATGTGAGGTCGCACGCGACTGCGGCAGCTCGGGCAGCGCGGCACCGTCTCGGCGCTCGGGCTCGCGTGGAACGCACTGAAGTCGAGCGTCTCCAACGGAATGGTGCCGGTGGGCGGCCCCAGCTCGCAGCCACGGGCGGAACACCGCGCCAGCTGAAGGCTCCCATGCACCTTCACCAACGCCTGACTCCCGGCCTGCTCATGCAGTGAGTCGACATTCTGCGTGACGACGGTGAAGCCGCCCCCCTGCCCCGTCTGCCAGCGCTCCCAGTCCACCAGGGCCGCGTGCGCCGCGTTCGGCTTCGCCTTCCGGGCCAGTTCGAGGCGCTGGAGGTACATCTTCCAGGACTCGTGCGGGAACAGCTTGAAGTAGGCGCGGGTCCCCTTCTGCGTCACCTCGTTCGCCCACACCGCGCCCGGGTCCGTGCCCCGGAACGTGGGGATTCCACTGGCCAGGCTGATGCCAGCCCCCGTGACGACGAGCACGGACTCGGCGGCCACGCCGCGAGCCGTGGTGAGGAGTTCATCGAAGCCCAAGGTCGTCATGCAAACACCTCCGCACAGGCGGACGGACGCATCCCGGTGAGCATGACACGCCGCCGCCGACTCCGGATTACATAAGTTACTGTGCTGCCGGAACCAGCGTCAGCTCCGCGATTTCGGGAGAGGGTCCCAGCCGCAGGGGCGGCCCCCAGTAGCCTGTGCCCCGGTGCGTGTACACGCGCACGCCGGAGACGGTGGCGAGCCCCCGCACCACGGGCTGCTGCAGCTTGATGAAGAACATGAACGGGAACACCTGTCCGCCATGCGTGTGTCCGGACAGCTGCAGGTCCACGCGCACACCGGCCTGAGCCACTCGCAGCGCCGAGCGCGGCTGATGCGCCAGCAACACCACCGGCACGCCTTCGGGAGCCCCGGCGAGCGCCGCGCCTGGACGACTCTCGTGCGAGGGAACGATGTGCCCCGCGTCGTGGTCCGTCACGCCCGCAACGACGAGCCGTGCCCCATCGCGCTCCACCACGCGGTGCGTGTTGCGCAGCACCGTGAGCCCCAACCGAGCCACCTCCGCCTCCCACGCGGGGCCTCCGTGGTAGTACTCGTGATTGCCCGTCACGTAGAACACGCCGAGCGACGCGCGCAGCTCCGCCAGCGGGCGCACCTCCTCGCGCAGCTCCTCCACCCCACCATCGACCAGGTCTCCCGTCACGGCGATGATGTCTGGCTTCAGCGCGTTCACCTGCTCCACCACGCGCCGCAGCCACCGTCCATCCAGCGTGGGCCCCACGTGGACGTCGGAGATCTGCACCACTCGCAGGCCGCCCAGCCCCGGCTGGAGCCCCTTCACCGGCACCGTCAGTCGCTCCACCGTCGCCTTGCCGCGCGCCGTGACGAACGCGAACACCACCGCCGGCACCGTCACCGCGCCCACGACGCCAGCCTTCCACCGGGCCAGCGCCAGCGCATCCGTCACCACGCCCGTCCATCCCAGCACCGCGCCCACGACGTCCGCCGTCACCACCGCGCTGAGCAGGATGCCGAAGCTCCCCAGCCACAGGTACGATGTCCACTGCAACACGCGCCGGGCCGTCGATGGCTCGCCCCGGCCGCCCAGCACTCCGGCCGGTATCGACACGAACAGCAGCACCATCAGCGCCACGCCCAGGACACCCCAGGGCGAGGGCCACGCCGGGCTCACGAACAACCGCACCGCGAGGTACGCGTGCAGCCCGCCCATCAGCGTGAGGATGCCGCCCAGGGACATCAGCCAGCGCAACACCCGCCTGGGCGTCGCACGCGACTCCCTCCGTGACTCTCGCTCCACGCTCTCCGACAGCTCCGCCACGGCCAGGACCTCCGAACAGGGTGAATCGCACCCGGTGGGGAGGCGGAGCATAATGGCCGCCTCCGTCGCCTGCCCGGCAACCCGCGCGACCGCCCGTTAGTGAGGGGACCCGGAGATCCTCATGCGCCCGCACCGCCTCGACAGTCCCTGGCAGAGCTGGATGGTGGCGGCCGCGCTCGTGCTCGGCGGACTCGGATGCTTCGCCGGCGGTGTGGCCTGGGTCTCCCGCTCGCTCTTCCAGGGCATCGAGCAGGAGCTGCGCCGCAATGACGTCCACCGCCTGGCGCTGCGCACCGCGGAGTCCAGCCCGCTCGCCACCGGGCGACTGGGCACCCCGCTGACGAGCAGCTTCCTCACCCTGCGAGCCCACGGCTCCACGCCCGACGAGGGGCTCGTGGACTTCGACCTCACCGTCCAGGGCCCGCTCGGCCGGGGCGTCCTCGAGGCCCAGGTGGCCTACGCGACGGACCGCTGGACGCTGCGCAAGCTGGTGCTGCGCCCCGAGCGTGGAGATTCCGTGGAGCTCCCCGCCGGAGGCAGCACGCCCGCCCTGCCTGCGGACTGAGCACACGGGGTGTCCCCACGACCTACCTTGAGTCGCATGAAGACCCCGCGCCTCCTTGCCTTCGGCCTGCTCGCCTGTGGCTCCGCCCTGGCCGCGCCAGCAGCGCCCTCCTCCCTCAACCTCAAGACCCAGGACCGCTCCGTCACGGTCGGCGTCACCGACGACAACCTCTCCGGCCCGGACATCCAGCTCTCCTTCGACGACGATGCCGACGCCGTGCGCGGCCAGGCGTTCGGCCGCCCCGTCAACCTCACCCTGGAGAACGACACCATCCGCGGCACCTACGGCCAGGGCCCCGTGAACGTCAAGGTGACGGACACGAATGACACCCTCGATGCCGTGGGGACCTTCGGCGGCAAGCTCACCAACTTCCAGGTGAGTCCCCAGCAAATCACCGGCACGGTGGGCGCGTGCAGCTACGAGCTGCTCATCACCCGCCCCCACCGCTACGAGGGCGCGCGCACCTGCGGCACCAAGCTGGACAGGAGCGTCTCGCTGACCATTCCTCCGTCGCTCGCGGACGAGGATGAAGAGCTCGTCACCGCGCTCTCCATCCTGCTGGCGCAGTAGCAGCGCGAGCCCTCCGTCTTTCACGCATCGGCAAACCCGTGAGGCCGGGACGCGTTCCCGTGTGCTCGCGGGTTGAGCCATGCAACGGGGCGGCTATGGTGCGCCGTCCCTTTACGACGACGGAGCGATTCCATGGCGCAGATGCACGAGGTCGACTTCCACATCTACGGCGACGACCTGCAGTTCGTGGAGGTGGAGCTGGACCCGCAGGAAGCGGCGGTGGCCGAGGCCGGCACCCTCATGTACATGGAGGACGGCATCGAGATGGAAACCATCTTCGGTGACGGCTCGGAGAAGAAGAGCGGCTTTCTGGGCTCGCTGCTCGGCGCGGGCAAGCGGCTGCTGACGGGCGAGTCCCTCTTCACCACCGTCTTCCTCAACCGGGGTGGCGGCAAGCGCAAGGTGGCCTTCGCGGCGCCCTATCCCGGCAAAATCATTCCGGTGAACCTGCGCGAACTGGGCGGAGAGCTGATTGCACAGAAGGACAGCTTCCTCGCGGCGGCGAAGGGCGTGTCGCTGGGCATCGCCTTCCAGAAGAAGCTGGGCACCGGCCTGTTCGGCGGCGAGGGCTTCATCATGCAGCGGCTCCAGGGCGACGGCCTCGCCTTCATCCACGCGGGAGGCACGCTGCGCGAGCGCACGCTGGGCCCCGGCGAATTGCTGCGCGTGGACACCGGCTGCATCGTCGCGTTCCAACCCACCGTGGACTACGACATCCAGATGGTGAGCGGCATCAAGACGGCCTTCTTCGGCGGCGAGGGACTCTTCTTCGCCACGCTGCGAGGGCCCGGCAAGGTGTGGCTCCAGTCCCTGCCCTTCAGCCGGCTCGCGGGCCGCATCCTCTCCGCCGCGCGTCCGGGTGGCGCGCGCGACGAGGGCAGCGTGCTCGGTGGTGTCGGCCTGGGCTCACTGCTCGGGAGCGACGACTAGGCTTTCGCGTCGCCCGCGGAGTCAACCGGTGGCGAGGCACGGCGCGCCTCGCCACTGTGGTTGGGAAGCAGGCTCCGTCACGGGCCCCGACGCCTGCGCATCAAGGTGGCCACACCCACCAGCAGGACCCACGCACCCGCCGCGCCCACGGGAGACGCGCCGCAGCCGCCGCAGCCCACGTTCAACGCGGTGGGTCCACGCACCTCGAAGCCCGTGTTCGGGGACCGGGGGCCCGGCGTTCCCGACTCGCCGTTGACCGAGTACGCCGACACGGCATGCGCCCCCATGGAGAGCGCGCTGTCCGCGGGCACGACGTGACGGAACGTGCCCGTCGAGTCCGCGACGACGGTGACCACGAGGACCCCATCCACCTCGAGTGACACGGAAGCACCGGCCTGCGCGACACCGGCGAACAGGGGCGTCGAGTCCACCAACTCACCCTCGGCGGGCACCACCAGCACGGGCGTCTCACGAGTGACCACGGCGCCACCATCTCCCGAACCCGCGTCCGGGCCCGGCGTCCCCGAGTCCACGGTTCCCGAATCCACGGTTCCCGAATCTCCAGCGTCCGGCACCGTCGTGCCCGCGTCCTCGTCCTCCAGGACGACCTCGAAGACGGTGTTGGGAGAAGTGGGCCCGGTGTCGTCATTGTTGTGCCCATGCGCGTTGACGCGGTGCGGGCCCGGAGTCAGCGGCGCGTCGTCGGGAATCTGGTAGCGGAAGCGGCCCAAGGAGTCCGTGGGGACAATGACCTCGTCGCGGTTGTCCACGTACAGACCTACCGTCAGAGCGTCGGGCGCCACGCCCGCGATGTAGGGCGTGGGGCCCGTCACCTCGCCATCCTCGGGCACGACGATGATGGGCTGGGAAATCACGGGGGCGGCGACGACGGTGAAGCTCGAGGCCCCGGGTCTGCTGTACGCGCCCAGGCCCTCGGAGATGGCGGAGACCGTGTGAGCGCCACCAGACAGGGCGGGCAGCGGCTCGTCCACCTCGGTGAAGAAGCTTCCATCGGTGCTCGACGTCACCTGGGCCAACTCAACGCCATCCACGGAGATGATGATGCGCAAGCCCGGGTCCGCCACGCCCTCGATGCGCGGCCGCGCGGAGACATCCACTGCATTCGCGGTCGGCAGGGTGATGGTCGGCGTGGCGGGCGTGGCATACGAATAGGTGTACAGCGTCACGGAACCGCCGCCTCCAACGCCCGCGCCATGCGTGGGGCCATGCGCGCCGGCGCTGGCGGACGTCACCCCCGCGGCGCCTCCCGAAGACCCCACGCCGCACGATAGCGGCGTGCCATTCAGCAGCACGTAGCCACCCGAACCACCCCCTCCTGGCCCGAGCTGGAAGGACGTCGCGAGCACGTTGCCGCCGCTCCCGCCTCGCACATCGAGTTGACCGCAGTTCAACGCGCCAGAGGTCCGCACGATGATGGAGCCACCCGCGCCTCCACCTCCGGCGCCGTCCTCGCCACCCGCCGCCAACGCGTTCACGCCCGTGGCGGAGATGCGGCCCGTTCCCGAAACGTTGGCCGCGCGGAGGAACACCGCGCCTCCGCCCGCGCCTCCCGCGCTCCCCACGCCGTTGTCGCCCTCACCCGCGCCACCACCGCCGCCGAAGAGGAAAGCCTCCACAATCGAGTAGTCCATCCGCGAGCCGCCCAGGCCGCCCACGTCACGCGAGCCATCCAAGAAGGAGGAACGTCCGCCCGTTCCGCCAAAGCCCCGGTGCCCACCGCCCCCACCGCCCGCGTTGTTGCAGTTGCCGCCGCCGCCGCCGTTGAGCAGGTTGCCGCGCCCGGAGGCCGAGCCGAAGCGCTCCACCACCAGGCCCTCTCCCTTGTAGGAGCCGCCCAGCGTGGTGGAGAGGTCTCCTCCCTCGCAGGCCATGCGGGAGCCATTGTTGGTGAAGGCCCCACCCCGGAAGCCCGCGCCGTCGGCGTGGATGGCGCCGTTGTTTGTCAACGTGCCCGAGGCGAGGAAGGCCAGGATGCCTCCGCTGTTCCCATCCCAGGCAGGCGCCACGAGCGAGCCGGACGCCGTCACGCTGACGGTGCTGTATTCGGGCACCGTCACGACCTGGGCGCCCGGAGAGGTATAGGTGTACATGAGCGGCGCCGTGAGCCGGAGCACGGTGGGAGTGCCGACCGTCACCAAGGACACGCGCGCCAGCTCCCAGCGCCCCACGTCCCCGGGGCTCGTCTGGCCCGTGCTGCCCGAAGGGGTGCTGGACGGGAAGCCCATCGTCTGGTGCACCATCACCAGTCCCCCCGTCGGAGGTACCGTGGAGGTCTCCACCGCGAGCGTCGAGTCACCGCGCTGTGCGCCGGTCGGCAACCGCATCGCGGTGTTGATGATGGTGCGCGCGGTGTTGACGGTGAGGGCGCCGCTGCGAGCGTTGCCGAGACCAAAGGAGTCCGGCTCGGCCAGGACGGAGGAGGACCACAGCAGCAGGAGCGGCAGGCAGGGCGCTAAACGCATGTGCCCCCCATGCTGCCTCAGAACCTGGGATTACCGCGAGAGCATGCCAGGTCGTATCTGACGTCAGTCGACCGGACGCGTCAGCGCCCGTGCGTTTCGGGGCGCGAAGAAAGGCTGGCGCACGAGGCGCGGCAGGGTGGGCTTGTCGACACACCAGAGCTGGAGGGCGTCCTCCCATTCCCCCAGCTCGGCCACCGCGCGCACATCGGCGGCGTCGCGGTAGAGGTCATTGAGGTTGTGGACGAGGACGGAGAGGTCCTCCACCTCCCAACGCTCGGTGAGGTCTCCAGCCTGGACGTGCAGCTCCAGGACGGGGCGCTCACGGACATCCACGACCTTGAGGTTCCGCGCCGCGCCGCCCATGGCCAGGGTGAGGGGTCCCATGAGTTCGTCGGGGCGGACGCCGTATGCGACGGAGAGGCCGCCGATGAGCAGCCCCGCGTCACACAGGCGAAGCAAGGAGACGTGGGGCGGCTCGCCCCGGGGAAGCAGCTCCGTGGCGGCCTCGCGGTCCTTGAGGAGTCGCTCCCGGGTGAGCACGTCGAGCAAGGGGGACATGAGGGCGGTAACTCTATCGCTCCTCGCCGCTCCAGTAGTCCACCTCGGCGGAGAGGGGCAGGACGGTGTACAGGGTTCGCGCGGCCTTGTCGCCACCTGGGGCGGAGCCGGCGGTGACACAGACCTTCTTCGAGTCCGGGTACACCATGACGTCCGGCTCCACCATGGTGGAGAACGCGAGGTACCGGAGTGTCTCGGTGCCGTCGTTGACGAGCTGGTGCGCGCCCGTGGGGCCAATGGGGAGGGCCACGTAGTCGCCGGCCTTCACGGGCAGAGACGTGTCACCGAGGCGCAGGCGGCCGGTGCCGGAGAGGATGAAGTAGGCCTCTTCGTTGGCCAGGTGGAAGTGGAGCGGGAAGGCGTGTTTGCCGGGTGCGAGTTCCATCAGGCTGCAGCCGAGCTTCTGTCCCTTCGCGGCGGCGCCGAGTTGCTTGCGCCGGTACGAGACACGGGGGCCCTGCGTGACTTCGGTCCACGGGAGCGTGGGCTCGTGGACGACGTGGGGATGTGAGGACATGGGGTGTGCTCCGGGTTCAGGGACGCGTGGCGATGAGGGCGAAGACGCGGTGAGGGATGTCGAGCGCGGAGTGAGGGAAGCGCTCGGCGAGGAGTCGGGCGTGGGCGGCGTCGAAGCGCTCCACGTCATCCGGAGGCAGGGTGGCGCCGACCATGGCGCTGGCGCGGGAGCGGCCTCGCCAGGATTCGTGGGTGTAGGGCAGGAGCACGTCGAAGGAGAAGGTCTCCAGCGGTGTGAAGCCCGCGTCGCTGACGTCATGGAGCCATTGCGGGTAGAGGCCGACGCCGCAGCCGAAGCGAGCGTGGTCCGGTGGATTGGGATTGAAGGCGCCCATGAGGGCCTCGGTGGCGGCGACGACGTTGCCGGGCAGGGATATCCAGTCGAGGTGCGCGATGACGAGCTTGCCGCCAGGAACGAGCAGGCGAGCGGCTTCGCGCGCGGCGGCGGGACGGTCGAACCAATGCCAGCATTGACCTGCCGTCACGAGGTCAAACGCGCCGGAAGGCAGGCCCGTGGCCTCGGCGGGGGCTTCGAGTGAGTCGATGGACAGACCTGCCTCGGAGGCGAGCTGGCGTCCGGCCGCGAGCATGGACGCGGACACATCGAGCGCGGTGACCGAGCAGCCGTGTCGCGCGAGTCCTCGTGCGACGGTGCCCGTGCCGGAGCCGACGTCCACCGTACGGAGTCCGGGGCGGAGGACGTTCTCTCGGGCCAGACGGGTGAAGAAGGCATCCGGGAAGCCCATGCGGTGTTTCGAGTAGTCCTCGGACGTGCGACCAAAGTCGACGACAGGCATGACAGTGCTCCTCTCGCGTCGTCCCGAGCGCCGTATGGGCCGAAAGGCTCACATCGACAATGGAATCGAGTCGAGTCGACAATGCGTGTTCAGGAGGTTGCGGAGATATGAGTAGACGCAAGGGTGGACGCTCTCAATCTCGATTCGACCATCGACCCGAGGAGGAGCTCGTCACGGCGGTGGAGGCGGCGGCGCTCCTGGGGGTGAAGCGGGCGACGCTGTACACGTACGTGAGCCGGGGGCTCGTGCGCTGCGTGCCGGAGCCGGGGACGAAGGAGAATCGTTATGTGCGCTCGGATTTGGAGCGGCTGAAGACAAGGCACGACGCCCGTGCGGGGCACGCGGCGGTGGCCTCGGGGGCGTTGCGTTGGGGTGAGCCGGTCATCGACTCGTCCGTGTCACAGGTGGGCGCGGAGGGGCTGGCGTACCGGGGACACTCGGCGGTGGCGCTGGAGGGGCGGAGTCTCGAAGCGGTGGCGGAGCTGCTGTGGACGGGGAGGCTCCCGGAGCAGGACCCACGGTGGGAGAGCGAGGAGCCACCGTTTCCACCGTCGGAGCTGGCGAGACTGTTGCCGCGAGACACACCTCCGGTGGCGGCGCTGTCCGCACTGGTGCCACTGCTGGCGGCCAGGGATGTGGTGCGCTTCGCCGCGCCGCCCGAACAGGAGAAGGCGCGAGCGAGACGACTGCTGCGTCAGTTGGCGGCATGGGTGTGCGTGGCGCATGCACCGGGGCGGGTGGCTCGGGCACTGCGGGCGGGAACGGTGGCGGAGTCACTGGCGCTGGCGTGGGACACCAAGGTGAAGCGAGCACCGGAGTTGCTCAATCGCGCGCTGGTGTTGTGCGCGGACCATGAGCTGAACGTGTCGACCTTCACTGCGCGGGTGACGGCGTCATCGGGAGCGGACCTGTACGCGTGCCTGTGCGCGGCACTGGGAGCGCTATCGGGTCCAAGGCACGGTGGTGCGTGTGACAGGGTGGAGGCGCTGTTGACGGAGGTGGGGAAGCCAGAGCGCGCGGCGGCCGTGGTGTACGAGCGGCTGCGCCGAGGCGAGGCGGTGCCCGGTTTCGGCCACCAGCTGTACCCCGAGGGAGACCCAAGGTCCCCGCCCATCATCGAGGCGGCAAGGGAGGTACGACCGGAGGCGCCGAGAGTCAAAGTGGCAAGAGCGGTCCAGGAGGCGATGACAGAAGCGGGACACCCAGCGCCGTCAGTGGACCTGGGACTGGTGATGCTGGCGGATGCGCTGGGCCTGCCCCCGGGAGCGGCGGCGACAATCTTCGCGGTGGGACGCGCGGCGGGCTGGGTCGCACACATCCTGGAGCAGCGGGAGCAGGGCCACCTGCTGCGCCCCAGGGCCCGCTATGTGCATGCTCCCCACTCCTCGACTCGAGAATGAGAACCTTCCGCATACAGGGCTGAGGCTTCGAACGATGAACGGGAATCCAATCTCCGAGGGGTGGTAGTCGTGGCCGCGCTCAAGCCGATCCTTTGGGTACTCACCATCATCTCAACAGCCCTGACGACATGGCTCCTTACCGGCATCCAGGGGGAGTGCCTTATCGACGAGGATTGCCGCGGGATGTCTGCTCAATACTGCATGGGGTGGCCAAGAGAGGCGATGCCACTCTCAAAGCCTTGGTGGGGTCGATTTCAGTCGTATCGAAGCTGCGAAATCCTCTGCGGTGATGGGCACCCAGCCTGCCCAGGCGATATGGCCTGCGCTGGTTCGGCCCATGGCGCCCCACCGATCTGCATACCCAAGAAATGAGACCCCTACACATCGTGGTGGCTCTCATCACCTTCGCGGCCTGCGTGGTCCTGTCGTGGCCCTACTGGATATTCGTTTCCAGAACCGACACAGGCGTCCCCCGAGGATTCTATGCCTGCGGCCCATTTAGAGAAGAGGGCACACTGCGCGTTCGGTATTGCATCGTCGGTGTCGACGGATTCATCCTGCGCGATGAGCGCACTGCGAGCGGTCGGACTGAACGCATCTGGTACATGAACGCAGATGGCAAGACAGAATACGCCAGAGAGGTCATCAACCCATGAGCCACACCAGAAAAATGGGGTTCACACCATGGGACTGATTCAATTCCTATTGGGCTATGCCCTCGGCGTATCACTGCTGTGGCTCATCCTCTTTCGCTCTCGCGTCCCATGGCGGCTCTGCCTGGCACTGGCCTCATTCGCAGCCGTTCAGCTCGGCGTCATGCTGCATCTATGGGCCGAGAATCACGCCATCAAGTCACTGGCGAATTTCATCGAGTTCGTCTGGTACGGCCTCTTGGCTTCAATCGTTTGGATAGCTCCACGATTGACCGCTTCGCTGGAAGCCTGGCCTCGGCGTGGGGCGTGGTGGTCCGCGGTCACACTCTTTTCCACCGCCGCGATGATTGCGGTGTACCTGCTCACCCCGCCGCTTCCCGAGGTGTTCGAGGGCACTCGATGATGCAACTGGCCGAACAGAGCGGCGGTCAATCGATGTCTGACCGCGCCTGGGACACGCCGTGAGGGAGGAAGACACGTGAGCTTTCGAGTGGGACAAATAGTCCGGCTGATGTCTCCCCCTAACGATACAAATCAGATCCAAAAACGAGCGCCCGCTCTCCATGTCAACCATGATTCACCACAAAACCCTGAAAAACAACCACATCAACATCTGATTTTCCTGGAACAGGGGCGGCCGTGAAATACACTCGCGCCGAGTTGGCAGATGACTTACGGCAGCTCAGAATGACTGAGCCGCAGGACAAGGCATCCTTGGGCAAATGGAACAAGGAGGCAAGTCGAGTGCGCGAACAAATTGAGTCTGCGCCAGAAGTGATTTTGGGCCTGCCCGATTTCATATGGCACTACCTGGCGGACGCCGACGTGCGCTTAGACATGCCTCGATATGCAGAAGCACAGTACGAACTACTGGAGAAGTTTCTGGCACTACTTGCCGTTGGAGAGCCCTCTTGAAGCTCATCCGAGCGTTCGTTTGGACACTTTCACATCATCATGGTTGACTCCTCCCATGTGGCGCACGCTGAACTGGAGCAATATCCATGACATCGCTTTGTGCTGGACTCGCGATTTTTGGCCTTTGTTTGCCTGTGCCAGGACATCCTGTGGACAGCGTGAAAGCCGCGGGCTGGGTGAACCAGTCAGAGGAGAAGGACACCTGGATGTCCGTACGCATGCTCGCCTCGAATTCGTACCAACTCGGGGCTCTTGTCGAGGGCGACCTGAAGCGCGTGATGAGTGTGTGGCTGCGAGAGTCGCGCTCGTCGGACCGTGAGAAGCCCGATTCTCCCCTGCGCCGCGCCCTCGATCAGGCTTGTGGTGGCGCAAAGGAAGTGAAGCCGTGTCGCTTCCAGGGGTACTCATTCTGGCGAATCGAGTGCGGCGGGGGATTTCTTTTGTATTCGACGGAACTGAATCCCGACCGGCATCAACTTCAAGAAGATTGCAAACGTTTCGGTGCGCTATTGAAGTAAACAAGCGCTCTCCGAACTATGTGGTACCCGCTGAGCAGGGACAGAAAGGACATGCCTGTCTTGCCGCACAAATCAAAAAAGCCAATCCCGTCCAGCACAAAGAGCATCGCACCTGTACCTGTCAGAAGCGCCAAGCGTCCGCGCAACCGCCCATCCAAGGTCGTGATTGGAAGCGAGGTGACTCGTGTCGTTGACTTGGAACCCATGGACGTTGGAGGAGAAGAAGTCAGGCTCAGGATTGAAATCTGTCGGGCGAGGTCAGGCACTCGGCAGTACTTCAGCCGCCTTTGGCGAATTGAACGTTATCGAATCCAGTCAACCTTTCCGCAGCAAGCTGGACGGCCAGCACATGAACCATCCGATCAAGAACTGCTACTGATCGAAGGCGACCTACCGGTCGGCAAGACCACAGGGAGGACGGCAAACATGGTCCTTCAGGGTACGCTGCGGAAGCTGAGACTTCTCCTTGACCGATAGCCAATCTCGTCCAGGTAGCTCGCCCCACCCCGTCCCAAACAAGCTGCCCATTCGATTGAGCAGGAAGGCCATACTCGTGAGAGTCGGCGTCGGGGTCGCTATCTTGGCGGCTGGTGCACTACAAGTCTGGTCTGAATCAGCGTACTTCACCGCCAAGTCCAAGCGGTATCTTCAAGAAGTAGCAACAGCGGTCGTTGCCTACAAAAGGGCAACAGGAACGTGGCCTCAATCGCTGGAGGAGTTGGCCCCACCCAAATGTGCGGGTGATGCATGCATTCTGCTTGGAATTCCCAGAAATGAATACGGCAGAGACTACACGCTCTTCACCGAAGAGGGATGTCTCGCTGTCAGGTCTCCCAGTCATGATGCGCAACGAAGTTCCGACGGCAGAGTCGTCCGCATCCCAGAATCATGTCAGCCCAACAAAGAGCCCTGACCGCGGCTCACCGCCACGTAGCCGACCCAACCACAATCCCACTGAGGAACCGTGGCCTCATTATCAGCGAAGACCATTCTCGGCGCATTCATACGCACAGGCGCCATCATGCTCGCGTCTGCATGCGCAGGTGAGGAAAGCGTCCCGCGAGCAGATGGACGAATCTGTAAAGTCTCCAAGGGAGACACAAGCACCGCCGTCATCGCGAAGTGCGGCAATCCATGCGCAAGCGGAGTGCTCCCCAAGGGCCCGTGCCGCTCAAACCAATCTTTCTTCAGCGTCGAGCTCTGCTCAAACTGGTGCAGGATATACGGCGATACGGCTGTTTGCTCCGTGTACGAAGGGGAAGGGGTGGTTTCGATCCTCGAAATCACCTCGGGCCAACTGTCCACGCTCTCGGCTTGCCACTGGTAGCGCCGCCTCCCTCGTCGTGAGCGTCCGACTTCGTGGCGACATAGCCCCCCCACCGATGTCGCCTTCCCGCCACCCCGCGCACTCCCAGGTTGGCCGCGCGCGCCGCACGGTGGACACTGCGCCTGTGGACCCACGACGCGCCTATCCCCGATTCGCCATCGCCTCCCTCTTGGGCAACGTCGCCTTCCTCGCCTCCTGGGGTGTCCTGCTCTCACGCCCCTCCGGATGGCTCGTGGCAGGCCCCATCCTCCTGGCCCTCTTCGTCATCCTCCGCGTGGGCGGCATGTGGCTCTACGCCCGCCAGCAGACGGAAGGCAGCCCGCGCATCCGCCGCGCCGCCCTCTTCACCACCCTGCTCGCCTTCGTCGGCGTCGGCCTCTGGGTCCTCACCGCCGTGCGCGGCCCCACCATCAGCTTCTGAGCCGCCCCCAGAAACGCCTCGCGGGCGCTCCCAGAAGGCCCCAAGGCCCTCCAGAACGCGCCCGCGCGGTACATCAGCTCGCGGCTTCAGAGGGCCGCGTCAGCCCGTCACACGTTGAAGCGGAAGTGCATGCAGTCGCCGTCCTTCACGACGTACTCCTTGCCCTCCATCCGCAGCATGCCCTTCTCCTTCACCGCGGACTCACTGCCCAGCTTCACCAGGTCCTCCCAGCGCATCACCTCGGCCTTGATGAAGCCGCGCTCGAAGTCCGAGTGGATGACGCCCGCCGCCTGCGGCGCCGTGTAGCCCTTGTGAATCGTCCAGGCGCGGCACTCCTGCTCGCCCACCGTGAAGTACGTCCACAGGCCCAACAGCGTGTAGCCCGCCCGCACCACCTTGTGCAGGCCCGGCTCCGTCAGCCCCGCGCTCTCCAGGAAGCCCGGACGCTCGGCCTCGGGGAGCTGCTGGATTTCCGACTCCAGCGCCGCCGCGAGCACCACCACGCCGAAGCCCTCCTTCGCGGCCATCTCCTTCACCGCCGCGACGTGCTTGTTGGCGTCTTCCTTGCCAATCTCGCTCTCGCCGATGTTCGCCACATACAACACCGGCTTGTCCGTCAGCAGGAACAGGTCGTGGATGACGGCCTTCTCCTCCTCGGTCAGCTTCTGCGCCCGCACCGTGATGGCGGAATCCAGCCCGGCCTTCACGCGGTCCAGCAGGGCGACCTCGGCCTTGGCCTCGTCACCGGCCTTGCCGCCCATCTTCGTGTTCTTCAAGGAGCGCTCGCGGCGCTTCTCCACCGTCTCCAGGTCCTTGAGGCACAGCTCCGTGTCGACCACGTCCCGGTCCCTCACCGGATTCACCCCGCCCTCGACGTGGGTGACGTTGTCGTCCTCGAAGCAGCGCAGCACGTGCAGCACCGCGTCCACCTGGCGGATGTTGCCCAGGAACTGGTTGCCCAGGCCTTCGCCCTTGGAGGCGCCGCGCACCAGGCCGGCGATGTCCACGAACTCCAGCGACGTGGGGACCTTCTTCAGCGGCTTGATGAGCTCGGAGAGCTTGTCCAGCCGCTCGTCCGGCACGGGCACCACGCCCACGTTGGGCTCGATGGTGCAGAAGGGGTAGTTGGCCGCCTGTGCGCCCGCGGCCGACAGCGCGTTGAACAGGGTGGACTTGCCCACGTTGGGCAGCCCGACGATTCCGATGGATAGCGCCATGGTGATTCCCTGGAACACGCGCGCCGGGGGGCGCGCTTCCCCGAACTAGGCCGACCGGCGGACGCCGGCGTTGCCGGAGCCGCTCAGCGGAAGGCCCTTCACGAACTGCTCGGCCAGCGCGCGGTGCTTGCTGTCGTCCATGCGCTCGCCGATGAGCTTGCCGGCCACATCCATGGCCAGGTCCACCGCCATGGCGCGGACCTCGGCGATGGCCTTCGTCTTCTGCTCGTCGATTTCACGACGCGCGCTCAGCTTCAGCTCCTCCGCCTCCTTGCGGCTCTTCGCCATCAGCTCCTCGCGGAACTTCTCCATCTCCTGCTGGTTGCGACGCGTCTCCTCGGCGGCCTGACGGCGGGCCTCGGAGATGGCCGTCTTCTGGTCGGCCAAGAGCTTCTCCGCCTCGGCGCGCTCACGCTTGGCGCTCTCGATGGCGGCGGAAATCTGCTTCTCACGCTCCTCGACCAGCTGAAGGATGGGTCCCCACGCCTTCGCCTTCAGGACGAAGAACACGATGACGAAGGTGACGAGGGTCCAGAAGATGAGGCCCGGCTGGACGCTCACGAGGCTGCTGGCGGCGAGGACGTTGGGCAGGAACATGGTGGCGTGTCCGGCGTGAGGGAGGAGACAGCGAGGGAGTCTTCAGGGTGAAACAGCCTGCGAAGAGGCACCGGCACCCGCGATGTGACCCGCGAGCACCGGCGCTTCCCAGGCACCTGCGTTGAAACTAGGCGGTCTTGGTCGCCAGCAGGACGCAGACAACCAGCGCGAACAGCGTGGCGCCTTCGATGAGGGCCGCGGCGATGATCATCGTGGTGCGGATGTCGCCACCGGCGGCGGGCTGACGGCCCGTGGCGTCCATGGCGGCGGCGGCGAGCTTACCGATGCCGAGCGCGGCACCGATGATGGACAGGCCAGCGCCGAAACCGGCGGCGAGGAAGGCAAGAGCGAGGTTGGTCATGGCGGTGCTTCTCTTTTCTAGCGAAGGACCCACTTGTGGGGGGGTCGTGATTCCCTTCAGGACTACCTCTGACGGCCTTTCGAACCGCCAGGTCTTCTACGCGGGGCGCTCGACTGCTCGCGCCCCGCTAACCTGTCTCAGGCGTGCGCCTTGCCGTGGTCGTGGCTGCCACCCAGCTCGGAGTGGCCGTGGCCGTGGTCATCCGCGTGGCCGTGGTCGTCGTGGTGATGGCCCGTGGCCACCGCCATGCCGATGAACAGCGCCGACAGCAGCGTGAAGACGTACGCCTGCACGAAGGCCACGAACAGCTCCAGCAGGTAGATGGCGAACGCGAAGGGCACGCTCACCACCGCCACCGCGGGATGGCCGAGGATGAAGATGAGGCCGATGAGGAAGAAGAGGACGATGTGGCCCGCCAGCATGTTGGCGAACAGACGCATCGTGAGCGCGAAGGGCTTGGAGATGAGCCCGAGGATTTCCACGGGGATCATGATGATCCACAGCGACCAGTGCACGCCGCCCGTCAGGTGCTTCAGGTAGCCGCCCAGGCCCGCCGAGCGGATGCCCGCAGCCTGCGTCACGAAGAAGGTGCACAGCGCCAGGCCGCACGTGACGGCCAGGTTGCCGGTGGCCGTGGCCATCCAGGGGACGAGGCCCAGCAGGTTCATGAAGAGGATGAAGAAGAACGCGGTCAGCAGATACGGCACGTAGCGCGGGCCGTCCTCCTTGCCGATGTTCTTGATGGCCATCTCGTCACGAACGAAGAGCACCAGCATCTCGATGAGGTTGGCGCCCGTACCGCGCGGCACCAGCTTCGTCTTGTCGCGGCTGCTCCAGATGAAGATGGTGCCCAGGAGTAGCAGCGCCGCAAGCCACATCATCACCGTGTGCTTGGTGATGGAGAGGTCCAGGCAGCCCGCCATCAGCCCCGGCCAACCGGTGGGCGCCACCAGCCCGTGGTCCGTCATCACCGGCTCGCAGCTGCCGATGCGCAGCGGCGGAATCGCGCCCAGGTGGATGGGCTGGCTGAGCGGGACCTCGAGCTCGAAGTCGTTCGTGTCCGCGACGTGGTGGAGGATGTAGTCCGGAACACTCGGCTCGCTTCCCTCACCGTGGCCCCCGGACTCCGAAGCCCACGCCGTGGCCACGAACAGAGAGGCGAACAGCACCATTGCCTTGCGCATCACTCGTCTCCGCCCGCCGCGCCCTTGGACGCGGCCATCACGTAGCTGACTTCAATCCATTGCAGCGCGAAGTAGACGCCAAAGAAGCCGGCGATGAACGGCACCGGCTGCAGACCTCGCGAAATCATCCCCAAGAGCCCCACCAACACCGCCACCGCCCGCAGGCCGAAGACCACCGCCACCACCTTCATGGCCGCCTTCAGGTCTTGCTTCACCGCCCGCCGCTTCAACAACAGCGCCACCACGCCCGTCACCGCCGCCAGACCCACACCCCACAGCGCCGACACCCGGTTTTCCACCACCGTCGGCAACAGCCCCGCCACGGCCGCGCCCACCACCGCCACCCCGGCCGCCAGCCCCGCGTGGGAGCCGAAAGGGTCCTTCTCTTCGCCCTGCCCCGTCACTTCCGCTTCCCCAGTCGGGCCATCTCCCGGAGGAATCCGTAGAAGCCCACGCAGATACCCAGCAGGCTCAACCCCAGGAGCAGCCACGGCGCCGTTCCCAGCTTTCCGTCCAGCCAGTAGCCGCCCAGCACGCCCACCACCGCCCCACCCACCAGCTTCCACACCGCCGAGACGTAGGGCTCGGCCGCCCGCATGTGGCGAGCCATGGGTCCCAGCTCGCTGCCGTCCGAACCGACCTTATTTGGGGGTTCTTGCTCCACCATTCGGACGCCTCCCCAAACCCTGGGAAACCCTCGGATTTCCCATGCCACCCGATCCAACCCCTTCACACGCGGGCGCCGCTTAACACCGAATGAGCGACACGTGCAACCGCTACAGTGTCCCGGCACGGGACAGCGCCAGCGGGGGTTGCGGCACCGGCAAGCGCAGCTATCACCTCCAGAGCGGGAGCCGGCCCTTTTCGCGAGCCTCACCGAGGGCCCGCCCGCCCCGCTCCCCTGGTGCCCGGCGCCCCAGCGGCCGGGGCGTCGCTCATCCGCGCCGGGGTGTGCGCGTCGCCAGCTTGCTCCTATCCCGATTGTCGGAGGACTCCATGCCCAAGCCCCTCGTGCTGACGTCCCCCCGTTTCAAGGACGGGGACCTCATCCCCATCGCCTTCACCGGCGAAGGAGAGGACACCGCCCCACCCCTGCACTGGGAGAACCCACCCGCCGGGACGAAGAGCCTGGCGCTCATCGTCGAGGACCCGGATGCTCCGGACCCCAAGCATCCCCAGCGCATCTTCTGCCACCAGGTCCTCTACAACATCCCCCCGGGCGCCCAGGGGCTGCCGGAGGGGGCCCAGGTGGACGTGCTGCCCCCAGGGACGCGGGTGGGGCTGAACGACTTCGGCCACCAGGCGTACGGGGGCCCCATGCCCCCCATCGGCCGGCACCGGTACTTCTTCAAGCTGTACGCCCTGGACGTCGTGCTGCCGAACCTGGGCCGGCCTACCCGCAGGGATTTGTTGAAGGCGATGGAGGGCCACATCGTGGGCCAGGCGGACCTCATCGGGCTGTACGAGAAGGTCCACCACCGGGGCTCAGCGCAGGGACCCGGCGCGTCGGCCTGAGTCGCCGCCTGCTCGCTGGGAGACCTGGCGAGTTCATGGACTGACTCGCGGGCGGAGCCCTCGTTTCCGGGCCCGCCCGCATCATTTCCTGTCATCGCCCGCATCCCGCGTGACGCGCGTCAACACATGACACGGGCGTCTCGCGATGTAAGGGAAAACCGCGAGTCGTTGGCCGCGTCTGTGGTCTGGTCATCTAAGTGTCGGGAGCCCCACTTCTCCACCCTTGCATGCGGTGGAAGAGTCATGGGTGCCGTGAATCCATCCATCCGGGGCGGAGCTCCCTATGGCTCCTTCGACGAGATGTCCGTCGGCGTTTGCGTCATCCGCGAGCGTCGCTTCGTGTATGTGAATGATGCGCTCGGCATGCTGGTGGGGCACCCACGCGAGCTCATCGTGGGTCGCCCGGCGACGCTCCTCCTGACGGAGTCGAGCGTGACGGAAGTGATGGAGCAGCAGTCACGCCGACTGCGCGGCGAATCGGTATCCAGCACCTACGAGGCGGCGCTTCGCACGGCAACAGGAGAACGACAGGTGGAGATGACCATCATTCCCAGCGGGCCCGACTGGGTGGCGCTGGTGCGCGACGTCACGTCCCGGGGCCTGCGGCGCAGCGTGCTCCAACGGCTGGCGGAGCTGGGCGCGGGGCTGCCCTCCCTGCGCACCGAGGGCGAGGTACTGCGGCGGGTGTTCTCCGGGCTCGAGGAGCTGGGGCTCGCCTTCGCGTGGCTGTCACCCGAAGGCGAGGGGGTGCGGCTGGGGCAGACCTTCGTCCCCGTCGCGCTGGTGCCTCCGGACGCGCGGATGATGAGCGGACGGTGGGTGCGGGACGTGGTGGGCCGCTGGCCGTCCCTGCTGTTCCGGGCGTGGAAGGAGGGCTCGGCCTACTCGAATGACTTGTCACAGGAGGCGGCCTGGTTCCTCGACGGCGCCCAGGCGGACTGCGCTCGGAGCGCGCTGAACCGGGCCGGGCCGGCCCACACCATCGCCGTGCGCATCGACGTGGAGGGCCGTCCCCGCGCGATGCTGGCGGTGGCGGGAGAATGGCTGCGCGAGGAGGAGATGGCGCCGGTGCGGCTGTTCGGCGCGCAGGTGTCCGCGGCGCTCGATGCGGCGCTCACCATCTCCCGGCTGTCCGCGCAGAACACGGCGCTGGCGGCGCTCAACCGACTGGCCTCGGAGGCGGCGTCGGCGCCCCACCCGCGCGCCTTCTTCGGGCCGGGCACAGAGGAAATCGTCGGGCTGGTGGCCTGCGACGCGGTGACCATCCTGCTCCCTCAAGAGAACCAGATGGAGCTGGCGTACGCGCGCGGCATGGACCTGGACGACGCGGACACGGACCCCTTCGCGCGGCTGTGGCTGGCGGGAGGACTGTGCAACCAGGCCCAGCAGGAGGGTGCGCCGCTGGTGGTGGAGGTGGAAGACTGCCCGAACGGGCTGCGCGAGGACTTGCGACAGCGCGGCTTCCAGACGCTGGTCATCATCCCCCTGCGCGTGCGCTCCCGAGGCGTGGGCACACTCAGCATCCTCTTCCGCGAGCCCAGGTACCTCACCCCGCTGGAGCTGGAGACGCTGCAGGCGATGGGCACCCACTTCGCGGCGGCCATCGAGACACATCGACTGTTGCAGGAGCTGCGGGGACGCGCCGAGGACATGGCGCTGCTGCACGAGGTGGCGCGGGCCCTGGCCACCACGCTGGAGCTCGACAAGCTGCTGGCCACCGGGGTCACCAGCCTCGCGCGCATCATCGACACACCGGATGCCTATGTCCTCATGCCGAACTCCACGGGCGAGTGGCTGGAGGTCCGCGCGGTGAGTGGCAGCCACCCGGAGCTGCTCGGACGCTGCCTGCCCGCGGGCGCGCCGGATGCGTCCGCCACCGGGTTGGCCTTCCTGACGCGCGAGCTGGTGATGGTGGAGGACGCCGTCACCGACGTCCGCGTGGACCAGGAGCTGCGAGACAGCTCCTCCGCGCAGGCGTTCCTGGTGCTGCCCCTGGTGGTGCGGGACAGGCCTGTCGGGGTCATGGTCGCCACGGAGACACGGAGGACCCGCCGCTTCTCCCCCGCTGAAATCGAGCGGGCGAGCGCCATCGCCAACCAGCTCGCCCTGGCCCTGGAAGGCGCGCGACTGGTGGAGGATTTGAAGGACAGCTACGTGGAGCTGGCCCGGACGCAGGAGCAGCTCGTGCGTCGCGAGCGATTGGCGGCCCTGGGCGAGCTGTCCGCCGTGGTGGCCCACGAGGTGCGAAATCCCCTGGGCGCCATCTTCAACTCGGTGGCCTCCATCCGCAGAATCATCGGCCCGGGCAGTCCGGCCGAGCCCTTGGTGGACATCGTCGCGGAGGAGGCGGACCGCCTCAACCGCATCGTCGCGGACCTGCTCACCTTCGCTCGACCTCCCGCGCCGCATCCCCATCCAGTGCCCCTGGCGCCGCTGGTGGAAGACGCGGTGCGCGGTGCGCTCGCGGAGTCACCCGGCGCGGTCCGCGTGGAGCTGGATTTGGAGGAGGACGTCCCGCCCGTCACGGTGGACGAGCGGATGATGCGTCAGGCCTTCCTCAACCTGGCCATCAACGCGATGCAGGCCATGCCACAAGGGGGACGCCTGCGGGCCGCGGTGCGCCGCGCCGCGGGTGCGCCCGAGGTCATGGTGGAGTTCAGCGACACCGGTCCGGGCATCACCGCCGAGGTGCGCGCGCGCATCTTCGAGCCCTTCTTCACCACCAAGGCCAAGGGCACCGGACTGGGGCTCGCCGTGGTGAAGCGCATCATCGAGTCCCACCAGGGACACCTCACTCTCGACTCCCAGCCGGGCACCGGCACGTGCTTCCGCCTCTACCTGCCGTTGGATTCACCCGCTTCCACGCGCCCGCTGCTGGCCGTTCCGTGACTTGAAGTCGAGAGGAGGGTGGGCTGTCAGCGCCACATCGTGAGCCACGCCACGAGCAGCCCCA
This sequence comes from Myxococcus sp. CA033, assembly GCF_013336625.1. Classification (NCBI taxonomy): domain Bacteria; kingdom Pseudomonadati; phylum Myxococcota; class Myxococcia; order Myxococcales; family Myxococcaceae; genus Myxococcus; species Myxococcus sp. CA033. Next base: position 69,945 of record NZ_JABUMU010000024.1, on the reverse strand, counting down.
GCAGCGACGCGCCCGTGAACAGCGCGACGGCGAGCCAGACGCGGGAGCCCTGAAGCCATCCACCGGAGGGCTCGGGCTCCGCGGTGAGGACCTCGCCGTCACCGGTGATGGCACGCACCAACTCCAGTCGACGCGCCTCGAGGGCCTCCGTGGCCACCGTCTGCGAGATGTCGATACCGAAACCGACCTGCGTCTCGCGCGGCGCGCGCCGGGGGGCATGTCTCGACATGGCGGGCGTCACGGTGTCCTCGGCGCCCGGCGGGAACAGGGGCTCGTGGGCACCACTGGCTCGCGCGGAGGCCGCCTGCTCGATGGCCACGAGGACCTTCGCCGCATCCAGGGCCTCGGTCGCTTCGACGGGAGAGGCGGGCTTCGAGCGAGTCCCTGTGCCGACACCTCCACGCTCGGAACTCGCGTCCGACTCCGAGAGGTAGGTTCCGTATTGCGCGGTCCGCGCTGCGAGGTCTTCCGCCCGGAGAGGCATCGTCGCCAGGGGGTCATCGACACGCGGTGCGTCCACTCGCGGAGGCACGGCCACGGCGGTGGGTTCATCCTCGTCGGCGTTTCCCCATCCATCCGCGCGCGTCGGCTCGTCGTCGCCGGGACCTTGTCTCGGCTCGCCTGACCCTGTTCGCACTGGACCAGCAGCGCGCGTCGGCTCGTCGTCGCCGGGGCCCTGTCTCGGCTCGCCTGACCCTGTTCGCACCGGACCAGCAGCGCGCGTCGGCTCATCGTCGCCGGGGCCTTGCATCCCCTCCGCGTGTCTCAACTCGCTCGACGCAGTTCGCCTCGGACCAGCCGCTCGCGTCGGCTCATCGTCGCCGGGGCCTTGCAGCCCCACCGCATGTCGCAACTCACTCGACGCGGTTCTCCTCGGAGCATCCGCGCGCGTCGGCTCATCGTCGCCGGGGCCGCGTCCACCCGCCACATGCGTCGGCTCATCCTCACCGGGGCCACGCCCGCCAGCGACATGCGTCGGCTCATCGTCGCCCGGACCTCGAGCACCGGCCGCGCGCGTCGGCTCATCCTCGGCCTCGGGCCGCGGGCCCACCTGCGCCCGCTCGGACGGAACGAAGTCATCCGGCGTGTAGATGGCATTGTGCTCGAACGCGAGCGCCGTCGGCGGGGTGAGCGTCGCGACGAGCTCCGGCTCGGTATGCGAGCGCTTCGCCTCCTCGCGCAGCAGCTCCTCGAGCAGCTTCTCCTCCGCCTTCTTCTCGCGCGGGAAGACCAGCGCCAGCAGCCTCGCGAGCTCCGCGTCCCCCACGCCGGGCGCGAGCTTCGCCTTCAGTCGCGCGAGTTCCGCCCCCATCGCCGCCGCGTCCGGGAAACGATTCGCCGGCTCCGCCGTGAGCGCGCGCATCAGGAACGCATCCACGCTCGACGGCAGCCCCTGCCGATGCTTCCCCGCGTTCTCCCACTGCGGATACGCCGCGCGGCGCCAGCGCTCCACCGGGTCTCCCCGCTGCGACAGCGGCTTCCACGCGCACAGCTCCCACAGCAACACGCCCACCGCGTACACATCCGCGCGCCGGTCCACGAAGCGCTTGCGCGCCTGCTCCGGCGACATGTACGTCAGATTCCCAATCACCACCCGGGGCGCCGTCTGCTGCTCCTTCAGCGTGGACTGCGCCGCGCCGAAGTCGATGATCTTCACCTCGCCGTCGTAGCTGATACACACATTGGCCGGTGACAAATCCCGGTGCACCAGATGCAACGCATGCCCTTCTTCATCCGTGGCATCGTGCGCATAGGCCAATCCCTCACACAGCCGCTCGCCCAGATGCAGGATGATACCCAAGGGCATCATCCGCCCCAGCTGCCGCAGCCGATACGAGAGCCGGCTCAGCGTCTTGCCTCGGACGTACTCCATGGAGAGGTACAGCTGCCCCTCCACCTCGCCCATCGCATACACGCGGGCGATGTTGGGATGCGTCAGCCGCACCACCACCCGGGCCTCGTCGCGGAAGCGCCCCACGAACTGCGGGCTCTCCATGAGCTGCGGCAGGACCTTCTTCACCACGCATGCGCGGCGCGGCGCCTCCTCGCGCGCGAGGAAGACCTCTCCCATCCCCCCGGCGCCAATGCGGCGCACCAGGGTATAGGGACCGAAGCGAACGGGCCCCTCGAGGGGCGTCGGCTCAACCGGTCTGGCCAAGCGAGCGGAAGGCCTTTCTCGCCGCCCCGAGCACGTGCGCCACCTCCGCCTCGCCAATGGCCAGCGAGACGAAGGCCGCTTCGTACTGGCTCGGCGGCAGGTACACGCCCGCGTCCAACATGGCGTGGAAGAAGCGTCCGAAGCGCCCCGTGTCCGACGTCTTCGCGCTCGTGTAGTCGAACACCGGCTCCGCCGTGAAGAACACCGTCAGCATGCTGCCCACGCGGTTGACGGTGACGGGCACACCGGCGGCCTTCGCCTCGGCGATGAAGCCCTCCTCCAGCATGCGGCTCACCTGCTCCAGCCTCGCGTACGTCCCCGGCGCCGCCAGCGCCTTGAGACACGCCAGCCCCGCCGCCACCGCCACCGGGTTCCCCGACAACGTGCCGGACTGATACACGGGCCCCGCTGGCGCCACCTTCCGCATGATGTCCGCGCGACCGCCATAGGCGCCCAGCGGCATGCCGCCGCCAATCACCTTGGCCATCGTCGTCAGGTCCGGCTTCAGCCCGTACACTTCCTGCGCTCCACCACGCGCCAGCCGGAAGCCCGTCATCACCTCGTCCAGCACCAGCAGCACGCCGTGCTTCTGACACAGGGCCTGGAGGCCCTGGAGGTAGCCCGGCTTGGGCACCAGCACGCCCATGTTGCCCACCACCGGCTCGATGATGGCGCAGGCGATGTCCTGCCCCTTCTCCGCGAAGATGCGCTCCACGGCCGCCAGGTCGTTATAGGGCGCGGTGAGCGTGAGCTTCGCCAGCGCCGCGGGCACGCCCGGCGAGTCCGGCAGGCCCAGCGTCTCCACGCCACTGCCCGCCTTCACCAGGAACGGGTCTCCCGCGCCGTGGAAGCAGCCCTCGAACTTGAGGATGTGCTCGCGACCGGTGAAGCCGCGCGCCACGCGGATGGCGGCCACCGTGGCCTCCGTGCCGCTGGACACCAGCCGCACCATCTCCACCGCCGGCATCGTCCCGCAGATGAGCTCCGCGAACTCCACCTCGCCCGCATGGGGCGCGCCGAACGACGAGCCGCACCGGGCCGCGTCGATGATGGCCTCCACGATGGGCGGGTAGGCGTGGCCAAGGATGAGCGGCCCCCAGCTCCCCACTAGGTCGACGTAGCGGTTGCCATCCACGTCGGTGAGCCAGGCTCCGGAGCCCTCACGGAAGAAGACAGGGTCCCCGCCGACGCCACGGAAGGCGCGCACCGGAGAGTTCACTCCACCCGGGATGCGCGCCTGCGCGCGGGCGAACAGGGACTGACTGTGAGCGTGATTCATGCCGCGTTCCATAGCACGCGCCGCGACGTCTCCCGCCTCTCCTCTCGCCTGCCCCCATGCTCGCCGCTTCTCCGTCCTGTCGAGTGTCGGTTATGGACACGTCGCGTTGAGACGTCGGCAACGTATCCCTGGAAAATCACACCAGGACGCACATCCGAGCGAGAGGCCGGGGCATCATGGACCTGGAAGACGCGCTGATACAGCGATGTGACGGCGGACCCGAGGACCCAGGAGACTCCCATGGACTTCAAGACGGCGGACCTGTGTGACACCCACTCGGGCACGGCCCACTTCCAGGTCGCCGAGCCCGGCTTCGTCGACTACGGCGGGCGGACCACGTTCTCGGGCCTCATCAGCACCGTGCGCGCGCCGGAGGACAACTCGCTCGTCCGCAAGGCCCTGGAGGAACCAGGCGCGGGGCGAGTGCTCGTGGTGGATGGCGGTGGCAGCCGTCGCTGCGCGCTGGTGGGCGACCAGCTCGCGCTGCTCGCGCAGCAGAACGGCTGGGCGGGCATCATCGTGAACGGCTGCATCCGGGACTCGGAGGAAGTGGGCCGCACGGCCATCGGCGTGAAGGCCCTGGGCACGCATCCGCTCAAGAGCTCCAAGCGCAACGAGGGACAGCGCGACGCGGAGGTGCGCTTCGCGGGCGTCATCTTCAAGCCCGGACATCGCCTCTACGCGGATGCGGACGGCATCGTCACCTCGGAGTCGGCGCTGGACTGAGTCCACGCGCTCCGAGGCCAGATGAGGGCCACGGCGTCGTAGCCCCCCGAGGCCAGGAAGGCGCCATCCTCCGAGAACGCCAGCGCGCCAACCGAATGGGCGTGGCCTTCGAGCGTGGCCAGGAGCGTCCCCTCGCGGCTCCACACCCTCACTCGGCCCGCCATGTCACCCGTGGCCACGAGCAGTCCGTCATGGGAACACGTCACCGCGAACGCGGGGTCGGGGACCTCCAGCCGGACTTGACGATTCGGGTGCTCGAGCTCCACCAGGAGCACGTGCCCGTACTCCTTCTGGAGCACGACCCACTTGTCATCCGGGGTGAGCGCACGAAAGCGATTCCCCTTCGACACATGGACCGAGGACAGCCATTCATCCTTCTCCAGGTCCACCAGCCGCAGCTCGACGGTGTTGTCCCCGGGCGGCGGACATCTGCGTGAGATGACGCCGAGCCGCCCCGACCGGGACAGCACACGCAGCGCGAGGTCCTCGGGCGCGAGGTCCTTCCTCCAGAGAGGCCGTCCGGTCCGTGCGTCGACGACGCGTATCCAGCGATGCTCGTACCAGCTCTCACTCTCCGCGAGCATCCCCATGTCGTCGGACCAGACCGTCGACGAACCGTTGGAGCATCTCTCCTCCAGCTCCACGTCGGCCCCTCCGAGCAGGCCGCTCAGTCGCATGCCCCCATGCTGGGGCAACAGCCTGAATGCACGCCCGCCCCTCACATGGACGCAGGCCCCCTCCGATGAGAACGACTCACGACGCACCTCCCGGCCCGAGTCGCGGTCCCACACCCGGACCGTGCCATCCCCCGACGCCGTGAGGAGGTGCCTCCCGTCCGAGGAGAAGGTGAGCTGCTCCACCCCGTGGCGATGCGCGGGCCCCGGCACCTCGCGCCGGGTATGGATGTCCACCAGCAGGTGGGCCCAGGACTCCCGCTTCGCGAACGATGCCCACCGACCATCAGGGGAGATGACGAAACTCCAGCCAGCGCAACCGTATGAGCTCGGCAGCTCCAGCCACTCCTCCAGCGCCTCGCCTCGGGTGAAGAGCAACCGTCGATTCAGGATTCGCACCTGACGACCATCGGGGAGCAACTGACTTGCGCTGCTGGACACGCGTTGCTCGACGTCGCCCACACACTCCCCCGTCCGGGCGTCATACGTGCGCACGATGCGCCTCAAGCCGGCCCCTGACTGCTTGCACCGGATGAACGCACCCTCTGGCGTGAAGTGCACCCATGGCGGCCCGCACTCGGCATCCCCCTGGACGGACCAGCGCGGGCTCCAGTTCGCCGTATCGAAGACAGACAGCCGAAAAGGCTCGTTGCTGTTCTCCAGCACCAACAGGCTGCCGCCATCCGGCGAGAACACCAGCCACTCCGCTGAACCAGGACTGTCTTCGAGCTGGACGCGCCGGACTTCTTCTTCCCGCTCCAGGTCGAACACGACGAAGCCACTCGGATACTGGGTGCCGGCCAGCAACATCCGCCCGTCCGGCGAGCGCGCGAGGCTGCGGATGTCCGTGCCCAGTCCCTCCCAGCGCCGCAGCTCCGCGCCACTGCGCGCGTCCCACAACCTCATCGTGCCCCCATCGCTCCCGGTGACGATGCGCTCGTCCGGCAGGTAGAGCACGGCGTTCACCCTCCTCGAGTCTCCTCGGAGCGAGAGCAGCTCCCGGCCGTCCTCCAGGTTCCACACCCGGGTCGTCGAGTCTCCCGATGTGACGAGCCTGCGCGAGTCCTCGGAGAAGGCGTGCGCCACCACGCCTCGTGGAAAACCCTCAGGGCCCGGTGCGTGCCAGAAGCGCACGGTGCCACAGCGACTGTGTGCCTGCTCCGGGAGAGGGTCACCGAAAGCATCGAGCCGGGGAAAATTCCGTTCGGGTAGGGGCATGCGGGGCGCCCCCAGCGACGCGCTGGCCCCACGGACCTGACAGGCCTTCGTTCGCGCCCCGTTTCCCTGGCGCAATGTGTCATCACCCGAAACATTTTCGCCGTGCGAAACACAATCAAGACAACCTTCCAGGACGTTCCGCCCTGCGAAATACAGCCATCGAATTACGGGTGACTGTCTTTCCTCTTCGAGGGGAGTGTGGCTACTGTTCCGCCACGATTCTGACGGGGAGAGTGCGATGCAACGACTCGTGGTCGGACTCCTGGCGACAGCTTTCTGTTTGATGGCTTGCAAGAAGGAAGAGGCTTCGACACCACCGTCGGAGGGCGCGCAGGAGCGTCCCGTGGCGGCACCAGACATCAAGACAGACAAGGGCGTCGACCTGGAGAAGAAGGTCGTCTACATCGGCGCGCTCAATGACGAGAGCGGCCCCGGCGCGGCCATCGGCAAGCCCTTCGCCGCGGGCAAGCGGCTGCTCGCCCAGCAGGTGAACGCGGGTGACTCCGGCCTGCTGCCGCCCGGCTGGCGCATCGAGCTCGTCGAGCGGGACCACGCCTACAACCCGCAGAACGCCGTGCAGGCGTACAGCGACATCCACGACCGCGTGCTGTTCCTGGGCACCAGCTTCGGCACGCCCAACACGCTGCCCCTGCGCGACAAGATGACGGCGGACAACCTGGTGGCCTTCCCCGCGTCGCAGTCCTCGGAGATGGCGCGACACCAGTACACGCCGCCCATTGGCGCCTCCTACAAGATGGAGGCGATGCGCGCCATGGACTGGGCCGTGGAGCACGCGGGCGGCGCGGACAAGGTGAAGGCCGCCATCGTCGCGCAGGGTGATGACTACGGGAAGGACGGCCTGGAGGGTTGGAGCGAGGCCGCGAAGCACCACGGCGTCACCATCGTCTCTCAGCAGAGCGTCGCGCCGGGACAGAAGGACTTCGCCGCCATCATCACCGCGCTCCAGCAGTCCGGCGCCAACTACGTGTTGCTCACGGTGCTGCCCAGCGCCTCGGGTCCCATCCTGGGCACGGCCGCGCAACTCAAGTATCAGCCCACCTGGGTGGGCCAGACGCCCGCGTGGGTGGACCGCTTCTTCGACGCGAAGGTCATCCCCGGCGCCGTCTTCGCCAACTTCTACTGGGCCACGGGGCTCACCTTCTGGGGCGACGACGTGCCCGGCATGAAGGACTTCCTCGCCCTGGTCGCGAAGTACCCCAACACGCCGAAGGACTTCTACACGCTGTCCTCCTACGTCCAGGGCCGCGTGCAGATTGAAGCGCTCAAGGCCGCCATCGAGTCCAAGGACGTCACGCGCGCCGGCTACCTCAAGGCGCTCAAGGGCATCACCCGCACCACCGCCGGCGGCATGACGGTGGAGCCGGTGGACCTGTCCCGGTTCCCCTACGAGACGTCCGTCGGCGCGCGGGTCCTCAAGCCCGTGCTCGACCAGGGGAGCTGGAGTGTCGTCGCGGGCTTCGCGCCGCCGAAGGCGCTGGGTGCCTCTGCCGCCAAGGCCGCCGATGACAGCAAGTAGTCCTGCCCTGCTGCGCGTGCAGAACCTCCAGGTCGTCTATCACTCAGCGGTGCGGGCCCTCCGGGGCATCACCCTGGAGGTTCCTCACCAGGGCGTGGTGGCCCTCCTCGGGCCCAATGGCGCGGGCAAGTCCACCGCGCTGCGCGCCATCAGCGGCCTGCTCGACATGCACGACGGCGCTATCACCCAGGGCAAGGTGGAGCTGTCCGGGCAGAGCCTCCTGGCCCTTCCCGCCGACGGGCGCGTGCACGCGGGCGTGGTGCAGGTGCTCGAGGGACGTCGCATCCTCGGCGAGCTGTCGGTGGAGGAGAACCTCCTGGCGGGCGGCTTCGGCATGGGCGCCCAGGCACGCAAGGAACTGGTCGAGTCCGCCTTCACGCGCTTCCCCGTGCTGCGCGAGCGACGGCGACAGAAGGCCGGCTACCTCTCCGGTGGAGAGCAGCAGCTGCTGGCCATCTGCCGGGGACTGATGCGACGGCCCAAGGTGCTGCTCCTGGACGAGCCCTTCCTGGGCCTGTCGCCCAAGGCCGTGGGCGAGGTGTCGGAGCTGATTCAGCGCATCAGCGCGGAGGGCGTCGCGGTGTTGCTCGTGGAGCAGAACGCGCGGGTCGCGCTGACGCTGGCCAGCCACGGCTACGTGCTGGAGACGGGCAAGGTGGTGCTGGACGGCCCCGCGGACAAGCTTCGCGAGGACCCCGACGTGCAGGAGTTCTACCTGGGCTTCGGACGCGAGGGGCAGCGTGGCTACCACGAGCTGAAGCGGTATCGGCGCAAGCGGCGCTGGCTTTCATGAAGGGTGAGGAATGGCACTGCTGGAGCTCGACAACGTGGGCCTTTCCTTCTCCGGGGTACGTGCCCTGGATGGCGTCTCGTTCTCCATCGAGGCCGGCGCGCTGCACGCCGTGATTGGTCCCAATGGCGCGGGCAAGAGCAGCCTCTTCAACTGCATCAGCGGCATCCATCGCCACATGGAGGGCCGCGTGAGGCTGGAAGGACAGGCGCTCGCGGGCCTGGAGCCTCCGGAGATTGCCCGGCGCGGCGTGGCGCGGATGTTCCAGAACCTGGCCCTCTTCGAGCACCTCACGGTGTTGGAGAACCTGCTGCTCGGCCGTCACCCGAAGTACCAGACGGGGCTGTTGCGCAACCTGTTCTGGACGCGAGGGGCGCGCGCGGAGGAGGTCCGCCACCGCGAGAAGGCCGAAGAGGTCATCGACTTCCTCAACCTGGAGCACTACCGGTGGATGCCCGTCTCGGTGCTGCCCTACGGCATCCGCAAGCGCGTGGAGCTGGGCCGCGCGCTGTGCATGGAGCCGAAGCTGCTGCTGCTGGATGAGCCCACGGCGGGACTCAATCAAGAGGAGACGGAGGACATGGCGAACCACCTGCTCGACATCCGTCACGAGCTGGGGGTGACGCAGGTGCTCATCGGCCACGAGCTGCGCTTCGTGATGGACCTGGCCACGCAGGTGACGGTGCTGGACCGGGGCCAGGTCATCGCGAACGGGCCACCTTCCGCGCTGCGCGAGGACACGCGCGTGCTGAGCGCGTACGTGGGCGGGGCGGTGGCGGCATGAACGCGGCGCTTCCCCTGAGCCTCCCGGGCCAGCTCTTCCAACGCGCGGAGCAGCACCCGCACGCGGTGGCCATCCGCGAGAAGCGCCTGGGCATCTGGAACGAGCTGTCCTTCCAGGGCTACCTGGAGCGCGTCGGCTGGGTGGCGCGGATGTTGTGGGAGCTGGGCGTGCGCGCCGGAGACTCGGTGGCCATCATCAGCGACAACCGGCCGGAGTGGTTGTTCGCGGACCTGGGCACCCAGGCACTCGGCGCGCGCTCCGTCGGCATCTATCAGACGAATCCCCCCTCCGATGTGGCCTACATCCTCAACGACGCCCAGTGCCGCGTCGTGCTCTGCGAGGACCAGGAGCAGTACGACAAGGTCGCCACCGTCGCGGCCGAGACACCCTCCGTCCAGCACATCCTCGTCCTCGAGCCCCGCGGACTGCGCGGCGTGGAGGACGCACGGCTGCGCACGTGGGAGCGCTTCCTCGAGGAAGGGCGCACGCTCCTGGAGCGGGAGCCGGGCTGGCTCCGCGAGCAGCTCGCGCGACGCATGCCCGACGAGGGGGCCATGGTCATCTACACGTCGGGGACCACGGGGGCGCCCAAGGGAGCGCTCATCTCCAGCCGCAACATGCTGGAGGGCTCGGCGACCTTCACCGCGCAGCTCGGGTTGGGCCAGGACGACAGCGTCGTCTCGTACCTGCCGCTGTGTCACGTCGCGGAGAAGCTGTTCAGCCTGCTGTTGCCGCTCGTCGTCGGAGGGAAGGTCCACTTCGGTGAGGCCCTGGAGACGGTGCAGCACGACGTGGCCGAGGTCTCCCCCACCGTGTTCCTGGGCGTGCCGCGCATCTGGGAGAAGATGCACGCGTCGGTGACGGTGAAGATGCGCGATGCCTCGTGGCTCAAGCGCACCCTCTTCAACACCTTCACCCGACTTGGCGCCGGGATTCGCGAGCGGGAGCGCACCGGACAGCGGCGCTGGTGGGACGCGCTCGTGTGGCGCGTCGGAGACCTGCTCGTCTACCGGCCGCTCCAGGAGCGCCTGGGACTGCGGCGCTGTCGCTTCCCCATCTCCGGCGCGGCGCCCATCTCTCCGGAGCTGCTCGCCTGGTACGACAGCATCGGCGTCCGCATCTACGAGGGGTACGCCCAGACGGAGGGCTCGGGCTCCAGCCACCTCAACGTCCCGGGCGCCACCCGACTGGGCACCGTCGGACGCGCCGTGCCGGGCGTGGAGTGTCGGCTCGCGGAGGACGGCGAGGTGCTGGTGCGCGGGACCAACGTGTTCCTCGGCTACCTCAACAAGCCGGAGGCCACCGCCGAGGTCCTTGATTCCGAGGGCTGGCTGCACACCGGAGACTTGGGCGATATCGACGCGGACGGCTACCTGCGCATCACCGGCCGCAAGCGCGAAATCCTCATCACCTCCGGCGGAAAGAACCTGTCGCCCGAGCGCATCCAGAACGCGCTGAAGAACAGTCCGTACATCAAGGAGGCGGTGGCCATTGGCGACCGCCGGGCCTTCGTCACCGCGCTGGTGCAGGTGGACCCGGAGACGGTGGCGGACTGGGCGCTGCGCCGCAAGATTGCCTTCACCTCGTACACGGACCTCACGCTGCGGCCCGAGGTGCGCAAGCTCATCGAAGAGGAAGTCGCACGCGCCAATGAAGGACTCGCGCGAGTCGAGCAGGTGCGCACCTTCCGGCTGCTCGCGCGCGAGATGACGCAGGACGCGGGTGAGGTGACGGCGTCCCTCAAGGTGCGGCGCAAGGCGGTGCTCGCGCTGCATTCAGCGCTGGTGGAAGAGATGTACGCGAGGACACGCGAATGACGCAGTTGCTCCAGCTCAGCATCTCGGGACTGGCGCTCGGGGCGAGCTACGCGCTCATCGCCCTGGGCTTCTCGGTCGTCTACCGAGCCTCCCGACTCTTCAACTTCGCGCACGGCGAGCTGCTCAGCCTGGGCGCGTTCCTGATGACCGCGCTCGTCGAGGTGATGCCGTGGTGGCTGGCGCTCGCCGCCTCCGCGTGCCTCACCGGTGGACTGGCCGCGCTCCTGGAGCGCACCGTCCTGCGGCGCATGGTGGGGCGACCCGTCTTCACCACCATCATCCTGACGCTGTTCCTGGGGTTGCTCCTGCGCGCGGGCATCGTCATCGCCTTCGGCACCGACACGCGCGGCATGCCGACGCCGTGGGACGCGATGGCGGAGGTGCAGGTGGGCAACGCCACCGTGCTCCTGTCGTCACTCATCTCCCTGGGCGCGACGACGGTGGTGCTCGTCGGGATGCACGCGCTGGTGCAGCGCACGCCGATGGGCGTGGCGATGCGCGCGGCGAGCGAGAACCAGGAGGTGGCCCTGGTGCTGGGCATCCCCGTGGGCCGGGTGCTCGCCTTCACCTGGTTCCTGGCGGGAGCGACGGCCGCGGTGGCCGGCATCTTCCTGGGGATGTTCCCGCGCTCGGTGGACTCCAACCTGGGCTACGTGGCGCTGCGCGCCTTCCCCGCCATCATCGTCGGAGGACTGGAGTCGGTGGTGGGCGCGGTGGTCGCGGCGTTCATGCTGGGGCTGCTGGAGGTGCTGTCCCAGGCGTATGTGAATCCGCACCTGGGCGCCTTCGGGCACAACTTCCACGCCGTCTTCCCCTACGCCGCGATGATTCTCTTCCTGGTCCTGCGTCCACGCGGACTCTGGGGCGAGCACGAGGTGCGCCGCGTCTAGGCGCGCCGCGAGACGACATCATGCCAACCCGCCCCCTGGTGATTCGGTACGAGGACGACCTGAAGCTCTTTCCCGGCCTGTGGCAGAGGGCCGGCGTGGTGCTGACATTGAGCATCGCCCTGGCGTACCCGTGGCTGGTGAGCACGCGGTGGCTCACGGTGGGCAACCTGGGGCTGGTGGCCATCGTCGGCGCCGCGTCTTTGATGGTGCTCACCGGCTTCGCGGGACAGGTGAGCCTGGGGCACGCGGCCTTCCTCGCGCTGGGCGCGTACACGGTGGCGGTGCTCGGCGCGAAGCATGGCTGGCCGTTCTGGCTGGCGCTGCCCCTCGCGGGTGGCGTGTCCGCGCTGGTGGGCGTGGTCATCGGCGCCTTCGCGCTGCGGCTCAAGGGTTTGTATCTGGCCATCGTCACGCTGGGCCTGGTGTTCCTCACGCAGCACGTGCTGCTCGCGTATCCAGAGGTGACGAACGGGCTGAGCGGGACTGCGGTGCCCATGTACTGGTGGTTCCGCGATGACGCGGGCGTGGCGGCTTCGCTGAGCGAGACGTGGCGGGTGGGTGGGGTGGGCTTCACCTTCGAGCGGAAGTTGTACTTCGTCTTCACGCTCCTGGCCGCGGGCACGGTGTGGCTGACGAAGAACCTCCAGCGCTCCGACAGTGGCAGGGCGATGATGGCGGTGAGGGACCAGGACCTCGCGGCGGAGGTGCTCGGGGTCGGCACGACGCAGGCGAAGCTCCAGGCGTTCGGTGTGTCGTCCTTCCTGGCGGGTATCGCGGGGGCGATGTTCGCGTTCCAGCAGCAATACATCACCGTCGAGCCGCCCTTCGACCTGAACCTCTCCATCCAATACATCGCGATGATTGTGTTGGGAGGGGTGGGCACGGTGTTCGGCGCTGTGAGTGGCGCGCTCGCGTTCACCTTCTTGAGTCCCCTGGCGGAGACGGTGGGCGGCGCGATTCCACTGGTGAACCAGCTCACGTCCGCGCAGCAGGCGACGGTGTTGCTGTCGCTGGTGGTGGTGCTGGTGTTGGTGCTGGAGCCGCTGGGGTTGTTCGGCGTGTGGCTGCGGGTCCGACGGTACTTCCAGGCGTGGCCGTTCCGTTACTGAGTCAATCCAAGTCGTCGACGTTCAATGAGGGAGGGAATCACCATGAAGCGCGTGCTGCTCACTGTCCTGTTCGTATCGTTGCTGTCGGCCACCGGTGCCCAGGCCCAGCAGGCGGACCTGCGTGACTACGAGGCCGGTTTCTTCGTGCCGCACCGGGGCATCATCTCCAACATGTACCTGCGTCACGTATCTGCCTCCGGCGAGCGTGACTTCTCACAACTCCAGGCGGCCTTCCGCGCCACCTATGTGCTCAAGTTCGGCGACCTGGTCGTCGTCCCGTTCGACGTGAGCCTGCCGGTGGTCGACGTGACGGTGTTCACGGGCAACCCCGCGACGCCGTCCGCCCCGAAGACGGCGCTGCGCGCTTCTGGCGTGGGTGACGTCACGTACATCCCCACGATTGGATATGGGCTCGTTCAGAACCCCGAGGACAACACCCATACGTGGTTCGCCTTCACGCCCTACGTCACCGTCCCGGTGGGCCAGTACGACAGCAACAAGCTGGTGAACATCGGCGCCAACCGCTGGGTGGTGCGCCCGCAGCTCGTCGCGGGACAGCGCTTCAAGAAGATCTTCACGGTGGAGGCGATGGCGAGCATGGCCTTCCAGGGCGACAACGACGAGTTCCTGGTACCGAGCGCGGAGGGTGGCTCGAAGCTGGTGATGAGCCAGGCGCCGTCCTTCGGCGGCATCTTCCACTTCGGCATGGACCTGTCCTCCACGTTCTTCACCGGCGCGGGGTACATCGTCGAGGCGTCCGGCAAGCGCACGATTGATACGCCCGTGGGTGAGGTGGAGGTCGCCAAGCGCACCACGGTGCAGTCGCTGCGGCTGACGATGGGCATCCGGCTGGAGAAGGCGTCCACGCTGATGCTCCAGTTCCAGCCCGACGTCGCTGTCTCGGAGGGCGTGACGAAGAGCCAGTTCATCGGCGCGCGCTTCACGCACGTGTTCTTCTAGGAACTCCGTCATCGGGAGACGGCCCTGTCACTCGGGCCGTCTCCCACGTGGCTCGGTTCAAGTCAGAGCGCTCCCCCATCGGGCCAGTTCTTCCAATGGGTGTTAGGAGGACGAGAGGGTCGATACAAGGACGCATCACGCCGTGCGATGGCCTGAGCGAGCTGAACAAAGGTCTCACTCTCGCTGGGTCGCTCCTCCCCCGCCAGGTCCGGATGATGCCAGGATTCGAGCTGCAACAGCTTGGGAATGCCCGGGGAGAGGCGGGAGCCGAGTTCGTCCTCGGTCGCGAACAGCAGGTCGCGATGCTCCGGCACTACGCTGCGGTAGAGGTCCGTGAGGGCCCACGGGTCCTCGTGTGGAGGAAGTGAGATCTTCCTCCCTCGGATACTCAGCTCCTTCAGCCCGGGCCTCGCTCGTTCAGGATGCTCGGCGTCCTCATGGGCGCCCTCCACGGGGTAAAGAATGTCCGAGTTGGCTGTACCAGGCCGCCTGCCCAACGGCTCACCGTAGAGGTGAAGCGTATTAGCCAAGACGCCGCCGCGAGGTGCGTATCCGACCACCTCGATGACCAGTGCCCACCGCTCGTCATCCGAAAAAACGTGCAGGCGGGCGTCCACCAGATACACGTACCCATTGTCGAGCATGGGGAAGACGTAATCTTCGGCGGCTTGGTCCAACTGGGCGAGAATGGCTTCGGCGGAAGAAGGCATACCCGCCGAGCCTACCGCTCTCCGTGCCAACCACGAAGCCTCGGGAGTGGCCCTCAGAAGAGGACGACGCCCCGGGCATTCACTCCGCTGTTCATGTCGGTGAAGGCCCGGTCGAGCTGGTCCAGCGTGTACGTCGTCGTCACCAGCTCATCCAGCTTGAGCTTCTTCTGCGTGTAGAGCTCCAGCAGCCGGGGCATGTCGCGGTGGATGTCCGCCGTCCCGAACCAGGAGCCGAGCAGCCGCTTCTCGAACAGGGGCAGCACGAAGACGTTCAGGCTGATCTGCTCCTTCACGCTGCCCACGCCGACGACGACACAGGTGCCAGCCTTGCGCGTGCACTGGTACGCCTGCTCGATGGTCTCCTTGCGACCCACCGCTTCGTACGCGTAGTCCGCGCCCCGTCCCTTCGTCAGCTCGCGAATGGCCACTACCGGGTCCGTCTCTCGCGCGTCGATGACGTCCGTCGCGCCGAAGACCTTGGCGAACTCCAGCTTCCTCGGGTGGACATCCACCGCGATGATGCGCTCCGCGCCGGCAATCACCGCGCCCTGGATGATGTTCAACCCCACGCCGCCCGTGCCGAACACCACCACGGAACCTCCGGGCGGCATCTGCGCCGTGTTGAGCACCGCGCCCACGCCCGTCGTCACCGCGCAGCCAATCAGCGCGGCCTTGTCCAGCGGCGCATCCTCAGGGAGCCGCACCGCCGCCCGAGCGGGAACCACCGCGTACTCCGCCAGCGCACCGAGCGCTGAGAAGACATTCAGCTCCCGCGAGTCCTTGCGCAGCCGCGAGCTGCCGTCCGGCATCCGGTTGCTCGCGTTGATGCGTTCGCCCAGCTCACACAGGTTCGGACGTTGGATGCGACAGAAGTAACACTCCCCACATTGCGCGACCCACGAGAGGACGACCTTGTCGCCCTTCTTCACGTGGGTGACGTCCTCGCCTACTTCCTCGACGATGCCCGCGCCCTCGTGCCCGAGCACACAGGGGAGCTTCATCTTCACGGTGCCGTTCACCACGGACAGGTCCGTGTGACAGACACCACAGGCAACCATGCGGACGAGCAACTCGCGCGCCTTGGGCGGCTCGAAGCTCACGTCGGTGATGGTCAGCACGTCCTTCTCGAAACACACGGCGGCCTTCATGGGGGCTCCTGATTCGGAGGGAGACAACGAGAGGGGGGACGACGGACGAACGTCAGAGCTGCATCGCCTTGAGTTCCTGGAACTCCTCCAGCCCGTACCGGCCCAGCTCACGGCCATGTCCGGACTGTCGGTAGCCACCGAACGGCGCCAGCGGATTGAAGCGGCCTCCGTTGATGTCCACCTGACCGGTGCGCATCCGCCGAGCCACCCGCTTCGCGCGCTCCACATCCTCCGACCAGACGCCACCGGCGAGGCCGTAGATGGTGCTGTTCGCGATGCGGACCGCGTCGTCCTCGTCGTCGTACGGCATGATGGCGAGCACGGGACCGAAGATTTCCTCCTGCGCGATGCACATCTCCGGGGTGACGTTCGCGAAGACGGTGGGCTTCACGTAGTAGCCCTTCGGGAGGCCCTCGGGCTGCTCGGGACCACCGGCGACGAGCTTCGCGCCCTCGCGGATACCCTGCTGGATGTACTCACGAACCCGCGTGCGCTGCGCATCGGAGATGACGGGACCGAGCTTCGCCTCGCCCTTGAACGGGTCCCCCAGCGTGAAGCCGGCGGCCACCTCCGCGGCCAGCTTCACGGCCTCTTCATGCTGCGCGCGCGGAACGAGCAGGCGCGTGTGGGCCGTGCACGTCTGCCCGCTGTTGAGGAAGCAGTTACCGACACTCCGCTTCACGGCGGTCTTGAGGTTCGCGTCATCGAGGATGATGGACGCGGACTTGCCGCCCAACTCCAACGACACCCGCTTGACGGTGGCCGCCGCCACCTCCGACACGCGGCGCCCCGCGCGCGTCGAGCCCGTGAAGGACACCATGTCCACCTCGGGGTGACGCACGAGCGCCTCGCCCACGACGGGGCCCGTTCCCGAGACGAGGTTGAAGACCCCGGGCGGCACACCGGCCTCGTGGAGAATCTCCGCGAGCATGAAGGCGTTGAGCGGAGCCACTTCGCTCGGCTTGAGGACGACGGTGCAGCCCGCCGCCAGCGCGGGAGCCACCTTCGCGATGGTCTGATGGAGCGGGTAGTTCCACGGAGTGATGCAGGCGACGACGCCCACCGGCTCGCGCACCACCATGGAGTTGCCCACCTGTTCCTCGAAGGAGAGGTCCTGGAGGAGCTGCACATAGGTGCCCGTGACGGCGATGGGCGTGCCCACCTGGATGGGCTTCGACAGCGCGATGGGCATGCCGAGTTCGCCCGTAATCGTCCGGGCCAGCTCATCCTGTCGCGCCGTCAGCCCCGCCTGGAGGCGACGCAGCAGGGCCGCGCGCTCCTCGACGGGGCGGGTGGACCAGGAGTCGAAGGCAGTACGCGCGGCGCGCACCGCCCGGTCCACGTCCTCCACGGTGCCTTCTGGGATTCGCCCCATGACCTCCTCGGTGGAGGCACTGAGCACATCGATGTGTCCCGTCCCCAGGGACGCCACCCACTCACCGTGGATGTAGAGCTTGTCGTAGACCTGCATGCGGTTCTCCCAACGTCAGAGGAATGAGCGGAGCCGTCAGACGCGCTCCAGGACGGCGGCGATGCCCTGCCCCACCCCGATGCACATGCTGACGAGCGCGTAGCGACCACCGGAGACCTGGAGCTGGCGCGCGGCCGTCAGCGCCAGGCGAGCACCGGAGGCCCCCAGCGGATGACCGACAGCGATGGCGCCGCCATTCGGATTCACCCGGCTGTCGTCCTCGCTGAGCTCCAACAGCTTGAGGCAGCCGAGCACCTGCACGGCGAAGGCCTCGTTGATTTCGATGACGTCCACGTCGGCCAGCGTCAGTCGCGCCCGCTCCAACGCCTTGCGCGCGGCCGGGACAGGACCCAGGCCCATGGTGCGCGGCGGAACCCCGGCGATGGCGGCCGAGACGATGCGAGCCAGGGGCCTGCATCCCGCCTGCTCCCCCACGTTGAGGGAGCCGACGAGCAGGGCCGCCGCACCATCGTTGATGCCGGAGGCGTTGCCCGCGGTGACGACCCCGTCCGGCGCGAGCGGCTTCAGTGTGGATAACTTGTCGAGTGTGGTGTCCGCGCGCGGATGCTCATCCGCCGACACCGTAGTGACGGCGCCCCGTCGGCCCGGAAGCTCCACGGGGACCAACTCACCGGAGAAGAAACCGCGCGCCTGGGCAGTGGCGTATTTCTGCTGGGATGCGAGGGCAAAGCGGTCCGTCGCCGCTCGACCAATGCCCAAATCCCGGGCGATGTTGTCCGCCGTCTCCGGCATCGTGTCTCCGCCGAAGCGAGCCACGAGACGCGCGTTGGGGAACCGCGCGCCCAGCGTCGTGTCGAAGACCTGGGCTTCACGGCTGTAGGGCGACTCCGCCTTGCCCATCGCGAAGGGCGCGCGGCTCATGCTCTCCACGCCCCCCGCGACGAGCAGTTCACCCTGCCCCGTCATCACGGCGCGCGCGGCATCCAGCACCGCGGAGAGACCGCTGCCGCACAGCCGATTCACCGTGACGCCGCCGACCTCGAGAGGCAGTCCCGCGAGCAGCGCCGCATGCCGCGCCACATTGCGGCTGTCCTCGCCCGCTTGATTGGCGCAGCCGATGACGACGTCCTCGACGGCACCGGGCTCGAAGGGGCCTCGAGTGAGCAGCGTCCGGATGACACCCGAGAGCAGGTCATCGGGACGCACCGGGGCCAGGGCTCCGGCATGACGACCGAACGGAGTGCGCAGCCCGTCGTAGATATAGGCGCTCATGAGAGTCACTTCTCCGGAGTGAGGAGGGAGACACCGAGCCGGGCTCGGCGGGACAACCACGGACTGGCGCGGTAGCGAGGGTCTCCAGAGGCGGAGTGGATGGCCTCCAGCACCTTCAGCAGCCTGCGAGGCCCGAGCGCGTCCCCCCAGGCCAGCGGCCCTCGGGGATAGCCAAGCCCCAGCGTCACGGCGGCATCGATATCCTCGGGGCTCGCGATGCGCTGCTGCGCGATGTCGCAAGCGATGTTGACGAGCGTGGCGAGCACGCGCTGCGCGACGAAGCCCGTGCTGTCATGGATGCGCGACACCGCAGTGCCATCCGCCGCGAGCAGCGCCAGCGCCGAGTCCAGGAACGGCAGACGTGTCACCGGCGTCGTCATCACCGTGCGGCGACGCTCCGGACCGAACAAGAGGTCCACGGCCACGGTGCGCTCGGGGTCCACCTCCAGCGCCAACGCGGTGGTGGTCGCATCACGCCCTAGCGGTGCCACCAGACACAGTGACTCCGGCTCCGGTCGCTCACCGTCATCCGGGAACCAACCCGCCGCGCGCACGAGGGACAGGAGTGCGTCGCGCCAACCAGGCTCATCGGCGGCGACCCACACGGGCCGACGCTCGCCCGACGGAATCGCGGGCTCCGGTTCGACGTGCGGTTTGCCACCTTCGTGTGAGTAGAAGCCCCGCCCGCTCTTTCGTCCGAGCAGTCCCGCCGTGAGCCGCTGCCGCAGCACATACGACGGGCGGAAGCGCGGCTCCTGGTAGAACTGCTCGTAGACGGACTCCATCACCGGGTGGGAGACGTCGAGCCCCGTCAAATCCAGCAGCTCGAAGGGCCCCATCCGGAATCCCGCCGCCTCGCGCAGCACCCGGTCGATGTCCGCGAAGGAGGCAACGCCCTCCTGGAGGATGCGCAGCGCCTCCGTACCGAAGCCGCGCCCGGCGTGATTCACGATGAAGCCCGGCGTGTCCGCCGCACGCACAGGCCGGTGGCCAAGACGCAGAGCCAGCGTCACCAGGGCCTCGCCCACCCAGGGCTCCGTGCGAGCGCCCTCGATGACCTCCACCACCTTCATCAACGGCACGGGGTTGAAGAAGTGGAAGCCACCGACGCGCCCCGGGCGCTCGCACGCCGAGGCGATGGCCGTCACTGACAGCGACGAGGTGTTCGTGGCCAGCAGGCAATCAGGACCGACGATTCCCTCTAGCCGCGTGAAGAGTTCCTGCTTCACACGGAGGTCCTCGACGATGGCCTCCACCACCACGTCACAGCCCGCGAGTGACGACTCCTGGGGAACCGGCTCCAGTCGGGCCGTCGCAGCGCGCGCGGCTTCAGGAGACAAGCGTCCCTTCGCCGCCAGCGAGTCCAGCATCGACGCGACGCTCGCGCGGGCTTCATCGGCTGCCCGGGGACGGGCATCGAACAGGCGCACCGTGATTCCGGCCTGCGCGGCGAGCTGGGCGATGCCGCGGCCCATGACACCGGTGCCGACGAGGCCCAGCGTGAGTGTGGAGGATTGGACGTCGACCATGTCAGCGTCCCTCGAAGGTGGGCTTGCGCTTGTCCAGGAAGGCCCGCATGCCTTCCTTCTGGTCCCTGGTCGCGAAGAGGAGCTGGAACGCCTTGCGCTCCAGCAAGAGCGCCTCCGACAGCGACGCATCCTGCCCCGCGAGGACGACCTCCTTGATTTGCCGCACGGCCAGGGGCGGCATGCGCGCCACCTTCCGCGCGAGCGCCAGCGCCCGCTCCAGCACCTCCGCGTCGGGGACGACCTCCGTGACGAGCCCCATCGCCTCCGCTTCCCGGGCCGTCATCGGCTCGCCGGTGAGCAGCAGCTTCATCGCCTTGAACTTCCCCACCGCCCGCGTCAGGCGTTGAGTGCCACCCGCGCCCGGCATGATGCCGACACGAATCTCGGGCTGGCCAAAGCTGGCGCCCTCGCCCGCGACAATCATGTCCGCGTGCATCGCCAGCTCACAGCCACCCCCGAGCGCAAAGCCATTCACCGCGGCGATGACCGGGCTGGGGCACTCCACCAGGGATTGCCAGAGTCGATGTGTGTCTCGGAGCAACAGCTCCACGGGCGTCGCCTCCGCCAGCGCTCGCAGGTCCGCGCCCGCGGCGAAGAACTCCGGTCCGCCCGTCAGGACGATGCAACGAACGGCCGTGTCCGCTCCCAGCTCCAGGAAGCAGGCAGCCAGCTCCTGACGCAGCTCCAACCCCAATGCATTGCGAACCTCGGGGCGATGGAGTCGCACCAATGCGACGCCTTCCTCTGGCTTCTCAATGAGCACCTGGGCCATGGGCTGGTCTCCCTAATTTCGCTGTGCGAAATTGAGTTTCGCAAACCTTGACCCATTTGTACTGTCTGTTTATCGTGAAGGCAATCCCGCACTTTCAGGACCGCTATGCGACGCTTCGCAGCCCTCTCATCCCCTCCCAATGACGATGGTGCCCCCTACGTGGAGTCGCTGGAGCAGGTGGGCGAAGAGGAAGTGAAGGACCGTCAGTTCGTGACGGCGCTCGCGCGCGGGTTGGAAATCCTGCGCGCCTTCACGCCTCAGCGCCCCATGCTCGGCAACCAGGAGCTCGCGGCGAGCACGGGGCTGCCCAAGCCCACCATCTCCCGGCTCACGCACACGCTGACGCGGCTGGGCTACCTCACGTATTCCCAGCGACTGGGCAAGTACCAGCTCGGCACCCGCGTGCTGGCGCTGGGCTTCGCGGCGCTGTCCAACATGGGCGTGCGCGATGTGGCGCGGCCCTTGATGCAGGACCTGGCGGACTACGCCAACGTCCCGGTGTCCCTGGGCAGTCGAGACCGTCTGAATGTCGTGTACGTGGAGCACTGTCGCTCCACGGCGGCGGTGACGCTGCGGCTCGACATCGGCTCACGGCTGCCGCTAGGCACCACGGCCATGGGGCGGGCGATTCTCGCGGCGCTGCCGGAGGGCGAGCGTCGCTACTTCATGGGGCACATGGCGAAGCGCGAGCCGGAGAAGTGGCCGCGCATCGAGGCCAGCATCGAGAAGTCGCTCGAGGAGTACCGCACGCACGGCTTCACGCTCTCCGTCGGAGACTGGGACAAGGACGTCAACGCGGTGGGCGTGCCCTTCATCGCGCCGGACGGCAGCGGCTTGCTGGCCTTCAACTGTGGCGGCCCGTCATTCCTGCTCCCACGCCAACGACTGCTCCTGGATATCGGTCCCCGTCTGGTGAATCTCGTCCGCAACGTCGAAGCGGCCCTCCAGCACCGCTGACAAGGAATCCCTGCCATGATTCGCGAGGACGACACACTGGACCCGCTGCTCGCCATGCTGGAGCGCTTCGTGAAGGAGCGCTTGATACCCAACGAGCATCGCGTCGCGGATGAGGACGCCATTCCTCCCGACATCATCATGGAGATGCGAGGGTTGGGCCTGTTCGGCCTGTCCACGCCCGTGGAGTACGGCGGCATCGGGCTGAACATGAGCCAGGAGGTGCAGGTGGCCTTCGTGCTCGGACAGACGTCGCCCGCCTTCCGCTCGCTCATCGGCACCAACAACGGCATCGGCTCGCAGGGAATCATCCTGGACGGCACGGAGGAGCAGAAGAGCAAGTACCTGCCCCGCCTGGCCTCGGGAGAGATTGTCGGCGCCTTCGCGCTGACGGAGCCGAACGCGGGCTCGGATGCGTCGTCGCTGAGGACCACGGCCCGGCGCGACGGTGACGTCTATGTGCTCAATGGCACCAAGCGCTTCATCACCAACGCGCCGGAGGCCGGGCTGTTCACGGTGATGGCTCGCACCAACCCCGACGAGAAGGGCGCGGGTGGCATCTCCGCGTTCCTCGTCGAAGCAGGCACACCCGGGCTGCACATCGGCCCCGCCGACCGGAAGATGGGACAGAAGGGCACGCACACCGCCGACGTGCTGTTCGAGGACTGTCGCGTCCCGGCGACCCAACTGCTCGGGGGCGTGGAGGGCCAGGGCTTCAAGACGGCGATGAAGGTGTTGGACAGGGGCCGGCTCCACATCGCGGCCGTGTGTGTCGGTGTCTCCGAGCGCCTCATCCGCGAGAGCCTCCGCTACGCGATGGAGCGCGAGCAGTTCGGCAAGCCCATCGCGGAGTTCCAGCTCATCCAGGCGATGCTGGCCGACAGCCGCATGGAGGCCTACGCCGCCCGGTGCATGGTGCTGGACGCGGCCCTGCGCAGGGACCAGGGACAGAACATCAGCACCGAGGCGTCCTGCTGCAAGCTGTTCGCGAGCGAGATGGTGGGGCGCGTCGCGGACCGCGCGGTGCAGATTTTCGGCGGCGCGGGCTACATCGCGGATTACGGCATCGAGCGCTTCTATCGGGATGTGCGACTCTTCAGACTCTACGAGGGCACCAGTCAGATTCAGCAACTGGTCATCGCGCGCAATATGATGCGCGAGGCGAGCTGAGCCGGCCCCGCGAGGCGCCGGCGCCACCCCGCCTTGGGAGCAAGCATGTACGTGGCATTCGGAGTCCTTGCTGGCATCACCGTCTCCGTGCTCGCCCTGCGGCAGTGGTTGCTGCGCAGGGAGGGCACGCCCAGCCCGAGCGAGCCCTTCGACGGGCACGTCTACCGGGTCGGCAAGGCGGTCATCGCCGAGCGACGCTGCGAGCAGCCCCGCGCCACGGTCATCGGCATGCACGGCTTCGTGGCGGACATGCGCTACTTCACTCGCCACTACGGCGAGGCGGACATCCAGCTCATCCTGGTGACGAGCTGCGACTACCACCTGCCCATCACCACGCCTCGCGAGCAGCCCGCTCCCTGGGCGAAGGTCCCAGCGCAGCCCGAGGGCACCATCTCCCACGACGCCGCGGTGCTGGTGCAGGCGCTGGAGCACCTGCCGAAGACGGACGTGGTGCGGGTGCATGGCCACTCGCGAGGGGGCGCCGTTGTGCTGGAGGCCGCGAAGCAGCGACCGGACCTGTTCGAGCGCGTGGAGGTGGTGCTGGAGGCCCCCGTGCTCCCGCAAGCACGGCCGTACACGAGCATGACGCGCTCGCAGGTCTGGCTGCTGCCCTTCGTCATTCCCCTGTGGCGCCGCGCGCCCATCTCCCGCCACAACCGGGGCGCCTGGGGACCGCTGGAGGACGCTCGCAAGCGCGAACTCATCATGGCCTTCCCCTTCAACCCGAAGCGGGTGTCGACCATGGTGGCCAACGTGCTGGACATCGGCGCCTGGAGTCGGGAGCGCGACGCTTCGCTGTTCCGGAACATTCGGCGCGGCACGGTGCTCGTCCCGGGCAAGGACCGGGTGCTGGAGTCCTCCTCCATGCTGGAGAGCGCGCAGCGTGCGATGCCGGAGCTCAGCGTGGTGACGCTGGACGGGTGCAGCCACTTCGTCCTGTGGGACCGGCCGGACGCGCTGCCCTCGCTGGCTCGCGCCACGGAGCGTCCCGCCGCGAGTGGGTGAGCTTCCTACTTCCGATGCCACCAGCGCTTGCGCGCGGCGCGGACATCGGACCAGTCCACCAGGCTGTCGTGCACGTTCTCCTGGCCCCGCTGCGCGTCGGGCATGTCGCCCGACTCCACCCGAGCGATGAGCTCCGGCAGCCGCTCGTAGAACGTGGGTGAGCGGTACTGCGGATGCAGCGTCCACAGGCCAGGGCCCGTGCCCAGGAAGTCCAGCCGCCACAGTCCCTTGCGAGCCATGGTCCGGGTGACGAGGTTCTCCGGCTCCCGGTAGGGGGGGTTGCCGGCGCGCAGCGCCCGCAGGGCATGGATGGGGGGCGCCAGTCGCGCGCGCAGCGGGCCCAGGCGCCGCGTCATGGCGTCGCGGTCCACCAGGAAGACCCGGCTGCTGAAGCGACGAAAACGGAACGCCTGGGGCGCGCCATCCGGCTCGTACCAACGAGCGTCCACGCCGATGGTGCCATCCGCCCTCGGAGGGCCCGAGAGCGGACTGCAGCTCACCAGTTCCTCACGCGCGGCGAGCTGCTCCGCCGCCTCCGTCACCCACGACCGTGAGCCGCCGCCAATGAGCATGTCCGCGTCCAGGTGCAGGACATGCCGGTGCGCCGCCTGAGCCACGCCGAAGAAATAGGAGTGATAGGGGCCGCCGCGCGAGTCCTTCATCGGCAGGCGTGAGCCCCCGAAGAAGCGCTCGGAGAGGGCCTGGGTGGTGGCGGGCGAGTAGTCCACTTCCACCACGCGCACCCGGGGGTCGGCGGCGCGCAGCTCCGCGAGCAACGCCTCCATCTTCGGCTTCCGCTCCAGCCACGCTTCCGCGAAGCGACTGCCCTGGCTGCGATGCAGGTCCAGCACCAGCAGGATTTCCCGCACGGAGGGACCGAGCTGACGGAGCTGGTGCGGCAGGATGAGTCGCGCGTGCGGGTGGTCCGTGGGCGCCAGGTTGATTTGCAGCGTGACGGCGCTCATGGCGCGCCCGTTCCGGCGTGGAGACCCGAGGCAACACGGACGGGCCTCGCCCACCACGGCCCCTGGTGGGCCGCGAGGCAAAGGCAGACATCTACGAGGATTGAAGTGGGCTCATCCATGGCGGGCGGGTCACTCCTTGCCACAACCGGATGAATGACTCAACGCGCGGGCGCATTTCCTCGCGCCTTGCTTGCATCGAGAGTGCACGCCCCGGGAGTCGAACCCGGCGAAGGCGGTACGTCAGACCGCGGCCGTCACCCGCTGGCTCGGCGTGCATGTTGCGTATGGTCCTGGCAGGAATCGAACCTGCGACCTCTCGGTTCGCAACCGAGTGCTCTCATCCGCTGAGCTACAAGACCTGAAGAACCGCGTGAGTACCCCGTACGGGAGTCGAACCCGTCTTTCCGCAGTGAAAGTGCGGCGTCCTTCGCCAATAGACGAACGAGGCAACTGGCTGCTGCGAGACAGCTTGGGGAAGTACCTCGTACGGGAGTCGAACCCGTCTTTCCGCAGTGAGAGTGCGGTGTCCTTCGCCGATAGACGAACGAGGCAAGTGGGTACTGCGAGTGAGGGGACCCGGGGAAAAGGAAGAGGCCGGGTCCCCTCTGGGAGCCCGGCCTCGGAGAGCCATGCCGCGTCGGTCGACGTGGCGTGGAAGCTCAGAGTCCGGGTGGAGCTCCACGGAAGGACGCGATGCCTTCCAGGAACTCATCCTCTTCAGAAGCGGTGTCCTGCTCGGTGTTCGCGAACAGCACGGCGATGCCGCGGACAGTGTCGTTCTTGCGCTTGAGATTCATCGGGCTCATCGGATTCACCGTCGGCATGGTCACCGCTCCTTTCGCCTTGGACTGACGCATCTAGAATTGGCTCCTGACAAACCGTGTATTCACGTGAGCAACCCTGATTTAACGTCTCAAGCATGAGTTCATATCGACTCCCCGTTCGGGCGCTCGTTGTCACATGGAACGCCGTCGACGGCATCGGCACCCTGCGCACGGAGGATGGTGGCGAGGTCCGCTTCGGCGCCTCGGCGTGCACCGACTTCGAGCCTGAGACAGGGCTCGACGTATGGCTCGTGGAGACCAAACCCGACCCGCTGGGCCGTGGCGAGCGTGCCAAGGTGGTGAATCGCTCCGGACGAGTGGAGCAGGACAAGCTCTCCCAGTTCGAGCAGGAGGCCGCCGAGGAGGAGGCCCGCTTCGAGCGGGAAGCAGCGCTGCTCGACACCGTGGGGCTCTCCGAGGAGCCGGAGTCCACCGACTACGAGGCGCTGACAGCCAAGGAGCGCTCGCGCCTGGCCCGAGGGCTGATGGAGCTGAAGCGAACCTCCCATCTGGCCGAGGAGCCCTTCACCCACCTGGTCGAGCTGGAGCCCGCCCTCTTCCACCCATACCTCGACGAGCTTTCCCGCGAAGAGGAGCCGGAGTGCCTGGCCTGGGTGGACGCACCGCTGCACCGCGCCCTCGCGCTCACCCAGGAGCTGCGCACGGACTGGACGCCGAATCGTGGCGGGCCTCCCGTGGGCTCGGTGATGAGCCACCAGGACGCGGGGCGACAGGAGCGAGCCCCGGGAGACCCGGTGGCCGCCGCCGCGCTCGCGCTCGGGCGCAGCGGACACCCCGAGGCCCTGCGCGCCCTGGAGCAGTGGATGGCCGGGCTCGGGGAAGAGGAGCAACGCGAGGCGCTCCACCTGCTGTTCCTGGCGGATGTCGGAAGACGCCCCTCTGGAGAGCTGGTGTATCTGTACTCACGGACGTGTCTCGAAGGTGTCGCGAGCGAGGCGTCCGAGGACGGCCCCGCGCCCGTGGCGAAGGGCCTGCTGTGGTTCCCCACCGTGGGTGCCGCCTGTCTGACCTGCGGTTCCGGACTGGTGGACGCGCTCCGGCTCGATGAAGACACCACGGGCCACCCCTGGCCCACGCGCCTGCCCACCTGCCTCGCCTGCATCTTCCAGGGCGGCGTGGTGCACGTGGAGGTGTCACGGGATGGAACCCTGGGACGGGCCGTCTCCCAGGTCTCTGAATCCCCGCATTCGCACAAGGTCCGCCCCCCACCCACGGGCACGGTGGAGCTCATCCCCGGGCGCATCCGACGAAGCGTTCCACGGAGCGAGCGGGAACAGCACCACCGTCTCGGAGGAGCCCTCTCCTGGATTCAGTCACCGGATGTCTTCGACTGCCCCAACTGTGGCGAGCCCATGCGCGCCGCCGGGCAGGTCCGGGACGAGGACGCATGCTTCTCCGACATCGGCATGCTGTACGCGGTGGCCTGCGGGCCCTGCGGCATCGTCACCACGTTCTCCCAGTCGTGAAGGCCCGCGCGCGGCCCGACCTCCAGCGCTATCCTCCCTTCATGTGGAGGGTGTGGGATGCACGAGGGTGAGGCGTTGGGCGGCTACACGGAGGTGTCGCCCTCGGGAGTCCTGGCGGACCGGGTGGACGCCTTCTGGCGCTTCGTGGCCCCGACGTCCCAGGGAGCAAGCGAACCTCCCCGCGTCCACCGGGTGCTCCCCGACGGCTGCACGGACCTCATCGTCCACTTCCGCGACGCCAGCGCCGTCGGCCGAGGTGCCGAGCCCCGTCTGACGGTGGTCGGCCCCATGGAGCGCTTCGCCCTCGTCGACCTCGAGCCGGGCTCAGTGAACCTCGGCATCCGACTCAGGCCCGGCTGGGCGCTCGCGTTGCTCGGAGTGAGCCCTCGCGAGCTGCGGAACCTGAACGTCCCCGTGGAGGAATGCGCGCCGGTGTTTCGGGCCCTCCAGCAGCGACTGTCGTCCTGCCGCTCGCTGAAGCACGCCATGTCCCTGCTTCAAGAAGAGCTCTCGATTCGCAACGCCTCCCCTCGATACATGCCGAGGGCTCGCACCACCCATGCCCTGCAGTGCATCCAGTCGTCCGCCGGGCAGGTGCGCATGTCCTCACTCGCCCGCACCCTGGGCATCAGCGAGCGGACACTGCATCGGGATATCCTGGAGGAGGCAGGGGTGGCCCCCAAGCTGCTCGCCCGGGTGCTCCGCTTCCAGCGGGCCCTCGCGCGCCTGCGCACGGGGGAGCAGGACCTGAGCACCCTCGCGCTCGACTGCGGCTACGCGGACCAGTCCCACTTCACCCGTGAGGTTCGCGAGCTGGCGGGAGTGTCCCCCACCGGGCTCCTGGAATGAGGCCTGTCCGAATTCTTCAAGACGCTCCAGCGGGGGCATGAGAGACCCGCGACTCCTGGCGGTACCTCACCTTCTCCTCGGAGCGTTCCCATGCAGCTCGGCTATGTCATCCTCTACGTCCCGGATGTGCCCGCCACCATCGCCTTCTACGAGACGGCGTTCGGCCTGAAGCGGCGCTTCATCCACGAGAGCAACTCGTACGGAGAGCTGGAGACGGGCACCACGGCCCTGGCCTTCGCGTCGGAGGAGATGGCGGCCCACAATGGCCTCACCGTGCGCTTCCACCGGCCGAAGGAGACCGCCGCCGCGGTCGAGGTGGCGCTCGTCACTCCGGACGTCGCGGCCGCCTTCCAGCGCTCGGTGCAGTCGGGTGCGAGCCCCGTCCATCCACCCAAGCAGAAGCCCTGGGGACAGACGGTGGCCTACGTGAAAGACCTCAACGGCGTGCTGGTGGAAATCTGCTCCCCCATGTCCGCCTGAGGTGAATGGAATCGCCGGGAATCGAACCCGGACCGCCCGGACGCCAGCCGAGTGCTCTCCCGTTAAGCCACGATCCCTGAAGGGGTGCTGCCAGCGCTCCGACAGGGAATCGAACCCTGTTCACACGGTAGACGGCCGTGCTGCGATCCAATCGCATCCCGGAGCTGATACGGACGACACATCTGGATGACAGGATTTGAACCTGCGGCCTCACGGATCCGAACCGTGCGCTCTGGCCAGACTGAGCTACATCCAGGAAACTCACAGCCACTGCGTGCAACGAGTCGGGACGACTGGATTCGAACCAGCGACCTCACGCACCCCAAGCGTGCGCTCTATTCCAAGCTGAGCTACGTCCCGAAACCACCATGCCGCGAGCGGGAGTCGAACCCGCAACCTCTGCATTCTGAGAGCAGCGCCTCTACCAGGTTGGGCTACCGCGGCGTTTGAAACAGACACGAACAACAACTGTGATTGAGTGGAGCCGCCGGGATTCGAACCCGGGACCGCTCGGATGCGAACCGAGTGCTCTCCCGCTGAGCTACGTCCCCATGAATGTCTTTGAGTAAGCAGCCTGCGGGATTTGAACCCGCGTCGTCCTGAGTGGCGCTCAGGTGCCTCGCCTCTCGGCCAAGGCTGCGTGTGCTGGTGCTGGTGCGTGCCCGGAAAAAGAGAAGGGCCGGGTCCCCTTTCGGGAGCCCGGCCCTGCCTGCCGTGCCACGTTCGAGAACGGGCGCGGAAGAGTCAGGTTCCGGGCGGACGACCGCCGGCGGTATCTCCCAGCAGGGCTGGAGCAAGAGCGGTGGCAAGACCGGCGGGCGCGAGCGCATCGATGCCGCTGACAGTGTCGTTCAGAATCTCGGGGTTCATCGGGCTCGTCAGGTTCGCCGTCGTCATGGTCACCGCTCCTTTCATCGAGAAATGACGCGCGGATATTTCATCCCTGACATGCGAGTGTTTTCAGACAGGGATTGCCCCGCACACACCAGCATCCGCGAGGCGACACCCTTGTCGCACCGGGGCTGACCGGGCTTCCGGTTCGGGGTATGAGTCAGGACGAAGCCCGCGCCGCTTCCCCCTGGCCGGAGGGGACGCCGACGTCGGGGTGAGACCCCCTCGGATGAAGACCACCCTCCCCCTCGCCCTGGCCGCCCTGCTCGCCCTCCCTGGCTGTGCGCAGAACGATGAACCGGCCCTCTGCAACTTGTCGCTCCCAGGGGAAGCGCCAGGCATCGACCCACTGCTCGTCCCGGTGGGCGCTCCCGCGGCGATGCGCGTGGACATCGCCACCCGGACGCTCCAGTGCGAAAGCGGCAAGACGGCCCAGGCTCCCGACACCGCCACCGCGGAGGTCTTCGACCCGGAGAACCAACTCATCCCCTCCGAGGTCTCCCTGCAGGCGTCAGGCACGGTGGCCACGCTGAGCTTCACGCCCACCGTCGTGGGTCGGCACCACGTCATCCTCGCCTTCACCCCGGTGGGTGGCATCCGGCAGCTCGGCGTCTATGCGGCGAGCCACTGGGCGGGGGCTCCCTCCCCCGTCACCCTGCCCCTGCCCCGGTGTGGCCAGCTCGAGCGCACCGCGCACGGCCTGTGGCTGTGTGACGG
Source organism: Myxococcus sp. CA033 (assembly GCF_013336625.1). NCBI lineage: Bacteria > Pseudomonadati > Myxococcota > Myxococcia > Myxococcales > Myxococcaceae > Myxococcus > Myxococcus sp. CA033. The sequence goes on along the minus strand of NZ_JABUMU010000024.1, from coordinate 39,798 downwards.
GGTCGCCTTGCGCAGCCCCTCCGACCGGCCCCTGCGGCTGGGCACCGGCGCCACGCCTCCCGATGTGGCCGTGTCGGGCAACGTCGTCTGGGTGGTGGGAGATGGGCGGGTGCGCCGGTACGTGGATACGGGCTCCGAATTGGAGCTGACGGGCTCGCTGCTGCTGAGCACGACGACGGGCGTGAAGGTCATCCAGTCGCGACTGGCCTCGGAGAACGAGCTGGTGGTCCTGGACGCCGAGCTCCTGCACCGCTTCGTCTTCACCGACACCGGGGTGCTTGAGTCCCCCACTCCCGCCTTCTGGGCGACAGGGCAGCCTCGGATACCCTTTGGCCTGGACAGCGCGGTGGGGCTGCTGGTGCGCGCGGCGGAGGACCAGGTGTTGGTGGTGAGTCAGCCCGGGCCGATCGACAACAGCACGGCCTGCACCTTCAAGGTCGGAGCGGACGGGGCCTTCCTGCCCGAAGGCCTGCTGTGCGCTCTCGTACGCGGCAGACCCGTGGGGATGGAGGACGGCATCCTGTGGACCCAGGTCGGCGTCAACATCCCCACGTTGAACGCCGGACGCATGCTGCATCGCTGGGGCATCTCCGAGGGGCGGCTCGAGGAACGCAACGCGCTCATCCTGGATGCCTCCATCGCCGTGGCCGACGCGCCCCTCCGAGGGGGCTTCACCGTCCCCGCCCTGTACGCCGTCCCCCGGAAGAACACCGCGCTGACACGGCCGAGGGTCCTCCCTGACAGGTCCGCGCTGGGGCTGGAGCTGATGCCCACCAACATGCCGCTCGCCGAGGGCGCTCGCGCCACCTCACCCCGCTTTCATTGGGGCGGAGACTCGCGCCCCACTGTCGGCTTCACCACGGTCTACGAGCAGGCCCTGCCCTGAATCCACCGGTCCGAGCCCCGGAAGCGACTGGCTGGGGCTCCCACGAACGGTCCACGGCCCCAGGCTGGTGACAGGTTCGGAAAAAGCGAGGGGAGATGGTTGCCTGCCTCTCGCAGTGCCCTCCGTGCGGGTGTAGAGAGGCCGGCGCGTCGCGACTGGCCGCGCGCTCCCACCCTCGGAGGCGAGCCCCATGATGGACAGCCCTCTCAGCGCCTCGCTCTCCATGGAGGAGCTCCATGAAGCGTGGCCGGTGCTCTCCATCGACGAGCGCCTGGAGGGCTTCCGCCTCTTGCCGACCGCGGTGGCGGACGACTTCTTCCTCGCCCTGTCCGCGCGCGAGCAGGCGGAACTCATCCTCCACCTCCCGACATCGGAGCGGCGCACGTGGGTGCGGCTGCTGCCCCCCGACGACCTGGCGGACCTGGTGCAGGCGGTGGAGCCCGAGGAGGCCGACGCCATCCTCGCGCAGCTCGACGACGCGAGCCGGCGCGAGGTCAACGTGCTGCTGGCCTACGCGGAGGACGACGCCGGCGGTCTGATGAACCCGCGCTTCGCCCGCGTGCGGCCGGACATGACCATCGACGAGGCCATCGGCTATCTGCGCAAGCAAGCGCGGGAGAAGGTGGAGACCGTCTACTACGCCTATGCGCTGGACGCGGAGCAGCGGCTGCAGGGCGTGCTCTCGTTGCGCCAGCTCTTCCAGGCCGCCAGCGACAAGAAGGTCGCGGACGTCATGCACCACGACGTCATCACGGTGTCGGAGAACACGGACCAGGAAGTGGTGAGCCAGCTCTTCGCCGAGCACGGCTTCATGGCCCTGCCCGTGCTCGACGAGCAGAACCGGATGAAGGGCATCGTCACGGTGGACGACATCGTCGACGTCGTCCAGGAAGAGGCCACCGAGGACATCCAGAAGGTCGGCGGCATGGAGGCCCTGGAGGCCCCCTACTTCGAGGTGGGCTTCTTCGGCATGCTGAAGAAGCGCATCGGCTGGCTGCTCGTCCTCTTCCTCGGACAGATGCTCACCGCCACGGCCATGAGCAGCTTCGAGGGCGCGATTGAGCGCGCGGTGGTGCTCAGCCTCTTCGTGCCGCTCATCATCTCCTCCGGCGGCAACTCCGGCAGCCAGGCCTCCACGCTCATCATCCGCGCGCTGGCGCTCGGCGAGATGCGGCTGAAGGACTGGTGGCGCGTGGCCCGGCGCGAAGTGCTCTCCGGCCTGGTGCTGGGCTTCGTGCTGGGCGCGGTGGGCCTGGGTCGCATCGTGTTGTGGCAGGAGGTATCCGGCGCCTATGGCGAGCACGCCTTCCTGCTGGGCTGCGCGGTGGCGCTCTCCGTGCTGGGCGTGGTGACGTTCGGAACGCTCGCGGGCTCCATGCTGCCCCTGGTGCTGCGCCGCTTCGGGTTCGACCCCGCGAGCGCCTCCGCGCCCTTCGTCGCCACGCTGGTGGACGTCAGCGGCGTGGTCATCTACTTCACCGTCGCCAGCCTCCTGCTGCGCGGCACGCTGCTCTAGAGGCGCGAGCCACATCCCTCGCGGGAGGTCCGGCCATGATTCGCACCACCCTTCGGCGCACCCTCACCCTGGAGGCCCCTGAGTCTCCGGGCCGCATCGCCCATGTCTCCGCCGCCAGTGGACTGGTGCGCGTGGGGGAGTGGCTCTACGTCGTCGCGGACGACTCGCTGCACCTGGCGACGTTCCCCGCGCGCGGAGACGCCCCGGGACGACTCGCGCGACTCTTCGCGGGCGAGCTGCCGGAGGAAACCCAGGCACGCAAGGCGGCCAAGCCCGACCTGGAGGTGCTCTGCGCGCTGGGGCCCTTCGCCGGGGCACCTCATGGGGCCCTGCTCGCGTTGCCGTCGGGCTCCTCCTCCGTGCGCATGCGCGGCGCCGTGCTGCCGTTGAGCGCGGAGGGAGCGCTCGCGGGCGAGGCGCGCACGGTGGACTGCTCGGCGCTGTACCAGCAGATTGGCCGGGAGCTGGGCTCGCTCAACATCGAGGGCGCGGCGATGGTGGGCAGCCGCCTGCGGCTGTTGCAGCGGGGCAATGGGGACGCGGGCGTGGACGCGCTCGTGGACCTGGACCGCGAGCGCGCGCTGCGCGGAATCGAAGTGGGCGCGCTGGGTCCGGAGGTGCTGCGCACGATTCGGCGCTGGGACCTGGGCCACGCCGGCGGGGTGCGGCTGTCCTTCACCGATGCGTCACCGCTGCCGGATGGGCGGCTCGTCTTCACCGCGACGGCCGAGGACACCCGGAATGCCTACGCGGATGGCCCGGTGGCGGGCTCCGCGGTGGGGCTGCTGGCGCCGGATGGGACGCCGCTGTTCCTGGACTCGGTGGACGCGAAGGTGAAGCTGGAGGGCGTGGACGCGCGGGTGGAAGGTGGCCGCGTGCACCTGCTGCTGGTGGCGGACGCGGATGACCCGACGGTGGCGGCGCCCCTGCTGGAGGCGGTGCTGGACGTACCGGCGTAGGCGCCCTGGATGGGCCCCTCGTCAGTCGTGCTCGTGCGCCGCCTCTTCGGGCCTGCCGCCCACGGCTTCGAGCGAGGAGCGCGCGGGACGGGCCCGGTCGAAGGCCACCTCACGCTCGCCCACACCCTCCGCCGTGGTGTTGGCGATGCGCTTGCGCGCACGGGCGATGTAGTCCTGCACGAGCGTCGGGTCCGGGTGCGTCTTCAGCGTCTCCACCCAGGTCTCGATGGCCTTCTCGTGCTCGCCCGCATCCGAGCGCAGCTTGCCCATCTCGAAGAGGGCGTGCGGGGACAGCTCCGAGTCCGGGAAGCGCGTGCGCAGGTCCGCGAAGGCGCGCGAGGCCTCCTGACGTCGGCCCTCCATCATCGCGATGGCCTGCGCCTGGAGGAACAGGGTGTCGTCCACGAAGACGCTGGTGGCGAAGCGCTCGACGAGGCGGCGCGTCTCCAGCTCACACTGCTGATAGTCGCCCAGCTCGAAGTAGAGCTTGCCCACCTGGTAGTGCAGCTCCGCGCCTTGCGGAGGATTGCGCTGGAGCGCGGCGGTGAGCTGGTCGATGGCGCCGCGCAGGTCGCGGTAGTGCACCCGCAGCAGCTCCGCGAGGATGATGCGGGCCTCGAGTGCCTCGGGGGACTCGGGGCACTGTTGGATGAGCTCGCGGTAGACGCCCACGGCTTCCTTCACCTTGCGCTGCTCCAGCCAGTAGACGTCGGCGGCGCCCTTCAGCGAGCGGGCGCGCAACACGAGCGCCTCCGGCGAGCTGTCGTGGCGCAGCATGTCGAACGCCTTGCGGTATTCGACGAGGGCCTCGTCGGGACGCTTCTCGAAGATGGCGTCGCGGGCTCTCTGGAGGTGGTCGACAGGCTTGTCGCGACGACACCCGGCGCCCGCCAGGGCCAACGCGACGAGGGCGAACCGGAGCGCCCGCACTAGCACTTCTCCGGAGTGACGGTGACGCACCGCGAATCCTCGCAGCTCACACACTCGGCGATGGGCGAGACGTCGGTGACGCACACGTCGACGCGGGAGGTGCGAGGGCAGTCCTCGGACGTGACACAGCGGAAGACGCTCCCGTCTTCACGGGTGACGTCCTGGGCCGTGGAACCGCAGACTTCCAGGTCGTTGCATCCCAGCAACCCCGCTCCGATGGCGGCGAGGACTGCGTGCGTGGCGCGTCTCACGGCGGCGGTTCTACCTGGATTCGCCCACGCCGTCACGGAACGGTGTGTCTGCTCGTCTGCCTACCGGGAGACCCCTTGCACCCTCACCACAGACGGTGAAGCCTGAAAAGCAAGCGTGTCACGAAGTACCCGGCACAATGCCGGTAGGATTTGGCTCACACCCAGGTGAATCAACATGACCGAGGCCATCCACTTCTACAGCGTCACCGACGACCACGGCTGGTGCTCGAACTTCGCGCCCTACCCCATCAAGCTGGGTGGCAAGACGTGGCCCACCAGCGAGCACTACTTCCAGGCCCGGAAGTTCGAAGACCCCACGGACGAAGAAGCCATCCGACAAGCCCGGACCCCGATGCTCGCGGCCCGCCTGGGCAGGGACCGCAAGCGCAAACTCCGACGAGACTGGGAGTCCATCAAGGTCTCCATCATGCGCGAGGCCGTGCGCGCCAAGTTCACCCAACACGAGGACCTCACCCGGCTCCTGCTGGAGACCGGCGACGCGAAGCTCGTCGAGCACACCGACCAGGATGACTACTGGGGCGACGGCGGAGATGGCCGCGGCAAGAACATGCTGGGCCGCATCCTCATGGAGATTCGAGAAGAGCTGCGCGCACGGTAGGGCACCCCGAGTTCCTCTCCTCCCTGGGCCCGTCACTCGCCTGAATCAAGGCCAGTGCATCGATGCCAGGTCCTCGCGAAAGCCCGCCGCGAAGACAAGACTCACCACCACCGCGCCCAGTGCCAACAAGGACACCGCGCCCGCCCACCGCGTCCCAGGGGGCGTCGCGTCCTCACGCCGCCACACCCGCGCGAGCCCCAGCCCCACCACGCCTCCCGCGAGGGCGCCTCCCACGTGCGCCGCGAAGTCGACCTGATTCCCCGTGCGCGACACTGCGATGGGAATCAGTGAAGGCACCAGCAGCCGCAGCGCCATCATCTGAACCTCCACACGGCCCGGCCCCACGGGCAGACGTCGGCTCACCGCCAACACCGCCGCCAGGAGCCCCATCAGTGCCCCCGACGCGCCCACCGACACCACCGCATCCCCATTGAGAGCCATCGACAACGCCCCGCCGCCCAGCGCGCTCACGACGAGCAACACCCCCAGCCACGCTCGGCCCACCATGCTCTCCAGCACCATCGCCCCAAACCAGAGGCAGAAGCCGTTGAGCAGCAGGTGGATGAGGTCTCCATGCAGCAGCGGCGCCAGGAACAGCCGCCACCACTGCCCATGCTCCAGCACCAGCCCCGAGACCAATCCTCCCAATCCCACCAGTGTCTGGAGACCCGGCGCGAGCAGCCCCGTGCCCGGTGAGCCCACAGCGAAGAGGTGCTCCGCCGCGAAGCCAAGCGCCAGCGCCACCAGCAACGCCACCGTCAGCACCGGCTTGCGCTCGACGGCCTCCGCGACCTCGACCTCCTGCCCCTCCACCACGCGAGGCTCCCGGAGCAACCCTCGCACGTAGCCACGCGACACCATCGCGCGCCGCCACGTGTTCGCCCACACCTCGCCAGAAGACACGTCCACGTGCATCGCATGCAGGTGGACCTTGTTGAACATGCCGAGCCGGTGACGCTCCAACCGCTCCTGGTCCTCCCGCGTCGCGGGCCCGCTCCCTACTTCGATGAGCTGAAGGCCCACGGGAAGCTTCGTCCCACTCACCGTGCCCGAGTAGTGCAGACACGCCTTGCCCACACGTTCCAGCGCCGAGGTCTCCAACGAGAAGCGCCGCGAGGGCTCACGCTCCCGGTCCACGATGCAGACGATGACGCATGAGTACCCGTCCGAATACGTGAGCACCGCGTCCGACACATCGACCAACTCCGCCGCCTCTGTATGCGTGCCGGGCTGAAAGCCCTTGTCGGCCATCAACCGCCGCGCCAGGTACTCCGCGAACGGCGGTCCGGAAGTCACCGCGGCGGGCGGCGCGGGCACCTGCCCTGTCAACGCTTCCTCGGAGGCGGACTGCGTGGAAGGTGGCGGCGACACAGCGGTTCCTTTCCCAAAGCCCTGACCGATGAGCCTGCACGAGAAGCCCGTCTCCACGCCAGCCGCCCGGCCCCTCCACCACTCATCCCGCACCAGAACCGCTCATGGAGTATCCGGGGCTCCTGGCTGCCCGGCGCGTACCTTCTTCCTCGCCCGGCACCGCCATCCCGGCGGCGTCCAGTTCGTGGGAGTCCTCCATGTCTCGTGCCCTCCTCCTGGCGGCGTTCGTCGCCGTGCCCCTCATCTTCGGCTGCGCCACCACCTCCGGCGCCAGCAGCGCCGCCACTCCCACTGCGCCCTTCGCGGTGAAGCGCTCCGGACAGGGCCAGCCCGTGCTGTTCATCCCCGGTCTCGCGTCGTCGGGCGAGGTGTGGGAGGAGACGGTCGCCAGGCTCCAGACTCAGTACGACTGCCACGTCTTCACGCTCGCCGGCTTCGCGGGCCAGCCGTCGGTCCCCGCGCCCTTCCTGCCCACCATGCGGCGCGCGCTCGCCGAGTACATCCGCGCGCAGGGATTGAAGAAGCCCATCATCGTCGGACACAGCCTGGGCGGTGCGCTGGCGCTCGGCCTCGCCGCCGACGCACCGGACCTGGTGGGCGGCATCTTCATCGTGGACAGCGTGCCCTTCCTGCCCGCCTTGATGTACCCGGGCGCCACCGTGGAGACCTCGAAGCCGTTCGCCGAGCAGTTCCGCACCCAGATGCGCATGCAGACCGTGGAGCAGCGCAGCCAGGGCTCGCGTCACGCGCTTCAGGTCTACATCTCCGATGAGGCACGACGAGAGGTCGCCGCGCGCTGGGGCGCGGACTCGGACCCGGAGACCGTGACGCAGGCGATGTACGAGATGAGCATCACCGACCTGCGTCCGGAGCTGTCGCGCATCACCGCGCCCACCTTCGTGCTCGGCTCGTGGGTGGCCTTCGAGGGTCGTGTCCCGCGCGAGGCCGTGGAGGCCAACTATCGCGGCCAGTACCAGACCCTCACCACCGCGCGTGTCGTCATGCACGACACGGCCCGGCACTTCATCATGTGGGACGACCCCCAGGGCTTCCTCGCCACGCTGGAGGGCTTCCTGAAGACCCCCGCTCCCGTGGAGTCACGGCGCTGAGCGTGGTGAACTCTGGTCCCACGCAAGGCAGGAGCTCGCATGTCATCCCGACGCGCCAAGGTGTATGCGGCCTGCCAGGTGGGCGGCTGGGGCCTCTACGGTCTCGTGAACATCCTGCTGACCCTCCTCACGGTGGTGGCCCTGTCGCGAGGCACGGAGCAACTGCTGCCCCGCTCGTTGTGGACCCTCGCGATGAGTCTCTCGGGCGGAGTCATCACGCACTTCGCCCGAGCCCCGCTGAACCTTCGCGCGTGGGTGCGACTCCCGCTGCTTCGCCTGGCGCCACGCGTCGTCCTCGCGTGCGTGGGACTGGGCGCAATCCAGCAGGCCGTGGGCCTCTTCCTCGCCTACCCCGTGCTCGGCCTCTACAAGCCCGAGGACTTCTCCTTCGCCTTCGCCATCACCGGCGTCTCGTTCTGGGCCGTGGTGATGCTGATGTGGCTGCTGACCTACTTCACCGTCCACTTCGTGGACCGGGCCCGCACCATGGAGCGCGAGCGCTGGCAACAGCAGGCCGCGGCCCAGACGGCGGAGCTGCGCTTCCTCAAGGCCCAGCTCCAACCCCACTTCCTCTTCAACTGTCTCAACAGCGTGCGCGCCCTCATCGTCGAGGACCCCGCCCGCGCGCAGCAGGCCGTGACGCGCCTGTCCTCCCTGCTCCGCCACGCCCTCTCCGCGCGCGGCCCCGAGACGGTGCCACTGTCCCAGGAGCTCCAGGTGGTGCGTGACTACCTGAGCCTGGAGGCCATCCGGCTCGACGAACGCCTTCGCGTGCGCGAGGACGTGGCCCCGGAAGCGCTCGACATCCCCGTGCCCGCCATGCTGGTCCAGACGCTGGTGGAGAACGCCATCAAGCACGGCATCGCGCGGACTCCGGAAGGTGGCGAAGTGAGCCTGTTCGCCCACGTTCACGGAGGCGCGCTGCTGTTGGAGGTGGCCAATACCGCCGCGCCTCTCGGCACTCCCACCGCGCCCCACTCCAACGGCGTGGGCCTCCACAACGCGAGCGAGCGACTGCGCCTGCTGTGCGGCGCCCACGCCTCGCTCCTGCTCGACCAGACACATGCGGCGCTCACCACGGCGCGCGTCCGGATTCCCCTGCCCTCATGAGAGTCCTCATCGTCGACGACGAACGACTGGCCCGCGCCGAGCTGCGCCGACTGCTGGCCGCCTTCCCTGACGTGGAGGTGGTGGGTGAAGCCACCCACGTGGAAGACGCCTGCCGACAGGTGGAGGCCCTGGAGCCGGACCTGCTGCTGCTCGACATCCAGATGCCAGGCGGTACGGGCTTCGACGTGCTGGCCCGACTCGACGAGCCTCCGGACGTCATCTTCACCACCGCGTATGACGCCCATGCGGTGCGTGCGTTCTCCGTCAACGCGCTCGACTACCTGCTCAAGCCCATCGAGGCGGAGCGGCTCGCCGAGGCCCTGGAGCGGGTACGCCAGCGCGGCGGCCATGTACCGCACGCGCCTTCACGCACCCAGGACGCATCCCTGGAGCGGGTCTTCGTTCGAGACGGTGAGCGCTGCTGGCTGGTGCAGCTCGCGCAGGTGCCGCTCATCACCTCCGAGGGCAACTACGCCCGGCTGCACCTGGAGGGACATCAGCCGCTGCTCTTGCGCTCGCTGAGCTACCTGGAAGAGAAGCTGGACCCGGCGCGCTTCTTCCGCGCCAGTCGCCAGCACCTCATCAACCTCGACTTCGTCGAGACCCTGGAGCCCGGCCCCGGAGGCACGCTGGTGGCGCGCCTGCGCGGAGGCACCGAGGTGGAGATGTCACGCCGTCAATCCCAGCGCTTCCGTGAGCGCATGAGCCTCTGAAGCGCGCGTCAGTTGGCGCCACGCTGGCGCTTGGACGACTTGCCGGAGGTGAGCACCGTGTCCACCGCGGCCACGCTGCTGCGACGCCGCATCTGCTTCACGCGCTCTTCCATCTTCTCGTAGTGCTTCATGCGCGCCAGCATGTGCGGTTCCGAAGTCTGACAATGCAGCTGCGTCACTTCCTGGTGACGACGCCCCATCTCCTGCCACGTCTGGAGCATGGCCTGGTTGCCCAGGAGCCGCTCCTCGACATTGTCCAACACCGCGTCCAGCTGCTCGGCTTCCGCCTCCAACGCCGCGAGCCGCTCCTGGGACTCTTCCGAGGGCGTCGAGCACCCCGTGGTCACCGAGAGGCCCACCACCACCACCGACAGCCCGAGCCACCTCTGCATCCCCACATCGCCTCCCACGTGTCTCGCGCCATCCGCAAGCCTCTCGCGCGAAACCCAAACTAGGGAGGCCCCCCTGACGCGACAACCCGTGCGGGCAAGCGACCCGGCGGACTTTTCACGAAGTGACGATTCTCAACACCGCGGCGCGGGTTGGCGGCGGTGCCAACGCCCTCTTTTCACTCTCGAAGCGCTGGCACATGTACGCCGAGCACGGTGAGCATCGCCCACCAACCGAGAACAGTCCCCGCGCCCGCGCCAAGGACGGGCACAGGAAAGTTTCCGAAGAACGTCGAGCCCACCAGCGCGGCGAAATACAGGACGAAGGCGACGCCCAGTCGCGCGGTCCGCGAATCCCGACTCCGCGCCGCGAGGAGTCCCGGGAGCAACAACCCCGTCATCGCGGCAATCGCCAGGAACACCCCCAGCGCGCCTCGCGAAACGATGAGCACGAGGATGCGCTCCACATGGTCGACCGGAGCGAGCGGGTCGCTCCGCGTCCAGGTGACGACCGCGAGCCCCAGCATCCCCATCGCGATGGGGATGCCCATGCGCCTGTTCACGAAGTCGCCCCCCACCAGCAACGGCAGCGTCGCGAGCGCGAGCGCCGTGGCCTGCGAGGCATCCGGTTGCAGGAGGTGAAATCCCTGCACCAACACCATGAGCCCGCACGCGAGCCACGGAGGCCAGCCCCCGCGAGACGCGACGCCGAGCAACAGCCACGGCAGGAAGGCCGCTGACGCGTTGACTCGCACGGGCCCCAGCGACCACCAGCGATGAACACCCTCCAGCCCCGGCGCGGCCAACGTCGCGGCGATGGCGAGACACGCGAGCACGGGGAGCACGCGCTCCGCCCGGCGATGCGACTCCCACGGGCCCCGCGTCAGCAGCATGAAGCCCGCGCCGCCCAACACGATGGCCACGAGGTTCGGAAGAAACGCGGCGGGACGGACACCGTGAGCACTCGCCGCCCAGAGGCCGACGCAAGTCGCGAAGACGGGCGCGACGAACCACCAGGGCCGGGAGACCTTCATCACGCCCACGGGCTTCTCATCCAAGTCCCCTCGCCTCCGTCCACGCAGGCCCGCGAGTGGCTACGGCCGGTGACGAAGGATGAACTCACACACTTCGCGCGCGGCACCGAAGCCCGCGGGCTTCTGGGCGACGTAATGCACCTGCGCGCGCACCTCGTCGGGGGCCTCGGGCGGCGCGGAGGAGAAGCCCACGGCCTTGAGCAGCGGCAGGTCCACCACCTCGTCACCCATGTAGCCGCAGTGCTCCGCGGAGACGTTCAGCAGCGCCAGGAGCTTCTCGAAGTGCGCCACCTTGTCCTGGCTGCCGAAGTGCACGTGTTTGATGCCCAGCGACTGCATGCGCATCTGGGCGGACAGGCTGTCGCCCCCGGAGATGGCGGCCACCTCGATGCCCACCTCCTGGAGTCGCTTGATGCCCATGCCATCCCGCACGCTGTACATCTGCGTCCAGCCGGAGTTGGGCACCCAGAAGATGCGTCCGTCGGTGAGCGTCCCGTCGATGTCGAAAATCATCACCGACAGACGCGCCACCCGCGCCTTGAGCGATTCCAGGTTCTGATTCATCGCGAGCGGCCTACTTCGGCACGGCCTTGAGCGAGGCCTTGCCGTCCTTGATGACGACCTTGAACTCCACCGCCTTGGCGTTGTGCTGCTTGAGCAGCTCCGGCACCTGCTTGCGCAGCGTCGCCGCCACCGACTCGTAGGAGATTTTCGAGGTGTCTTCCTGGCACCGCCGCTTCGCGGTGACATACGCGTCGTACACCGCGCGCAGCTTGTCGTCCGACATGCCTCCGCCACCCGCCGAGGGAGGCTTGGGCGCCGCCGAAGCCACCGGAGCCGGAGGCCGGCTGGGCGCCGTCACAGCAGGCACGGAGGACGGACGCGCCGGGGGAACGGTGGTGCCCGCCGGCTTCGCGGCGGCCATGCCCGGAGGCACCGTCGCGGTACCCCTCGCCGGAGTGCCACCCACCGGCGACGTAATCGTGGGCAGTCCGCGCGGAGGCGTTCCCGTCACCGGCGCCACGGTGGGCTGGCCACGAGGGGGCGTTCCCGTCACCGGCGCCACCGAAGGCATTCCACTCGAAGTCAGCGGCGCCACACCCGGCACGCCCGCTCGCGACGCGGGCGCCATGGCGGGTGCCACCGAAGGCACCGCGGAAGACCCGCGCGCGGGCATGGCCGAAGCGGCGGCGGCGATACCGGCCAGCTGCGGCTCGTTGGTGGGGCGGGGGCGGAGCACTTCCTCCACCTCCTCGAAGTCCATGTCGGAGATGTCCTCCGGCAGCTCCACCACGCCCTTCTTCGCGTCACTGCTGGAAGACGTGCCGCGCACCTCCGCGCGACGGCGGGCCTTGAACAAGTCCCTCTTGTACGTGCCCGCCTCGATTTCCTGCAGCGTGCGCGTCCAGAGCCGCTCGTACGTGAGGTACTTGCCGTGGATGCTCCCGACGCGGAACTTGGCGGCGGTGCTGCGGATGAAGCCGGTCTTCAGCCGCATCACCCGCTTCTTGAAGTCGTCGTGGGCCCGCGTGGGCGGATGACGCTCGTTGCCCAGGAAGTACTGCTCGTAGAGGTTGCGGAGCACGGCCAGCTCCGCCTCCAGCGCCTCACACTCCTGGAGGACGGCCTCACTGGAGCTGCGGTCCGCCTGGGGCTTGCCAGCGAAGGACTTCGAAGCGGACTGTCGGGCGTCGGGGGGAGGCATGACGCCTCAGAGTGTCCCCAACCCGCGCCCGGGGATCAACCTCACGCCGCAGACGGTGTCGGACCCAGACCGCCCGCCGCCTCGCCCGCCCCTCGCCGCCCCTTCTGGTAGAGCAGCACGGCGCCAAAAGCGAACATGCACAGCGAGATGAACTGACTGGTGGAGACGTTGTACCAGGCCTCCAGCGGCACCGCGCCCGCCAGGCCCTGGGCCCCCAACGACTCCAGGAGCCCGTGCAGGGTGCCGCGCTCCACGTCCCCGCGGAACAATTCCACCGTGCTGCGCAGCACCGCGTAGGACATCAGCCACAGGGCGAAAATCTGCCCGTGGAAGCGCCGGAAGCGCCGCGCGTACAAGAGCCCCACGAAGAGGACCAGCTGGCCCACCGACTCGAACAACTGGGTGGGGTAGACACCCAGGGTGTGGCCGTGCTGGACCACCCAGTCGGAGATGCGCATCGCATCAGGCGCCGCCTGGTGCAGAATCTGCCCCGTCGCCTCCACCACGAAGCGCGAATCCTCCAGCTGCGAGGAGTAGGCGAGGCTCGACGAGCTGCCCACCCGCCCGAGCAGGTCCTGCGCCAACCCCGGCCCCGGGAAGTGCACGGCGGTGGCCGCGTGCGAGGGCGCCACATCCCCCCAGCAGCACCCCGCGCTGAAGCAGCCCAGCCGGCCCAGACACTGGCCCAGCGACACGGTGGGGATGCACACATCCGCCAGCCGCAGGAAGTCCATGCCGGACGAGCGCGCGAAGAACCAGGCCGCCACGGCCGCGCCGATGAGCCCCCCGTAGAAGACGAGGCCTCCGCCCAGCGACAACACCTGCGTCCAGTCCCGCGCGTAGTCCTTCCAGTTGACCAGGATGAAGAGCAGCCGGCTGCCACCGATGCCGCCGATGAGCACCCAGAAGGCCATGTCCATCACCTGCTCGCGCTTCTTGGGCCCCTCCACATCCACCCACTGGCCCTCCACGAGCTTCACCTTGCGCCACTCGTCCTGCGCCAGCCGCCCCGCCACCGTCAGCGCGGTGATGAAGCCAGACGCCAGGAGCACGCCGTAGGTGTGCAGCGGGATGCCCTCGCCCTTGCCCCCGGGGAAGGCGTCGGCGGGCAGCGCGTACTTCAGGCCGAACCACGCCAGCCCCGCACCCGCGACGCCGAAACCCAGCGCGCGCAACAGCTTGTCGGTGGAGTTCGTCGCGGCCCGCGTGCCCGTCTTCGGGTCCAGCACGCCCTGCGCGCCTCGCCACCCGTTGAAGGCGATGTAGCCCACCGTGCCCACGGCGACCGCGTACAGCAACAGCTGCGTCCAGAGGCTGGTGAACGTGAAGCGGATGAGGACGGGGAGCATGGAGACCTGCCGGAAGGCGAAAGGGGCGGCGCGGCGCGAAGGCTACCCCTGTCGCGCCGCCAGGCAAGGCGAGGGGGCCCGCCGGTCCGCCCGGCTGCCCTCCCGGGAGGCGTTGCTTCAGGTGGCCTTGGACTCGGCCTGTGCGGGCTTCTCCTTGCGGACGAAGGCGTCCACGAGCAGCAGCCCCACGCCCACGCAGATGGCCGCGTCGGCGACATTGAACGAAGGCCACGCGGCCTTGTCGAACCAGTGGGCTTCCAGGAAGTCGATGACGAAGCCCCGGGCCAGCCGGTCGATGTAGTTGCCCAGCGCGCCACCCAGCACGAGCGGCAGGCCCCACAGCGCCCACTTCTCCTCCGGGTCCGAGCCGGACAGCTTGCGGAAGTAGAAGACGATGAGGACGACCGCGCCCAGGCTCACCACATGGAAGAGCGGCCCGCGCTTCTCCGGGGACAGGCTGCGGAACAGGCCCCACGCGGCGCCCGGGTTCTCCGCGTAGCGCAGGCGGAAGAAGGAGTCGGCCACCTCGATGCTGCGGCGGGGCCGGTAGTGCAGCCCGTCGAAGCCCTGCGGGGGCGGCTCGCCGAACATGGCGCCCAGGCGCCCGCCCAGCGTCTCCTGCCCTTGCATCTGGGAGGTCAGCTCACGGACGACGAGGTACTTCGTCCACTGGTCCAGGACGATGACGCCCAGGGCGACGGCGATGAGGATGACGTATTTGCGAGGCACGCCCGGGGGCTTACACCACCGGGCCCCCGCCCGTCACGGATTGGGGCTCTGGGTGAGGGGCGCCGCGACGGCCTCCGGGCGGCGCACCTTGAGAGAGTCCAGCAGCATGAAGGCCACACCCACGCAGATGGCCGCGTCCGCCACGTTGAAGGTGGGCCAGCGCATGCCTGGCTGGTTGCGCCAATGCCAGTCGATGAAGTCGATGACGTAGCCGCGAATCAGCCGGTCCGCGAAGTTGCCCAGCGCGCCGCCAGTGATGAGCGCCAGCGCCACTCGCACCATCTTCTGGTCCAGCGAGGTGCGGCGGTACATCAGGAAGATGAAGGCCAGCGCCGCCACGCTCACCACGTGGAAGAACGCGCGCCGCACACCGTCCGGCAGGTTCGCGAACAGGCCCCACGCCGCGCCCGGGTTCTCCACGTAGCGGAAGTGCCAGTAGTCCTCGATGAAGCGATAGGGCCGCGTCACCCGCCGCTCACCCTGGGGCGGTGGGTCATTGTCCAGGTTGTGCTGGGTGAGGAAGCCCGTCACCCGGGACACCCCTTCCCGCCCATCCAGGGCATCCGTCAGCCGGGACACAGCCAGATATTTGGTCACCTGGTCGGCGACGAGCACCGTGGTGGCCACGAGGAGGAGGAGGCGTAGGGAAGCTTTCATGAGGCGTCCCAATCCTCTAACCCGCCCCCCCGAGCCCTGACAACCCGGTGAGCGCACCTGGCCCCAGGAGGCCTGCCCGCTCTGTCTCCCTGCCAGCGCTTCTTTGGGGCATGGTGGAGATATGTCGCCTGTTGAGCCCGACGTGAATCCTTCAGTCTCCGACACGCCCCCACCCGCCCCGACCCAGACGGCGAAGCCCGAGAAGCCGACGCTGATGGGGCGCTTCAAGACGCTGATGCTGGAGTACGGCCCGCTGGCGCTGGTGACGAACTACGCCATCTTCGGCCTGGTGCTGGTGGGCTTCTACTTCGCCATCAAGCTGGGCTTCCAGCCGTCGAGCGCTGGCGAGCAGGCGGGCTCGTGGGCGGCGGCCTACGCGGCCTCGCAGGTGGTGAAGCCCTTGCGACTGGCGGCGGTGTTCGTGCTCACGCCGCTCATCGCGCGCATTCCACCGGTGGCGCGCTTCATCGAGCGCAACAAGCACAAGTGGAGCTTCTGAGCGCACGCGGCGACCCGAGCCTGGGCCGCCGCGCGCGAACGTCACCGACTCAGAAGGCGGGGACGCGGAAGTCCTTGATGATGCCCATGTGCTGCATGCCGGAGGCGGCGCTGTCTCCGGCCTGCACCGGCGCGATTTCCGACAGCGGCGTGTAGACGCGGCTGTCGAGCACCAGTCCACCCGGGAAGGTGCTGGAGCCGATGACGGTGGACTGGCGGTACTGGTTCAGGTCCGCGTCCACCAGGACGTGGTCATACGGCTTGCCCCGGCTGAAGTTGGTGTTGACGTTGCCGTTCTTGTCGGCCGGATACGGCGCGGTGGTGACGACCACGTCATCGAACGTGGAGAAGCAGGACTCCGAGCGGCTGTCGGTGTTGAGGTCGCCACCGATGACCAGATAGTCGCTCTCCGGGATTTGCGCCCGGATGTAGTTGACGATGAGGTTCGCCTCGTTGTTGCGAGCGCCCGAGCCCGAGGTGAGCAGGTGCACGCTCACCGCCCAGAGGTCCTTGGGACCGGGGATGTCGATGCGCGCCCACGCGAAGTCACGGTTGGAGACCTGCGTGTCGTTCCACTCACCCGACTGGATGATGGGCCAGCGGCTGATGATGCCGTTGGGGATCTGCGCGCCTTCCTCCCGGTAGTAATGGAAGCCGCTGCCCACCGCGTTCACCAGCGAGCTGATGTCCGCCACGGAGTCGGTCTGGTAGTTGAACTCCTGGATGAGCACCACGTCGGGGTCCACGCCCTGCATCAGGCGGATGCCGTGGCCCGGGTCGTAGTCCTGCCCGTTCCCGCTGGAGATGTTCGCCGCCATGATGCGGATGTTCGTGTAGCTCCCCGTCCCCGTGCCAGCGTCGGTGCTCGTGCCCGCGTCGGTGCTCGTGCCAGCGTCGGTGCCAGGACCCGGACCGGCGTCGATATCGGTGCCCGCATCGATCTCAGTGCCGGCGTCAATCTCGGTGCCCGCGTCGATCTCAGTGCCGGCGTCGATCTCAGTGCCGGCGTCGATCTCAGGACCCGCGTCGGTCCCAGGACCCGGACCTGCGTCAATCTCAGTACCAGCGTCAATCTCAGTGCCCGCGTCGACCACCGTGCCCGCGTCAATCTCGGTGCCCGCGTCGACCACCGTGCCGGGACCCGCGTCAATCTCAGTGCCCGCGTCGACCACCGTGCCGGGACCCGCGTCAATCTCAGTGCCCGCGTCGACCACCGTGCCAGGACCCGCGTCGACCTCGACGTCGCCACCATCCAGCGTGGACCCACCACCGTCGTCGGCCGACGAGCCGCCGTCTGTCTCCTCTCCACCGTCTCCGCCATCCCCCACGCCCGCGTCATCCCCCGCATCCGGGGTCGCTTCGCAGACCTCGCTGGGCAGACAGAAGGTCGTCTCGCCGCCGTCGCGCTCCTCGCCCGTGGGGCAGCACGCCGCCTCCTCCTGACCACACACGGACTGCGGTCCACACGGGCGCACGCAGATGGCTCGGTCATAGAACGGGACGTAGCGGCACTCCTCGCCCTCGCCACAGGCACTCGCCCCTCGCTGCGGATCACACTGAACCCACAGCACCCCGCCATCCTCGAGGGGCAGCGGCGTCTTCGGTGGATCCGAGTCACCACAGGCCAGAGCGAGAATCGTGAGCGAAACCGCCGCACACGCGAGGTAGGAAAAAGTCTTCTTCATGCGCTCGGGCCTGCTTCCATGATGACGATTCAAGGGGTGTCGACCGCCAGCACCGGCATGCGGACGGGCGCGGGAGTATAGGAGACGACCCGGGCGTCAGTCCTGCGACTTACCGCCAAATCGTACATTTACAGCGGTGAAAATCAGGTGACGAACCTCTCCCAATCCTCTCGGCCGAGACGTCGGGACCGTCGCGGCGGAATCAAGAGCACCCGGTGGTGACTGTTCGACTCCATGGCCGACTGAAGGACTTCCTCTCGCCGGAGAAGCGCGCGCAGGAGACGCTGCAGGTGACGCCCTTGGGCTCGCCCTCGGTCAAGGACCTCATCGAGTCACTCGGACCGCCTCATCCCGAAGTGGACGGGGTGCGCGTCAACGCAGAGCCCGTGGGCTTCGCGCATCGGGTGGCGCCGGGCTCGTTCGTGGAGGTGTGGCCGGCCCTCCAGCCCGTGGAAGGAATGCCCCGCTTCGTCCTCGACGTGGGCCTGGGCCGGCTGTCCGGCTTCCTTCGGATGCTCGGCTTCGACACCCTGTGGCGCAACGACTCCGCGGACGACGAGCTCGCGCGGATTTCGAGCACCGAGCACCGCGTCGTGCTGACCCGCGACATCGGCGTGCTCAAGCGAGGTGAAGTCGTGCTCGGCTACTTCCCTCGCGCGGCGGACCCCGTGGACCAGTTGGTGGAGGTGGTGCGTCGCTATGGGCTTGGAGCCCGGATGAAACCGTTCTCCCGGTGCATCGCCTGCAACGCAAACCTGAGTCCCGCCGAACCTCACGAGGTGACGGGCCGTGTGCCCGAAGGTGTCGCGGAACGTCACTCGCACTTCCAGCAATGTCCCGACTGCCGCCGGGTTTTCTGGGCCGGCTCGCACCAGGAGCGCATGCAGGCCCTGGTGGACCGTCTGCGCGCACTGGAATCCGAGCGCTGATCCACGCCCAGGCCACCACACGCCTGGGAACTCCCGCAGTGAAGCCCGCACCTCGCAAAAACATGTGCCCTCGCACTTTTTGCGAGGTCGCTAATGACCCAAAACTCCTGGTGAAAAACCCTTACCACAAGGATTTCAGTGGGTTGCGGGCTTCCCGCCACGGGCACGTGAGTTGCTGAGTTAGCGACACTTCCGTCGCTTTCCCCCAAGCGGCGCGCACAGGAGTCCGTGAGATGGCGCACCGAAACCTACCCCGAAGCCGAGCGAGCGGAGGATTCACCCTGCTTGTCGCGCTTGGCGTCGTCGTGGTGGTGACGATGGCGGTGATGCTGAGCTACCGGGTGGTGGGCCGCGAGGCGGACACGCAGGCGGATGCGCGCCGGCAGAAGGAGGCGTTCTTCGCGGCGGAGGCGGGGCTGGCGGAGGGTCGCGAGGCCATGCGCCTGCGTACGCCCATCACCGACGAGACCTACAACCAGGTCTTCACCAACCTCCAGAACGCCAACGCCATCGTCGCGGAGCTGGGGTTGGCCGGTGCCAATCCGCCGTGGATGGAGCTGCTTCCCGCCAGCGCCGGAGACCCCTGGAACTACCTGCGCCTCACGCCGAACGACATGCCGGCCGCCGAGAAGGCCAGCGCTGATGGCGAGGTCTACGTCGACTACCCGGAGCAGAACAACGTCCGCTACCGCGTCTTCGTGCGCGACGATGTCGACGACGGCAACCCCCTGACAGACGTGAATGGTCAAGTCTGGGTGGCCGCCGTGGGCGAGGTGCTGAGCCGGGAGGGACGCCCCACGCGGTCCGTCGTCCAGGCCCTGATTCGCAACCAGGCGCCCCCCATCATCGTGTCTCCTGGATGTCCCCAAGGCGGCTGCGGCGCCGACAACACGCACAGCCCCTCGCAGAGTGGCGGGGGCACCGCCCCTGACATCACCATCGAACTGCCCCCCAATCCCTGAACATTTCTCGCTGTCTTGCGAGTCCGCCCATGAAACGACTCCCGCTTCTCGCGCTCCTGCTGCTTCCTGGACTCGCTGCGGCGAATCCCGAAGGCCAGAGTGCTTTCAACAATACCTGCTCAAGCTGTCACATCCTCACACCGCAGCCCTCGAAGCGTGCGTTGAAGGCACAGAAGGCGGGCCACGCGCGCGTCACGACACCCGCGCGGTCTCCGTTGGAGCGCCGGGTCGAGATTGGCAAGCTCGTGAAGGAGCGCTCCAGCGCGGAGCTCCGCACCTGGATTACCGCGCCCAGCGAGGTCAACAAGGAGACCCGTTGTGACACGCGCGGGATGAATCCGACCGACCTGGACGCGTTGGTGGCCTACTTGAAGACCAGCTCGCGGCCGCCCCCGCTGTCGCGCGATGACCAGCTTCGCCAGCAACTCCAGAATGACCTCGCCGCCCGCCGCGCGAAGCAGCGGCTCGAGGCGCGTGAGTCCTCCCGTCCTGAACAGGGGAAGAAGTGATGAGAATCCTGACCCGTGCCCTTGCCGTGCTCAGCCTGCTGGCGGCCCCGCTCGCACCGGCCCAGAACGCCACGAACCTCTGTGAGGACCACCTGGCGGTGGACAAGCAGCAGACGTTCAGCGGCACGATGGAGCGCGACCCCGGCGAACCGAACGCGACCATCAACGTCGTACCGGGACGAGGGGCGCCTGAAACTAACGCCACCAACCTCCAGCTCATCCCCCCGGAGCCCCTCAACCCGGAGAAGATCTTCTTCCCGTACGACCAGCGCGTCACCATCAGCTACGTGTTCGAGTCCGCCGGCGCCTCCCACGCGCTGGGCTACATGTTCCTGGATGACGCGATTGATGCTGATTACGTGGACGAGGATTCCGGAGCGCTGCTCGACCTCAACGCCAACGGCATCTACGACCTCCACGAGGACCTGTTCAACATGGCGCCCACCTCGGGCCCCAAGATGCGTCCTTACGTTGGCAAGGCAGGCACTCGCCGCTGCAACAAGCCCTTTACCTCCGGCGGGATGAACTACACCGAACCGGAACTCGCCATGAAGGACGACTGTGCCATCACCTTGGAGCGGCGCCTAGGGGAAACCGGCCCCCGAGCAGGACTCGCGGATGCCCGCCCCGGCCGGGGGTCCACCCATATCGATACAGACCTCGTGGGTGTCGCCAAGGGCGCCGGGAACGTCGTGGGGGCGGGCTTCTCCGACGGGGGTCTGTTTGCCCGCATCCCCAACCTGCTGGAGCCCAAGGACCCGGAGAACGGCGGCAAGGGCATCGGCCAGATGGTCTTCCTGCTCGCGGACGATGATAGCGACAAAGACGCCTACCGCGCACTCCCTCCTATCGCCGACATCTCCGACTCCTTCAACGGTATCCCTGACTACAATGTCTCCAACTACGATAACCGGGGCATCCTGTTGGACCCGGGCAGCCGGGACAATGTCATCGACATCCGGGACCGCACCGTGGACCTGGGCCCCATCCCGGGTGGCAAGGAAATCGTCTTCTTCCTCATCGTCTACTACGATTCCAACCATGGGCCGAACGAGGGCACCGTCTATCCCTGCCTGAAGCAAGACAGTGACGGGAAGTGCCTGCTGCACATCCGCTCCCCCATCTCCGTGTTCTTCTCCAAGTCGGCGTGGAACATGGACCAGAACTCCACGGACAATCCCTCGGTGGCCGAGCGCAACATCGGCTGCGAGTACGTGGATTCCTGCAATGCCGACGACCAGACCAGCATGGCCGCTGACTGCATGCTGCAGGACAACTCGAAGAAGATGTGTGGTTGGTTGGATGACGACACGCTGGACCGCCTGGCTTCAGAGGCGACGTACGGCCAGTTGGTCATGCCCAAGGAGCCGGTGTCGATTCCTCGCCCCGTGGGCAACCGCAATCCCATGCCCCACGTCATCGTGGGAGCGCCGTCCACCGACCCCTTCCGATGGATTCTGGGCTTCGAGGACCTTCCCGGCGGCGGTGACCGCGACTTCAACGACGTGGTGTTCGTCATCAACAAGAAGAATGGCGGCACCGAGCGCTCGGCGAGCCTCTCCGGGGACATCGACCTGAGCGATGCGGCGGATTTCGTCATCACCAAGGTGCGTTTCGGGCGCTATGACGACGCGGCGCCCTACCCGAACTACCCGGCCAGGTGCTCCACTCCCCCGTGTTGGACGGAGACCACCCCGGGAGCCTGCAAGCTGCCTGGCCGCCAGCCGCCCACCATCGAGTACTCGGTGGCGGTGGATTGCCACAACGTGGTCTTCGAGAACGGCGCATGGGTTCGCAAGCCGAACTTGAACAGGCAATGGATACCGGTGCGCTTCCCGGCCGACTCCCCCAACTCGACGGAGCTCGACCTACTGGATATGGGATTCACCGGCTCGCAGTTGTGCTGGAAGGTGGAAATCACCAGCCCTGATGACCGGTGTGTCCCTGTCGTCGACAACGTCAACGTGGGCTATCAGGCCGTCAGGGCGGGAGCGTACTCGCGCTCCTCACCCTCCACCGTGGGCAACGTCATGCTCTGGGGCGTGAACGAGACCCCCGGAAGCGCCTGGGGCAAGTCCTGGCCCGGCATCGGGCAACCCGAGGCCAGCACGCGCCTCTACGACGACCGCAAGGATTACTCGCTGCGCGGCCGGCTGTACCTCGCCTCGCGCTATGACCCGGAGAACCCCACCGTCGCCAACTTCATGGAGCGCTGGGATGCGGGCAGGGTCATGGCCATGAGCCTCCGGGGCGCCGCCAATCCGCTCGACCGCAAGCTCTACACGCAGGCCGCGGATGACAGCCGTGCCACGCTCGAAGACGACATGACCGGCGACGACGCGGCCGACAGCGTCCTCTTCCCCGACTCGCTCTGCAACGAGCAGGTCGCTGGCAAGTACCTCTACGACATCAACAACGACGGCCGGTGTGGCACCCCGACCATCGAGTCGCCGGCGATCAAGCACATCCCGGAAGACTTCAACGACCGGAACGTCTTCCGCGAGTGGCTGTATGGGTGGGAAGACCACCAGTCGCCGGGTGCCACCAACGTGAAGCGCCCCTGGCCCATGGGCGGCATCAACCTGTCCACGGTGGCCGTGGCCGTCCCGCCCTACCTCGACTCGTGGGCGCAGAACGCGCCGATAGACGAGCGCGACCTCTATCGTCGCAACTTCATGAGGACCCTGGAGCAGCGGCCCACCGTGGCCTACGTGGGGACGATGAATGGCTTCCTGCACGCCTTCGAGTCGGGTGCCTTCCGCGTCGACGCCAATGACACGTGTAGCCCGGGCAAGCTCCAGGCCAATGGCTACTTCAAGCCCTCCGGCGCCGGCTGCGCCCCGCCCATCACCCCGCGCGACTACGGCAACGCCACCGAGAAGTTCGCGTACCTGCCGCGCACGCTGCTCGACCGCTACCGCTACCTCTACGTCAAGTACCAGGGCTCGGCGGAGAAGCCGAAGCCGCAGATGGACGCTTCGCCCACCATCGCCAACGTGGACTTCGGCGGCCTTGGCGCCAAGTGGACGCTCCCCAGCCCCGTACAGGCGACCGACCGCCCCCTGAAGGGCGCCCGGACGGTGCTCGTCTCCGCGACCGGCAAGAGCAGCCCCGCCGTGTTCGCGCTCGACATCACCCGGCCTGACAGCGCCGAGTACCCGATGCCGTTGTGGGAGTTCAATCTGAACGACAACAACATCCTCGGCGCGTTCACGGATGCAGCCGATGACGACGACGACGTTCTGCTGCCAGACAACTCTGGTTCCCGTCACAACCCGTCCGTGGTCCGCATCAAGTGGGGGGACGAGTCGGCGGGCAAGTGGACGGCCATCGTCGGCACGGACTACAAGCCCACGTCGGGCCGCTCCGGCACGATCTACCTGCTCGACATGACGACAGGCAAACCCCTCCGGAAGGGCAACGGCAACCCGGGCAGGTACGCTGGCGTCATCACCCTGGACGAGAACTCGGGCATCGCGGGTGCGACCGCGGCGGTGGACACCAACCGCGACGGCGAATACGACGTCCTGTACGTGCCCACCACGGCGGGAAGCGTGTACCGCATCAACCTGGACTCCGTGGAGACGAGCCGCAAGCTTGGACGCCAGGTCAAGACGTGCAAGATCGCCAGCGCTCCGGTGGCGGCCGCGACCCACCGCGACGCGGCGAACAACCCGGCTGGCACAGAGATCTACCAGCAGATTCACGCCAACCTGGCGATCTCGGTGGTGCGCAGCGGCGCCGCGCCTCGGGTCCGCTTCTACTTTGGCACCAGCGACAGCCCGGACGAGTTCAGCGACGGTCCCCCGAACAAGAACGACTATCAGTACCACCTGATGGCCTTCGAGGACACGGACCCCAGGGGCACCGGGGCTTGTGCCCTGCTCGACCCCCTTTGGGTCTCCCCGCTGGACGCCGGTCAGGCCGTGTGGGGCGGCGTGGCGCTGGGCGGTGACAAGGTTTTCACGACCACCGCCGTGGGCACGACCGCGGACCTCTGCAACCTGAGCGAGGACGAGAGCGGCAAGCTCTATTCGACGTCCCAGACGCCGGATGGCAATGGCAGCGTGGCGCAGACGAGCGTGGCCCTGACGGGCCATGGCATCAGCGCACCGGTGGTCCAGGGCAGCCAGGTCATCGTGCTTCCGTCGGGTGGTCCGGGTCGTGGCACGCCCCAATCGCGTGGCGCCCTTATCCCCCCGGGGGTCAACGCGAATGACTCACGCTCGCGTATGCTCATCTACGACCCCATCCCGGATGGAAGGCTGCCACGATGAAGTCTCCGCGGTTCCATACCTCCAGGGGCGTCACGCTCCTGGAAGTGCTGGCCACCATGGCCGTGATGCTGGTGGGCGTCGCGGCGGTGATGACGCTGGTGACGCAGATCAGCGCGTCCAACCGGCGCACCCTCACCGCCACCCAGGCGCAGTTGCTCGCCGAGCGAAGGCTGGAGACCATCACCGCCATGGGATGCTCACCCGCGCCCAACCCGTGCAGCAACCTGGGGTTCCTGGACAACACGCGCGAGCGTGTATGGCAGACGGCCGCTGGGGACCTGCTGCCCGCGAAGCCCACCAATGGCGCCGTCGCGCGTGAGTACGAGGTGGCGGTGGACCTCGACAGCAACGCCCTCGGGGGCTCCATCGAAAATGGTGCGGCGGGATTTCCACCCGTGAATCGGGACCTCGGCGGGGTGGCCAACAGCCCCGGTAACGTCGTCAATGTCCGCGTCTCGGTGAGCTGGATTGAGCCGGCACGCACGGGACGCCAGGTGGTGGTCCTCCAGACGCGGGTGGCGCCATGAGCGGGTCTCTTCGTCGCAAGAGGGGCTTCACGCTGCTGGAGGTGATGATCTCCAGCGCCATTGGCGTCATCGTGCTCGGAGTGGGCCTGGTGGTGGGCATGCAGATGCAGCGGCGTGCCCTCTTCGAGGAACAGACGATGGTGGCCCAGGTGACGGGGCGGGCGGTGAAGGACCTGCTCACCCTGGACGTGCAGCGGGCTGGTATCGGCATGAGCAATTCGCCCATCCAGTTCGCCGATGGAGACCAACGCTTCGCGATTCAGAGCTGGACCGGGCTGGACATGCGGGTGGCGACAGGGCCCTTCGCGTCGGACCTGGGCTTCTCGCTTCCCACCAACGCGCCCTATACGGACATGGCGTCGGACGTGCTGCAGTTGTTCTGGGGTGACCCTCGCAGCATGATTTCGCTCACGGGCTGTGACGGTGGCATCAGCAGCAATGTCAGGGTGGGAGCGGAGCTGTGCACCACTCCGAACCCGCCCACTGTCCTCAAGCCGGCCGCCGGACCGCCAACCCCCATCCTCGTCGCGAACCCCACCCAAGGTGCCCTGGCCTGTCACTTCAGGCTCACGGATGTTCGCGCAGGGGATGCCCGGGTGGTGGCGAGCCCGGGCCTGGGCATCGCCAACACCAACAACGGTCCCTGTTCCGACCCCCTGGACCCCTTGTGGCAGCGGGCGGGGTGGGTGGCCATGCGCACCGTGAGCGCGGCCTACCGGGTGAACTGGGCGGGAGGCAGCCCCGCGCTGGAGTACATGGCTCCCGGCGCGAACACCTGGGCGGTGGTGAGCCGGGACGTGGAGCAGATGACGGTTCGCTATGGCGTCATCAACTTGAACCTGCCCAACAACGCCTACCGGTGGTTCCCCGCCGTGCCTGGCGGGACAAGCATCGACCAGTGCACGATGAATGGCACCACGGCCTGCACCGTGGACGTGTTGGTCTCGGACGAAACCCCGGTCACGACGAATGAGGAACTGCGTGCGCGCCTGCGCCAGCGGGTGCGCGAGGTGGAAATCACGCTGGTCATCCGGACGCCACGCTCGGACCGGTCGGTGGTGGACCCGGCGACCATCAACGTGCTGGACCAGGACTTCTTCCCGCAGGATGGCTTCAAGCGGCGGACCTATACCCTCCGGGTGACGCCCAGGAACTTCGTATCGGCGGGCCTGCAGCCCGCGGCGGGGATATGAGGATGATGCGCGCACGCGGAATGACGCTGTTGGAGTTGATGATCGCGCTGGCGGTGGTGGGGCTGATGCTGTCCATGGCGTTGATGGGCATCCAGCGGCCCATCGACGGGCAGCGTGAGTCGGCCGCGACGCGGGAGCTGTGGTCCTCCGCGCTGCGGGCGCGTCAGCGCGCCATCGCCACCAACCAGCCGGTGCGCATCGTGGTGGAACCCAACATCACGATGCCGGACGGAATGGTGCGAACGGTGGCTCGCTGGGAGCGGCTGACGTGCGGCAACAACTGGGACAACAACACCTGTCCCCAGATTGCCTGCGTCAACGCCACGTGCCGGACCAACGCGGCCTGCTGCTCCGAGGTAGGGCCCGACGTCATCATCCCGGACACCATGAATGCCGCCTCGGTGCACGGGCTCTGCTACCTGCCAGGCATGGGCCGCGCGGTGCGGCCCGGAAACCTGGGCTGCATGCAGGGTCAGCTCGACAACACGGCGGCGCTCGCCGCCGCGGCCCCGGGCAACCTGCAGCTCAACTTCAACGCGGAGTCGGGCCGCCCTCGCAGCCTGCTCATGGTGGAGCCCCTCACCGGTCTGGCGTCGCTGCTCGACTGCGACTCCAAGCAGGCCGAAAACCTTTCCGTGCCCGCGTGCACCGCGCAGCCACCACCTTACTGAGCACTCCGTCTGGAGGGGAGGCCCTGCGGCTTCACCCGCTGACAGACACGAAGTCCCCATGGGCCCGAGTCTCCTCACGGAACTCGGGCCCGTTTCGTTTCGGGCCCTGGCGGCCCCAGAGCATCGGGAGCGCTGGAGACACGACGGGCTCGCGGCATGGAAGAGCTGCGAGCCCGTGGACCTTCGCGGACGACAGCCTACGCCGCCAGTGCCTCGCGGCACTTGAGGCACACGTCGCCGCCCTGCCCCACCGCTTCCGAGTACGTCCAGCAGCGCGGGCACTTGTGGCCCAGCGCCGGCTTCACCTCGGCCAGCACCTTCACGCCTTCACCGAAGACGCGCGTCACGTCCAACGACGTCGCGTCGATGCCCTCCGCGTCCACCAGCTCCACCTGGCTGGTGATGAAGAGGCCGGGCAGCTCGTCCAGGTGCGCCTTCAGGAACTCCCGCACCGGAGCCGACGCCATCAACAGCACCCGCGCCTCCAGCGACGCGCCAATCCGCTTCTCGCGCCGAGCCGCCTCCAGCACACCCTGCACCGCCTCGCGCAGCGCGAACAGCTTCGCGTAGCGCTCCGCCAGCGCTGGCTCCAACTTCGCGCGCGCCTCTGGGAAGCCCGCCAGGAACACGCTCTCCGTGGCCTTGCCGGGCAGAAAGCCCCACGCCTCCTCGGCGGTGAAGCTCATCACCGGTGACAGGAGCCGCAGCAGCACGGAGGCCACCTCGTGCAGCACCGTCTGCGCACCCCGCCGCGCCTTCCCATCCGTGCGCCACGTGTAGAGGCGGTCCTTCAGGATGTCGAAGTACACCGCCGACAAGTCACCGGCGCAGAAGTCCACCACCGTCGCGTAGACGAGGTGGAACTCGTAGTCCTCATACGCCTGCTTCACGCGCGTGACGACTTCCGACAACCGGCCCAGTGCCCACTGGTCCAGCGGCAGCAGCTCCGCGTACGGCACCGTGTGAAGCGCCGGGTCGAAGTCATACAGGTTGCTCAGCGCGTAGCGCACCGTGTTGCGAATCTTCCGGTAGCCCTCCGACAGGCCCTTGAGAATCTGGTCCGACAGGCGCACGTCGTTGCGGTAGTCGCTCGCCGCCACCCACAGGCGCAGCACCTCCGCGCCGTACTGCTGGATGATCTTCTCCGGCGCCACCACGTTGCCCAGGCTCTTCGACATCTTCTCGCCCTTGCCGTCCACCACGAAGCCGTGCGTGAGGCACGCCTTGTAGGGCGACATGTCGCGAGTCCCCACCGCCACCAGCATGGACGAGTGGAACCAGCCCCGGTGCTGGTCGCTGCCCTCCAGGAAGAGGTCCGCCGGAATCCGCTGACGGCGCTCCAGCACCGCGGAGAACATGCACGCCGAGTCGAACCACACGTCGAGGATGTCCGTCTCGCGGCGGAACTCCCCGTGCCCGCAGCGCGAGCACTTGAAGCCCTCGGGCAGGAAGTCCTTCACCGGCGTGCGGTACCACACGCCCACGCCTTCCTTCTCCACCTGGGCCGCGACCTTCTCCATCAACTCCGGCGACACGAGCGACTCGTCACAGCCCTCGCAGTACGCGATGCAGATGGGCACGCCCCACGTGCGCTGACGGCTGATGGTCCAGTCCGGCCGCGTCTCCAGCATGCCCCGGATGCGGCTGTGCCCCCACGAGGGCACCCACTCCACCTTGTCCACCTCCGCCAGCACCTCCTGACGGAACGTCTTCTCCCCGTGGAACGGCACGTCCATGGGGATGAACCACTGGTACGTCGCGCTCAGGATGATGGGGTTGTGGCAGCGCCAGCAGTGCGGATAGCTGTGCGCCACCGTGTCCTTCGCGTCGTTCAGCAACGCGCCCTTCTCCACCAGGACGGCGATGACGAGCGGGTTCGCCTCGAACACGCGCTTGCCCGTGAGCGCCTCGCCCACCGTGTCGTCGTAGCGGCCGTCCGGGCGCACCGGGTTGTAGATGTCCAACCCGTAGCGCAGGCCGACCTCGTAGTCCTCCTGGCCATGCCCCGGCGCCGTGTGCACCAGGCCCGTACCGGCCTCCAGCGTCACGTGCTCGCCCAGGACGATGCGCCCCCGGCGCGCGTAGAACGGGTGCTGGTACGTCAGGTGCTCCAAATCCTGGCCCTGCGCGTACGCGAGGATGCGCGACGGGTCCACCAGCGCCGCCGCGGACACCTCGCCGCCCGGCAGCTCCACGTGCTTCACCGCCAGTTCGTCCGACTTCACCTCCGCCAGCACCTTGGGCAACAGGTCCTTGGCCACGCAGATGACGCGCGAGCCCAGCTGGTAGAAGACGTACTCCAGCTCCGGATGGACGGCGATGGCCAGGTTGGCCGGCAGCGTCCACGGCGTCGTCGTCCAGATGGCGAAGGCGACGTCCTTGCCCTTCAGCGCGGGCACCCGCTCGGCGATTTCAGGGCCGGCCGCGAAGGCCACGTACACGGACGGGGACTCGTGCTCCTCGTACTCAACTTCCGCCTCCGCCAGCGCCGTCTGGTCATACAGACACCAGTACACGGGCTTCTTGCGGCGGTAGAGCATGCCCCGGCGCGCGAAGACGGCCAGCTCACGGATTTCCTGCGCCTCGTAGGCGAAGTCGAGCGTCTTGTAGGGCGCGTCCCACGAGCCGAACACACCCAGCCGCTGGAACTCCGCCTTCTGGATGTCGATGAACTCCAGCGCGTACGCGCGGCACTGCTCCAGGAAGGCGTCGCGCGACAGGGTGCGCTTGTCCACCTTCTTGTCCTTCAGCCGCTTCTCGACGGCCTGCTCAATCGGCAGGCCATGCGTGTCCCAGCCCGGGATGAAGTCGCACCGGCGGCCCACCTGGTTGCGGTACTTCACCACGATGTCCTTGAGGACCTTGTTGAGCGCGTGGCCCGCGTGGAGGTGGCCGTTGGCGTAGGGCGGGCCGTCTGGCAGCACGAAGGGCTCACCCGCCGCGTTCTTCTCCAGAATCTTTCCCCAGATGCCCCGCTCCGCCCACCAGCCGAGCATCCGTGGCTCGAGCTGCGCCAGGTTCCCCTTCATCGGGAACTCCGTGCGCGGCAGGTTGACCGAGTCCTTGAAGTCCTTGTCCTGGGAGGGCGTGTCGCTCATGTCGACAGCGCCCGTAACACGCTCGGTTCAGCGCTTCAATCACCCGCGGGCTTCGCATCCTCGGGAGAAACGGTGCGCCGCACGATGATGACGGCCAGCCTGCCATCCTTGGCCGGGGTCAGCTTGAGCTGCATCTCGTCCTGGCTGGAGCGATACACCCGGGGCTCGACTTCCTCGAAGCCCGCCTGGGTCAGCTCGTTGCGGTAGAAGACCTCCACGTCCGCCGCCTTCGCGCTCACCGAGTAGACGAGCGTCCGCGCCCCCTCCATGTCCGTCTGCATCATCCCCGCGCCCCCGGGATAGATGGGCGCGACGTTGGACTGCGGACGCGGCCCCTGCGACAGGTCCGCCTGTCCCAGGAACACCGTCGTCGTCCCGTCCGGATTGGGCTGGAGGATGGCCGTGTAGGAGACGAAGGCGCGCGTGTCGATGGCGGTAATCATCGGCTCGCGCAACAACTGCGGCTGACGCGACTCCGGCGGGACATGCAGCCCCCACGACAGGAAGCGGTCCACCAGCGCCTGGAGGATGTCCTCCGGCCGCGCCTTGCTGCGCACCGCGCTGAGCTTCACGGGGACGCCGCTGGAGAGCACCGGCTGCGTCACCTCCACCACGCCCACGACGCCGGGCACCTCCCACTTGAAGGGCGTGCGCTGGGCGGCGGCCTGTCCGGCGGACAGCAGCCCCCACACCAGCAGACCCCAGGCTCCGCTCCTCACGCGCGCCATCTAACGGACCCGTCCGCTCTTGCCCTTGCGGGGCGACTCCAGTCCCTCCGGGTCCACGCAGCGCTCCGCGCACTCGTTGAACTTCTTGTCCTGCTTCTCCTGACAGCGGAGGGCGCAGGCCTGGAAGGGCCCGGGCTTCGTGGGGTCGTCCGAGGGCGAGGGACACCGGTCCATGCACGAGCGCATGGTGGCGTCGGCCTTGGTGGTGCACTCCATGCTGCACTGGTTGCCATCCGCCAACGCCAGCTGAGCCATGAGCACGGCGCCCAGGCCCAGCATCCAGCGCCCACCCGAGAGGGACACGCGCGTCATCTCAATCACAGTCCTTTCCCAGGAAGCAGCCGCCATTGCCGAAGCGCTCCAGGTGAGCCGCGCCATACGGGAACGTGGTGACGCCGATGATGGAGCCCGGCGTCGTGGGCCAGATGCGGGAGATGGGGTCCATGAGGGGGGGAGCCTGGATGAAGTTGACGACGTCCTCACCCGCCGCGCTCATCCAGAAGGTCTTCTCCATCATGCCCAGGCCCACCATGGCGAGCGCCGTGGGAGGCAGCGGGTTCCAGAACAGCGTGGCCTGCGCCAGGTTGCTCGCGGCGGTGGGGATGGGCAGCGTCGTCGGCGCGTAGGTGGACCACACCGCCGCGTGCAGGGGCGCGTTGGTGCAGGGGATGAGCTGGTCCTGCATCAAGATGTTGCAGGTGGCCGACTCCAGCGGGCCCGCGAGCCCCCAGTCGTCCACGAGCATGGAGAAGCGGCCGTTGCAGGTGCCGCCCACCGCGCGGCCCACCGCGCAGACCCGGAGGTTGGTGAGGGAGTTGTCCAGGTTTTGCTTCTGGTAGAGCGCGCCGTCCGAGGGGCCGTCGAGGAACGAGCTGGGAAAGCGCCAGGTGCTCAGCGTGGCCTGGGCGCCGCACGCCGTGCCGCCGTTGTCCCGGTAGACGAGCCGGGTGGGAATCGCGCCCGTCCAGCCCACGCCCACGTCCATGCCGCAGCGCACCTGCATGCCGGTGCCCTGCGTGAATACCTGGGTGATGCGGCCGGCGCCCGGAACGGAGGACAGGCCCTTGAAGTCCGAGTAGCGCGCCTCGGCGTTCGCGGCGGCATCCCGCATGGAGTCCTCCGCGTCGTCATACGAGACGGGGATGGTGTGCATCTCCCCGTGCGTGCCATCCCACAGCGCGGAGACCGCGGCCTCCTGCACCTTCAGCGACAGGAAGCCCACCTCCGCGAAGTGGATGCCGAAGGCGATGATGGTGACGAACAGCGTGGTGCCGATGGCCGCTTCGAGCAGGGCCTGGCCCCGAGCGTTCCGGCGCTGAAGACGAGAGCGGCGCGGTGTCATCACTGAAGCCCCTTGAAGCCCGCGTTGCGCAGCTCCTGGAAGGTCTGCGCCGCGACGGGCGAGCTGATTCCCAACGTCCCGATGGCGTCGCGCACGCCATTGTTGTCGATGTCCGCGCCCACGAGCGTGGCGCGCCAGTACGGATTGAGCAGGTTGGGCGGCTCGCTCCAGTGGTGGAAGCCCAGGCTCTCACCACGATGGTAGTAGGCGATGCCCGTGGACAGCGCCGTCTGCGTGCTGTTGGGCGTGCCATCCGCTAGGTTGAAGCTGGTCGCGTCGTACACGTTGCCCGCGCTCCCGGACTCGAAGCGGTAGCGGAAGGACAGGTCCCACGGGTCCAGCTTGCGCGCCATCAGGTCTCTCTGGACGACGGCGAAGTTCTTCGGCTGGCCGTAGTTGTTGCCCTCGCCGTTGAGCAGCAGCGTGAGGTTGTAGTCCAGGAACGGCGGCCAGATGCCAGGGCATGACGAGGGCCCACCCAGGCAGGGCGCCAGCATGTGATTGAAGGGGCCACCGGCATCCCCACCGCCCGTCCACCTGTGCTCGGGCCGGGGCAGGAAGCCCCCCGACGACACCAGCGACGCCGTGGTCGACTGGGTCCCCGCGACGCTCGCGGGACAGGCGACGGGGTTTCCGCCATGCAGCAGGTGGTTGTACATCCAGCCGATGCGGCCCTGCTCATCTCCCGTGAGCGCGGGAGCATAGGGAGGCAGCAGCGGCATCTTCCGCCCCGGCTTGCCGAAGTACGTCGTCCCGTTGGTGGTGGGCAGCACCGTCACATCGTCCGGAAGCCAGATGACGAAGTCCAGGTTGGCCTGGTGCGCGGTGTAGTCCCCCAGCCGCCACTGGCGGTGGGTGACGAAGTGGAAGCCGCGGCTGCCCATGGCCGCGTTGACGGCGTGCGCGACGGTGAGCGGCAAATCACAGACGGCGCCGTCGTCCGTGCAGGCGATGCCGCCGCTCAGCTCATCGTCGTTGACGCCTCCGATGTCGGGCACCTTCCAGGCGGAGTCCCCCACGAACTTCCCCGGCCCCTCGATGTTGCGCAGAATCCTGTTCGTGAAGTGCTGGCTCCCCAGGGCGTCGCGCAGGTCGCGGTAGTTGTCCTGCTGCGCGACGTAGAACGCTCCCTGCGCGATTTGGTGCGCGAGAATCTGGAGGTTCACCATGAAGTCCATGGACTGGAACACGGCCTCCACGCGCGCCTGCTCGATGCGCAATTGCGTCTGGAGCATCCCCAGGTCGGACACGCCCTGGCGCCCGCAGCGGCACTTCTCCCGACACCACGAGCTCTTCGCGGCGCAGGGACAGCCGGTGGCCATGGCCAGTTGGTAGGGCTTCTTGCCAATGCCGAAGCCCGTGTTGGCCGCGTTGAGCTGCGCGCGGTAGAGGCTGGCCCAGCTCACCAGGCTGGTGGCGCCCGCCTGCGCCACCGCGTGGCCAATCTGCGCGCGGTTCATCACCGCGATGTTGTTGAAGGTGCGCGCGGTGGCCACCGCGTTGGAGTAGGCCGCCGCGTCCGCCACCGTCTGTAGTTCGATGCGCTCACGCACCTTCATGGAGAAGGAGAGCGTCATGGTGACCATGAGCACCATCAACAAGGTGCCCAGCACGAACAGCACCAGCGTCTGACCACGAGACAGGGAGCGCTTCATCGGGGGCAGTCCATGGTGGCGAAGTGGCGCCGCTTGGCGGGCGTCAGCATCCGCATGGTGAAGCTGGTTTCGATGGGGAAGACGTACTCCTCGCGAGCCACCCGCGAGGCCAGCTCGGAGCGGATGTCACCCGCCAGGTTGAGCGGCGTGGAGAACTCCCCCGCGTTCCAGTTGGCGTTGCGCTCCGCGGGCATCAGCGGATTGGCGGCCGTGTAGTCCTGGATGCCCATCTGCGCCATGAACATGCGCGACATCACCCAGTTCGCGAACGGGATGCGCATCGGGTACCAGTAGATGAGCTGCACCTCCAGCCGCCGGAGGTGCCCCGGGTCGTCGAACGCGCGGTCCTGCGGGCCGTCGATACCGCCCCCCACCAGCGCCCGGTTGATCCACACGATGCCGCCGGTGTGCACGCCGTCCAGGCCGCTCCGGTAGCGGTTGTCCCGGCGCGCGCCGAAGGCCGCCGCCAGCTTCGCCGGCGCGCCACCCCCGCCACCATGCCGCACCTCGTCGGTGGCGCTCGACATGCCCAGGAACGAGTGGAACGAGGGCAGCAGCGCGAGGATGGCCGCGTGGGTCATCCGCTCGCACTCGCCATGCGCCACGCTGCCCGCCCGGGTCGCCTGGAACGCCGCGTACTGCGCCAGCACGCGCGCCTGCAACATCAGGAACAACTGCAACGTGCCCAGCAACAGGAACACCACCAGCGGCAGGGTGATTGCCGCCTCCACCATGGCTTGTCCTGACTGGCCAACATTCCTTCGAGGGTAGGAATTCATGGCAGCACGCATGTTCCAGGGATTTACCCCCCAGAAGACATACGTCAACTTGCCCGTCGCAAAGGGGCTGTCTCCCAGTCAGCGCTACAGGCCGGGCAGCGCGTGTGTCGCGTGTGTCACGGGAATCCCCCGGGGCGCGGCGACCCCAGGGGCGTGGATCAGCGTGATTTCATGCCCTTGGTATCGAGCTGATACTTCTTCACCAGCCGCTCGATGGACTTCCTGTGCAGGCCGCTCTCCCGGGCGGCGCGGGAGAGGTTCCCCTCGCAGCGGGTGAGGACGCTGGTGACGTACTCCCGCTCGAAGTTCTCCAGGAGCTGCTCCTTGGCGTCCTTGAAGGACAGGTGCTCGTTGAAGGGCAGCGGCCCCTCGCGGGCCTGCCCCCGCACCCGGGGCGGGAGACTGGCTGGCTGGATTTCTTCGCCCTCGCTGAACGTAAGCACGTGAGACAGCACGTTCATCAGCTCGCGCACGTTGCCTGGCCACGCGTAGGACATCAGCAGGCTCATGGACTCCGCGGAGAAGCGCTTCTTGCCGTGCTTGAGGACGACCTCCGGGTCCGCGAGGGCTTCCTTGAGGATGAGGGGGATGTCGTCGCGGCGCTGGCGCAGCGGCGGGAGCTGAATCGTAATCACCGACAGGCGGAAGTAGAGGTCCTCGCGGAAGTTGCCCGCCTGAATCTCCTTCATCAAATCCCGGTTGGTGGCGGCGATGACGCGGCAGCTCACCTCGATGACGTCGTTGCCGCCCACGCGGCGCACCTCGTGGTTCTCCAGCACGCGCAACAGCTTGGGCTGCAGGTCCAGGCGCAGCTCGCCCAGTTCGTCCAGGAAGATGGTGCCGCCGTGCGCGCGCTCGAAGGCGCCGGGGCGTCCGCTCACCGCGCCGGTGAAGGCGCCCTTCTCGTGGCCGAACAGCTCGCTCTCGATGAGGTTGGGCGGGATGGCGCCGCAGTCGAGCACCTCCATGGGCGACTTGTTGCGACCCGACAGCTCATGGATGGCGCGCGCCACCAGCTCCTTGCCGGTGCCCGTCTCGCCCTGGATGATGACGGAGACATCGAGCGGGGCGATCTTCTTGATGAGCCCGAATATCTGGCGCATCTTCATGCTCTGGCCGACCATGCCGCACAGCTCGCCGTCGCGGTCCGGCTCGATGGTGACTTCCTCATCCAGCGGCGCGAAGGTCAGCACGGACGAGCCCGCGCGAATCTGCGAGCCCGGTGAGAGATAGGCCCGCTCGATTCTGCGGCCGTCCAGGAACGTGCCGTTGGTGGAGCCCAGGTCCACCAGCAGATAGCCGCGCTCGGTGAACTGGATTTCGAAGTGGTGGCGGCTGGCGGTGCGGTCCTCCACGAGCACCAGGTCATTGCCCGGGTGCGCGCCGCAGCGCAGGCGTTCCTTGTCGCTGACGACGGAGCGTCCGGTGTCCGGCCCGGAGGCCACGGCCAGCCGACACTTGTGGAGCTTCACCGTGGTACGCGGGTCCACCACGAGCGTCTCTCCCAGCAACGGAGAGTGGGCAAGGTCTAACCCGGCGGCATCTCCGGGGCTGGTGTGGATGTCGTCGGGATGCGGATCTGTCGCGCTCATCTGTGTTCGAGGATAGCAAACACGAACCACGTCACCCGCCCCGTCCGGCGGTACATGGTACGCTCGGGTGCTCCGCCCATGTCTCCCCGAAAAATCCAGCAGAAGAAGGCCCCGGCCACGCCTGGGTCCCCGGCACCCGAGCGCCCCGCGCCGCGTCGTTCACGCGTGAAGAAGACGGTGGCCATCCTGTCCCGGAAGCGCTCGCTCTATTCGACACGCCGGCTGGTGTCCGCCATTCGGGAGCGGGGCCACCGGCCGCTGGTGTTGGACACTCTGCGTTGCTGCCTGCTGCTCGCGCAAGGCGCACCGCGCATGACGTACCGCGGTGTGGAGATGAAGGGCGTGGACGTCGTCGTGCCGCGCATCGGCGCGTCCATCACCGCCTATGGGCTGGCGGTGGTGAACCACTTCGAGATGATGGGTGTTCCGGTACTCAACCCTCCGTCGTCCATCGCACGCAGCCGCGACAAGCTGCGCGCGCTCCAGTTCCTGTCGCGTTCCGGACTGGACATCCCGCGCACGGTGATGGCGCATGACCGCAGCAACGTGCGCCGGCTGGTGGAAGAGGTGGGCGGGCTGCCCGTCATCATCAAGCTCATCAAGGGCACGCAGGGCGTGGGGGTGATGATCGCTCACACGCTGCCGGAGGTGCAGACCATCCTGGATACGTTCTGGGACCTGGGTCAGGAAATCGTGCTCCAGGAGTTCGTCGCGGAGAGCGAGGGCCGGGACGTGCGCGCGCTCGTGGTGGGAAGTCGGGTGGTGGGCGCGATGCGTCGCAAGGCGAAGAAGGGCGAGTTCCGCTCCAACATCCACCGCGGCGGTGAAGGGCAGGCAATCGAGCTTCCTCCCGCGTACATGGAAGCCGCTGTGCGGGCCGCGAACATCATCGGCCTGGAGGTCGCCGGCGTGGACATGCTGGAGGGCCACGCGGGACCCCGGTTGATGGAGATCAACTCCAGCCCTGGCTTCGAGGGACTGGAGGGCGCCACGGGACGGGACATCGCGGGAGAAATCATCGACCACGCGCTGGCTTACGCCGGGTCGAAGTCGGGCGGTCCGCAGGCCTTTGGAGAGTAGGCACGGAGGGCCGTGGAGGTTGCTCGCATGCCCTGAAGCAAGCGAGCAGCCTGGGCCACAGCTACCTCGCATGCTCCTCAGGAACACAGGAATGCATTCAGCGGCCGAGTGTCATGGGGAGTTGGCAGCAGCGCGGCGTGGCCTCTAATCTGGCGGCCCCCCATGAAAACGCTGCACAAGCCGCTGCAGATCACCGTGTACCAGGATGTGTTGTGCTCCTGGTGCTATCTCGCCGAGCTGCGCCTGGACGTCTTGCGCCAGGAGTTGGGCGAAGCCGTCCGCTGGAGCGTGAGGCCTTATCCGCTTCGCGTGCACGATGTGCTTCCCACGGAGCGCGAGAAGCGCGGCCTCGTGGAAGAAGTGCAGCGCGCGCAACGCGAGTCGGACCAGACCGCTCCGCTGTTGTCCACGGACCTGTGGCTGGGTGGAGACCCACCGCGCAGCAGCGTGCCGGCACTGGCGGCGCTCGAGGCCGCGCGACTCCAGGGACCGCAGGCGCGCGCCTTCCTCGCGCGGGCCATGCAGCGCGCCGCGTTGGAGCAGGGCGTCAACGTGTCGCGCCCGGACGTGGTGTTCGAGCTGGCGTCGCGCGTGGGCCTGGCGATGAACGAGTTCTCCGCCGCGTTCCGCTCCGAGGAGACGCGCCGGCTCATCCTGGATGAGCACCGCGACGCGACGGGCCGCGGCGTGCGCGGCGTGCCCACGCTCGTCATCGGCGGGCGGTGGATGCTGTGCGGTCTGCGCGAGCTGACCGAGTACCGCGAGCACATCCTGGCCTGCATGGGCCGGGTGGCCACGCCCCGCTCGGGTTCCTCCGAGCGGCTGGTGCACTGACGCACGTCCCGCACCGGGGCCCGCATCCCTTCGCGGGCCCCGATGAGCGACCGACGTCAGACTTCTTCCGCGCCCTTGCTGAGCGACAGGTAGAGGCCGGCGAGCAGCAGTTGGAAGAAGGCCAGGGCGGGGATGCCCGGCAGACAGCACAGGAAGATGCCCACGATGAAGATGACGGCGCCGATGAACATGGTGCCGAGCATGCCCAGGCGCTGCCCCTGAGCGGCGGCGAAGCAGCGCTTCAGCGTCTCCACGGGGCCCGGGTTCTCCGCATCCACGAGCGCCGGCTGCATGAGCACCAGCGGCATGACGAGCCAGAGCCCCGGGAAGATGTAGAGCCCGATGCCCACCACGAACATCACCACGTACACATGCGTGGGCGCGTTCGACATCGCCGCTTCGACCGCCGCCGCCGAGTTCCCCACGTCGAGCGGTATCCCCGTCATCCCGAGGAACACCGCGAGCGCGGCGCCGAAGCAGAGGATGATGACGGGGAGCATCACCGCGAACGACAGCAGCAGGGTGAGCAGGTAGGGCACCAGCTTGGAGAACTGCGAGAACATCCTCCCCAGGTCGGCGCGCTGGCCCTGGAGCACGTCCAGGCACATGCGGGTGATGCCGAGGGTGCCCATGCCCTGGATGACCCACGACACCACGGTGCCCACGATGACCATCAGCACGGTGACGGTGGTGCTGCCCGACAGCCCGCCGATGAAGGACAGAATCTGGGAGACGAAGCTGCCCACCATCGCGGCCGCGAAGAAGAGGATGGCGCCCACGCTGAGCATCACCCACTCGCGCTTGAACCGCTCCCAGCACACCTCCAGCAGCCCGCCAATGGACCAGTTGTGGCGGTCCAACGGGAAGGCCTGACCCAGGCCCTCGCGCTCACGACAGGTGGGACAGTGCACCTGCGTGCCGCCCTCGCTGCACGCGTCGCACATGAAGTTGCCGCAGCGCGTACAGGTCCGCTGCGCGAGGTGATCCGGGTGCAACGGGCACATCGCCCCCCTGCCCCGACCAAAATCCGATTCCGACATGGGTGCCCTTCTCCTCGCGCGACGGGTCCAGAAAGCCCCGGCGCTCGCATCGCGCTCACACCGCACCTACACCAGCCGGCACGGTGTTCACCAGGGCACACCCCCGGTTAAAGAGGGAGCAGGCGGGCAAGAAGGAGTCCGGCGTGAATTTCCTCCCGGGCCGCCCGTCTTCAGCCCGTGGTCGCGAAGAGGGACTGGCTGGAAGTGCCCTTCGCACGGGAGACTCGTCACATGCGCCGACTGCTCGCACTCGCCATCCCTCTTGCCCTGATGATGGGGACGGGCTGCTACGCCCACTATCACGGCCCCGCCGCCCGCCGCCCCGTGGTGGCGGTGGTGGACTACCGGTTCTCGGGCGACCACCCCATTCCGGACCACGACGGTGGCGGCTGGTGCCCGTACGACCACGTCCACACGCACGGCTACCGCCCGGCCGAGACGCACTACGTCTACACAGACGACGTCTACTACTACCAAGGGCCGACGATGGTCTGGTACTGGGACTTCCACCTGGATCCGCTCGGGGCGTCGTGCGGCCTGCACGGGCGTCACTCGCACGACTACTACCCGAACGCGGGCCGGGCGTACCGCTGGGAGCGCAACCGCGGCTACGTGTATGACCGGACCCACGCCGCCTCCGCGGGTTACGGCTACAGCCGGGCCAGGTCGCGCCCCGCTTCTCGCGGCTCCGTGTCTCGCAACGACGACCGTCCCTCGAACCGGCCTCCTCC
Organism: Myxococcus sp. CA033; assembly: GCF_013336625.1. Lineage (NCBI taxonomy): Bacteria > Pseudomonadati > Myxococcota > Myxococcia > Myxococcales > Myxococcaceae > Myxococcus > Myxococcus sp. CA033. The sequence continues at coordinate 341 of NZ_JABUMU010000024.1, read as the reverse complement.
CTCCGGCACCGGCTGGGGCACCCAGCCTCCTCGCGGCGGCTCCCGATACGACGGGGACAACAACGGCGGCGGCTGGGGCGGCGGGAACAACTCGGGCGGCAACAACGGCGGTGGTTACGGCCGGGGCAACAGCGGGCGGGACAGGGATGATGACCGCGGCGGCTCGCGTCCCGGGCGCGGCCAGGGGCGAGACCGCGATGACGACAACAACGGCGGTGGCTGGGGCAGCTCCGGCGGCGGCAACAACGGCGGCTACGGCAACAACGGCGGGACGCCTCCGGGCGGCAGTGGCTCCAGCGGTGGCAGCTCCGGTGGTGGCTACGGCAACAGCGGCGGTGGCA